>NZ_JAAHTB010000039.1 GCF_010692745.1 Methylobacterium sp. BTF04
GTGCCTTGATCCGCTCGCGTTCGTCCGTGCTCGGGCCGCCCCGCAGACCCTTGTCTCGCTCGGACTGACGGATCCAGTTCCGGAGCGTCTCGCCCGAGCAGCCGATCTTGGCCGCGATCGAGCTGATTGCCGCCCATTGCGAGGCATGCTCGCTTTGGTGGTCCACGACCATCCGCACCGCGCGGGCACGGACCTCAGGAGAATACGGTGGGGTTCGCTTCGTCATGGCTCCATCCTCTCAGGAGTTGGAGCCTCCGGGAAACCCGGGGCGGTTCAATCCTCGATTACGTCCTGATCGACTCCACCGTCGTGGACGGCTGGTGTGTGCTCGACGACTATCGCGACGACATGATCCCGGCCGGCCGCCCGACCCTGACGTTCGCGATGGACCTCTACTCGCGAACGATCCTTGCTGCGGTGCTGACCTACGAGCCGCCATCGATCTACACGATCATGAGCTGCGTGCAGCTTCTGACGACGCCGAAGCTCGCCCTGGCCGCGGCGTTTCCGGAGTTCGCGGACCTGTGGGCCGACAAGCATGGAAAGCCGGACACGATCATCGTCGACAATGCCTTGGAGCAAGTCGGCGTGTCGTTCCAGGATGCCTGCGAGGACGCCGGCATCAACGTCCTGTGGGCGCCGGTCAAGAACCCGGAGTACAAGGCGCCGGTCGAGCGCCTGTTCGGGACCTTCAACAAGAAGCTGTTCCACAAGCTAGCCGGGGGCGTGCCGCTGCCGCCGAACCTGATGAAGCAGATGGGCCTCGACCCGTCCAAGGATGCCACGACGACCCGTTCGCAGCTGGAGGGGCTGATCCACCAGACCATCCGCGACAGCTACCAGTACGAGGAACACGCAGGCATCCAGGCCGCACCGGAAACCCTATGGCGGCGGGGTCTCGCCAAGCGGCGCGAGATCATCGACGACGTCAATTTCCTGGCGTCGGCCTTCGGGACGACGGATACAGCCCTACTGACGCGCGAAGGCATCCGCTTCAAGGGAATGCGCTTCCACGACCCGGTCGTGACCTCGAAGCTGCTGAACGACCTTGCCCACCGTACCGCGAAGCGGGGCCGTCGAAAGGGCAGCGCCACGGCCCTAGTCAAGATCAAGTACAACCCCGCGGACATCAGCCAGATCTCGGTGTGGAACGACGAGGCCAAGCCCACGAAGGGATACGAGATCCTACCCAACCTCGACGCCCGGTACACCCGGGGCGGGCTCGGCACCTGGCATCACGAGCGCGTCAAGGAGTGGGCAAATGCCGAGGGACTCCCGTTCTCGACCGATGACGAACGCTGGGATGCGCGCAATCGCCTTCGCATCGTCATCGACAACTCCGCCCCCAAGGCCAAGTTCGCCGCCATGCGCCGCAAGCGCAGGTTGCTCGAACCGCCGAAGCCCGCACTGACGGGAAACCTGGTGGTGCACGGCACCGTGGTGCCGGGTGTTCTCGCGGCGCGCCCGTCCGATGTTCCGGTGACCCTTCCGGCGCACGCCCGCGAGGGAGACGGCATTCCGGAGAAGGGGCCTCGTCGCGGCGGCAAGAAGGCAGAGCGTACGGCAGCGGAGACCCGGGCAAGAAAGAAGGCTGAAAGAGACTCTCAGTCATCATCCGCCACTCCCGCTGGGAAAAAGGCTGCGTCGGCGATGGACGCGAGCTTCGACCTGGAAGACGCCGATGCCTACGCCGCCGATTACGAGCGCCGGATGCAAGAGCTCAAGCGCAGTAAGTGACGGAGCCATGCCATGACGATGATCGATCATATCGCCCACGCCAAGCATGAATTTCGGTTGTTCAGGCTACCGAACTCGCGCGTTCAGCGTATCACGCGGGAGATCGAAATCATGCGGAAGGTTGGCAAGCTCTCTCGGGAAGCCTGGGAAAAGAAGGGCATGCGTGGCAAGCGCATCCCCCAGAAGTATCTCGCCATCATCGGTCCATCCGGCTCCGGGAAGAGCACCTGCGTGCAAACGTACGTCGAAACCATGATGGAAAACGAGATTCTCGATGACGAGGTGCGACCGGTCGTCCATGTTACCCTATCTTCGCAATCGAACACGAAGTCTCTCGGTCAGGACATTCTTGAAGAATATGAAGATCCCGAGTTCGAGAAGGGTATCGCGAGGAGCCTGCTAAAGCGCGCAAGCAACGCCATGGAACTAGCGCGGACCGATGTCCTCGTGCTGGATGAGTTTCATCATCTCATTAACAAGGATCCGGGTGGTGGAACGGCGTGGAGCGTAACCGAGACGATCAAGCGGATGCTCATCAGGGGAGCCTGCCCACTGATTTTTATCGGCACCGAGGATGCAGCGCCTCTCTTGACCCATAACAACCAATTCTCGGAACGGGTCTACGCTCCAATTTTCATCAAGCCGCTGAGTTGGAATTTGGCCATCGAGCGAAACGAGTTCCGTGATCATTGCATCGGTTTTGATACGAAGCTTGTGGAGCACGGTATTTTCTCCCGGAAGTCAGGGCTTCTTACCGGGGACATCCCTGCCTGCATGTATGATGTCAGTGAAGGTGTGATCGGGACTGCCTCGAATGTTTTCGAGGTTGCGACGGTCTTTGCCATCGAGAGGGAAGCGGACTGCATCGAGCGCGAGGATCTCGATAAGGCCGTCGAGGAATGGGCCATTCCCTTGAACAAGACGACCCATAACGCCTTTCGGCACGGTGTGAGGACGATCCAGGAAAGGGGGAAGGCGACGTGAGCCCGACGCGCGGACGAGATCCGATGCCGCGGGGAAGTCGATGACCGGCCGCAATGCACGAGGGAGACGTCAGCCGACGGTCATGTTCCGTGCGGACCCGCCTCCGATCCCGGGCGAGAGTTTGCTCGGTTTGATCGCCCGAACGGCGGCACGCAACCTGTACCCCTCACTGCTGACCCTGATCCGGCTTGCAGAGGTGGAGGGCGGGGTCGCATCGAGCGTGACCTCGACCCTGACGCTCGGCGAGGCGGAAAGGCTCGCCTATGTCCTGAAGGTTCCGGCGGAAGCGGTTGTCTCGCGGGTCCACCCAGTTGTCGCCATGCCCGAACGCGAGGGTGAGTTCATCGATTTTTACGGGGTGAGCCTGCGTAGCCAATATCGGCAGAAGCAGTACAGACGGGTCTCGCCGCTCGCGCTCCGCCTTTCCGCCCACCACCGCTCAGTTCACGACCTGGCGACGTTCTCGTTTTGCCCGGAGACGTGGGAGACGCTGATCGACCGGTGTCCCGTCTGTGACCTTCAACTGGAGTGGTTCGCCACGCGAGGTGTCTGCTACTGCGACAGATGCCTGGATGAGGACGACAACCCGACCACCGACCTACGGGATCACCCTCAGCCGAAGGTCGAGGTCGAGGATGAGGCGGCCCTCAGGTTCTTGACCGATCTGGTCAACCCCAGTGTCGATCTACGGGAGAAGGCACTCAGGAACGTCGACCCGGCGCTGAGCTCCTTCGCGGCCGGGGACCTGTTCGAGATCGCCATCGTCCTCGGCAGATGCCTCACCACCCCGTCCGACTACCACCCCGTCAGCATCATGCCGATGCGGGGTCCCAAGGATTGCGAGTTCCTCACTCCGCGCTTGTTGTCGGTGCTGGGGCGGACCCTCATGGAGTGGCAGGAGGGGATCGGCAAGCTATGCGAGACGGCACGACTCAAGGCGTCCGAGCGCCCGGTCCTCCTCGGCATGTTCAAGGAAATCGGCCATCTCAGGAACGCTTCCTGGGAGCGCTCCCTGTCGCCGGATGCCCGCAGGGCCGTCCGGGAGGCGATCGCCGAGGACATGAGACGTACGGCCGACGATCAGGCGCCCAACCTTCGGAAGCGTGCTTTCCGCCACCGGGGGGACCTCATCGACACGATGGAGGCGGCACGCATCCTGGGCGTGAAGCACGCCCTGATGCCGAGGCTCGCCGCCAAGGGGGCTGTGATGGCCCTCCGTCATGCCGGTGCGGACCGTGCCCTGACACTCTATGACCGCGCGGAGATCGAGGCCGTCGCCGAGGTGAAGCGGGACATGACCGAGGCGACGAAGGTCGCCAGGGCCGTAGGGCTACCCGTCGAGGCGCTTGAGACGCTCGCGGAGGCCGGGTTGATCCTGCGTGCCGACGGGCCGGCGCTCCTCCTCGGTTCGCACACGCTTTATTATCGTCAGTCCTCCGTCGACGGACTCACGCAGGCAATCTTCGGCAACACGGTCCCCCCAAGGCCGGGAAGCCGGATGCGGCCCATGTTTTCCGTGTTGAATCAGTTGCCTCCCGGCGACAAGCCGTGGCTCGATATCGTCCTGGCCCTTCTATCGGGCGAGCTCGAAACCAGCACCGATGGCAACCCGCATATCACCAGGCTGTTCGTCGACGAGAGCCAACTCAGGTCGCTCGTTGCCTCTCAGGGTAGTGAGAACGACACCGCTGGGGACGATGATATCGCGCTCGCCTACCGCGAGGTGGCTCCGCTGATCGGGATGCCGGCACCGAACGTCACTTGGCTGGTCGCGGCCGGCCTCCTGGGGGAGGGGGCGACTGGGAAGCGGTGCATCACCAAGCGCCACGTGCGGGACTTCAACGATACCTACGCCAGCACGGCCGAAGTTGCCCGAGCACTGAAGATCAGCTCCAGGGCGGTGAAGCCTCATCTCGCCTCCAAGGGCATCCTACCGGCGGCAGCCCTGCACAACGGCAACCGCTTCGTCTGGAGGCGAAGCGAGGCGCTCGGCGGCTGAGGCGTTTCCCGCCCGGCCGTTCGATCTTATCGGGTAAGCTCATCGAAGATCGCTTCGCCGTTATCCTGTGCGCCCAGCGAAGATCGCTTCGACCTTGATCAGGACGCAGGCGGGGAAGGCCCCGGCGTCCGGCCTTGGGCGCTGTTGTGTTCGGGCGGTGGGTCGGTGGTTGGCCGGGTATGCCAGCGGAACCCGGGGAAGAAGCCACCCGCAAATGACCAGCCCTTTGGCGACGGACCTTCTCCCGGATCTGTCGTCACGGTCATCCCCCAAGCGCAGCCCCTCTTCACCAAGTTCGAGCGTTCCGCCCGTCGGCTCGCCATGGCCTGATCGCGCAGGAATGCCGGTCGGGGGCAGGCTGACGAGGGCCATGTCATCGGCTCGCCCTTGGCCTGGAAGCCAACCGAATTCGCTTCGCTCTTATTCGGTGCCCCTGCAGGCATCGCTTCGATGTTATTCGGGACACTGATTTTTGCGCAGGGCGCGGGGGGCGTCGGAAGAAGCCTCATGACGAGCGGGATTTTCGAGGCTTCGCCGTTATCCCGGAAAACGGCGTTTCGGATCGCTGTTATCCGGGAAACGACTTCGGTCTTATCCGGACCTCAGAGCGGAAAATCGCTTCGCTCTTTTTCGGTCACGACAGTAGATCCGGTCCGGTCAGCCGGTGAAGCGGAAGAACGCCACCGCCGTGTCGCCGTAGACCCGGCGCTCCCGCTCCGAGAACCCCGGCGGCGGGACGACCTGGACGTTGGCCGCCTCCTCCACCACCGCGAGTGCATCGGGGGCGAGCCAGCCCCCTTCGGCCGCACTCTTGAGGGCGGCCGGCGCGAGGTCCCGGCCATAGGGCGGGTCGCAGAACACCAGCGTGAAGGTGCCGCTGGTGCCCACCGGGCCGAGCTTGGTGGCGTCACGGCGGAACAGGCGCGTCTTGCCCTCGCAGCCGAAGGCCTCGATGTTTTCGCGGATCAGCCCGCGCGCCTCCGCCCCCTCGTCGACGAGGAGCGCATAGGCCGCTCCGCGCGACAGGGCCTCGAAGCTGAGCGCCCCGGTGCCGGCGAACAGGTCGATCACCCGCGCCTGCGCCACCGCATCGTCATAGGCGTGGGCGAGCACGTTGAAGAGCGCCTCGCGCAACCGGTCCGAAGTCGGGCGGATCGCGTCGGTCTTCGGTGTGGCGAGGCGGCGACCGGAGTAGTCGCCGCCGACGATCCTCACCGGCTGCCGCCGCGGGGCGGCCGGCCTGCACCGCCGCCGGGCGGCCGACTTGCACCGCCGCCAGGCGGCCGACTTGCACCGCCGCCGGGCTTGCCGCCGGCGCCACCGCTGCGATGGCCGAACCCGCCGGGTTTGCCAAAGCCGCCGGGCTTGCCGAAGCCGCCCGGCTTGCCGCCGGGCCGGCCGAACCCACCCGGCTTCGCGCCAGCCTTGAACCCACCGCGCTCCGCTCCGGCGCGTTCACCACCGGTGCGTTCACCGCCACCGGCCCGCTCGCCGCCGATCGTATCGCTGCCGAAGCGCGACCCGCCGGGCTTGAACCCGCCTCGGTCACCGCCGGGACGCTCGCCGCCCCGGAAACCGGACGGCTTGTCGCCGCGGAAGCCAGCGGGCTTGTCACCTCGGAAGCCGGCAGGCTTGTCGGCGCGGAAGCCGGCAGGCTTGTCACCTCTAAAGCCGCTAGGCTTGTCGGCACGGAAACCGGCAGGCTTGTCGCCTCTGAAGCCGGCGGGCTTGTCGCCTCTGAAGCCGGCGGGCTTGTCGCCGCGGGGCTCGCCGCGATTGAAGGCCGGGCGCTCGGCCCTGTCCTTGAAACCGCCGCCGTCACGGCTCGGCCCCGCATTGAACACACGCGGACGCTCGTCGCCACCGCGCGGGGGACCACGCCGCTCGGCACCGTCCTGACGAAAATTGCCGCGCGGGGCATCGTCCCGGCGCGGAGGCCGGGCGTCGCCGTCGAACCGGCGCGGGGGACGATCCTCGCTCTGGCGCGCGGCGCGGGCATCCGACTGGCGGACCGTGCGGACGGGACGCTCGGACGCATCCGCCTCGGGACGCGGGCGCTGCGGGCGGCTGTCGGCGCCCTCGTCGTCACGCCGGAAGGCCCGATCGCGCCGGTGCGGCTCGGGAGCCGGCTCCTGCGGGCTCGCCTTCAGGCGCTCCACCAGCACCCGGCGGTCGCCGGTGTTGATCGCGCCGACGCGCTCGCGGCCGCGGGTGGCGGCCGCCTCGCGCTCGGCTTTCGGGTCGGCGCCGCGGCGCGGAATCTTGACCCGGCGCAGGGTGTCGTCCTGCGGCGCGGCCTCTTCGGCGCGCCAGACCGAGCGACGCGGACCGGCGCTGTTGCCGCCGGTGGGGACGCGGGCCGGAACCGTGGGCTTCTGCATCGGCCGATCGCCGCCGCGATCATAGGAGCCGCGCGCGGGGCGTGGCGCCTCGTCGTCATAAGCGCGGCGTTCCCGCTCGGGCCGCTGCGCCGCCGAGGCGCTGCGGGCCGGCTGCTTGGTCTGCGGCTTGGGCGAGCCGAACGCGGCGATGGGCTCGCGCACCGGGCTCTCGAAATCGACGCCGGCTTGGGAGGCCAGGGCGGTTCCGAGCTGCTCCTTGAGCACCTTGGTGCGGATCTCCTCCACCAGCCCGACTTCGAGGTCTCCGAGCTGGAACGGCCCGAAGGACAGCCGGATCAGCCGGTTCACCGCGAGCCCGAGATGCTCGAGGATGCGCTTGACCTCGCGGTTCTTGCCCTCGCGCAGGCCCAGCGTCAGCCACAGGTTGTCGCCGGACGCGCGGTCGAGCACTGCGTCGACAGGGCCGTAATCCATCCCGTCGATGGTGACGCCCTTGCGCAACTTGTCGAGTTCGGCCTGGCTGGTATCGCCATGGGCGCGCACGCGGTAGCGCCGCAACCAGCCGGTATCGGGATGCGCGATGACCTTGGCGAGACCGCCATCGTTGGTCAGCAGCAGCAGGCCCTCGGTGTTGATGTCGAGGCGGCCGATGGCCACCACCCGGGGCAGATCCTCGGGCAGCGATTCGAACACGGTCTGGCGCCCTTCCGGGTCGCGCGCCGTGGTGACGAGGCCGCGCGGCTTGTGGAACAGCCAGAGGCGGGTCCGCTCGCGTACCGGCAACGGCTCGCCGTCGACGGTGATCTCGTCCTCGGCGGTGACGTTCACCGCCGGCGAGGTCAGCACCTTGCCGTTGAGGGTGATGCGCCCCTGTTCGATCATCGCCTCGACATCGCGACGCGAGGCGATGCCGGCTCGCGCCACCGCCTTGGCGATCCGGTCGCCCTCGGGCGCCGCCGGGTCGGTATCGGCATCCGCCGGCTTGGCGGCCGGAGCGGGACTCGGCGCGGGCTTGCGGCGCAAGGGGGCGTCGCCGCCACGCGCGACCGGCGCGGCGCGGCGCACCTTCGGCTGCTCCTCGGCGGACTTGCCCGGCACGCCGGCATCGGTTGCGGGAGCCCAAAGGGCGTCAGGCGCGTCGGCCTGCGTCGATACGGGCTGGGTCACGGGCACGTCCTCGGACCCGCCCGCGTTGTCGTCGTTGATGTCGCTCATCCCAGCCCCATAACAGAGGCGACGCGCCGTTGCGAGATATCCCGTCTCCGGGCAACCCGGCGACACCGCATGGCTGCCAACGCAAAAAGGCAGCCCGAGGCTGCCTTTTCATTCTCACCGATCCGCGACGCCCCGGTTCGGGCGTCGCGTTGAAACTAAACGATCAGAGCTTGCTCTTCACCGTATCGGCAGCGTGCTTGACGCCGTCCTTGGCGTCACCGACGGTCTTCTGGGTCTCGCCCTTCAGCTCCTGGGCCTTGCCTTCGGCCTTCAGCTTGTCGTTGTCGGTGACGTTGCCAATGCCCTGCTTGATGTTACCGACGGCCTCGTTGGCGACACCCTTGATCTTGTCGGTGGTGCTGCTCATCGTGTGCTCCTCGCATTGATCTGGCGGCATTGCCGCGTCGGAGGAGAAACGGCCACCCCGGCCTGATGTTCCGGCCCTGAACAGCCCGGAAGAGCGCCCGATAGAGCGACCTCGGCGGTTTTCGACGCGGTGACAAACGGTTAGGACTACGCGGATGCGTCCGCCGATCCATAATGTCTCACCACACGGTTCCGCGACCTCCGCCGGCGATCCCCTGAGCCTCGCCTTCGATGCGGCGCGCCGGGCGGCCGGGGAGGGGGAGGTGCCGGTGGGTGCCGTGGTGGTGCGCGACGGCGTGGTGCTCGCCATCGCGCACAATCGTCCGCGTGCCCTGCACGACCCGACGGCGCACGCGGAGATCCTGGCGATCCGGGCCGCCTGCGCCCGGATCGCAGACGAGCGCCTGATCGGGTGCGACCTCTACGTGACGCTGGAGCCCTGTCCGATGTGCGCCGGCGCGATCTCCTTCGCGCGCATCCGCCGGCTCTACTTCTCGGCCTACGACCCGAAGGGTGGCGGCGTCGAACACGGCCCGCGGGTCTTCAACCAGCCGACCTGCCACCATGCGCCGGAGGTCTATGGCGGTTTTCGCGAGGCGGACGCCGCCGAATTGCTGCGCGACTTCTTTCGCGGCCGGCGTCAGGATTGAGCGGAGGCCGAATCGATGCTCCGGCCGAAACTGTCGCCCGAGTGAGCCACCACGCACGGAGACCTGCCATGCGCCCCTACGAACGCGTCCTCATCGTCGGTGCGGGCTCGGGTCTGAGCGCCTCCCTCGCCCGATTGTTCGCCAGTGACGGCTTGCGCGTCGGGCTGGCCGCCCGCGACACCGAGAAGCTCGATGCCCTCGCCCGTGAGACCGGGGCCATTGTCCATGCCTGCGACGCGACGCAGGCCAGCGAGGTCGAAGCCCTGTTCGCCCGGATCGCGCCGGCCCTCGGCGGGGCTCCCGACGTGGTGATCTACAACGCCAGCGGGCGGCTCCGCGGCGCCATCGCCGATCTCGACCCGGATCGGGTGGCGCAATCCCTGATGGTGAGCGCCCATGGCGGTTTCCTGGTGGCGCAGGCGGCGGCCCGGCGCATGCTGCCGGCCCGCCACGGGGCGATCCTGTTCACCGGGGCCTCGGCCAGCCTGAAGGGCCATGCCGGCTCCGCCCCCTTCGCCATGGGCAAGTTCGCCCTGCGCGGCCTCGCCCAGAGCCTGTCCCGCGAGCTCCAGCCCAAGGGCATCCACGTGGCGCATTTCGTCATCGATGGGATCATCCGCAGCGCCACGCGCCCCGACCCGGTGGATGCACCCGACAGCACCCTCGACCCGGACGTCATCGCGAAAGCCTATCGCGACGTTCTGCGGCAGGAGCGGTGCGCCTGGACCTCCGAAGTCGCGCTTCGGCCATGGTTGGAGCGGTTCTGAGCGCTCAGGCGGCTCTCAACCGCTCATCATCAGGTGTCTTGAGCCGGAATGGCCGACTTGGCTGGAGCGCGCAAAGCCTCCTCACCCCAGTAATTGAGGCTCTTGCCCGAAAGCCGTGCCGCCAGCGCGGCCTGCGCGTGAACCTCCGGGGCGACCCGGAACAACATCCGTCCGGAATAGGGCTTCTCGGCCGCCTTTCCCAAACGCTCGCAGGTGACGAGGTAGTCATCCACGGCCTCATGAAACGCAGCCGTCAGCCCGGCAACGGAATCGGCGTGGAAACCGACGACGTCGTTGATCCCCGCGAGACGCCCAACGAAGAGGCCGTCTTCCGCGTCGAATTCCGCGTGGGCCCGGAGCCCGTTGTACCTCATCACATTCATGGTCAGACCCCGGTCTTCACCAGGAAGTCGCGTGCGTCCTCCACCTGATCACGCTTGGCTTCCTTTGCCGGATGGGGCCTGTGGAACGAAGCGACGACGCCACGGCATTCGAAACGGACGCGGGACCCCGCGCCCTACACCAGCCGGCAGCCCACGGCGAGGAGAAGCCCCTCGATCGCGGCCCACTCGATGGATGCCGGCACCGGATCGGTGAAGACCGCCTTCAGCGGCCTGACATGCCGGCTGTTCATGCTGCCATGATTAGCTAGCAAAAGCCGACAATCCAGATCCGGTCACGCCGCCGCCAGCGGCTTCGACACGTCCTCCAGCGACCTGCCCTCGGCGGCCGTGCCCCAGATGCCGCCGACGATGGCCGCCACCAGCATCAGGACGGCGCCGATCCCGTAGCCGATCAGCACGTTGTCGCGCGATCCGGTCTCCACCAGGGCGCCGAACAGGAGCGGACCGGAGACGCCGCCGATGCCGGTGCCGAGCGCGTAGAACACCGCGATGGCGAGCGCCCTGATCTCCAGCGGGAAGGTCTCGGCCACGGTAAGATACGCCGCACTCGCAGCAGCCGAAGCGAAGAAGAACACCACCATCCAGGCCGCCGTCTGGCCGACCGGGCCGAACACCTCGATCTTGAACAGGTAGCCGGTGATGGTGAGCAGGACGGCGGAGATCCCGTACGTGAAGGCGATCATCTGGCGACGCCCGATCGTGTCGAACAGGCGCCCGAGCAGCAGCGGCCCGAGGAAGGAGCCGAGCGCGAACGGCAGCAAGTACCAACCGACATGGTCGCTCGGGACCTGATAGAACCGCTGCAGCACCAGGGCGTAGGTGAAGAACAGCGCGTTGTAGAAGAACGCCTGCGCCACCATCAGCGCGAGGCCGACCAAGGTCTGCTTGCGGTACCCGACCAGCATCGTGCCGAACACCTCCTTCAAAGGGGTGTGGCTCCGGGTGATGAGCTTCATGCGCCGGTTCTCGTCCACCGGCGGCAGGGTGATGCCCTCGTCGGTGAAGCGCTTCTCGATTCCCGTCACCACCCGGTCCGCCTCGGCGACGTAGCCGTGGGTGGCGAGCCAGCGCGGACTCTCCGGAATCCAGGTGCGCAGCAGCAGGATCACGAGGCCGATGCCGCCGCCGACGAAGAAGGCGATGCGCCAGCCCCAGGCCGGGTCGATCATGCCGGGGCGCAACACCACGATGGAGAGGAAGGAGCCGAGCGCCGCACCGATCCAGAACGACCCGTTGATGACGAGATCGGTCCAGCCGCGCACGCGGGCGGGGACAAGCTCCTGGATCGTCGAGTTGATGGCGGTGTACTCGCCGCCGATACCGGCCCCGGTGAAGAACCGGAAGAGACAGAAGCTCCAGATGTTCCAGGACAGGCCGGTGGCCGCGGTGGCGACGAGGTAGAGCGCCAGGGTGATGAAGAAGAGTTTCTTGCGCCCGATGCGGTCGGTGAGCCAGCCGAAGCCGAGCGCCCCGGTCACCGCGCCGACGAGGTAGGAACTCGCGGCCAGACCCACGTCGAATTCCGAAAAGCTCATCGGCGCCTCGCGCAGGGCGCCGACCAGGGAGCCGGCCAGGGTCACTTCCAGCCCGTCGAGCACCCAGGTGATCCCCAGGGCGACGATGACGAGGACGTGGAAGCGCCCCCAGGGCAACCGGTCGAGCCGGGCGGCGATGTCGGTATCGATCACCGTGCCCATCGCTACGCGCTCGGGCGCAGCTCCGCTCGACATCGTTTCAGCCCTGGTCGCCATCGACGCCTCGTTAACCGTGCCTCGGAACAGTTGTTGGCAATCGTCACGTCGTCCGCTCGGTTCCGCCAAGCTTTCATCACCGCGTGTTTGATGGAGGGGCTCGCCCGGATGCCTCTGCGATGAAACCGTCCCTCCTGTCCGCCAGTCTCGCCGCATTCGCCATCCTGTCGGGGGCGCATCCGACGCTCGCCGCCGAGCCCGATCGCCCCGCGCCCAGCGGGATGGAATGGTGGCGTCTGCGCTCCACCGACGTGCTCACCACCGGCGCGACGAGTCCGAGCCCCGTTAGGACTTCGCCGGCCTCGGAGATTCCCGAGGCCCGGCGCGCCGTACGGATGGTGTATCCCGGCCTCGTCGGCAGCCGCTGACGCTCAGGTTCTCTCGGCCAGCCGCGGATCGAGGGCGTCGGCAAGGCCGTCGCCGAGCAGGTTGAGGGCGATCAGGGTGGCGACCAGGAAGGCCGCCGGACCGGCGAGCAGCCACGGCGCCGATTCGATGGCGCGCGCGCCCTCCGCGATCAGCGCGCCCCAGCTCGTCTGCGGCTCCTGCACGCCGAGGCCGAGGAACGACAGGAAGCTCTCCAGCAGGATCACGCGGGGCACCAGCAGCGTCGCCGCCACGGCCACGGGGCCGAGGGTGTTGGGAATGACGTGCCGGGACAGGATCGCCACCGTGGACAGCCCGAGCGCCTCGGCGGCGCGGACGAAATCGCGCCGGCGCAGGGACAGGGTCTGGGCGCGGACGATGCGGGCCATGTCGAGCCACTCGACGGCGGCGATGGCGACGAGGATCAATCCGAGCCCGGCCCGGAAGAACACCAGCAGCATGATCACGAAGAACACGAACGGCAGCGCGTAGAGGATGTCGACGCAGCGCATCATCACCGCGTCGGCCCGGCCGCCGAGGTAGCCCGCCACCGCCCCGTAGGCGACGCCGATGACGAGCGCCACCGCCGTGGCGACCAGTCCGATCAGCAGGGAGACCCGGCCGGCGACGAGGATTCGCGTGAGGAGGTCGCGCCCGAGCGCGTCGGTGCCGAGGAGGAAATACAGCCGCCGCACCGGAGCCTCGACCACGAGGCTGCGCCCGTCCTCGCTCCGCTCCAAGACTTTCGGCGGGCCGAACAGGTCGGAGCGCGGCAGGTAGCTCAAGCTGCGTTCGTCGATCGGCCTGGACGAGTCCAGGATGAGACGCATGATCCCGTCACGGACGACGCTCTCTCGCACCGTCGCCCGCATGCGGAAGGCGAGGCGCTCCAGGGCCGGCCTCACGGCCTCGGAGAGCGGATGAGCGCCAAGACCGGGCGGCGTCTGCACGAGGTCGGCGTAGATCCGTCCCGGCTGGTGGCCGGTGAGAAGCGGCCCGACGAGGCAGGCGAGGGTGATCGCGCCGAGCAGCCCGAGGGCCGCCAGCGCGCCGCGATTGCGCGCGAGCCGGCCCCAGGCCCGGCTCACCGGGCGAGCCGCAGGCGCGGATCGATCAGGCCGGAGAGGACGTCCGATGCGAGGTTGAGCAGGATCACGAACACCGCCACCAGAACCACCGTACCCATCACCAGCGTGTAGTCGCGGTTGAGCGCACCATCGACGAAATAGCGGCCGATGCCGGGCAGGCCGAAGATGGTCTCGACCACCACCGAACCGGTGAGAAGGGCGGCCGCCGTGGGTCCGAGGATCGCGACCACGGGGAGCAGCGCGCCGCGCAAGGCGTGACGGACGATCCGACCGGGCGGCAGGCCCATGGCCCGCTCGGTGCGGATGTACTGCGCGCTCAACACCTCGCTCAAGGAGGCGCGGGTCAGCCGGGCCAGCGCCCCGATCTGCGGCAGGGCGAGGGTGAGCACCGGCAGCACGAGGTGGCTCGGCGCGCCGCCCTCCCAGCTTCCCACCGGCAGCCAATGCAGGGTCAGCCCGAAGACGATCTGGAGGAGAGGCGCGACGACGAAGGTCGGCAGCGCCAGGCTCGACGCGGCCATGAGTCCGATCAGCCGGTCGATCGCGCGTCCGCGCCGGAACGCCGCCCACGTGCCGAGGCCGATGCCGAGAATCAACGCCAGACTCAACGCCAGGGCGCCGAGCGTCATCGACACGGGCAGACCGCGGGCGAACAGCTCCGCCACCGTCAGGTCGCGGAACGAGAACGAGGGTCCGAGATCGCCGCGCAGCACAGAGCCGAGATAGCGGAGGTATTGCACCCAGAGCGGCTGATCGAGCCCGTAGACGCGGGCGAGGTTGGCCATGGCGGCCGGAGGCAGCGGGCGCTCCAGATCGAACGGACCGCCCGGCGCCAGCCGGATCAGGAAGAAGCTGGCCGTCACCACCGCGAGCAGGGTCGGGATCGCCTGCAACAGGCGGCGCAGGACGAAGCCGGTCACGGCGCCAGCCTGAGGAAGCGCGTCGGCGCGACGTTGCGCAGGTTGGGATGGTAGCCGGTGAGCCGCGGCGCGATCAGAGCCTTGGAGCGGGTGTGCATCACCGGAATCCAGGGGAGCTCGGTCACGATCATCGTCTCGGCCCGGAACAGCAGGTCGGCGCGCCGGTGGACGTCGCGCTCGGCTGCGGCTTCGCGCATCAGGGCGTCATAGGCGGGGTTGGCATAGTGCCCCGGATTGAGACCGTCATTGCCGGTCTCCAGCAGGAACAGGAAGTTCTGCGGGTCGGAATAATCCGCGATCCAGGACATCCGCGCCACATCGAAATCGCCCCCGTCGCGCAGGTAAGCGAAGTGGGTCTTCGCATCGGTGTAGACGAGGCGGGTCTCGATACCGATGCCGCGCCACATCTCGGCGATGGCCAGGGCCGTGTTGCGGTTGTTGTCGGAGATGTTGAAGCGGTATTCCACGGCCAAGGGCCTGTCGGGCCCGAACCCGGCGGCGGCCAGGAGGGTGCGGGCCTCGTCCTCGCGATCGATCGGCAGGGTGTCGCGGCCGGCGAGTTCCGGCGGATCGCGATAGTGGTCGAGGCCGGGCGGACACAGCGAATAGGCCGGATTCATGGTCTCGCCCCAGAGCCGCTGGCACAGGAACTCGCGGTCGATGACCAGCGAGAGGGCGCGGCGCACGCGCCCGTCGTCGAAGGGCGGTTTGCGGGTGTTCACCGCCAGGGCGTAGAGGCCCAGGGCCGGGCCGAGCACGACCTGCGCGCCGAAACGGCGCCTGAGCGAGGCCATCTGGTCGCCGGGCAGGTCGGCCAGGGAATCGATCTCGCCGCCGGCATAGCGCCGCACCGCGCTCGCCAGATCCGGCGTCGGCAGGAAGGCGACGGTGGGGATCGCCACGCTGCCAGCGGCATGGAAATACGGATTGCGGGTCAGGGTGATGCGGTCGTTGGGCACCATGTCGGCGAGCGCGTAGGCCCCGTTCGAGACGAGGTTGCCGGCCCGCGTGAACCCATCGCCGTAGCGGGCCACGGAGGCCGGATGCACCGGCAGGGAGGTCTGGTGGGTCAGGAGTTCGAGGAGGTAGGGGGTCGGCTGCTCCAGGACGATCATCAGCGTTCGGGCATCGGGCGCCGAAACGCCCAAAGCCTCCGCCGGCATCGCGCCCTGGTTGACGCCGCGCGCATTGCGCAGCGGATAGAGCACTTCGGCGTATTTCGCCGCCGTCGCCGGGGCGAGGATGCGGGACAGGGCGAAGACGAAATCCGAGGCGAGGACCGGGTCGCCGTTCGACCAGCGTCCGTCCGCGCGCAGGGTGAAGCGGTAGGTCAGCGCGTCGTCCGAGACGGTCCAGCGCTCGGCGGCGCCCGGAATGATCGCGCCGTGATTGTCGTAGGTGAGCAGCCCCTCGTAGAGGTCGCGCAGGATATGCGCCTCGGCCACCGTCGAGGATTTATGCGGATCGAGGGTCTCGGGGTCGGCGTCGTTGCCGCGCCGATAGAGGCCGGCGGGTGCGGCATGAGCCCCCCCGAGCGCCGCGCCCGCGATCAGGCCGACCCCGCCCGCGAGGCACTGGCGCCGGTGGGGCCGCAAGGGTGGGCTCAGGCGCCGGTCTGGGCGGTGAAACCCGCCGCCGCGATGCCGGCGAGCGCGCACAGCTCGTCGTTGTCCGAGGTGTCGCCGGAAATGCCCACGGCGCCGATCACGGCATCGCCACTCTTGATCAGCACGCCGCCCGGCACCGGCACCAGCGCGGCCGGACCGACGAGATGGCTCACCGCGGCGATGAAATAGGCCTGCTCCTCGGCGCGCTTGGCGATGGCGCGTCCGCCGAGGCCGAGCGCCAGACAGCCATTGGCCTTGCCCATGGCGACCTCGGCCCGGCGCAGAGAGGTGCCGTCCTCGGCGCCCATCGCCTTGAGCGCCCCGCGCGCATCGTAGACGACGACCGCCAACGGCTTCAGCGTGTGGGCGCGGGCGGTCTCCAGGGCGGTGGCGACGATGGTCTGGGCGGCGGTGAGGGTCAGGTCGGGCATCGGCTTACCGGGGCGAGGAATGGCGGGGTACACCGGACCTAGCCCGCCCCTTCGCAGCCGACCAGCCCCTGCCTGTGCCCCAGCGTCATTCGGCGAGGGTGGTGAGGAACGCATCGTAGCGGCGCGTCACCGCCGGCAGATCCTCGAAATGCGGGAAGGCCCCGGTCGGCAGTTCCTCGATGGTCCAGTTCGGCGCATCGCGAAAGCGGTCGGCATGGCGATAATCGACGAAGTCGCCGCGCTCCCCGTGGATCATCCACACCGGCAAGGTGAGCCGGGGATAGAGCGCCCCGATATCGGTGGCGAAGAGGTGGCCCGCCAGGAACGAGAACGGCGCGTATTCCGCCCCCGGACGATGGGTCGTGGCCTGATCGTATTCGAACAGGCCCTCGTCGATGACCTTCGAGCCCCAGGTCTTCTCCAGGAAGAAACGCATGCTCGGGCGGGTGACCAGAAGGTCGTAGAGCGGGCGCCCCCAGAGCGGGAAGGCGATGATCGCGCGCGCCCGGTCGCTGCCCTGCGCGCCGCGGCGCTCGAACCGGGCGTCGAGGCCCGTCGGGCTGATCAGCCCGAGGCTGCGATAATCCTCCGGGCGGTCAAGGGCGGCCTGCGCCAGGAACTCGGTGGAGAGCGAGAGTGCGACCGCATCGATCCGCGCGTTGCCATGCCGGCGCCGGATCTCGGCGACGACGGCGTGGAGCGCATCCGTCATCAACCGCGGTGTGTAGATCCGGTCGCTGCGTTCGGAAAAACCGAAGCCCGGCAGGTCGAGGGCGTAGACCGGGCGGCTCCCGGCGTAATGCCGGTAGAGCGGGCGAACCTCGTAGGCGTTGGCGGCCGCGTTCACCGAGTGGATCAGGAGGAGCGGCACACCCGTCGCCTCGGCCGAGCCATAGAGCCCGATGCCGCCGGCGGCCGTCTCCAGGCATTCGTGATGCCCCGGCAGGGCCGGATGGAGCGGTTGGCGATGATCGACGACGAACCGGCTCCAGGCGATCCACGCGCCGGCCGCGGCAACGGGCACGAGGGCGAGCTTGGCGGCGAGGCCTGCGCGGCGGTGGCGCCTGCCGGGTCGGGTCGGGGTCGGCATTCCATCATCCGGCTTTGTGGCGAGTGCGGGAGAACGCAGGTGCGTCGGGAACGTTGCGGTCCGGTGGCACGCGCGCGCACCGGTATGATCGGCAATGGCCTTATCGGTCGCGTTTCGGGAGCGCGCCCGAAGATCTTGCGACAACCACCGTCAGGCGGTCGCGCCCTCGATCTCGCCACTCAAGTCCAGCCATTCCTCCTCGGCCGTCTCCAGGGCGGTGGCCGCGTCGGAGCGCATCTTGGCGAGTTCGCCGGCCTTGGCGGCGTTGGACTGGAACGCGGTGCCGTCGGCCAAAGCCGCGTCGATCTTGGCCATGACGTCGGTGAGCTTCTTCATCCGCGCCTCGACGCCCTCGAGTTTTTTTCGCAGGGGCGCCAGGGCCACGCGCCGGTCGGCATTCGAGCGGCGCTCGAGAGCCTTCACGCCACCCGCCGCCTCGGTCGCGCCCTTCTCGGCCTCGCGCTCGGGGCCTGCGAGGACGAAGCGCCGGTAATCGTCCATGTCGCCGTCGAAGGCCTTCACGCTGCCGTTGGCGACGAGCCAGAGCCGGTCGGCGCAGGATTCCACCAGGAAGCGGTCGTGGCTCACCAGGATGACGGCGCCTTCGTACTCGTTGATCGCCTCGACAAGCGCCTGCCGGCTCTCGATGTCGAGGTGGTTGGTCGGCTCGTCGAGGATCAGCAGATGGGGGCCGTTGAAGGCCGCCAGCCCCATGAGCAGGCGCGCCTTCTCGCCGCCCGAGAGCTGCGACACCGGCGTTTCGGACTTGGTGCCGGAGAAGCCGAGCCGGGCGGCGGCGGCGCGCGCCCGCGATTCCGGCACGTCCGGCATCAGGTCGCGGACATGGGCGTAGGCGCTCTCGTTGGGGCGCAGCTCGTCGAGCTGGTGCTGGGCGAAATACGCGACCTCCATCTTCGAGGAACGCCGCATCTCGCCGCTCAGCGGCGGCAGCCGCCCACCGATGAGCTTGCAGAAGGTCGACTTGCCGTTGCCGTTGGCGCCGAGCAGGGCCACCCGGTCGTCGGGGGCAAGAGACAGATTGAGTCCCGCCAGCACGATCCGGTCGGGGTAGCCCGCCTGGACCCGCTCCATGGCGACGATGGGCGGCGAGAGCGGCCGCTCCGGGCTCGGCAGGCGGAAGGCCGGCACGTCGTCCTCGATGACCGAGGCGATGATCTCCATCTTGGCGAGGCGCTTGACGCGGGACTGGGCCTGGCGCGCCTTCGTCGCCTTGGCCTTGAACCGGTCGACGAAGCTCTGGAGATGCGCCCGCTCGGCGTCCTGCTTCACCTTGGCCTTGGCCTGCAGTACCCGCTTCTCGGCGACCTGCCGGGCGAAGGAGGTGTAGCCGCCGCGGTAGATGCTGAGCTTGCCTTTGTCGAGATGCAGGATGTGGTCGACGCATTCGTCGAGCAGATCCCGGTCGTGGCTGATGATCACGGCGGTGCGCGGATAGCGCTCGAGGTAGTCGTAGAGCCAGATCGTGCCCTCGATATCGAGGTAGTTGGTGGGCTCGTCGAGGAGCAGCAGGTCGGGCTCGGAGAACAGCACCGCAGCCAGGGCCACGCGCATGCGCCAGCCGCCCGAGAAGTCGGAGCAGGGCCGGCCCTGCGCCTCCGCATCGAAGCCGAGGCCGTGCAGGATGGCCGCCGCACGGGCCGGGGCCGAGTGCGCCTCGATATCCACCAGCCGGGTCTCGATCTCGGCCCGGCGCAGTCCGTCGGCCGTGTCGGCCTCCACCATCAGGCGGCTGCGCTCGGTATCGGCGGCCAGCACCACGGCGTGCAGGGTCTCGGGGCCGGCGGGGGCCTCCTGCGCCACGGCGCCGATGCGCATACCCTTGGGCATCGAGACGGTGCCGCCCTCGGTGGGAAGCTCGCCGAGGATCGCCTTGAACAGGGTGGTCTTGCCCGCACCGTTGCGGCCGACGAGCCCGACGCGGGCGCGGTCGGGGATCACGAAGGTGGCGCCGTCGAGGATCAGGCGCTCGCCGATGCGGTAGGTGAGGTCGTTGACGCGCAGCATGGTCCGCGTTCTGGCGGCGAGCGGCCCCCGTGGCAAGCGCCGTCCGCAGGTTGCGTCAGGATTGCGTCACATGAGGTCCCAGGCCGAGGCATCGCGCATGAGCGCCGCCACGAGGGCATGGTTCAGGGTGTGGCCGGTATGCATGGCCGTGAAGCGGCCGCGGATCGGATATCCGGCGAGCGAGAGATCGCCGACGAGGTCGAGGATGCGATGGCGCACCGGCTCGTCCGGCACCCGCATGCCGCCGATAATGCGGCCCCCGACGATCACGGCGGTGCTGCGCAAGGTTGCGCCCCGCAGCACCGGCTTGCCGGTGACGTACGAATAGAGCTTGAGCGGAAGCGCCCATTTCAGGCGACCGAAGCTGCGCGACGGCGCCAGGGCCGCGACGAAGCTGTCCGGGGTGATTGCCCCCTCCCAGGTCATCCGGCCGAACTGCGCGAGCGCGAGTTCGGCCGCAATGGTGAGGTGGTCCGCCGGTTCGACCCGCAGGGACCGCCGCCCGTCCTGCACGGACACTGCGCGCCGGACCCGGATCGTGCGGCGCGGCTCCCCGAGTGGATGCCGGCCGGCCGCCGCGATCGCCGCGCACCAGGACAGGGCGCTCCCGTCGAAGATCGGCAATTCCTCGGCGTCGAGGTCCACGCGCGCGTTGTCGATGCCGAGGGCGCTGAGCGAGGCCAGCAGGTGCTCCACCGTACGGATCAGCGTCCCGTCCGGTCCCCGCAGCGCCGTGCACAACGTCTGCGTTTCCTGGAGATGCCAGAGGGCGGGCACGATCGCGATGCGGTCGCGCAGGGTCCGATGAAAGACGATGCCGGACCCAGCCGCGGCCGGCGAGACCCGGGCGGTGCAGAACCGCCCCGTATGCAGCCCGCGCCCCCGCAGGGAGAAGGCCGTCGCCAGGGTCGCCTGGAACGGTGCCGGCGGAAACGCGATCGGGGCGCCGGCTTGCGAAATCACCTGTCCCCATCCCGAGGCGCCGGTGATTCTTGGAGACATCCGCTGTCCCAGTCCCGGTCGGCCGTATTCAGACCCCGCGCATAGAGGATGGCGTTACGATCGGGCAACATCTTTCCGGATTACGGTTTGCCCTCGCCCCATCCACCTCCATCGGCCGGCGCCGGCTTGACCGTTCGCCACCCCGCCGTCACGATCATTTCGTGCGCGACGACGCGTCGAACGCGGTACGACCGCCTCAGGCGGGCGTGGATCGTCGGACCATCCATCAGGCTTTGCGCAGTCCGGTCGGACCGATGGGACGGAACCGTGAACGGTTCGATGGACGGCATGATGTTGGAACGGGCGTGGCGTTCCGGGGAGTTTTTGACGATGAGTCGGCTGGCGAGCATCCCGTTCTTCAAGGAGCCGGGAATTGAGCTGTCCGCCTACGAGACGCGCTGCCATTGGCGCCGTTTCGACGAGAACGAAGTTCTGGTCGATTACGATGACGTCTCGACGGACGTGTACTTCCTGGCTTCGGGCGAGGTGCGAATCCTCAACCGGTCGCAATCGGGCAAGGAGGTCATCCTCGGCGAGATGCGCGGCGGCGCCTTCTTCGGGGAGCTCGCGGCGTTGGACGGCATCGGCCGCTCGGCCAACGTCACTGCGCTGACCCGCGGCGAAGTCTGTGTGGTGCCGGCCCCGATCTTCCGTCAGATGGTGTTCGCGTCCGAACCGATCGCCGACCGGCTGTTCCGGCTGCTCGCCAAACGCGTGCGCGAGCTGAACACCCGCCTGATGGAGCACGCGCTCCTCGATCTGAGGCATCGGCTCTATGCCGAGTTGTTGCGCCTCTCGGTGCCCCGGGCCGGCGGCGACGGCGAGCGGGTGGTGACGCCGCCGCCCTACCACCACGTGCTCGCTGCACGCATCGGCTGCCGCCGCGAGCAGGTGACGCGCGAGTTCACCGTCATGGCCGCCGATGGCCTGATCGACCGCACCCGCGGCGCGCTGGTGATCCGGCGCCCGGACCTGCTCGAGGCCCGCGTCGCCGAAGCGTTGCGCGAGGACAACTGACCGCCCCGGCACCGCGCGCGATGTCCACCGCCCTGCTCAGCCTCGCCCATGTCACCAAGGCGTTCGGCGCGGACATGGCGTTGGACGACGTCTCCCTCGATCTGGCAGCGGGCGAGTTCTTCTGTCTGCTCGGCCCTTCGGGCTGCGGCAAGAGCACTTTGCTGCGCCTGATCGCCGGCTTCGAGGCGCCGACCTCCGGCACCCTCCATCTCGCCGGGGAGGACATGGCCGCACGGCCGCCGCATCGGCGCCCGGTCAACATGATGTTCCAGTCCTACGCCCTGTTTCCGCACATGGATGTGGCCGCCAATGTCGGCTACGGCCTGAAGGGCCTGGGGCGGGCCGGGATCGCCGCGCGGGTCGACGAGTTGCTGCGCCTCGTCCGGCTCGACGGCTTCGGCCGGCGCCGGCCCGATACCCTGTCCGGCGGTCAGCGCCAGCGCGTGGCGCTCGCCCGCGCGCTTGCCCGCGAGCCGAAGATCCTGCTCCTCGATGAGCCGCTCGGCGCCCTCGACCGGACGCTGCGCGACGAGACCCAAGGCGAGTTGCGCGCCCTGCAAAAGCGCCTCGGCACCACCTTCATCGTCGTCACCCACGACCCCGGCGAGGCGATGGCGCTGGCCGACCGGATCGGCGTGATGGATCGCGGTCGTCTCGTCCAGGTCGGCGACGCGGCGACCCTCTACGAGCGCCCCGCCACCCGCTTCGTCGCCGGGCTGCTCGGGGACGTGAACCTGATCGCCGGGCAGGTGGCGGACCGGACCGGGGACATTGCACGGGTCGAGACCGGGCTCGGATCGCTGCACGCGGGGGTCCAGCCCGATGCGCCGGGGGCGGGGGCCGCGGTGGTGGTGGCCCTGCGGCCCGAGCGGATCGTGCTCGGGCCAGCCGACACCGCGACGGACGCCGAGCCGAATGCGCTCGCCGGGCATGTGACCGAGATCACGTATCTCGGCGATCGCATCCGTCATCGCGTCCGGATGGCGGACGGCAGCGAGATTCGCGCGACCGTCGCAGCAGGGGGCCAAGCGCCGGCCTTCGCCCCAGGCGACGCGGTCGCCCTCGGTTTTCCCCCGGGCGCAGCGACGCTGCTCCCCGCATGAGGACGTCCGGGCGCCCCGCCGTCACGCGCCTCGTCCCCGTGCTGCCGTTCCTGTGGCTCGGCGCGTTCTTCCTGCTGCCGGTCCTGATCACGCTGAAGATCAGCCTGTCGGCGGCGGCCACCGCACAACCGCCCTACCTGCCGGTGCTCGATTGGAGCGCGGGCCCGGAGGGCTGGGGGACGTTTCTGGAAGAGCTCGATTTCGCGAATTTCGAGACCCTGGCCAACGATGCGCTCTACCGCGATGCCGCCCTGTCCTCCCTGAGCCTGGCGGCCATCGCCACCGCATTCCTGCTCGTGGTCGGCACGCCCATCGCCTACGCCATGGCCCGCGCCCCGGCGCGGGTTCAGCCGCTCCTCGTCGCCCTGGTGATCGTCCCGTTCTGGACGAGCTTCCTCATCCGGATCTACGCCTGGATCGCGATCCTGAAACCTGAGGGCCTGCTCAGCGCCGGACTGATGCGGCTCGGCCTGATCGACCGGCCGCTCGAACTCCTCAACACCCAAGCGGCGGTGCTGATCGGCCTGACCTACGCCTACCTGCCGTTCATGGTGCTGCCGCTCTACGCGGTCTTCGCCCGGCTCGATCCGCGCCTGCGGGACGCCGCGGCCGATCTCGGCGCCTCGCCGACGCGGGTGTTCTGGAGCGTGACCCTGCCGCTCGCCGGCCCCGGCCTGATGGCCGGCGCGCTGCTGTGCTTCGTGCCCATGGTGGGCGAATTCATCATCCCCGATCTGCTCGGCGGATCGGACACGCTGATGCTCGGGCGGGTGTTGTGGAGCGAGTTCTTCTCCAACCGCGACTGGCCGCTGGCCTCCGCGGTGGCGATCCTGCTCCTCATCCTCGTGGTCGGGCCGCTGGTGCTGTTCCGCGAGGCCGAAACGCGGCGCACGGAGGCGGCCCGGTGAGCGTCCTCAACCGCGTCGCCCTCGGCCTCGGCCTCACCTTCCTGTATGCGCCGATCCTGGTGCTGGCGGTCTATTCGTTCAACGCTTCGGCCCTCGTCACGGTCTGGGGCGGGTTCTCTACGCGCTGGTACGCGATCCTGTTCGCCGACCGGCCGCTCATCGATGCCGCCCTCGTCTCCCTGCGGGTGGCAGCGGCCTCGGCCCTCGTCGCCACGATCCTCGGCGGCCTCGCGGCGCTGGCCCTCGATCGCGCCGGCCGCTTTGCCGGACGGAGCCTCTTCACCGGACTGGTCTATGCGCCGATGGTGATGCCGGAGGTGATCACCGGTCTCTCGCTGCTGCTGCTCTTCGTCGGAATCGGGCTCGACCGGGGCATCGTCACCCTGGTCATCGCCCACGCCACCCTCGGGCTCGGCTTCGTCGCCGTCCTCGTCGGGGCGCGGCTGAAGGGGCTCGACCTCGCGCTGGAACTGGCCGCCGCCGATCTCGGGGCCGGGCCGCTGCGGGTCTACGCCACGATCACCCTGCCGCTCATCGCACCGGCGCTGGCAGCGGGCTTCCTCCTCGCCTTCACCCTGTCGCTCGACGACCTCGTGATCGCCAGCTTCGTCTCGGGTCCGGGGGCGACGACGCTGCCGATGCGGCTCTACAGTCAGGTTCGCCTCGGCGTGAACCCGGAGATCAACGCGGCCTCGACCCTGCTAGTGGCCGGTGTCACCGTGATCGTCCTCGGCGCCACCTGGCTGACGGGACGCAACGCCGCCAAGGCCGGACCGACTTACGGCGCGTAGGCGCGCACCGTCGCCGGGAGCCTGAGGGCATTGGGCGCGAACACCGCTTCGCCGCGGGAGGCGGCATCCGGATCATGCGACCGCGCCACGGCGCGGACGGCGTTCCACGGACCGGCGATCTCGAACAGGGTCGAGACGCGCGCGCCGCTCTCACCCGTCCCGGCACGCGGCACGAGTTCGGCCAGCGCGGACAGACGGCGCTCGGGCAGCGACACCGCGCCGGTGAGGGACGCGCTGAGCGCCGTCGCCTTGAGCACGCCATCGGCGATCTGACCGATTCCGTCGGTAAAGCGGACCGTGACGCCGGCCCGTTCGAAGGGCGTGCGGGCGTTGCGGCGCGCCAGGGCGCCGGAGGCGACGGCCCCGTTGCGGTGGACCACGTCCGTCAGGTCGACGCCCGCGATGGTCCCGCGATCGACCGACAGTGCCGCGTGCCCGTTGACGTGCCCCATGAGCGCGCCCGCCGTGGCGCCGGTGCCCTCGACGAACATCTGCCCCTGGGCGTCGCCCACCACCCATCGCTCTTGGCCGAGCGTGCCGAGAAACTCACCGAGGTCGAGGCGATCGAAGGACGCCTGCGCCTTCACCTCGGTCTGGTCCGGAGCGTCGGCATTCGCCGTCAGGGCGACCCGGCCCTTCAGGGTCGCGCCTTCGACGGTGGCCCGGTTCAGCGCAGCCTCGATGCTGCCGTCGCGCACCAGCAGGCTTGCGGCCAGATCCGTCAACATCAGGGGGCCGAGGCGGGCACCACCGGAGGAAATCCGCAGGTCGAGGTCGCCGCCGGTCAAGGGGCGCAGGGCGACGCTGTGCCCGCGCCAATCGTTCGCATCCGCATCGGGCTGGTCGAGGCCGAACACCCGCATCACGCCGGCGAGCAACGGAGCGAGGTTGAGGGTCTCGGCGGCCAAGGTCGCCTGTACCGTCGGGCGTCCATCGCCGAAGGCCACCGAGCCGGCACCTTCGAGGCGGTCGCTGCCGACGGAGACCCGGATCGTCGGCAGGGAGACGACCCAGCCATCGGTCTCGAAACTACCATCGAGGCCGAAACGCTCGATGAAGGGAGACAACGCGACATCGCCTCCGGCCCAGGCCAGCGTCTCGGGCAGGGAGCGGGTCTGCAGGGTGCCGCGGCCGGTGAGCTTCAGGCCATCGCCGATCTTGCCGGTGCCCTCGGCGGACAGGGTACCCGCAGGCCATTCGGCACTGGCCGCGAATGGGCTCGGTTCCCCCGCGAGCAGGTCGGTCAGTCGCACGCCCGTCAGCGTGAAGCGCGCCGGGACGGCGTTCCAGGTAAAGCCGCCGGCCAGATCGACGCGGTCGCTCCACAGGGGCCAGGACAGCGTGAGATCGACCGCACGGGCGGTCTGCGGACTGCCATCCCGCGGGTCGCGCCCGGTGACGGTCATCCGGGACAGACTGATCCGACGCGGATGAGAGCCGCCCTCCGCCGACACCTGCCGGGTGAGCTGGCGGATCGGACCGGCCCAGCGGGTATCGTCATCGGACTCGGGCAGATGCACCGCCGCCCCATCGAGGGACAGGGTGTTGATGTCGATCCGGCCGGCGAGGAGTGCGAGCAGGTTGACCTGGAGCGAGAGCGTGCCGCCCTCGGCGAGCACTGGTCCGCCCCGTGCGCCGGCATCGAGGCGCACACGGGAGAAGGCGATGCGGGGGAGGGGCAGGAGTGCCACCTCGGTGGGGCCCTCCACGCTCAACGCCACACCGTAGGAGTGCCTGAATTCGCGGGCGACGCGGTCGACCAGCCCCGGCATCGCCACGGACCAGGGCACGCAGGCGCAGGCGAAGCCGGCCACCAGCACGCCGGATGCGATGACGGGGAAGAGGCGGCGCGGCGACATTGCACTCCGTGCGGACGTGACCTGTGAGCGGTCGTCAGATCGGACCTGAACGCAGCCCCCCAACTGCGCATCAACCGACGATAAACCCGTGATAGCGGCTGGCGCGCGTTCTGTCTCCCTGCCGCCCAGTGACACTGCGGCTCCGTCCACCAGCGAACACCGATTCCCGGCTTGCCGGCACCGGGTCGGTTGGAGCACAGACGAACCGCGAGCACGGGCGCGCGCCGGCGGCCAGGTCGAGGTCGCGGGTCGAGCGCGGGCAACGGAAACGCCAAAGACTCGGCCTGTCGACGCTGCGAGGACTTGGCACGCCTGCGATTTGGCGTGACGGTTGCAGCACCGGCAAGGTTTCGAGCGAACTTTCGGGAAGGACGGCTTTGATGAAGAAGGTATATTCCGACGCGACGGCGGCGCTGGCCGGACTGCTCAAGGACGACATGGTGGTGATGGCCGGCGGCTTCGGCCTCTGCGGCATCCCGGACGAATTGATCGACGCGATCCGCGATTCCGGCGTGAAGGGTCTGACCGTGATCTCGAACAATGCCGGCATCGACAATGTCGGCCTCGGCAAGCTGCTCCAGACCCGGCAGGTCGCCAAGATGATCTCGTCCTATGTCGGCGAGAACAAGGAATTCGCCCGGCAATATCTCGGCGGCGAACTCGCCATCGAGTTCAACCCGCAGGGCACCCTCGCCGAGCGCATTCGCGCGGGCGGCGCCGGCATCCCGGCCTTCTACACCAAGACCGGCGTCGGCACCCTCATCGCCGAAGGTAAAGAGGTGAAGGAGTTCGACGGCGAAGAGTACGTGATGGAGCGTGGCCTGTTCGCCGATCTCGCCATCGTCCATGCCTGGAAGGGCGATACCGAGGGCAATCTCGTCTACCGGATGACGGCGCGCAATTTCAATCCGATGATGGCGACCGCCGCCACGATGACGGTGGCTCAGGTCGAACACCTGGTGCAACCGGGCGAACTCGACCCCGACGCGATCATCACGCCCGGCATCTTCGTCAAGCGCATCGTCCACGTTCCGACCCGCGAGAAGCGGATCGAGCAGCGCACCACCCGCAAGCGCGGCGAAGCCGCCACCGCCTGACCGGAACAGGGAGAGATAAGACCATGGCCTGGACCCGCGAACAGATGGCCGAGCGCGCCGCCAAGGAGCTGAAGGACGGCTTCTACGTCAACCTCGGCATCGGCATTCCGACGCTCGTCTCGAACTACATTCCCGACGGCATGTCGGTGCAGCTGCAATCCGAGAACGGCATGCTCGGCATGGGCCCGTTCCCGTATGACGGCGAGGAAGACCCCGACCTCATCAATGCCGGCAAGCAGACGATCACGGCATTGCCGACCACGAGCTACTTCTCGTCCTCGGATTCCTTCGGGATGGTGCGGGGCGGGCACATCAACCTGTCGATCCTCGGCGCGATGCAGGTGGCGCAGAACGGCGATCTCGCCAACTGGATGATCCCCGGGAAGATGGTGAAGGGCATGGGCGGCGCCATGGACCTCGTGGCCGGCGTCAAGAAGGTGGTGGTGGTGATGGAGCACACTGCCAAGGGCAAGGACGGCTCGGAATCCCCCAAGCTCCTGGCCGAATGCGATCTTCCGCTCACCGGCACCCACGTGGTCGACATGGTGATCACGGATCTGGGCGTCTTCACCATCGACAAGAAGGGTGATGGCGGCATGACCCTGATCGAACTCGCCGACGGCGTCACCGAGGACGAAGTCCGCGCCAAGACCACGGGCGCCTTCTCGGTCGCCCTCTGAGCCTTGCGGGGCGCCGCGTTTTCGCAGCGCCCCGTCTGCAATTCTGCGGGGGGAACTGCAGGGCCGGCCCCATCGTTCGCTTTGATGTCGATCGCCGCTCAGGAGAGCATGATGACGAGACCGATGATCAGCGTTTCCTTGGCGACGGCCGTGCTGGTCGGCCTGTCCGGCGCGGCCATGGCACGCGGCGGTGGCAGTAGTGGCGATGGGCTGTCGCCCTACGCCGCCCTCAGCGGCAACGACCGTTCGGCCGGTGTGAACAACGGCAATTATCGCGACCCGCGCTTGGATCCCTATCTGGGCGCCTATGAGGGCCGGGGCGACCGTCCGGTCAGGGCCCAGGTCCGCCCGGGCGGAAGCCGCTATTACGGCTATCCGTACTGATCGCGCCGTTCGATGTCGCCCCGCCGCCGAAATTTCGGGAGGTCGCGGCGGTCATCCTTGGAGGAAGACCGGGTCGACGATGCCACCGCGCGCCGGCTCCGGGAAGCGAGTTTGGGACATGGCAACGACTTAACGTTAGTCGGCCGTTAAGCGACATCGTCGAAGTCTCGCGAAAGGCCGGGGCGTAATCCCGGCCCGCACGGGGAATACGGCGTATGAGTAGCGTACCGGCGGCGATGGACAACGTGGTGCCCTTCCGGCGTGCGACCCGCCCGCCCTTCGAAGCGCGCCTGGCGCAGGCGCGTGCCACCAACGCGACGCGGCGCAGCGACCAGCGTGCCTTGATGGATGCGGTCTACGCCTCGGGCACGCTGCCGGTGGCGGCGGGCGACCGCGAAACGAAGCTGATCGCGGCCCGCCTCCAGGTCTACGGATTCCTCAGCATCGAAGAGATCGATTCCGATGGCGAGGCGCGCCGCCTGCGCCCCTCGGAAGCGATCCGTGCCCGCGCCGAGCGCCCCTGGCGCGTGTCGAAGGCGAGCTATGGCGGCAGCGCCAACCTCTCGGTCTCGATCCCGGCCATCGACGGCTTCCTGTTCGAGCCGACCGGCCTACCGGCCTGATACGCGTGGCCGAGTACGGCCGGTCCCGTCCGGGGCCGGTCGATCAGGCCTGCATCTTCAGGCGATAACTGTACATGTCGCCACGAAACAATCCTTCGACGTACTCGATCATGACCGCGTCCTGCGTAAAGCTGTGGCGCTTGATCAGGAGACACGGGAGCGGCTGGTCGAATCCGAAGATCCGGCATTCGGCGGTGGTCGGCATCGTGGCTTCGATGGTCTGGTCGCAGGTGACCAGACGCGCGCCGCAGGTCTCGGCGATGACGGCATAGACCGAGCCGGACAGATCGCCGTGTTCCAGCGCCGGCACCGCCTTGAGGTTGTACCAGGCCACCTCCCGCGACATCGGGACGTCGTCACCGTAGCGGACCCGGGTGAGCTTCAGGAGCGGCGCCGTGGAGGACATTCCGAAGATCGAGGAGATCGAGCGGTCCTGGACCACCTCGCGTTCGATGATTCGCGACGACGGGATCTTGCCGAGCTCCCGCATCTCTTCGGTGAAGCCCTTCAGCCGGTCCATGCCCGGGCGCACCGGATCGGGCCGCCGGCGCACCACGAAGCCCTTGCGCCCCTGAGAGGCGAGCAACTCGCGCTCCCGCATCGCCGCATAGGCGCGCTGGATGGTGACGCGGCTGACGCCGAGGTTCTCGGCCAGCTGGCGTTCGGCGGGAAGGACCACACCGGGCGGAAGTGACCCCGACGCGATAAGGGCGGAGAGCTGTTCTTCCAATTGCTGATAGAGTGGCATCGCGGTGTCGTTGCGCAGGCGCAAAAGCGACATCAACGATGGGCGATGGAGATGGGTGACCGACCCGGCCGGCGCATGATCGGCAGCGTCCGATGACAGAAGGCGCAGGTCGGGGCTCGCGGCGGCGCTTCTCTTCGGCACTCTCGATACCAGGGATTCCACGGATGCAGGTCTTCGTCGTCGGAAGCTTTGTCGTCGCCTGCTCGGTGCTTGTAGCACGCTTGCCGCGGGCCGGAGAGTCCCTCGATGCCGCGGATTTCGTCGTCGAGCCGGGGGGCAAGGGCTTCAATCTCGCCGTCGTCGCACATCGGCTCGGCGCGCATGTCGACGGTGCGTTCGCGATCGGCGACGACCCGTTCTCGGACATCGCCAGATCGGCATTCCAACGCGCCGGGCTGTCGGCGGACATGCTGGTCCACCGAACGGGGTCAACAGGCGCCGGGGTCGGCTTCGTCGATGGGGACGGCGAGAACTGCCTTGCGGTGAGCCTCGGGGCCAATCGCCTGCTCTGTGCCAAGGACATTGCGCGGGTCGCGCATGTGGTCGACGGCGCGGCGCTGGTGATGGCCACCTTCGAATCGCCGGACGCGCCGATCCTCGCCGCCTTCACCCGCGCCCGGGCACGCGGCGCGACGACCCTGCTCAATCCCTCTCCGAGCCGGCCGATCGATCCACGCATCCTGGCCGCGACCTCGATCCTCATCGTCAATCGCGTCGAAGGCTGCGATCTCGGACTCGACGAGGCGATCGCGTCGGGGGCGGGCGCCACCCCATCAATAGAGCGCCTGCTGGAAGCGGGGCCCGAACTCGTGGTCGTGACCCTCGGTGAGGCCGGCGCGCTCGCCTTCCGCGAGGGCGCGCCGCCGATCCACCAGAAGGCCGCCAAGGTGACGGTGATCGACACGATCGGCGCAGGCGACGGGTTTGCGGGCAGTCTCGGTGTGGGCCTTCTCCAGGGGCTGACACTCGAAGAGGCCCTGCGGCGGGCTGCCGCTTGCGGGGCGCTCACAACCACCCGGTTCGGGGCCTTCGACGCCTTCCCGACGGCCGCCGAACTCGATGCCTTCCTGGCGACCGGTCACCGCGCCTGATCCCGAATCCGGATGATCGGCCGGCCCGGTTTCGACCCGCGTAAAGGGTTCGCTTCGGGTGGGGCGGGGCAGGGCGGGACAGACAGCCCCGCCCTGCGATTCGACGCTTAGCGCTTCAGCCGCTCGGCAGCCCAGGCGATGTGATCGTCCATGAAGCTCGAGATGAAGAAGTAGGAGTGATCGTAGCCCTCGCGCATGTTCAGCGTCAGGGCGATGCCGGCCTTGGTGCAGGCTTCCTGAAGGAGCCAGGGCCGCAGGCCGTCCTTCAGGAAGCTGTCGGCGCTGCCCTGATCCACCAGGAACTCGGGGAAGCGCTTGCCGTCCTCGATCAGCGCCGTGGCGTCGTGGGCGCGCCACGCGGCCACGTCCGTGCCGAGATACTTCTCGAAGGCGGGCTTCGACCATCCGGCGGTGGAGGGCTGGGCGATCGGCGCGAAGGCCGAGCACGACTTGAAGCGGTCGGGATAGGTCAGTGCGATGGTCAACGCGCCGTGGCCGCCCATGGAATGGCCGAAGATGCCCTGGCGGGTCATGTCGGCGGGGAATTCCTTGGCGATGAGGGCGGGCAGCTCTTCGGTGACGTAGCTCCACATCCGGTAGTTCTTGTCGTAGGGCGCCTGGGTGGCGTCGAGATAGAAGCCGGCACCGGAGCCGAACTGCCAATTGCCGTCCTCGTCCGGGATGCCGGGGCCGCGCGGGCTGGTGTCGGGCGCCACGATGATCACGCCGTGCTCGGCCGCCGCCTTGCGGTACTCGCCCTTGTCCATGACGTTGGCGTGGGTGCAGGTGAGGCCGGACAGGTACCACAGTACCGGAACCGGGCCGTTTTCGGCCTGCGGCGGCACGAACACCGCGAAGGTCATCGGGCAGCCCGTGGTCTGCGCGTCGTGCTTGTAGACGCCCTGCGTGCCGCCATGGGCGCGGGCTTTCGAAAGGGTTTCCATCGGCTGTGATCTCCTGCGTTACGCGTGCCTGAGGCTGCAATCAGGTCGGATCGAAGCGACGCGACAGGTCCCCTCTCCCTGATGGGAAAGGGGACACGCGTGTCTTCGTGGATTCGTCGCGGCCCGACCTAGTAGACGACGACGGACCGGATCGACTTGCCCTCGTGCATGAGGTCGAAGCCGTGGTTGATGTCTTCCAGCGGCATGGTGTGGGTGATCAGATCGTCGATGTTGATCTTGCCCTCCATGTACCAGTCCACGATCTTCGGCACATCGGTGCGGCCGCGCGCGCCGCCGAAGGCCGAGCCCTTCCAGACGCGGCCGGTGACGAGCTGGAACGGACGGGTCGAGATCTCGCGGCCGGCCTCCGCCACGCCGATGACGATCGATTCGCCCCAGCCGCGGTGGCAGCATTCCAGCGCCTGGCGCATCACGTTGACGTTGCCGGTGCAGTCGAACGAGAAGTCCGCGCCGCCGCCGGTCACGTCGAGGATCGCCTGGACCACGTGTTCGTTGCCGACCTCCTTCGGGTTGATGAAGTGGGTCATGCCGAACTTGCGGGCCATGTCCTGCTTGTCGGGGTTGATGTCGACGCCGATGATCTTGTCGGCCCCCACCATGCGGGCGGCCTGGAGCACGTTGAGGCCGATGCCGCCGAGACCGAACACCACGACATTGGCGCCGGGCCAGACCTTGGCGGTGTAGATCACCGCGCCGATGCCGGTGGTGACGCCGCAGCCGATGTAGCAGATCTTGTCGAAGGGGGCGTCTTCGCGGATCTTGGCGAGCGCGATGGCCGGCAGGACCGTGAAGTTCGAGAAGGTCGAGCAGCCCATGTAGTGGAACAGGGTGTTGGTGCCGCCCGGGCTGCCGCCGGTGGAGACGCAGGAGAAGCGGCTGGTGCCGTCCGGCATCACGCCCTGGCCCTGCGTCGCACGGATCGCGGTACACAGGTTGGTCCGCTGCGACAGGCAGGACTTACAGTTGCGGCATTCCGGCGTGTAGAGCGGGATGACGTGGTCGCCGGGCTTCAGCGTGGTCACGCCGGCGCCGACCTCGCGCACGATGCCCGCACCCTCGTGGCCGAGGATCGCCGGGAACTTGCCCTCGGAATCGAGGCCCGAGAGGGTGTAGGCGTCGGTGTGGCAGATGCCGGTGGCCATCAGTTCGATGAGAACCTCGCCGGCCTTCGGCCCCTCGATGTCGATGGTCTCGATGGTGAGCGGCTTCTTGGCCTCCCACGCGACTGCTGCACGCGTCTTCATGTCGGCTTCCTTCTCGTCCTGGATCGACTCGGGCGGCGTTGGCCAGGATGCCGACTCTTCGCATCGCCCACCGGTGGCGTGGCACTGCGAACGGCCCGAAAATCTGGACGGTGTGATGATGCTTCTGGGCCGCCGATGCAACGGCTTAAGCGCTGCGCATTTGCGGGAGGTGCCCTGCGCGGCGGCGGAACTGGCGTCTCGACCGGGCCAGGCCGGCGATCATTTGGCCGTCGCCTGCCGTTCGGCCTCGAGGGCGGCGGCCTTGCCCGCGGCCGCGTAGAGGTCGAGGCGGGAATAGATCCCGAAGGCGGAGCCGTCGTTCAGGAAGCCGCCGCCCGGCCCCAGCGTCGAGGTCAGGATGGCGTTGGCCTCGGCCAGGGTCACCGACGGGAAAGCCGCCGTCAGCAGGTGGCCGGCCTCCGGGGCGATCGTGCCGACATCCTCCCCTGCGCCGGCGGTCTTCGGGTGCACCACCGGGAGCGCGTAGGTCTGGGTGACCGCGTAGAAGGCCGCGTTGGCGGCCGAATCCCTGAACCGGCCGCGGTCGGCCGCCGCACAGGCCTTGATGGTGTCGCCGCACTGCGCCTTCAGGACGGCCTGCAGTTCCATCCGGGCGACCCGCAGCGCCGCCGGATAATCGGTGAGGGTGACGGCCCCATCGGTGTCGCGGCTCATCTCGTTGGCGATGGCCGGGTTCTTACGGGACTGCCCGACATAGGCCGGATCGTTGGCGAGCAGGTGCGCGACGGCGTGCAGCGCCACCGCCCGGCCGCCGATCACGTCCATGGCGTAGTGCGCCCCGACCACGATCCGGTTGTTGCCGTACTCGGCGGCGCGGGCGATCATCTGCTGGTAGCGCTCCGGAACCAACAGGGCGAGAAGCAGCGACTCGGTGTAGCCGTAGGTGGTGTGGCCGCTCGGGTAGGACGGGCTGTCCATCAGGTTCTGGCCCGGTCCGCGGAGCCAATCCAGGCTGTGGGACGGCTTGCCGAAATAGTCGTCACCGCGATAGGCGATCAGGCGTGGCTCCGTCTGGAACGGCCGGGAATTGCCGTAGAGATCGGCGCCGGCACTGCCCGCGCGGCGCTCATAGGCCTTGCCGAACACGTCCGTCGTACCGCCGCCGGCGGACAGGATCGCGGCGGCCTCCTCGGAGACCGGCGTTTTGCCGTTCGCGGTGGCATTGGCGAAGAAGTACTTGCCCGCGTTCGAATCGGACTTGGCGATGTTGTTGGTATAGCCGATCAGGTCGGCCACCGCCGGTGAGACGTTGGTGAAGGTCTTGAAATCGGCGTAGCGCGCCTTGGCCTGATAGGCGTCGCCGAGCGTCGTCCCGAGACCGTCGGCGAGTTCGGCGGCATTGCCGTCGGTGATGAAGCAGTCGCGCAGTGCGAGGCGCTGCTGCTCGGCAAACGGCAGCAGGATCGGCTGGACGAGGGCTCCGGTCTGGATGTCGCCGGTGACCTTCAGGTTCGCCGCCAGGGCGGCCTGACCCTCCGGCGTCCCGGGCAGCGCACTCACCGGCGCCAGACCGCGCAAGGCGGCAAGATTGGGCGCCGATTGCGCACGCGCCGGCAGGGGCGCCAAGGCGATCAGCACGCCGAGCGCGACGCGCGATGGATGGATCATGACACCGATTCCCGAGTCGTTCCCGTTGCGTCGCTCACTAGCAGATCGCGGCCCTCGTCACATCCCGCCAGTCCAAGATCTCCCGCCAATCCAAGATCCGTTGCCGGCTTTAATCCGCGGTGGCGCGTGCGAGGCGACACGTCATGGAAGAGATCGACACCCTATCTTGTAATCAGTCAGGAAGAAACGAGCCGGAAAGTCGGTTCGTACTGAAGAAAGAGTTTTAAATCGCCATGAAGACCCGTATCGCCGCCATCGCCGCCGCTCTTATCCTTGGCGTTGCTCCGATCTCGTCCGCGATGGCCTTCGACATCGCGCCCCGCCATGCCCCCGAGTATCACTACGACGTCGAGACCACGGGTTCGGTCGACCGCAGAGCCACCCCGGCCTATGGCGGCTGTCCGATGAGCTCCGCCGCCGAGGGCAATGCCAACCAGCAGACCCGTCCGGTCATGCAGTATGGCCAGACCTCGGGTGGCAACCGCTGCTGATCGGGAGGCACACACGATGGTTCTGAAGACATTCTCCTACGCGATGATCGGGACGTTCATCGGCGGTCTGGCCGCCACGATCGTCGGATCGGCCGCTGTGATCCTGAATCTGTACTCCTAGGTTGGTGATGTCGGCAGTCTGATCGATGAGCGGCGAGGCGATGAGCCTCGCCGTTTTCGGTTTGCGCCTGTGGGTCGATCGCACGAAACGCTGCCCTGCACGGGCCGCGCCCTCTATCCTCTTGGAAACGTCCGAGGGAGGCCCCCTGTCGTGTCACGCTCCGCCGAGAAACCCGAACCGCGCGGAGAAACTTCCGGAGTCGAGCAGAGGCGGGCCACTCAGGCCTTCCGCGTCGCCAATCACAACACGTTCACGCGGCGCCCGATGGTGCGGATGGGTCGCCTCGACCAGATCGATACTCTGTTCACCGATCGGCCAGGGGAGGTTCGGCTTGGACAGCGTTTATGATCTGCTCGTCATCGGCGGCGGCATCAATGGGACCGGCATCGCCCGCGACGCGGCGGGTCGGGGCCTCAAGGTGCTTTTGTGCGAACGCGGCGATCTGGCCGAGTTCACCTCGTCGTCGAGCACCAAGCTGATCCACGGTGGCCTGCGCTACCTCGAATATTACGAGTTCCGGCTGGTGCGGGAGGCCTTGGCCGAGCGTGAGCGTCTGCTCCGGCTGGCACCCCACATCATCTGGCCGTTGCGGTTCGTGCTGCCGTACGATGCGGGGCTGCGTCCGGCCTGGATGCTGCGCGCCGGCCTGTTCCTCTACGATCATCTCGCGCGGATGCGGACCCTGCCGGGCTCGACCTCTGTTCGGTTACGAACCTCCGCCATGGGCGCGCCGCTCCAGGACCGCCTCACCCAGGGCTTCGTCTATTCCGACTGCTGGGTCGAGGACAGCCGCCTCGTGGTGCTCAACGCCATGGACGCCCGAGCGCTCGGTGCGGACATCCGCACCCGCACGGGCGTCGTCTCGGCCCGGCGCGACGAGGCGGCCTGGGTCGCGACTTTGCGTGACGAGACCACCGGCACCGAGGCGACCATCCGGGCGCGGGCGGTGGTCAACGCCGCAGGCCCCTGGGTGAGCGAGACGCTGGGCGAGACCCTCGGCATCGACAGCCGCGCGGCGGTGCGCCTGATCAAGGGCAGCCACATCGTCGTGCGCAAGCTCTACGAGGGCGACCAGGCCTACATCCTGCAGCAGCCCGACACGCGCATCGTGTTCGCGATTCCCTATGAGCGCGACTTTACGCTGATCGGCACCACCGACGTGCCCTACGCAGCCGAGCCCGGCCCGGTGACGATCTCGCCGGAGGAAACGCGCTACCTCTGCGACTGCATCAACCGGTCCTTCGCCGAGCGCATCGGGCCGGACGACGTGGTGTGGAGCTATTCGGGCGTGCGGCCCCTCTACGACGACGCGGCCCAGAACGCCTCGGCGGTGACCCGCGACTACGTGCTCGACGTCTCCGACAGCGCCGGCAAGCTCCCGGTTTTGTCGGTGTTCGGCGGCAAGATCACGACCTATCGCCGGCTCGCCGAACACGCCATCGAGAAGCTCGAACCCTATTTTTCCGATCTCGGGCCGGCCTGGACCGGCGAAGCGGTGCTGCCCGGCGGCGATCTGCCGGATTCCGATTTCGACAAATTTCTTGCGGCACTCCAGAGCGAAAAGCCGTTCCTGCCGCCGGAGATCGCGCGCCGGCTCGCCCGCGCCTACGGCACCAGGGTGCGCGACCTGCTCGGAACAGCCCGTTCGCTCGCCGAACTCGGCGCGAGCTTCGACGGCGGCCTGACCGGGGCGGAGGTCGACTATCTGCGCGGCCAGGAATGGGCGGTGACGGCGGAGGATATCCTGTGGCGCCGCTCGAAGCTCGGGCTGCGCACGTCTCCGGACAGTGCCGTGCGGTTGCGGGCCTATCTCGGACGCGAAGCGGCGGTGGCCTGACACGAGTGCGAACGACCGAGCCGGCACCCAAGCCCGGCCGAAGGAAACGCGACGCCACGCCGGACGACCGGCACAAGGACAGGGAGGGACGCATGAGCCGTTATGTCGGTGCCATCGACCAGGGCACCACCAGCAGCCGCTTCATGGTGTTCGACCGCGACAGTACGATCATCGCCAGCGCCCAGGCCGAGCACCGGCAGATCTACCCGCGTCCGGGCCAGGTCGAGCACGATCCGGCGGAGATCTGGCGCAAGACCCAAGCGGTGATGCGCGAGGCCCTCGACACCGCCGGGCTTCGGCCGAGCGACCTCGCCGCGATCGGCATCACCAATCAGCGCGAGACCACGCTGATCTGGGACCGGCGCACGGGCGAGGCCCTGCACAACGCCCTGGTCTGGCAGGACACCCGAAACGACCGTCTGGTCGCCGAGTTCGCCCGCGACGGCGGCCGCGACCGTTTTCGCGCGATCACCGGCCTGCCTTTGGCGAGCTACTTCTCCGGACTGAAGCTGCGCTGGCTGCTCGACCACGTTCCGGGTGCCCGTGAGAAAGCCGAGGCCGGCGACGTCCTGTTCGGCAACATCGACACCTGGCTGGTCTGGAACCTCACCGGCGGCGTCGATGGCGGTCTGCACATCACCGACGTCACCAATGCCAGCCGGACCCAGCTCATGGCGTTGAAGACCCTGGACTGGGACGCGGGTATGCTCTCGGCCTTCGGCATTCCGCGCACGATGCTGCCGAGGATCGTCTCGTCGAGCGAGGTCTACGGGGAGACGAAGGCGCCGTTCGCCGGGGTGCCGATCGCCGGTATCCTGGGCGACCAGCAGGCGGCCCTGTTCGGACAGACCTGCTTCAAGCCGGGCGAGGCCAAGAACACCTACGGCACCGGCTGCTTCGCGCTGATGAACACCGGCGAGACACCGGTTCCCTCCAGCGCAGGCCTGATCACGACGCTCGGGTACAGGCTCGCCGGGCAGCCCCCGGTCTACGCCCTGGAGGGCTCGATCGCCATCACCGGCGCCCTGGTGCAATGGCTGCGCGACAACCTCGGGATGATCAAGGACAGTGCCGAGGTCGAGACGCTGGCCGCCACCGTCGCGGATAACGGCGACGTCTACTTCGTCCCCGCCTTTTCCGGCCTCTACGCCCCGCATTGGAACGAGGGCGCCCGCGGCCTGATCATCGGCCTGACCCGCTACGCCAACAAGGGCCACATCGCCCGCGCCGTGCTGGAGGCCACTGCCTTCCAGACCCGCGAGGTCCTGGAGGCGATGGAGAGCGATTCCGGCATTCCGGTGAAGGAGTTGCGCACCGATGGCGGGATGACCGCGAACGCCACGCTGATGCAGTTCCAGGCCGACATCCTCGACGTACCGGTGGTCCGCCCGCGCGTGACCGAGACCACCGCCCTCGGGGCGGCCTACGCCGCAGGGCTCGCCACCGGATACTGGAACGGGCTCGACGCGCTCTCCCGCAACTGGGGTGTCGACCGGCGCTGGACCCCGGCGATGGAGGCCACACAGCGCACCAAGATCGTCACCGCCTGGGGCAGGGCGATTCGGCGCGCGTTCGACTGGAAGATCGACGAGGACTGATTCGAGCGCGACGATCGGTTTTTCCCACTGCGACACGCGGGATTCGGCGCGGCATTCCGGGACGCGGGCGCGGCTCTCGACACGACGCGCATGCAACAATTGCTGCACTGCAACGTTTCCCGTCGGCCGACCATAGAGTGCCCGACCTGCCGTCCCCCCACGCGCATCGGGAGCGAGCGAGGATGCTCACGCGCGTGAATGCGACTCGTTGGCCGGGCCCGGCGATCGGCCGCGGGCGCCGAACCTGAAAACTCTTCTGGAATCCCCGTGAACCACGTCTCATCCGACCTCTCCGCCGACGATCTGACCATCGGCGCCCCGGCGCGCGTCCATCATCCGGCTTTGGTCCTGTTCGCCCTGGCGGTGGGCGGCTTTGCCATCGGCACCACCGAATTCGCCGCGATGAGCCTGCTGCCCAACTTCTCGGCGGATCTCGGCATCGACGCGCCCACGGGGGGACACGTCATCAGCGCCTATGCGCTCGGCGTCGTCGTCGGTGCGCCGATCCTCGCGGTCCTAGCCGCGCGCATTCCGCGCCGCACGCTGCTGATGGGTCTGATGGGCCTGTTCGCGCTGGGCAACGCCCTGTCCGCCCTGGCGCCATCCTATGGCTGGATGCTGGCCTTCCGCTTCTTGGCCGGCTTGCCGCACGGGGCCTATTTCGGGGTCGCGGCCCTGATGGCGGCCTCGCTGGTGCCGCGGGAGCGCCGGACGCAAGCGATCTCCCGCGTCATCGCCGGATTGACGATCGCGACGGTGGTCGGCGTGCCGCTCGCCAATGCGGTGGGGCAGCTCCTAGGTTGGCGCTGGAGCTTCGTCCTGGTCGCGGTTCTGGCGCTGCTGACAGCGATCCTGGTGCGCCTGTTCGCGCCGTTGGGGCGCCCGGTGGCGGGGGCCAGCGCCTTGCGGGAACTCGGCGCGCTCCGGCGCGGACAGGTGTGGATGACCCTCGCCATCGGGGCGATCGGCTTCGGCGGCCTGTTTTCGGTCTACGCCTACCTCGCCTCGACCATGCTGGCCGTGACGCACACCGCGCCGGCGCTGATCCCGCTGGCGCTCGCGGCCTTCGGCCTCGGGCTCACCGTCGGCAATCTCGTCTGCGCCTGGGCCGCCGACCGCGCCCAGATGCCGGCGGCCGGGGCGACCCTGGTCTGGAGCGCGGTCGCGCTGGCGCTCTATCCGGCGGCCACCGCGAGCCTGTGGACCCTCCTGCCCGTCGTGTTTCTGATCGGGTGCGGCGGCGGTCTCGCCACGATCCTGCAGACCCGCCTGATGGATGTGGCGGAGGATGCGCAGACCCTCGCCGCGGCGCTCAACCACTCGGCCTTCAATTTCGCCAACGCCCTCGGCCCCTGGCTCGCCGGCCTCGCCATCGCGGCGGGGTTCGGCCTGCCATCCACCGGCTGGGTCGGCGTGATCCTGGCGCTCGGGGGCTTGGGACTCTGGGGGGTCTCCGTCCTGTCCGATCGCGGACGGCGGCTTCCCAATCGATGAATACGCGCTGGAGGACATCGGTCCGGGATCGTAGCGCAGACCCACCATCGCATCGGTGATCGATAGCGGCTTATCTCGAGCCTCCGCAGCCAGGTCTCTTCGTTTGGCGATTATATACCTCCCGCACCACGTCCAACCTGTGGTAGGTTGATTCGAGGATCAACATGAAGGCTGGTAGATGCCAAAGCTGGTTATCTGGGGGATCGCAGCAGCCCTTGGCTTATGGCTCGCTTGGGTCTTCCAAGGCATAATACTAAATGCAGCAGGGGTTGGTTGGGACTCGACAAAGCTTGGGCAATGGGGCGATAGTTTCGGAGTATTAAACGCGTTATTCGCAACTCTAGGCTTCGGAGCCGCACTCTACACATTGCGTATTCAGCAACAGCAAATATCCAGAGATCGATTTGACACCTATTTCTTTGAGTTACTAAAATTATTTATTGATTCACGTGAAAAAGTCACATTCAGATATTCTCCATCCTATATTAAAACAAAGAAATTCACGACAAATAGCTTGAGTTTTACAAGAAATGTTAAATATAATCTATCGTATTCCGGTTTGGACGCCTTCCATCATGCTTGGATGGAGGTGAGGTATTGGAATCCAGACATTGCCGCACCAGCTGATGATCTTATCAAGACTTACGATACCAAGATCCACTCCAGATCAGAGGTAACTCTAGGGCCTTATTTTAGGCTACTATATACGATCCTGAAAAGGATCAGAACAGATAGATATTTATCTGGAGCAGACAAGGTTTTATATGGCAATCTTATACGAAGTCAGCCTGACCATCTATCAGTTTCTATGTTTTCCAGAGCGGGGGCAGCGGGAGGAGACC
>NZ_JAAHTB010000040.1 GCF_010692745.1 Methylobacterium sp. BTF04
AAATACTACGACGCCGAGGACGGCGTGCCGGAATACGGCTTCAAGGAGCCGTAGGCACCCGGCACGACGCGTCGATCAGGCACCGCCATCTTGCGAGGGCGGTGCCTTTTTCGTGCGCTGCAGCTCGACGGGCGAACGGGTTTCATGCTGGGTAGGTCCGCTCAAGCTTTCGCGTCGGCGAACCCGTTCCGGAGATGGTGTCCTCATGAATACTGCCGCACGCGCCTCCACCTGGGCCCCCCGGCTCCTGAGCATCCTGCGCATCGTGTCCGGATTGCTGTTCCTCGAGCACGGCACGCAGAAACTGCTCGGGTTTCCGGCCCGCATGGGCGGCGGAGGCGCGCCCGAACTCCTGTCGCTGATGGGCGCGGCCGGGCTCCTCGAACTCGTCGGCGGCGCGCTCATCCTGCTCGGCCTGTTCACCCGGCCGGTGGCCTTCCTGCTCTCGGGCCAGATGGCGGTGGGTTATTTCATGGCCCATGCGCCCAAGAGCCCGTTCCCGGCGCTCAACGGCGGCGATGCCGCGATCCTGTTCTGCTTCGTCTTCCTCTATTTTACCGCCGCCGGTGCCGGCCCGTGGAGCCTCGACGCGCAGCGTCGCAGCCGGTTGTAGAGACCACCGCCAAGGGCATCCCCAAACACAACGCCAAGCTGTGCCGTTCGTCACCGCGTTCGGTGGCGGATCTCGGCATCCTCGCTTCATGAGCAACGGCGCGCCGCCCGGCAGGGGCGGCGACGGGGATCGGACACGCAACGATGAGCGGCACCCTCACTCCCGTGGCAGAATCCGCGCCGATCCCTGTGCCGATCCTCGCCCCGGGCAGCCGGGCCGGCGCTCGCCTGCCGTTGGCCCTCAAGCTCGCCTACACCGCCTTCATGGCGGTGCTGGTGCCGACCTACTGGTACTATTACGGCCCGACCAACTTCCTGTACTTCTGCGATCTGGCGCTGATCCTGACACTTCTCGGACTCTGGACCGAGAGCGCGCTCCTCGTCTCCATGTGCGCCGTCGGCATCCTGGCACCGCAGGTGCTCTGGCTGGTGGATTTCGGCGCCGGGCTCTTCGGCGTGCCGCTCACCGGCATGACCGCCTACATGTTCAAGACGGAGAACTCGGCCTTCCTGCGCGGCCTGTCGCTGTTCCACGGCTGGCTACCGTTCCTGCTCGTCGCCCTGGTCTGGCGCCTCGGCTACGACCGCCGGGCCTGGGCCGCATGGTCGGCCCTCGCGGTGGTAGTGCTGAGCGTGTGCTTCGTCTTCATGCCGGCGCCGATGCCCGATCCCGGCCTTCTGCCGGTCAACATCAACTACGTCTGGGGCATGGACGACACCGCCGCCCAGACCTGGATGCCGGCCTGGGCTTGGTTCGCGATGCTTCTCGTCGGCATTCCGCTGCTCCTGTGCGGGCCGACGCATCTGGTCCTGCGGACCCTGATGCCGGCACCATTCAGCCGATGAACCGCCAGACGCTGCTGTGCTTGATCTCGGCATCCTCCAGCGACCGGCTCACCGGCACCGCGTAGGTGGCCAGCACCGTCAAGCGCTCGCGCGGCAGATAGGAGCGGCCGGGATCGCCCACCAGGACGGTGGCGCCGCGGGCATGAAGCCCCGAAAGCCAGGCGGTGACGCGGGCCGCCAGATCGCATTCGTAGAAGATGTCGGCGGCGAGCACGATTGCGCTGCCGGGGTCGGAGCCGATGAGGTCGGCCTGCACCGCTTCGATCCGGTCGGCGACGCCGTTGGCCGCCGCATTGAAGCCGATGGCCGACAGGGCGAGGGCATCGAGATCGCTGGCGGTGACGTGAGAGGCGCCGGCTTTGGCCGCCGCGATGGCGACCAGGCCCGATCCGGATGCGAAATCGAGGACCCGGCGCCCGGCGACGCAGGCGGGGTTGTCGAGGACGTAGCGGGCGAGGGCCTGTCCGCCGGCCCAGGCGAAGGCCCAGAACGGCGGCGGCAGGCCGATCGCGTCCAGTTCGTCCTCGGTCTTCTGCCACAGGTCGGTGGCCTCGTCGGCCACATGCAGGACGATCTCGGGGGCGTAGGGCACCGGCAGCAGCCGGGTGTTGGCCCGGATGAAGGCCAGGGGATCGGGCGAAGCGATCATGCGCCGAGCTCGGCGTAGATTCCGCAGACGGCCTGCGCCACCGCGTCCTCGGTGAACCCGCCCTCCAGGATGCGGGCGCGGGCCGCCTCTCCCATGCGGACCACCAGAGCGGGGTCGGCGGCGAGCCGCACCAGGGCCGCGGTCAGCGCCGCGACATCGTCGGGGGCCACCACGAGCCCCTCGATCCCGTCCCGCACCAGGGTGCGGCAGCCCGGCACGTCGGTGGTGAGGATGGCGCGACCGCAGGAGGCCGCCTCCAGCAGCGTGCGCGGCAGGCCCTCGCCGCCGCGCGAGGGCAGGCAGGCGACGTGGTGGGCGGCGTAGGTGCCGGCGACGTCGGTGGTGGGACCGTGCCAGGTCACGCCGTCCCCGGACCAGTCGCGCAGGGTCGCCTCCGGAATCGCCCGGCGGTTCGATGGGTCGGGGGTGCCGTAGAGGGAGAGTTCGACGGCGATGCCCTGCGCCCGGGCGCGGCGCACCGCCTCCACCGCGAGGTCGATTCCCTTCGACCACAGCATCCGGGCCACCAGGGCCACCCGCAACGGCGGGGCCGGCGGCATCGGCGCTGGATAGAACGCGGCCGGATCGACCCCGGCGCCACCGACGATGGTCACCCCGGTATCGGCCGGGTCGAGCCCCAGCGCTCGGGCATCGTCGGGATTCTCGAACAGGTAGTGCGTGTTTCGCGACGACAATGGCCCGCGGATGAGCTGGCGCAGGGCGAGGCGCGACAGCCGCCCGGTGGTGTCGGCGCGGGCTCCGAGCAGGCCGAGCCCGGTGAGCGCGTAGACCCGCGCCGCGATGCCCGCCATGGCGGCGGCCGTGCCGCCCACCACGATGGCGCGCAACGCGATGCAATGGACGATGTCGGCCTTCAGGGCCTTCAGGATGCCGGCGAGCTGCCCCGCCGCATAGCCCGCCGCCATCGGGTTGAGGCTCGATCGTTCGGCCTCGAGGGGCACCACCCGCGCGCCGGTGGCCTCGATCGCCGCGCGGTGCGCCCGCACCCGCGTCACCACGGTCACCGACAGGCCCATCGCCACGGCGGCACGGGCCATCGGCAGGAAATGCGAGGCGAAGAACCAATCCTCGGTGACGACGAAGACGAGGTTTTTTCGCGACGGGGGCGAGAGCGGCGTATCCATTGGCCGGTCTGTAGCATGGCCGTCCGCGCGAGCGGGGCCTCAAGATACGAGCGCGCGCGACGATGGAGACCCAGCCCCTGACGATCCGGAGCTTCGGCGAGGACGACCGCGCGGCGGTGAAGGCCCTGTGGCAGGTCTGCGGCCTCACCGTGCCGTACAACGATCCGGACGCGGATATCCATCGCGCCGCCGGCCAGCCGAATTCCGACATTCTGCTGGGCGTGTCCCCGGACGGCCGCGTTGGAGCCACGGTGATGGTCGGGCACGACGGACACCGGGGCTGGCTCTACTATGTCGCCGTCGATCCCGCCTTGCGGGGGCAGGGCCACGGTCGCGCCATCGTCGCGGCGGGAGAGGCGTGGCTGCGTGCGCGCCACGTTCCCAAGGCCCAGCTGCTGATCCGAGAGACCAATACGGGCGTGCGCGATTTCTACGCCGGCCTCGGCTGGGCCGCGATTCCCCGCATCGTCATGGAGCGCTGGCTTTAGGGCACCGCCGCGAAAAGTGGGCGCCCTCAGAACACGGCGTGGTCGCCGCGCTCGGCAAACGCTTCGCCGCGGATCAGACGCGCATAATAGTCGAACAGGGTTTCCGAACCCGTCGAAGGGGTGGCGCTGGCATCGTAGTGCCCCGTCACCGGATCCAGGACGAGCATGGATTCGGTGGCGTAGTAGCGCCCGATGCGCGCGAGCTCGGCCTTGGCGGCCAGTGCGGGGACCACCCGGCCGAGTGTTGCCAGAATGGCGATGATCACGTCCAGCAGCGCCACCGGCACGTGCTTGAATCGCGGTTCGCGCCCGAGCAGGGCGAAAAGCCGCTCGCCCTGCGCCTTCGGGGTGATCGCTTCGCCCGGTCCGCCGATCGGCAGCACGCGATTGCGCCGGTCTTCACGGTCGAGGCATTCGGCCAGATAGGTGCCCAGGTCGTCGTCGCTGATCGGCTTGCAGGCGGTCAGCAGCCCGTCGCCGAAGACCAGGAATGGCTTGCCGCGTTTCACCCGATCGATCTGGCCGGAGAGTGATTTGAAGAAGGCCGTGGGCCGGACGATCGTATAGTCGAGGCCCGACGCGGTCAGAACCGTCTCGAAAGCGAGCTTGGCGTGCTGAAACGCGAGGACCGGCTTTTGAACGCAGATCGCCGAGAGAAGCACCACATGCGTCACGCCGGCAGCCTTGCTCGCCTCCAGCGCGCTCACATGCGCGTCATGGTCGATCGCCCAGGCGTCGTCGGGCAAGCCGGTGCGCGACGCGAGACACGAGACCAGGACGTCGAAGCGCTCGCCGCGGAAGCCATCGCACGCGAGCGACACGGGATCGGTCACGTCCACGAACCGTGCGGCGGCCCCCGAAGGGAGGCGGGCACACGCGACCGGCCCGGAAGGGTCGCGGAGGTCGGCGCTGTGCCTGACGAGGCAGACGACCTCATGACCCCGTGACACCAGCGCCCGTACGGTGGCGCGGCCGATCGTGCCGGTACCGCCGAGAACGAGAACACGTCGGGGCTGCATGCCGTTCGGTCGATCCACGGTCACGCTCGTATCATCCAGACGCTCAGGATTCCGCGACAGACGGTTGTCGTTTGCAACGCGACGTCAACCCACAGCGCGCGCTTTTATGATCAGTCCCACAGGCGGATGTCCTTCGCCGGAACGCGATGTCGCGGCCGGAACGGCGTCCGGCCACCGCCGGTTGTCGCTCCACGCAACGATCGGGGACAACAGGCGATGGCGGCGGATCGGGACGAGGACTGGACTGTCGCCGATCCGCGGGACGCGGCCGAGGAAGCCGGTCTCACCTATATCGACGATGGCACGCCGGGTCTGACGCGGGCCAAGAGCGGCACCGGCTTCTCCTATCGGGACGCCAAGGGCGCGCCCGTGCGGGATGCCAAGGTTCTGGCCCGCATCCGGGCATTGGCGATCCCGCCGGCCTATACCGATGTTTGGATCTGCGCCCGCGCCAACGGCCACATCCAGGCCACCGGCCGCGACGCCAAGGGGCGCAAGCAGTATCGCTATCACGCCGATTTTCGCGCCGCGCGCGACCTGACCAAGTTCGAGCACGTGGTGGACTTCGCCGACGTGCTGCCAGCGATCCGCGCGCGGGTCGACGCCGACATGAGCAAGCGCGATCTGCCGCGCGAAAAGGTGCTGGCCACGGTGGTGCATCTGCTCGAAACCACGCTGATCCGGGTGGGCAACGACGATTACGCCCGCACCAACAAGAGCTTCGGCCTGACGACATTGCGCGATCGCCACGCGACGATCGCGGGGTCAAAGCTCACTTTCCGGTTCAAGGGCAAGAGCGGCAAGACCTGGAACCTCGGCGTGAAGGACCGGCGCGTCGCCCGGATCGTCAAGGCCTGCCAGGACTTGCCGGGCCAGGAACTGTTCCAGTATCGCGACGCCGACGGCGCGGTTCGTGACATCACCTCGGCGGACGTGAACGCGTATCTGCGCGAGATATCCGGCCGGGACATCACCGCGAAGGACTTCCGCACCTGGGCCGGTACGGTGCTGGCCGCCCTGGCGCTGCAGGAATTCGAGGCGTTCGACAGCGAGGCCGCTGCCAAGAAGAACCTGCGCACCGCCATCGAGAGTGTCGCCGCACGGCTCGGCAACACGCCGACTATCTGCCGCAAGTGCTACATCCACCCCCAGGTGCTCCACGGCTACCTCGAGGGCGACCTGCTGCTGCAGATCAAGGACGCGGTCGAAGACGAATTGCGCGCCGATCTGACCCGGCTTAAACCCGAGGAAGCTGCCGTGCTCGGGCTGCTCCAGGCGCGCCTCGCCAAGGACGCGAAAGGCGCGGCATCGAAAGCCAAATCGACGAAAGCCAAATCGACAAAAACCAAGTCGGCGACGGACGAGGACGCCTCTACCGACAAGCCGCGGCGCTCAGCCGGTAAGCGGGCCGTCCGCGGATCGTCTCCGCGCCACCGCGCCGCCTGACGGGGACCGCAAACCGGCCTCTCAGTCCTTTACCTGAACTGCTGCGCTCCCGAACTCGGATTGGATCAGCGACCCGTCACCGCCTTGGAGACGGTGTCGCGGCACCGGGTCAACCCCTCGATCGCCTCTGATCCGGGTTGTGGTCGAAGGCTGATGCGAGGACGACCACATTGGGCTAGACAGAGGAACGACCCCCTTCGAACGAGGGGAACAGGCCGAACGAGGTTTCGCCCATGGATGTCGACGCGCTCACGCTCTCGCGTATCCAGTTCGGCTTCACCATGGCCTTCCACATCATTTTCCCGGCCTTCACCATCGGCCTCGCGAGCTTTCTCGCCCGTCTCGAAGGCCAATGGCTGTGGACCGGCAACCCGATGTATCGGAACCTCTACCGGTTCTGGGTGAAGGTGTTCGCGGTGTCGTTCGGGCTCGGCGTCGTGTCCGGCATCGTGATGAGCTACCAGCTCGGTACCAACTGGTCGCGCTACGCCGACTTCACCGGCAACGTCCTCGGTCCGCTAATCCAATACGAAGTGATCACGGCGTTCTTTCTCGAAGCGGGCTTCCTCGGAATCATGCTGTTCGGCTGGGAGCGGGTCGGTGACCGACTGCACTTCCTCTCCACCTGCATGGTGGCCTTCGGCACCCTGGTCTCGGCCTTCTGGATCCTGTCGGCCAATTCCTGGATGCAGACCCCTGCGGGCTTTGTCGTCGAGAACGGCCGGGCGGTGGCCACCGACTGGTGGCAGGTGATCTTCAACCCGTCCTTCCCGATCCGCTACGCCCACATGGTGCTGGGCTGCTTCCTCACCACCGCCTTCGCGGTGGCCGGAATGTCGGCCTGGATGATCCTGCGTGGCCGCAAGGAGCCGGCCGAGAAGGTCGCCGGGGCCCGGATCTCGCTCTCGATGGCCCTGTGGTTCGCCGTCCTCTGCACGCCGATCCAGATCTTCATCGGCGATGCCCACGGCCTCGCGGTGCTGAAGCATCAGCCGACCAAGCTCGCCGCCATCGAGGCCAACTGGGACAGGCAGGCCGACATGCCCCTGCTGCTGTTCGCGATTCCCAACATGAAGGAGGAGCGCAACGACTTCGAGATCGGCATCCCGAAACTCGGCAGCTTCATCCTCACCCACGACTTCTCCGGCGTCGTGCCGGGCCTGAAGGACGTGCCGCCTGACCAGCGCCCCCCGGTCTGGCCGGTCTTCTACAGCTTCCGCATCATGGTCGCGATCGGCATGGCGATGCTGGGCCTCAGCCTGTGGAGCCTGTACCTGCGCTGGACGGGCACGCTCTACACCAATCGCTGGTTTCTCAACGCCGCCATGCTGATGACGCCGTCGGGCTTCGGTGCAGTGGTGTTCGGCTGGTTTACCGCCGAGATCGGGCGCCAGCCCTACATCGTCTACGGCCTGCTGCGGACGGCGGATGCGCATTCGCCCCTCACCGTCACTGCGGTGACGACCTCGCTCGTCGCCTTCCTGATCGCCTATGCGATCATCTTCGGGTTTGGCAGCTACTACCTCGCCAAGCTCCTGCGCAAAGGCCCGGAGCCCATCGAGGAGGCGATCCGCGCTGGCGATCTTGCCCAGAAGCCGAAACGGCCCCTCTCCGCGGTGGACGAAGGCCTGACCACCGCCTGACGCCGCGCCCCTGAGCGACGCCCGGTCAATGCCGGGCGTCGGTCTCGCCGAGGCGCAGGCGCTCGCAGCGCGTCGGCTCGGCGGAGGCGCGCCGGGTCTCCGCCTCGAACACCGGGGCCAGGCCGAGGTCGCGGGCCAGGGCGACGAGGTCCTTGAGGCGACCGGTCTGGGTCTTGCGCCGCAGGTTGAGGCGATGGGTCTCCACCGTGCGGACGCTGAGGTTGAGGCGGCGCGCGACCTCCTTGTTGCTGAACCCGGCACTGAGGAAGCGCAGGATCTCCGCCTCGCGCGGGGTCAGGCTGTCGCCGGCCTCCGTCGTCTTGGCGGCGGGGGCGGCCTGCGGCGGGGCGAGACCGGCCAGATCGAGAATGGCGGCGCACACGTCCCGAGGCTGGGCGCCGCGGGCGACGAAGGCGTCGGCGCCAGCGTTGATGAGCCGGCACAGGGTATCGGCCGGCAGCACTTCGAAGGCGACCAGGATCGTCAGCGCGGACCGGCGTTCCTTCAGGTGCCGGATGCGCGCCACCGCGGACTCTCCGCGATCACTGGGCACGAACACCACGGCGACGCTGCTCGCCGGATCGGTGAGCGACAGGTCCGCTTCGCTTAACGTCTGTAAGATTGGATGGTGCTCCAGCACCGCCCGAAACGTTGATTCGAGCCCTTCAGGCTCATCGATGATCAAGACCCCGACGGCTCGGTTCATGCCGCATCCCCTTCTTGTCCCGCCGCGACACACCGCGACAGCACTGGGATCAGTCAGATCAAGATTCGTTCCAGTGCTCTATTTGGCAAGACTCGCCTGGACTGGGGCGCAGTGTAGCGCGACTCTGGCGGAATTTACCAAGACTCTGCCTATACCCGCCGTGATTTGTCGACACTACCGAAACGCGCCGTGCCGCAACGGTACAGCTTGCCTGAAACCGGCATCCAAAACCGGACACCGCTCATGTCGGTCAGCCGGCCCGGGCCAGGACGAGGTCGGAAGCCGCCGTGACGATGCGATTGCGTCCGGTGGTCTTGGCCTCGTACAGGGCGATGTCGGCGCGCTTGAGCAGGCCCTCGACGGTGTCGCCTTCGCCCCACTCGCTGACCCCGAAGCTGCAGGTGAGCCGAATCGGCACCCGCGCGCCGCGGATGCGCAGGGCCTCCACCGCGATGCGCATCCGCCCGGCCAGGGCTTCCGCCTCGACCACCGAGCGGTGGGCAAGTACGATGGCGAATTCTTCGCCTCCGAGCCGCCCGACGATCCCTTCGGACGCGATCTCGCGGGCGACGGCCTGGATCGCGGCATCGCCGGCATCGTGGCCGTATTCGTCGTTGATCCGCTTGAAGTGATCGATGTCGATGGTCACCGCCGACATCTTGCCGTGGTCGCCCACGCGTTCGGCGGCATCGCGTGCGCGCTGGAAGAAGGCGCGGCGGTTGAGCAGGCCGGTGAGCGAATCCGTCCCGGCGAGCCGGATCAGTTCGCCCTGCATGGTGGTGAGCCTGTCGGCCGCGCGCATGCGAGCGTGAAGCTCTTCGGGTCCCGGCGGCTTCTCGATGAAGTCGTCGGCGCCGCTGTCGAGGGCCTCGGCGAGATTGCGGGCGTTGCGGGCCGAGGACATCGTCACGACGTAGAGCGGCCGATTGGACTCGGCGAGCAGGCGGGCGGACCAGCACAATTCGAGGCCGCTCAGGGGGCGGACCTCGAGGCTGGTGATCAGTACCCGCACCGTGTCGGTGTTCTCGACGTAATCGAGGGCCTCGGCCGAATCCGTGAAGGCACTGACGGTGTGTCCCTGCGGTTCGAGCAAGGCCGCGATCATCTTGAGGACGACGCGGCTGGTATCGACGAGGACGATATGCATGGTGGTGACGGGCCTGCCCTCGCGAAAGTTGATCGAGGATGGGCGTCACAGATTAATTTGTTACCAAAGGTCGTAGACCCGAACGGCAGTGTCGTCGGAAATTCTGGAGCGAGCGAAAATCGGATCAGCGCCGCACGTTCACGGTGACGATACGGGCTCCGCCGGGGCTTTCGGACGCCATCGGCGCGCCGAACCCTCGATCTCGAAATGCCGCCGCCGGCGACCAACGATCAGTGCGGCTCCGTGACAGAATGCGGGACCGTACCGTCCGGTCCCTCTGCGCCGTGGCCCGCGCGGGGGCGTTGATGACGTAGATCGTCGGTGTGCCGGTGGGCGCTTGGCGAATACCGGTCACGGTGGGAATACCGTAGGTGCCGTAGCCCCAGGCACTCGGCACGATCTGGGTCGGACGCGGAAACTGTGTCAGCGGTGCGCCGATATAGTCGCCGCGGATGGCCGGTCCGGCATAACCGTAGGAACCCGAATAGGCCGGGAACCCGCCGTATCCGTCGCCATAGACGTCCTGGGCTTGTGCGGCGCCGGCAGTCGCGAGCGACATGGCGACAATCAGAGTCGTCTTCAGCAAAGACACCATGCGACGCGACACTCCCTCGTGATCGACCCACGATGGAAAACCCGTCCGCACCCCGCGCGTTCCGGCCGGTCGCGACACACCGGCGTCGAAGACTGCGTAGGTCGGCTCAGTGGCAGGTGGTGACGCGGCGTACGATCCAGCCCTCGCCATCGACCCAGAGGCGGCGGCGCGACCGGCTGCAATTCGTCATCGCGTCGTCGGGCTCGCTGACCGACGCCACGGTGGTGACGGCATGCACATCCGCAGCATGCGCGGTGTTCTGATCCGCGGTCGTGGCGGCCATGGCGCCCGAGAACCCGGCGCAACCGAGCAATAGGGCGACCGCCAATGCGGTTGCTTGAACCTGTCTCGCGATCATTGCCCGACGTCCCGCCCGCGCGCCCGCAGGACACGCCATCCACCACCGACCGAGCCAGAGCGGATCCGCGACGGCTCTCTTACGGTCAAGTCTCGGGCAGCCCGAACGGTTGCAGGCCGGCGGTCGCGAGGCCGAAAATCGTCACTCTTTCGTCAGACTTTCAGCGGCTGGCGGTGACCGACAGCATCGGCAGGGTCACGGCAAGCTGCGTCCCCGCCATCCGGGCCGTCGGCTGGCGTCCGAGGGAGCCGGAGGACAGGATGACGGCGCCGAGACCGAGAAGCAGGCTGACGGCGAGGAGCGACGTCTCGATACCGCGATAGAACCCGTCCATCCGCAAATCCTCCCCAACCACCACGACATGATCGGCCGGGAGTGTGAGCGAACCGTAACCATTGCGTGTGTGGCGGAGGAGCGGCGGCGTTTGCGCACCGATCGTGTCTCAAGCCCTGCCGGCGGGCTGCATCCGTGCGAGGTCGGACTGCGGCGGCTGCAGCAGGGCGGCGGCGAGGTTGGCCTCGAGCACGATGAGGTCGCAATCGGGGTCGGGCTCCCAGCCGCAGCGGCAGCCGTTCGGCCCCTCGTGCGCCTGCGCCACCTGCCGATAGAGCGTGCCGATGGTGCGGGCCGCCACTTCGAGGGCGTGCATGGCCGGCAGCGGCGTCCGGTTCAGGCTCTGCCAGAACGCCCGGCGCAGGGCCTCGTCGAGAGCGTCTTCGGCCGTGCAGGTCTCGGTACAGGCATGGGGAATGTGGGCCTTCATGCGCGCTCTCCCCGGTGTGCGAGGGCGAGCACCGGCCGCGCCTCGGGCGTGGCCGCCACGAAATCGATGAGATCGGCGAGCCGGTGCAGCCGCAGGTCGACGGACGATCCGTCCCACCAAGCCAACTGCACGCAGGCCCGAACCCAGTCCAGCGCTCGTGTCATCATCCCGTCCTCCTTGAGCAAGGCTCGAAAAGCACCCTCGGAGGATTACTGGACAGTATTTTTCGGATTATCAAGCAAACTTTCGAAGATTAGAAACTGTTTAAATTGGAAATTACGGCCAAATTTCTGAGTTTATATTTGGATCAATTCCATATTACAGCAAAAGCACCATGTCGTTCGACGGGTCGCTCCACCTCCGCCTCAGCCCTGATAGGCGACCAGCACTGCGCCGGCCGCGATCAGGGCTACGCCGATCCAGTTCGAGAGGGAGAGCGTTTCGCCGAGCAGGGTCGTGCCGAGGATCGCCACAAGGACGACGCTGAGCTTGTCGATGGGCGCGACGCGGGCCGCGTCCCCGAGGGCGAGCGCGCGAAAATAGCAGAGCCAGGAGGCGCCCGTGGCCAGCCCTGAAAGGACGAGGAACCACGCGCTCCGGCCCGGGATGCCGGCGAGCCCTTGCGCCTGTCCCGAGGCGACCAGGATCGCGGCGGTCAGGCACAGGATCACCACCGTGCGCACGAAGGTGGCGACGTCCGAATTCACCCCGGTCACGCCGACCTTGGCGAGGATGGCGGTGAGCGCGGCAAAGCCCGCCGAGAGCAGCGCCCAGAAGCGCCAGGATTGCAGGAGCTGGTTCATCTCACATCGCCCTCGAGGCTGGCACCGGTCGGCGGCAACGCGCATGGGATATCGCAGCCGTCGGTGTCGTTCCGGTGTCGCGGATCACAGCACGGCCCGCATCAGCAACAGGCCGAGGAACAGGCCGCCGAGGCCGAGCGCCACCGAACCGAGGATGTAGAATGCCGCCGCCGCCGTCTGGCCGCGCTCCAGCAGGAGGACGCCTTCGAGGGCGTAGGACGAGAAGGTGGTGAAGCCGCCGAGCACGCCGGTGGCGAAGAACAGCCGCACCGGCTGGCTGCCGCCGCGCATGGCGTACCATCCGACGAGCACCCCCATGAGGATCGACCCGACGATGTTGATGACCATGGTGCCGTAGGGAAAGTTCGCACCGAGCCGCAGGGACGCAAGCCCGACGCCGTGGCGCGCCATGCCGCCAAATCCGGCCCCGAGAAAAACGATGAGGAAGCCCATGCGGATCGCGATCTCCGTTGCGGCCCTCGCCGAGGCAATGTCCGCGCCGAGGCAAGAACGGGCTTGGGAACGGGCTTGGGACGAGAACAGGCCTGGGAATAGTCACCGCGGCAGCGAAAGGGAAATCCCATCTTGGCGATGCGGCGGAGGTTCGTCGCACCGTCCGGTTCCGGCGATCGACCGCGAAGCGGTCCGGCCACCGAGAGAGGGGCCTCATAGCCAGCGACCCGCCAGGCCGACGCCTCCGAGGGTCGCGGCTCACGCTCCTGGGGATCAGTGCAGGCCCCCGCCCGCCGTGTTTCCGAGGTTCTGGGCGTTCGGGTCGCGCTCCGGGAAGTCGGCATTGCCGAGCGTACTGCTCCGGGCCTGATGAGAGACGTCGACGAGGCCGCCGAAGCCCCTCAGGCTTCCGGTCGAATCCGGGTCATACGAACCGGCGGAGACGGACCCGGACGGGATGCCCGCTCTGACGCGGTGCGTGGCGGCGCTGCCGGGCGTGGGCGCGACGAGGACCAGGGTGATGGCGGCGGCTGTTGTCCACATCCGCCCGGCGCGACGGGCTTCGGCTCGATGATTCAGCATGGCTCTCTCCTGACAGGCGCCCAGCCGAGGGCTGGTGCGGTGAGCTGCGGCCCCGGTTGCGTCGCTCCTGACGGAGTTCGGACCGTGCCGCTCTGCGACGAGAGGATCGTGGCCTCTCCAGCCAGCAAGACTGGCGACCCCGCCGGTTTATTCCCGGCGTTTCTACGTTGCCGGCGGGGATTTCTTTCGGCCCGTTGGGAATAAGCGCGGCGTTTCGGCAGTCTGGATCGTCGTGAGGGCGGAGACGCCCCTCGACCCTGCGCGGAGCCAGTCCGATGCCCGACCACGACGATGGCACGTTGAACCGGCGCGGGGCGCTCGCGTGCATGACCTGGGCCGGTACCGGCCTGCTCTGGTCGCTCGGCGGCGGGGTCCCGCGCGCCGTCGGCCTCGAAACGGCCGTGGCAACTGAAGCGCCGTCCGCACCGTTCCGCTTTCTCCAGATCAGCGACAGCCATGTCGGCTTCGACAAGGCCGCCAATCCCGACGCGCTCGGCACCCTGCGCGAAGCCGTCGCCAAGATCCGGCTGCTGCCGGACAAGCCCGACTTCATCATCCACACCGGCGACATCAGCCATCTCTCGAAGGAGCGGGAGTTCGACGATGCCGACCAGATCTTGCGCGAGACCGGTGTGCCGCTGTTCTTCGTGCCCGGCGAACACGATCTGCTCGATGACGACCAGGGCGGTGCCTATCGCGCCCGCTACGGCCAGGGATCACGCGGGGCGGGCTGGTACAGCTTCGATCGGCACGGCATCCACTTCGTCGGCCTCGTCAACGTCGTCGACCTGAAGGCCGGCGGCCTCGGCAACCTCGGGCCCGCGCAACTCGACTGGCTGGACCGGGACCTGGCGGGTCTGGCGTCGAGTACGCCCGTCGTCGTCTTTGCCCATATCCCGCTCTGGACCGTCTATCCCGAATGGGGCTGGGGCACGCAGGACGGCGCACGGGCACTGGCCAGCCTGAAGCGGTTCGGCTCGGTGACCGTGCTCAACGGGCATATCCACCAGATCATCCAGAAGGTGGAGGGCACCATCACCTTCCACACCGCGCGCTCGACCGCGTTTCCGCAGCCCGCACCCGGAACTGCGCCGTCGCCCGGACCGGTGAAGCTGCCGGCCGGCGAACTGCGCAAGGTGCTCGGCGTCGCCAGCGTGACCTTCGTGCGCGGAGCCGAACCGCTCGCGATCGTCGACACGCCGCTGGCCGGCTGAGCCCGGCCCCGCTCTCCCCCGATCAGGACGCGTCCCATGCCCGCCTCCCTCCCGCCCCAGCGCCATCGGGCCGGCCGCCGCGCCGCGCCATTGCTCGCGCTCCTCTTCATTCTTGCCGGCGGTCCGGAAGCCCGGTCCGCCGATCCGGTCGTGGTTCACATCGACAACTTCACCTTCGGGCCGGACACGATCACCGTCGCGCCGGGAACCGCCGTCACTTGGATCAACGGCGACGACATCCCCCATACGGTGGTGGCGAAGGACCGGCTCTTCCGTTCGAAAGCGCTCGATACTGAAGATCGCTACACGTTCGTCTTCACGCAGCCGGGCAAATACCCGTATTTCTGTTCGCTGCATCCGCACATGACCGGTACGGTGGTGGTGACGGGGCCGGCGGGTTGAACCGGCCTCCGGCCATGACCGCCGTGCCACGGTCAGGCGTAGGAGGGGCGTCATGACGGCGAGCCTGCTCGACGAGATCGGACCGGTTGGGTGGATCGCAGCGGCGCTCGCCCGCCTCGCCGCTTGGTCCGACGCGCTCCTGATGGCGGCCCTCGGCAGGGCTGATGCCGCCCATCCGGCGACCGTCGGACGAATTCGGCTAGCAGCATCCACCCGGGAGCCCGGCCCGGACGGTGCGTCGTTCCACGAGACCATCCTGCCGCATCTCGACGCCGCTTACACCCTGGCCCGGTTCCTGACACGGGACGCGGATGCGGCGGACGACATCGTTCAGGACGCTTTCCTGCGGGCGTTTCGGGCCTTCGGCGGGTTCCGCGGCGGCGATGCGCGCGCCTGGCTCCTCGCCATCGTCCGCAACTGCGTGCGCAGCTGGGCTTGCGAGCGCAACCGGGCCCGGGCGACGTCGCGGTCGCTGACGGACAATCAGGCAACGGACGAGGCGGACGAGGCCGCGGAAATCTGGGATCCCGATCAGGACAATCCGGAAACCGCGCTCCTGCGCGCAAGCGAGGCGGGCCTGATCCGCCGCCTGATCGAGGCACTGCCCGTGGCGTTCCGCGAGGTGCTGGTGATGCGCGAGTTCGATGATCTGTCCTATCGGCAGATCGCCGAGATCACGGACGCGCCGATCGGCACCGTGATGTCGCGCCTTGCCCGGGCCCGGCAGATGTTCGGAGCCGCCTGGCGGCGCCAGCATACGGACGGGCAGCCATGACGTGCCCGCCCGACCCGCCCTGCGGCGCCTGGTCCGACCTGTTGAACGCCCTCGTGGACGGCGAACTCGATGCGGCCAACAGCCTGGCCTGCGAGGCCCATGTGGCTCAATGCCAAGCCTGTGCGGAAGACCTTACCCGCCTGCGCAATGTGCGGGCCGTTCTGGCGCGAGACGGCATTACCTGGACCGCGCCCGTGGCGCTCCGCACCCGCATCGTCTCCGCCCTCGCTCGGGAGGAGGCGCGAATGGGTCGGGACGCTCCGACACGGTCCGCCGCCGGAGGGTTCGGCGCCCTTGGTTGGAACCGGCTGCGGGACGTAGCGGGGCGATGGGGCCTCGCACCGGCCGGCCTGGCCCTCGCCGCGAGCCTCGCCCTCGCGATCCTGGTCACCCGCCCGGATACTGGCGCGGATCTATCGGGCGAACTGGTCGCCGGGCACGTCCGTTCGCTTCTCGCCAGCCATCTCACCGACGTCCAAACCTCCGACCAGCACACGGTCAAGCCGTGGTTCATCGGCAAGATCGACTTCGCGCCGCCGGTGATCGATCTCGCCGATCGCGGCTTCGCGCTGATCGGGGGGCGCCTCGACTATATCGAGAACAGGGTCGTGGCCGTGCTGATCTACAAACGGCACAAGCACATCATCAACCTGTTCCTGTGGCCGGCCAGCCCGTCGCGGGCGGGTATGCTGACCCGGGAAGGCTACACCATCCTCGGCTGGCAACAGGCCGGTCTGACCTTCTGGGCGGTCTCGGACCTCAACCCGGTCGAACTGAAGGAATTTCAGGACGATTTCGCGGAGCGCGCCCCGCATTGAAACGCCGCCCGGCTCGGCACCGGGCGGCATCGACTTAGCCCAGAATGCTCAGCCGAGAATCTTGTCGATGGTGATCGGCAGGTCCCGGATACGTTTTCCGGTGGCGTGGAACACCGCATTGGCCACCGCGGCCGCGGTGCCGACGATGCCGATCTCGCCCAGGCCCTTCACACCCATCGGGTTGGCCTTGTCCTCTTCCTCGACGAAGATCACGTCGATGTCGTGGATGTCGGCATTCACCGGCACGTGATACTCGCCGAAATTGTGGTTCATGAACCGACCGATAGTGTGATCGAGCATCGACTCCTCCTCCAGAGCCGAGCCGATTCCCATGACCACGCCGCCGAGAATCTGGCTGCGTGCGGTCTTGGGGTTGAGGATCTTGCCCGCCGCGATGGCCGAGACCACGCGGGTGACGCGCACCACCCCGAGATCCTCGTCGATCTTCACCTCCACGAACACCGCCGAATGGGTGTAGGGCGCAAACGCCTTCATGTGGCCGGCATCCGGACCGGCCGAGCCCGTGGCCTCCAGCTTCTCCGTGCCGGTGGCCTTCAGGACGTCGGCGAGGGCGATGGCGCGGGTTTCGTCGCCCGCCACCAGGATGTGGCCATCCTTGAAGATCGCCCGGTCGAGATCGACATTGGCGAGCGGCGAATCGTCGAGGCCGCGCGCCAGGGCGAAGACCTGGGAGGCGAGGTCGCGGCAGGCCCGCATCACCGCCGTGCCGGAGGAGGCCGCGGTCCACGAGCCGCCGGCGAGCGGCGCCTCGGCGAGGTTGGTGTCGCCGAGCTTCGTGGTCACATCCTCCATCCGGAGCCCGAGGGCATCGGCGGCGATCTGCGTCAGGATGGTATAGGTGCCGGTGCCGATATCGCCGGTCGAATTCCCGATTTCGAGCTTGCCGTCCTGGGTGAGCGTCGCCTTGGCGCTCGACTGCATCATCATCGATTCCCAGATGCCGGTGGCCATGCCCCAGCCGACAAGCTCGCGGCCGTCGCGCATCGAGCGTGGCTCGGGATTGCGCGTCGACCAGCCGAAGCGCTCCGCGCCCTCGGCGTAGCAGGCGCGCAGGGATTTCGAGCTGAACGGCTTGCCCTCGGTGCGGTCGCTTTCGCTGTAGTTCTTGAGGCGAAGCGCGATCGGGTCCTGGCCGGTCTCGTAGGCGAGCTCGTCCATGGCGATTTCGAGGGCCATCACGCCGGTCACGGCACCGGGTGCCCGCATGTCGGAGGGCGTGTAGGTGTCGAGCTGGGCCAGCTTATAGGTCAGCGCCACGTTGGCGCAATCGTAGAGGATGCCCGACCAGTTGACGACGACCTCCTGGTAATCCTCGAAGTTCGAGGTGCCCGAAATGGCGTCGTGCCGGATCGACTGAAGGCCCCCGGTCGCGTCCGCCCCGAACGACACCGTCTGCAACACGTCAGGGCGATAGCCGAAGGTGAACATCTGGTCGCGGGTCAGCACCACCCGCACCGAGCGCTCCAGATCGCGCGCGGCGAGGACGGCCAAGAACAGCTGGTATTGCGGGCGTAGACCCGATCCGAAGCCGCCGCCGAGATACGGGTTGAGGACGCGGACATCCTCCTTCTTCATCCCGAAGACCGCCGCGATGTAGCTGTGCGAGTTCACCACGCCCTGGATCTTGTCGTAGACGGTGATCTTGCCGCCGCCGTCCCAGACCACCGTCGAGGCGTGCGGCTCCATCGGGTTGTGGTGCTCCACCGCCAGACGATAGTCGCGCGACATCTTGACGGGAGCCGCATCGTAGGCGCCCGCGGCATCGCCCCATGGCTCCGGCGGCGGCTTGATGCCACCGCGCTTCTTCGGCGGCACATAGGCGAGATCACGCTGGGCGGCGACGTCGGTCGTGGGCATCTCGGCTTCGTAGGCGACCTTCACCAGCGAGGCGGCGTAGCGGGCGGTGCCGAAATCCTCGGCCACCACCAGGGCGACCGGCTGGCCGCTATAATGAATCTTGTCGTCGTAGAGCGGCCGGAACGGTGAGCCGGGAGGGGCCACCATGTCCTGATAATTGTAGTCGAGCCACGCCGTGCGCGGACGGTTCTCGTGGGTGAGGACCTTGATCACGCCGGGCACCGCCTCGGCCGCCGCGGTGTCGATGGCGGTGATGCGGCCGCGGGCGATGCCGCTCGACACCACGTAGCCGTGGGCGAGGTCCGGGGCCGAAAATTCGCCGGCATATTTCGCCTGACCCGTGACCTTGGCCGGTCCGTCGACGCGGCTGCGGGCCGTGCCGACATAGGTGTCGGTGCCGGAGGTGCTGATGGTGCTGGCCATGTGCTGGTTCTCTCAGGCGATGCGTTTGTCGGACTGCGACTGGGGCGTACCGGCGGCGGCCTGGGACAGGCCGCGCACGATCGCGCGCCGCGCGAGCTCGATCTTGAACGCGTTCTCGGATTGGGGCTTGGCCTCCCGCACGACGATGTCGGCGGCGGCCGCGAAGGTCTCTTGCGTCGCCGGTTTGCCGGCGAGGTAGGCTTCCGCCTCCGGGTTGCGCCATGGCTTGTGGGCGACCCCACCGAGGGCGAAACGGGCAGTCTCGATGGTATCGCCATCGAGCGTCATCACCGCTGCCACTGAAACCAGGGCGAAGGCATAGGATAGCCGGTCGCGCAGCTTCAGGTAGGTATGATGCGGTCCGAAATCCTCGTCGGGCAGATCCACCGACAGGACGATCTCGCCGGCCCTCAGGTTGGTGTCGCGCTCGGGGTTGTCGCCGGGCAGCCGGTGGAACTCGCCGAAGGGAATCGTGCGCTCGCCGTTGGGACCGGTCACGCGGACCGTGGCGTCGAGGGCGGCGAGACCGACGCACATGTCGGAGGGGTGCGTGGCGATGCACGAATCGCTCGCCCCGAGGATGGCATGGATGCGATTGACGCCGCCGATGGCCGGGCAGCCCGAGCCGGGCTGGCGTTTGTTGCAGGGTGTCGCTTCGTCGTAGAAGTAATAACACCGGGTGCGCTGGTTGAGATTGCCGCCGGTGGTGGCCGCGTTGCGCAGCTGGCCCGAGGCGCCGGCCAGGATCGCACTGGCGAGAAGCGGATAGCGCGCGCTCACCTGTGGATCATAGGCCACCGTGGCGTTGGTGACGAGGGCGCCGATGCTGAGGGTCCCGTCGCGGTCCTCGATCCGGTCGAGGGGCAGGCGGGTGATGTCGACGAGCAGGCCGGGCCGCTCGACATTGTATTTCATCAGGTCGACGAGGTTGGTGCCGCCGGCGATGAAGCGCGCGTTCGTCCCCGAGCCGATGGCGCGGATCGCCTCGTCGACGGTCTCGGCCCGGATGTAATCGAAGCGGTTCATTTCGCGGCTCCCGCGTGCATCACGTCTTGAATCGCATCGACGATGTTGGTGTAGGCGCCGCAGCGACAGATGTTGCCGCTCATCGCCTCGCGGATTTCCTCGCGGGACTGGGCGTGGCCCTCCGCCAGCATGCCCACCGCCGAGCAGAGCTGTCCGGGGGTGCAGTATCCGCACTGGAACGCATCGTGCTCCACGAAGGCCGCCTGCAGCGGGTGCAGGCCGGCGCCTTCGGCGAGCCCCTCGACGGTGGTGACACTGGCGCCGTCCTTCATCACGGCGAGCGCCAGGCAGGAATTGATGCGAGTTCCGTCGACCAGGACCGTGCAGGCGCCGCACTGGCCGTGGTCGCAGCCCTTCTTGGTGCCGGTGAGGTCGAGATCCTCGCGCAGCAGATCGAGCAGCGTGGTCCAGGGCGCCACCTGAAGGGTGCGGACCTGTCCGTTGATCGTCAGGGTGATATCGAGAGTCTGCGCCGCGCCGGGCGAGCCGCTTTCGATGAGCATGGCGTTATCCGTGACAGTGAGGGCGGACGCCGGAGACCGCCGGGTTTCGAAAAATTCCGTCGAGGCGGCCGGGGCGGGAAAAAGCATCCACCCTCGGCCGGTTCAGTCGATAACCATTCCAGATTGCCACTGTTCCCTGGACGCCGGCTGCCGTGAACGGGTTTGCACCCCTCGGCGCCCTCGGCTAACCGATGGGGCGATTTCTGACGAAGGACGTCCGATGGCTGCGCTCGCACCGGTTCTCAACGACATCGACCGCGATCTCGACAATGCGCTGGAGCGCCTGTTCGCGTTCCTGCGCATCCCGTCGATTTCCACTGATCCGGCCTTTGCCGGCCCTTGCCGCGAGGCGGCGCACTGGCTCGAGGGTACCCTGACGGCACTCGGCTTCGAGACCGCGATCCACGAGACCTCGCTCTATCCGGTGGTGCTGGCCCATGCGCCGAAGCCGGGGGCGCCGCACGTCCTGTTCTACGGGCATTACGACGTGCAGCCGGTGGATCCGGAGAACCTCTGGGAGACGCCGCCCTTCGAGCCGCGCCTGGCCCTGAACGGCAAGGGCGAAAAGCAGATCGTCGCGCGCGGCGCCTCGGACGACAAGGGTCAGGTGATGACCTTCATCGAGGCCTGCCGCGCCTGGAAGGCGATGACCGGCGAGCTGCCCTGCGGCGTCACCATCCTGATCGAGGGTGCCGAGGAGAACGGCTCGCAGGGCCTGCCCGAATGGGTCGCGGCCAACCGCGACAAGCTGGCGGCCGACATCGTGCTCGTGTGCGACACCAGCATGTGGAATTCCACCACGCCGGCCATCACGACGTCGCTGCGCGGGCTCGCCTATTTCGAGGTGAAGGTCACCTGCGCCGACCGCGACCTGCATTCCGGCTTCTTTGGGGGCGCGGCCCGCAACCCGATCCACGTCCTGTCGAAGATCATCGCCGACCTGCACGACGCGGACGGCAAGGTGGCGCTGCCGGGCTTCTACGAGGGCGTGCGCGAGACCCCGCAGGACATCCTCGACCAGTGGCGGGGCCTCGACTTCACCGCCGAGACGTTCCTTGGTCCCATCGGCCTGTCCGAGCCGGCGGGCGAGCGCGGGCGGATGCTGATCGAGCTGATCCAGTCGCGCCCGGCCTGCGACGTCAACGGCATCATCGGCGGCTATACCGGGGAGGGCACCAAGACCGTCATCGCCGGTCAGGCGAGTGCGAAGGTCTCGTTCCGCCTCGTGGACGATCAGGACCCGGAGCAGCTCGCCAAGACCTTCGAGGCCTTCGTGCGCGAACGCATCCCCGCCGACTGCTCGGTGGAGGTGATCTGCTACAAGGGTAGCCGCGCCATCAGCCTGCCGTTCGACATGCCCGAGTTGGAGACCGCCCGGGCCGCCCTGGCCGAGGAGTGGGGCGTGCCCGCCGTCACCATCGGGGCCGGCGGCTCGATCCCCATCGTCGGCGACTTCAAGCGGCTGCTCGACCGCAACACGCTGCTGATCGGTTTCGGCCTCGACGACGACCGCATCCATTCGCCCAACGAGAAATACGACCTCAAGAGCTTCCACAAGGGCACCCGCTCCTGGGCGCGCATCCTGGCGGCCTTTGGCGAACGGGCAGGCTGAAGCTGTCTGCGGGCCGGATCGCGACGCCGATCCGGTCACCCGCGTGAGGGGATCGTTCCGCACGATCCCTTCCGGCCGGATTGCGGAGGCGGTGTCAGGCCGCGCCGCGCGCGTCGGATTCGCCGCCCGATTCGACGAAGACCTTGAGCTCGTCCAGCGACGCGAAGGTATAGCGCCCGCGCGGCGTATCCGCCTCGATCGAGCCGTTCGAGAACATCACGTAGGTGTTGCCGCCGGAGGCGTAGGTTCCGACCACCTGAAGGGCCTCCTCCGCCGGCGCTTCGGCGTGGGTCTCGTCCGCGGCCGGCGCCTCGATCACCGGTTCGGGCGTCGCGACGAAGGAGGGACGCAGCAGAATCGGCGGCTCTGCCGTCATCGCGGCCGGCTCCGGAGCGGCCGGGATGAACAGATCGTCCTCATGCGGCGCGATCACGGAGGGGGTGTCGTGCACGAGGGTGGGTGCCTCATACGACGGCGGGACATGCGGCGGCGCGACCTCCTCCACCGGCGGCAGCAGATCCGGCAGAAGCGGCTCGGCTTCGGCGGCCCTATGCGGCTCCGCGGCAGACGGTTCGGCGCCGGCCCGCGTGGCGGACAATCCGGCGAGACTGCCCAAGGCCGCACCGCTCAAGCCGAGACCTGCTGCGCCAAGCCCTGCTGCGCCGAGACTCGGTCGCTGCCGGACGGGAAGCGTCCCTATCGTGACGTCGTCGGCAATCGGCTCCGCTGCGGTCGGCTCTTGCTTCGCGGGCGGCTCTTGCCTCACGGCAGGCTCCCCAAGCGTGGGTGCGGTGATCTCCCGATAGGGAGCCGGCTCACCCAGAGCCGCCTCGCGCCCGCCGACCCATGCCGCCTCCAGGCGTTTCAGGCGGATCGCCACGGTGGCGATCCCGAGAAGGACCGCGCCGGCCGAGGCGGTGGTGGCCCCCGCGATGGTCATCGCCAGACCGCTCTCCAGGCGTACGAACGGAAACCCCTGGATGACCGACGCGATGCCGCCGACGATCATGACAACGGCGAGCGCGAACAGCGCAATGATCATGGAACTCTCGAAAAACGCCCGCACCCTGAGTGCGGCGCGCACAGTAAAGCTCTGCCGGGCTTTTGCAAAATCAGGGGTGGCGAAGTCCGGGTCGATTTGCGCGCTGGCGTCGCCCTCAGCGCAAACAGGGCCGTTGCCGCCGCGCAGGCATCGACTTAGGTATCGGCGCGTTGGTCCCGGAGGCGGTGGACCCGTTTCGCCTTCAGCGGTTCGCCCGCGCCTTCGTCCCAAGCCTCACGATCCGGAGAGTTGCCGATGACCTTCACCCTGCCCGAACTGCCCTACGCCTACGATGCGCTCGGCCCCTACATGTCGAAGGAAACCCTCGAGTTCCACCACGACAAGCACCACAAGGCCTATGTCGACACGGGCAACAAGCTGCTCGAAGGCACCGGCCTCGAAGGCAAGAGCGTCGAAGAGGTCCTGATCGCGGCCTACGGCAACAACCAGCCGCTCTTCAACAATGCCGGCCAGCACTACAACCACATCCATTTCTGGCAGTGGATGAAGCCCAATGGCGGCGGCGCCGTGCCGGGCGCGCTCGCTAAGAAGATCGATGAGGATCTCGGCGGCTTCGAGAAATTCAAGGCCGACTTCATCCAGGCCGGCATCGGCCAGTTCGGCTCTGGCTGGGCCTGGCTCGCGGTCAAGGACGGCAAGCTCGCGATCCTGAAGACCCCCAACGGCGAGAACCCGCTGGTGCACGGCGCCAAGCCGATCCTCGGCGTCGATGTGTGGGAGCACTCCTACTACATCGATTATCGCAACCGGCGTCCCGACTACCTCAAGGCGTTCATCGAGAACCTGGTGAACTGGGAGCACGTCGAGACGATGTACGCCGAGGCGACCAAGTAAGGTCGGCCCTCCGAAATTCGCGCCGCGGGTCGCCCGACCCGCGGCGTCGTCATGTCCGCCACCCGAGGGGACGGCGGGAACCGCTTCTCAACGCCTTCCGACCAAAGCCTGTCCGATACGGTCGCCATCCGGTCAGATCGAAAAGGCCCACCCAAGACCTCATCCTGAGGTGCCGCGTCAGCGGCCTCGAAGGAGATCTCCAGTGCGCTCTGCGAGGCCTGGAGCGCGCCTCCTCAGCGTCCGCTGCGCGTAAAGATGCGGTGCGGGAATCGGGACCACTCCTCGGATCGGGCGGAAAGCGTATGACACGGCCGGTCAGGCTGGTTTCCTAGCCCTCCCGCCTGCTCCGCAGGTGCTCTCCTCCGCAGAGGGGGAGGGTTTTCGTCGCGCATGTCGAGTTCTTATGATCCGCAGCATTCTCTCCGTCGGCGGCTGGACGCTGGTCTCGCGCGTCACCGGCTTTGCCCGCGATGTGGTGATGGCCGCGATCCTCGGGGCGGGGCCGGTGGCCGATGCCTTCGTCGTCGCCTTCCGCCTGCCCAACCATTTCCGCGCCATCTTCGGCGAGGGCGCGTTCAACACCGCCTTCGTGCCGACCTATGCGAGCCTGTCCGAGGCCGCCGAGGCGGGCGCGGCGCGGCGTTTCTCCGACCGCATCTTCACCCTGATGCTGCTGGTGCAGATCGTCTTCCTGGCGCTTGCGATGCCGGCGATGCCCTGGGTGGTGAAGGCGCTGGCGCCGGGCTTCTCCGACGATCCGGAGCGCTTCGCGCTCGCCGTCTCGCTCACCCGGATCACCTTCCCGTACCTGCTGTTCATGACGCTGGTGACGCTGTTCTCCGGCATCCTCAACGCGCATCGGCGCTTCGCCGTGGCGGCCGGCGCGCCGATCCTCCTCAACCTGTCGATGCTGGCGGCCCTGGCGCTGGCCTCCCTGTTCCCGAACGCGGCCTACGCCGCCGCCTGGGGCGTCTCGGTCTCGGGCGTGCTGCAATTCGCCCTGGTGTGGTGGGCGTGCCGGCGCGCCGGAATGGCGCCGTCCCTCACCGGCCCGACCCTGCGCGACCCCACCATGGTGCGGTTCTTCAAGGTGCTGGGACCGGCGGTGATCGGCTCGGCCGGTTTCCAGATCGCGGCGTTCGCCGACACCATCATCGCGAGCTTCCTGCCCATCGGCGCGGTCTCGGCGCTGTACTACGCCGACCGCCTGTACCAGCTGCCCTTCGGCGTCATCGCCATCGCGGCCGGCACGGTGCTGCTGCCCGAGATGAGCCGGCGCATCGCCGGCGGGGACGTGGCCGGTGCCCATGCGGCGCAGAACCGGGCGGCGGGATTTTCGCTCGCCCTGTCGGCGCCGTTCACCATCGCCTTCCTGACGCTGCCCGGCCTGATCATGGTGGCGTTGTTCCAGCGCGGCGCCTTCGGGGCGGAGGATGCCGCCCGCGCGGCCTCGGTGCTCGCCGCCTACGGCCTGGCGCTCCCCGCCGTGGTGCTCCTGCGCAGCGCGCTCGCGAGCTTCTACGCCCGGCAGGACACGATGACCCCGCTCATCGCCTCGCTCTCGGCCATCGCGATCAATGTCGGCCTCAAGATCGTGCTCACCGGTCCCTACGGCGTCACCGGGCTCGCGCTCGCCACCGCCATCGGCCAATGGGTCAACCTCGCGATCCTGGTGGCGCTCGCCTGGCGGCGGGGCTGGATGGCGCCGGGCCGGACCCTCGGCATCACGGTCCTGGGCGTCGTCGTCGCCTGCCTCGGCCTGACCGCGACGGCGCTCTATGGTCTGTCCGTCGTCGAGGGCCTGGTTCCGGCCCTGCCGCATGGCCGCGAGATCGCAGTGCTGGCCGGTCTCGGCCTGATCGGAACGCTGGTCTACGCCGCCCTGCTGCTCGGGACGCTGCGGGCGTTCGGCCTGCGGCTCCGCCGCGCCTGAGGGGCGTCAGGCCGGGTCCGCGCCGTAGCGCTGGTGCAGGCTGCTGGCGAAGCGATCGGCGAATTTCGCCGTCGCCACCGGAAGGGTGCGTCCGCGCAACTGCCCGAGGATCAGCGTCATCGGAGCGAGGTCGCGCGCATCGATGGGGCGGTGGCGCAGGCGCGGATCGTCGGGAATGCCGCTCGGCACCTGCAGGCTGACCGCATCCTCCCGCAGGACGAGGTTGCGCAGGAATTCGAGCGAACTCGACTCGATGGTCGGGCGCAGAGGAGTGCCTTTCCGGGCGAGCGCATCGTCGAGGTGATGCCGGATGGCGAGGGATCGGTCCGGCAGCGCCATCGGGTGCACGAGGCAGTCGCGCAGGCGCACCGGGCCGGTCTCGCGCGCCAGCGGATGCTCGGCCCGCATCAGCGCGCACAGGGTCTGGTTGCAGGAGAACAGCACCTGCAGGTCGGCCGAGGGCGGTGGTTGCAGCACCAGGGCAAGGTCCGCCTCGAACTGCGTCAGCGCCGCCACCGCCTGGATGTGGTCGCGGACCTGTACCGTGAAAGTCACCTGCGGGAACTGGGCCCGGTAGGCCTCGACCTCGTCGGGCACCACGTGATTGACGAAGGCCTGGCTACAGGCAAGTGCCACATGGCCGCGCCGCACCCCGGACAGGTCGGCGATCTGCGAGCGCACCCGCTCCAGATCCGAGAGCTGGTCGCGGATATGGCGCACCAGGAGCTCGCCCGCCGCGTTGAGGCGCATGCCCTGCGCCACCCGCTCGAAGATCGGCGTGCCGAGTTCGTATTCGAGATCCTGGATCTGTCGGGTGAGGGCGGAGGGCGTGATGTTCAGCCGCTCCGCCGCCCGGCGGATCGCGCCGTGGCGGGCCACCTCGGCGACATAGGTGAGGATGCGCAGGTGCTTCATCGCGGCCTCTGGCTTCGCTGAATGGCTGTTGCCTGATTTGCAACGGGCCAGTCAAGAAACAGCACTCGCACGCAACACCGACAGCACCTAGCCTGAAGCCTCATCAGATCCCGCGGAGCCGGCCCATGATTCGTCGTCGTCACGTCCTGGCCGGCCTCGGCGCCGGTCTCCTCGCCGCTCCGTTCGCGGCGCGGGCGCAGGAGCCCACGGTGATCCGGATGGGCTCCTTGAAGCTCATCCACTCGATCGCACCGTATTTCTACGAGCAGTTCACCCCGGCCGGGTACACGGTCGAGGTGGTGCCGTTCGAGAGCCCCACCGAGTGCAAGAACGCCGTGGTGACGAAGTCGGTGGATTTCGGCACCTTCGGCATCGCGTCGGGCACCCTCGGGGCGGCGGCGGGCGAGCCCATCGTGGTCATCGCCTCCACCTGCAACCGCGGCATGGCGATCATCGCCAAGACCGGCTCCGGCATCGCCACCGTCAAGGACCTCAAGGGCAAGCGCGTGGCGTTGTGGCCCGGCTCGACCCAGGAGGTCTTCGCCCTCGAGCGCATGCGCCAGGAGGGGTTCGGCGTGAAGGACATCACCCCGGTGCGGATCTCGTTCTCCGAGATGCACATCGCGCTCGCACGCGGCGACATCGACGCCTATGTCGGCGCCGAGCCGGCCCCCGGCGTCAGCCTGTCCACCGGCGTCGGCAGTCTCGTGGAATATCCCTACGGCACCGAGATGGGCGCGCTCAACATGGTGTTCGGGGCGCATCGCGATACCCTGGCCGAGAAGCCCGACCTCGTGCGCACCATGCTGGAGATCCACCGCAAGGGCACCGAGTTCGCGCAGAGCCACCGCGACGCCATGATCGCCATGGCGGTGGCCAAGCTCGGCCAGAAGCGCGAGGCCCTCGAACTGTCCGTGCCCAACGTCGAGTTGAAATGGAAGTTCGGCGAGACCGAGATCGCCCAGGCCAAGGTCTATGCCGACCGGATGCTGGCGTTGAAGCAGATCAAGCGCCTGCCCGACTTCTCCAGCTTCATCGACACCCGCTTCGTCGATGCGATGAGGGACGCGTGAGCGCGGCCCCTCTGGCCGGTGCGACCGCGGCGACCGTCGCCACCGAGGCACCGCCCCGGGCGCCGTGGCGGCTCACCCGCCTGCGCGAGGCGGCCCTGGCCGTGGCGATTCCGGTGGCGCTTGCCGTGGTGTGGCACCTCCTCACCGCCGGCAAGCCCTACAGCCTGATTCCGCCCCCGGCCGAGGTCTGGACCGCCCTGGTCGATCTGGCGGTGGGCGGCATCAACGACGACGCCTTCAGCGGAACCCTGCTCGTCCATCTCGGCGCCTCGCTCTCCCGGGTCTTCGGCGGGTTCGCGCTGGCGGTGATCCTCGCTGTGCCGCTCGGCCTCCTCATCGGCCGGGTGCCGCTGATGCGCCAGCTCCTCGATCCGACCTTCCAGATCCTGCGGCCGGTGCCCGTCACCGCCTGGCTGCCCCTCGCCATGATCCTGTTCGGCCTGGGGCCGCGCTCGGCCTATTTCCTCGTCTTCCTCGGGGCGTTCTATCCGATCCTCGTCAACACCATCTTCGGGGTGCGGTCGGTGGAGCCGCGGCTGTTCGAGGCCGCCGCGATGCTCGGCTGCCGCGGCTCGGCCCAGTTCGCCCGTGTGGTGCTGCCGGCGGCCCTGCCGTCGATCTTCACCGGCCTGCGCCTCGGCCTCGGCTTTGCCTGGGTGGTGATCGTGGTCGGAGAGATGACCGGGGTGCAGACGGGCTTGGGCGCCATCATCATGGAGGCGCGCCAGCTCTCGCGCACCGAGATCGTCATCTGCGGCATGGTCGTGATCGGCATCGCCGGCTTCCTGTCGGACCGGGTCGTCATGCTGATCGGCCGCCGCCTCCTCGCCTGGAGCCCGTCCCATGGCTGAACCGTCTCTGCCGATCCTCGACATCCGCAACGTCGCCAAGACCTTCACGGTCCAGGGCAGGACGATCACGGCGCTGAAGGGCGCCGATCTCGCCGTCCGGCGCGGCGAGTTCATCTGCCTGCTCGGCGCCTCGGGCTGCGGCAAGTCCACCTTGCTGCGCATCGTCGCCGGCTTCGAGGCGGCGACGTCGGGCGAGGCCCTGATGTGGGGCAACCCCATCGTCGGCCCCGATCCGTCGCGCGGCATGGTGTTTCAGGATTACGGCCTGTTTCCCTGGCTCACGGTGCGCGACAACATCGGCTTCGGCCCGAAATCGCGGGGCCGCCCGGCGCCCGAGATCCGCGATACGGTGGCGCGCTACATCGACCTCGTCGGCCTCGGCGCCTTCGCGGACGCGCACCCGCACCAATTGTCGGGCGGCATGAAGCAGCGGGTCGCCATCGCCCGGGTTCTCGCCAACGAGGCCGAGGTTGTGCTGATGGACGAGCCCTTCGGCGCGCTCGACGCCATGACCCGCGAGCGGCTGCAGGACGAACTGCTCGACCTGTGGAGCCGCACCGGGCTGACCGTCCTGTTCGTCACCCATGCCATCGAGGAGGCGATCTTCCTGGCCGACCGGGTGGTGGTGATGTCGCCGAGCCCCGGCCGCATCGACGCGGTCCACACCATCGATCTGGCCCGCCGCCGCGACGTGTCGAGCCCGGCCTTCAACGACGTGCGCCGGATGCTCTCGGCCCAGCTTCACAGCCATCACGGCCGCGTCGCCGCATGACGCTCCTGTGCGACGCCGCCGCGTGGCGCGGTCTCGACCGCGCCGCCCTGACGCGGGCCTACGACAATACCGGTGCGGTGGCCGACAGTGCCGAACGCCTCGCCGGCTGGCGTGCGCGCAGCGCAGCGTTGCGTGCGGCTAGACCCGAGACCCTCGATCTCGCCTATGGGCCGCGGCCGCGCAACCGCATCGATCGGTTCGCCTGCGGGGTGAAGGGGGCGCCGCTCCTCGCCTTCATCCATGGCGGCTACTGGCTGCGCAATGCCAAGGAGGATTTCGCCTGCATGGCGGAAGGCCCGCTGGCGCTCGGCCTCGACGTGGCGCTCATCGGCTACACCCTCGCGCCCGAGGCGCGCCTGACGCAGATCGCCCGGGAAATTCGCGCCGCACTCGGCACCTTGCGGGCCCATGATGCGGCGGCGGGCCTCGGCCGCCGGACCCTGGTGGTCTCGGGCTGGTCGGCCGGCGGCCATCTCGCCGCTTTGGCGAGCGGCTGGCCGGAGGTCGATGCGGGCCTTGCCATCAGCGGGATCTTCGATCTCGCCCCCGTCCGGGCCACTGCCCTCGACGACACGCTCCACCTGAGCGAGGACGAGGTCGCCTCGCTCTCGCCGATCCGCCATGTGGCCGAGAGTATCGTTCCGCTCGTGGTCGCCTACGGCGCCCGCGAACTTCCCGAGCTTCAGCGCCAATCGCGCGACTATCACGCGGTGCGCCTGTCGGCCGGCCGGCCGAGCCTGCCGATGGCGCTCGCGGACCACGACCATTTCTCGATTCTCGACGCGCTCATCGCGCCCGACGGGGCATTGGCCCGGGCCGCCGCGGACCTCGCCCGCGGCTGACCGAGCGCCGGCCTCAGGCCGCCCGGACGGTGGCTAGGAAGTGCGTGACCTGTGCGCCGAGGGTCTCTGAGTGCCGTGACAGTTCGGAGGCCGAGGCCAGCACGTGGGCGGCGGCAGCCCCGGTCTCCTCGGCGGCACTCGCGACGCCGGCGACGTTGGCGGTGACCTCGCCTGTGCCGATGGCGGCCTGAGCGACGTTGCGGACGATCTCCTGGGTCGCTGCGCCCTGCTGCTCCACGGCGGCCGCGATGGAGGTGGCGACGGCGTCGATCTCGCGGATGCGGGTGGAGATGCCGTTCACCGCCGTGACCGCGTGCTGGGTCGAGGCCTGGATGCGGCCGATCTGCCCGGTGATCTCCTCGGTGGCGCGCGCGGTCTGGTTGGCGAGTTCCTTCACTTCCGCGGCGACCACGGCGAAGCCCCGGCCGGCCTCTCCGGCCCGTGCCGCCTCGATGGTGGCGTTGAGCGCCAGCAGATTGGTTTGCCCGGCGATGGTGGCGATCAGCGACACCACGTCGCCGATTCGGCCGGCGGCCTCGGTGAGGTCGCGGACGAAGGTCGCGGTCTGGGCCGCCTCGGCGACGGCGGCCTGCGACAGGGTCGACGAGCCCTGCATCTGCCGCCCGATCTCCACCACCGACGACCCGAGCTCCTCGGCCGCGGCCGCCACCATGGTCACGTTCGTGGCTGCTTCCTCGGCTGCGGCCGCCACGGTGGTCGATTGGGCGGCGGTCTCGCCGGCCGTGGCGCTCATGCTCGTCGCCGTCGCCTTGAGGTGCATCGCGGCGGTACCAACCTGGGAAACGATGCCCCCGACCGCAGTCTCGAACCGGTCGGCCATGTCCTGCATCGTCGCCCGGCGCTGCGCCTCGGCACCGGCGCGGGCAAGCGCCGTCTCGGCTTCCAGCGCGCGGGTCCGGACGATGTTGTCCCGGAAGACCTGGACCGACGCGGCCATTGCGCCGATCTCGTCGCCGCGTCCGATGCCCGGCACGACGAGGTCGGTGTCGCCCTGCGAGAGCGTGTGCATCGTCGCCGTCATCCGGCGCAGCGGGCGGCTCACGCCGACGATCAGGGCGAGTGCCGCACCGGCGGCCAGCACCGTCGCGATGCCGACGAGGATCGTGGTGGAGACGAAGGCGGCGTTATAGGTCGCCTCGGCCTGCTCCCCGCTCGTATGGCTGGCGCGCTCCTCGCGGTCGACGAGCGTCTGCAACGCGCCCAGGACCGCGCTGATCCCGCTCGACATGGTGGTGTTGTAGATGCGCTGGGCCTCGGCCGCGTTGCCGGCCTGGGCCTGCGCCATGATCCCGTCCTGCAGCGCCGTGTAGGCGCCCCACTGCGTCTCGAACGCCGCATAGAGCGTGCGTTCCTCGGGCGAGTCGAGGCGCTGCGCATAGAAAGCCTGGAGGTCGCGCATCTCCTTCGACCGCTTGGCGAGGGTGGCCCCCACGTCGGCCCGGAGTGCGGGCGAATCCGCGGTGATGAGGCGTCCCCCGTTCACGCGCTGGCGCAGGACGAGGACCTGGATCTTGCCGAGTGTCTGAACATTGGGCAGCCGGTCTTCGCGCATGTCCCGCGCGACGGCGTTGACGGCGTGCAGTTGAAACAGCGATGTCGCCCCGAGGACGACCACGAGAAGGAAGATCAATCCGAAGCTGATGCAGAGCTTTGCGCGGATCGAAAGGTTCGTCAGGGACATGGATTCGTTCGCCGGCGGGGGATGTCCTGAAACCCTCGCCGCGTACCGTTAATTTTTGGCTGTGCTCTGACAAATGTTAGTGGCGTCGCGCCTCGACGCGCTTCGCGGCGAAGCCCAGCACGACGGCGCCGGCCACTCCCGAGAGCAGCGACCCGCACAGCACGCCGAGCTTGGTCGGGGTCTCATAGTCCGGTGACGTGAAGGCGAGGCCGCCGATGAATAGGCTCATGGTGAAGCCGATCCCGCACAGCAGCGCCACCCCGTAGACCTGGGCCCAGCTCGCCCCGGCCGGTCGCGTCGCGAGGCCCGAGGCCACCGCAAGGCCGACGCTGGCGACGACGCCGACCTGCTTGCCGAGGAACAGGCCGAGGGCCACCCCGAGCGTCACCGGGTGGACCAGGGCGTCGCGCGGCAGGCCGAGGAGCGCCACGCCGGCATTGGCGAAACCGAACACCGGCACGATGGCGAAGGCGACCCAGGGTGCCAGGGCGTGCTCAAGCCGATGGAGCGGGGATTCCGCGTCCTCCGGCCGGCCCGGACTCGGGCGGATCGGGATCGTCAGGGCGAGCGCGACGCCGGCCACGGTGGCGTGGATGCCGGAGCGCAGCACCAGCACCCACAGCACCAGGCCGAGGAGGAGGTAGGGCGTCAGGGCCTTCACCCCAGCCCGGTTGAGCCCGAACAGGACGAGGAGCAGGCCGGCGGCTCCGGCCAGCATCAGCGGGTCGAGCCCGCTGGTGTAGAACAGCGCGATGATGATGACGGCGCCGAGATCGTCGACGATGGCGACGGCACTCAGGAAGATCTTGAGCGAGATCGGCACGCGCCGCCCGAGCAGCGCCAGGACGCCGAGCGCGAAGGCGATGTCGGTGGCCGCCGGAATCGCCCAGCCGCGCGCGGTGGCGCCTCCGGTATTGAAGGCGAGGTAGACCAGGGCCGGCACCACCATGCCGCCGATGGCCGCCAGCCCCGGCAATGCCCGGTCCGGCCACGTGCGCAGCCGCCCGTCGAGGGCTTCGCGCTTGATCTCCAACCCGACGAGCAGGAAGAACACCGCCATCAGGCCGTCGTTGATCCAGTGCAGGACGCTCAAGGGCCCGAGATAGGCGTGGAGCGCCGCCGTGTACTGTCCCGATAGCGGGGAGTTGGCGACGACGAGGGCGACGGCCGCCGCCGCCATCAGGATGATGCCCCCCGCCGCCTCGCTCGTCAGAAGCACGCGGATGGCGGAGAGAGGCCGGGGTTTTCTCATCGGACCGGGGTGCCCGGATTGCCCGCGCGTTTCAAGCACGCGTTGCGTTCGGGAGGTCGGATCGGTGCCTCGCAGGCGGTAATGCCGAGCGCCTGGGCCTCTCAATGCCCGACCGGTCGGGGATGCGGACCGGCCGCGGTGGGTGGGACGAGCCGGCGGCCATCCCTGATTCGTCAGCCTCGCCCCAGTGCCGCGGCGATCAGGTTCTTGCCGTCGGCGCTGCCCCAATCGGCCGGTCCCTTCATCACGCCGAGGGTGCAGCCCCTGGAATCGACGAGCATCGTCGTCGGCAGGCCGAGCGAGCCGGTGTCCTTCTGGATCGCCGGCAGCACCCGGCCGCCGGGATCGGAATAATAGGCGAGGCGCCCGATCCCGTTCTCCTTGAGCCAGTGCGGCGGCTTGTCGAGATTGCGGGTGTCGACGTTGATCGCCACCACCGTGAAGTCCGGGCCGCCCATCTCCGCCTGAAGGCGGTCGAGGGCCGGCATCTCGGCCTTGCACGGCGTGCACCAGGTCGCCCACAAATTCACCAGCAGCACGCGGCCCCTGAGGTCGGCCAGGGTCGTGTCGGCGCCGTCCGGCCCCTTGAAGGTCAGAACCGGGGCGGGACGGGGCGTCTCCACCACCTGCAGGGCGGCGACCTCGCCGCGGGCCCGAGGCGCCACCCGCGCCACGCCGGCGGCGGCTTCGGCACAGGGCAGCGGACCGCGCGCGGTGTTGCCGCCGGTCGGACCCGTCCCGTATACGGCAAGTCCCGCCCCGAGCACGGCGACGAGGACGGCGCCGCCGGCCAGCGCCATCCTGGCTCCGGGCATCATCGTTGCGTCACCGATGCGGTGGACGGGGCAGCTTGAAGGATCGTTGAGGACATGAGCAACCGGATGTGGGGCGGGCGCTTCGCGAGCGGCCCCGCCGAGATCATGGAGGAGATCAACGCCTCCATCGGGTTCGACAAGCGCTTGGCGCCCCAGGACATCCGCGGCTCGCTGGCGCATGTGGCGATGCTGGGGAGCGCCGGCATCCTGCCCGATCCCGATGTGGCGGCGATCCAGGACGGTCTCAAGGCCGTCGCCGCCGAAATCGAAGGCGGCGGCTTCGTGTTCAAGCGCGAGCTCGAAGACATTCACATGTCGGTGGAGAGCCGGCTCACCGAGATCGTCGGGCCCACGGCCGGGCGCCTGCACACGGCGCGCTCGCGCAACGACCAGGTCGCCACCGACATGAAGCTGTGGGTGCGCGACACCCTCGACAACCTCGACGCCCAGGCCGCCGGCCTGCAGCGGGCCATGGCCGAGAAGGCATTGGAGCATGCCGGCACGGTGATGCCGGGCTTCACCCACCTGCAATCGGCCCAGCCGGTGACCTTCGGCCACCATCTCATGGCCTATGTCGAGATGCTGGCCCGCGATCGCGGCCGGTTCCGCGACGCGCGGACGCGGCTGAACGAGTGCCCGCTCGGTGCGGCGGCGCTGGCCGGCACCTCGTTTCCCATCGACCGGCACGCCACGGCGGCGGCGCTCGATTTCGACCGGCCCACCGCCAACTCGCTCGATTCCGTGGCCGACCGCGACTTCGCGCTGGAATCGCTCGCGGCGGCCTCGATCTGCGCCGTCCACCTCTCGCGCTTTGCCGAGGAACTGGTGGTCTGGACCTCGGCGCAGTTCAACTTCGTGCGCCTGTCCGACGGCTACACCACCGGCTCGTCGATCATGCCGCAGAAGCGCAACCCCGATGCCGCCGAACTCGTCCGGGCGAAATCCGGCCGGGTGATCGGTGCGCTCACCGGTCTCCTGATCGTGATGAAGGGGCTGCCGCTGGCCTATTCGAAGGACATGCAGGAGGACAAGGAAGGCACCTTCGACGCCCTCCAGGCCCTGTCCCTGTGTCTGGCGGCCATGACCGGGATGGTGCGCGATCTCGTGCCCAACGCCGAGGTCCTCGCCCGCGCCGCCGGCTCCGGCTACGCCACCGCCACGGATCTGGCCGATTGGCTGGTGCGCGAACTCGGCCTGCCGTTCCGGGAGGCCCACCACGTCACCGGTCGCCTCGTCGGCGCCGCCTCGGCGCGCAATGTCGGCCTGGAAGAGCTCTCGCTGGCCGAGATGCAGGCGGCGGAGCCGCGCATCACGCAGGCGGTCTACGCCGTGCTCGGTGTCGAGAACTCGGTGTCGAGCCGCACCAGCTACGGTGGCACCGCGCCCGACAACGTGCGGGCGCAGGCGACGCGCTGGCTCACCCAGTTGTCCACAGAGGCCGCCTGAAAAAAGCCGGGCCGGGACAGGTGCGTTCACGGCCCAGCTATGTGATCCTGACTAACAAATCGCTCGCCCTGTCGGAGATCGTGAGCATGCCTGTCGAGAGTTGGATGACGCCCGAGGACACCGCCGCCCTCGCGGCGCAGGCCACGTCCCTCATCGATGCGACCCTGAGCCGTTTGCCGAACTCGGAGCGCGATGCGTTCTGGGCCTCGGTGCGGAAGTGCTACAACACGCCCTACAACGACCCGAAACCGCGGGCGCTGCCGGGGCTTCAGACCGCACAATCCGCTGTGATCAAGCCTGCGGTGATCACGGCCCCCGCGGTCGAGCGATCGCCGATCCCGATGCATCAGGTGGCGGCACCCCGGGTCGAGGTGGCGATGGCGGCAATTCCGGTCCTGCCCGCCTTCGGCAGCGAGAGCCACGCCTCCTGAGGCAGACCCGCTCTTTCTCCTTCGACGCCCGGCGCGTTCCTACGCCCCCCGGTACGCCGCAATTCCGGACGATTGGCAGGGTCTCACTGACCCGACACGTCCTCAGGGTTCCCACATGCTTCCTGTCTTCCGTCGCTGCCTCCTCGCCGGGGCCTCGACCGTCCTCCTCGCCGGACCGGTCCCGCCGCTCGGGCTGTCCGGGGCCTTCGGAACCGGCCAGGCCGTGGCCCAGGAAGCGGCGCCCGAGGTGGCACCCGAAGCAGAGCCGAAGAAACGGCGCAGCCGCGGCCGTGAAAAGAAGGCCATGACCACGGCGCCCGGCATGCAGCAGGCGACGCCGGTGGCGATTTTCGGCGACTGGAACGTCTTCGCCAACGGTCAGGGCAAGACCCGCGTCTGCTATGCCATCGCCCAGCCGCAGGCCCGCTCGGTCAAGACCCTGAAGCGCGATACCGCCTACCTGTTCGTTACGGTGCGCAAGGCCGAGAACGTTGCCAACGAGGTCGCGGTGATGCTGGGCTTCCCGGCCAAGCCCGCGAGCAGCCAGGGCAAGATGACGGCCGCGGCCGTCACCAACGACCCCGCGCTCACCATCAGCAACGCGCGCTACGGGCTGGTCATCAAGGACGGGAACGCCTGGCTCCAGAACCCCGCCGAGGAAACCCGCCTGGTCACCGAAATGGCGCGGACCGCAAAGCTCCAGGTGAAGGTCACTTCGCTGCGCGGCAACACCAATACCGACGATTATGCGCTCGCCGGGTTCGGCGATGCGATGAAGCGCACCCGCGAGGAGTGCAAGTAGCGCGCGTCGTCAGGGCACTGCGCGTGCAGCCTCGGCCCGGATCGCCGCGAGGGTGAGCAGGGCGGGGGCGCCGGTCCCCGTCACCCCGAGGCGGTCGCCGCCGCTGGCGAGCAGCACGGCGAGGGCATCGCGCAGCGACGTATCGGAGGCCACGCACGGTGCGTTCCCGACGTTCCCCGGTATCGCGAGTGTCCCGGCGTCGATGAGCGCAAGCCGGCGCAGGGCACGGTCCTGGCCGACGAAGCCCGCAACGAACGCATCCGCGGGCTTGGCAAGCAACCGCTCCGGCGTATCCGCCTGAACCACGCGGCCCTCGCGCATCAGCGCCACCTGATCGCCGAGCCGCATCGCTTCGTCGATATCGTGGGTGACGATCATCACGGTCTTGCGCAGGGTGCGCAGGATCGCGCCGATCTCGGCCTGGAGCCGGTCGCGTGCCACCGGGTCGACGGCCCCGAATGGCTCATCCATCAGCAGGACCGGCGGATCGGCCGCGAGCGCCCGGGCAACCCCGACGCGCTGGCGCTGGCCGCCGGACAGCTCGTCCGGGCGCCGTGGTCCGTATTGTCCCGGATCGAGCCCGACGAGGTCGAGCATTGCGTCGACGCGCGCAGCGATGCGGGCGCGTGGCCATCCCAGCAGGGCCGGCACCGTGGCGACGTTCTGCGCCACCGTGCGGTGGGGGAACAGGCCGATGCCCTGGAGAACGTAGCCGATGCCCCGGCGCAGGGCGATCGGGTCGGCCGACATGACGTCGGTCCCATTCACCAGGATGCGGCCGGAATCCGGCTCCACCAGCCGGTTGACCATGCGCAGGGTGGTGGACTTGCCGCAGCCCGAGGGACCGATCAGCGCGCAGACCGTGCCCTCCGGCACCAGGAGGTCGACGCCGTCCACCGCGGCGCGGGGCGCCCCGGGGAAGTGCTTCGAGACCCCCTCGAGCCGGATCATGCGGGGCCGACCCGGCTCAGCAGCCCTTGCAGATCGATCCCATGGTGGTGCGCATTTTCGAATCCCAGGCCTTGTCGCGGGCGGCCGCGGTGCGCTGGGCCTTGAGCATGTCCCCCTCGGTGGAGGCGCGGGTATAGGGGGCGTTCGTTCTGCCGGTCTTGCCAGCCGCCCCCGGCGGCTTGGTGACGCCGGTGGCGGTGATGTTGCGCGGTGCCGCGGAGTCCGGCGTGTCGGCCCGGCTCGACGGCTGCGCCATGGCGGGCGCGGCGGACAGAAGGGCCAGGAGGGCGGAGGCGGCGAGGATTCGGGACATGGCGGATCGGGACCCTGGTGATCTCAAGGCATGCGGGGCGTCGCGCTGCCGCGTGCGGACGATGCCGCTCGCAGGATGCGCCCACGTTGAGCCGTCCTCCGCTTATGCCGAAGACTTGGAAACAATATGGCGGCTAGGCCGCACGCTCGGGGCGATTTCCGCGTGCGGCGTGCGCTACGGCACACCCGCCAGCCAGGCGCCCGCCGTCAAGGGCGGCTCAGGAAGCCGATCGGCTCCCGGGCCGGTTGGCCGAGCCAGAGCAGGATCGCACCGAGGCCGAGGCCGATGAGGGCGACGGGGGCCAGGGTCAGCGGCAGCACCAGGATCTGCCAAAGCCACGGCGCCACAGCCTCCACATTGCCCTCGAGTGCGCTGGCCTTGTCCTTGAACAGGGTGAAGAGCAGATCGCTGACGCTGGTGAGCCGCACGGCGTTGTTGGCGATGGACCGCGCCCCGTCATAGACGAGGCCGACGAAGCCTCCGGCCAGGAAGACGAGCCCGAGGAAGCGGCTGAGGAAACGGATCATCGCGCGCGATCACACCTGCCGGCCTTGTGCCGACCCGGGTTGGTTAAGGGCGGCGGGTCCCCCGCGCAAGCGACCGGCGGCCACGCGTTGCACGGCGCGCGGCCGCCATGGCACAGGGGCGGCCAGTTGTGGCGATGGAGCCCGTTTCCCGATCATGCACACCGAGATTCCCGAGGCCGACCATCGGCCGCCCCTCGAACTCGTCATCTTCGATTGCGACGGCGTGCTCGTGGACAGCGAACCGATCAGCCTCGCCCGCCTCACCGCCGGGCTGAACCGGATCGGCGTGGCGATCGACGTGGAGACCGTGCGGGCGCGCTTTGCCGGTACCTCCATGGTCTCGATCATGGGCCACATCGCGGCCGATTATGGAATCGTCGCACCCGAGGGTTTCGTCGATGCGGTGAAGGCCGACACCCTGCGCGCGTTCGATGCCGACCTGAAGGCCATGGCGGGCATCGCCGAGGCCGCCGCCGCCTTGACGCTTCCGTCCTGCGTCGCCTCCAGCAGCGATCCGGTGCGCCTGCGCCATTCCCTCGGTCTCACCGGCCTGCTGCCGCTGTTCGAGGGCCGGATCTTTTCCTCGGCCCTGGTGGCGCGCGGCAAGCCGGCGCCCGATCTGTTCCTCCATGCCGCTCGCGTGATGGAGGTTGCGCCAGAAGCCTGCCTGGTGATCGAGGACAGCGTCCCCGGCGTCGTGGCGGCGCGGGCCGCCGGCATGCGCGTCGTCGGTTTCACCGGGGGCGGCCATTGGGCCCACGACCGCTCGGGGGGCGACCTCAGGGCGGCCGGCGCCGTTCAGGTGTATGGTGATCATCGTCGCCTCGGCGCCATCGTCGCCGAAGTCTGAGCGGCCGACCGCGAAGGAAGCGGCTGCCGATGCGGCCGTTTCCTGCCCCATCATGCCAAGCTTTGCGCGATCTTCGAAAGATCGATCCATTGACGAAAGCAAGTGGAATAAGCATCTTTAGGGCGTCCGGCAGCGGATTTCGCGTAATTGCTCAGGTGGTCAGAACGAAGCTGACACTGGGGTGAGGATTGGCAGGCC
>NZ_JAAHTB010000041.1 GCF_010692745.1 Methylobacterium sp. BTF04
TTACGCTACGCTCGCCGCCTCAGATCCACTGCCCTCATGAATAAGACGGGCTAGGCCGTTGGCGCCGCCTGCGTCAACGGCACACCGCTGCTTTCACACTCCGATCTCGCTCCGCTGGTCGCTTGGCCGGCCAACAGATGCGCACGTGCAACAGGGCCCGAACGCGTTGACGCGCGACGCGCCCGGCCGCGTCGTCCACATCTGGGTCATCAGCGCCCGACCTCGGGCGGCGACAGCCGAAACCGCCGAAAAGCCGCGTACCGATCGGCGGAGGCTCATGCGGATGCAACCTAATCTGCGCCGATGGATTGACGCTTCATTGGAGTTGTTCTAATTAAGAACAGCGCGGACGGGGTTTCGTCCAACGGATCGGGAGAGACACGATGGCCAGCAATCACAGCGCGGCGTGCGAAAGCTGCCGCTTCTTCGACGACCACAAGATCAATGGCGGCATGGCTGCCGGCGACGAAGGCCTGTGCCGCTTCAACCCGCCGGTGAGCCAGCCCGAGCCGAAGTCCCCGGGCCTGTGGCCAGTGGTTGCTTCCAAGGATTGGTGCGGCCACTTCACAGCCGAAATGTCCGCCGCCGAATAAACGACGACTTTCATCTTCGCGGATAAAAGCCGGTGCGAAAGCGCCGGCTTTTTTCGTATGAGCCCATGACCTTCCCACACGAAGTATTTCTGCGCCCGATGCATGAGCCGGTCATGATCCCGTCACCTTCGCATCCGATGGCGGGACATTACGGTACAGGGCGACAGCCGACGCGCCGCGCTGCGGGCCGGACCCGGTGGGTTCAGGCGTATGGGGATAGTTGAGACATGACGTATCGATCGTTCACGGACGTGGCCGGACGCCTCGTAGCGCCGCTCGCGGGCCTCGTCCTGGCCGCGCTGCCCGGCCTGGCGCATGCCGCGACGCTAAATGACCCGAGTGGAACCTGGCTCACCGAGGACGGCCGCGCCCGTATCCGCCTCGAGAAGTGCGGCCCGCAGCTGAACAACCTGTGTGGCTACGTCGTCTGGCTGAAGGTGCCCCTGAACGACCAGGGCCAGCCGCGGATCGATTTCAAGAATCCCGATACGAAGAAGCAGGCCCGCCCGTCGCTCGGTCACCAGCTCGTCATGGGCCTGAAGCCGAACGCCGACGCCCGCTATGCCGGCAAGATCTACAATGCCGACGAGGGCAAGTTCTACGACGTCACGATCTGGACCGAGCAGCCCACGGAACTCTCTGTGCGCGGCTGCATGCTGGCGATCCTGTGCGGCTCTCAGACCTGGAACAAGGTGAGCGACGTGGCGCCCGGCCAGCTCACCGCTCAGACCAACACGCCCGGAGGCCCGCGGGCCGATGCCGAATGGGCTGCGAAGCCGACGGCAGCAGCGGGCGCAGCGCCCGGCACAAAGCCGGCCGTGAAACCGGCTACCAAGCCGGCTGCGGGTGCCGCTCCGGCCGCCGCGCCCACCGAAGAGTAGGTTCACCCGTTCCCCTTCCCCCTTGCCCTTGGGGGGAGGGATCGAGACGACGATACGATCAGTCCACGAGGGCCGCGTAAGTCAGCACCCGCAGCTCGCGCCGGATCGGCAGGGCCGAGGACGGGATGAGCTGGGCGAGGAGGACGACCGCGAGATCCTCGGCGGGGTCGATCCAGAAAGCGGTGCTGGCGAGCCCGCCCCAGGCGGCCTCGCCGGGTGTGCCGACGATCTGGGCACGGGCGGGATCGAGCATCACCGAAAAGCCGAGCCCGAAGCCGATTCCCGTATAAGCCGATTCCGAGAAGCGCGGCTGGCCCATGGCGGCGAGGTCGCCGGCCAGATGGTTGGTTAGCATCAAGTCGACGGTCTTGCGGCCGAGCAGACGCACGCCGTCGAGGGCGCCGCGCCCCAGGATGAACCGGCAGAAGCGCATGTAGTCGGAGGCCGTCGAGACGAGGCCGCCGCCGCCGGAGGCGATGGCCGGAGCGGTGGCGAACCGGCTACCTACCGCGTCGTCGTAGAGCTTGAGGCTGCGATCGCGAAACAGGCTGTAATTGGCGGCAAAGCGCGGCAGCGCGTCGGCGTGGACGAAGAAATCGGTATCGACCATGCCGAGCGGACCGATCACGCGCTCGCGCAGGAAGTCGGCGAAATCCACGCCGGAGATCACCGCGACCAGATGGCCGAGCAGGTCGGTGGCGACGCTGTAGTTCCACTCGGCACCGGGTTGAGCCAGCAGGGGCTGCCTCGCGAGGCGTCCCACCACCGTGGCGAGGTCGTCGGCCTGGGTCTCGCCGAAATCGACCCCGTTCTGGCGGTAGAGCGCATCGACCAGCGTCGCCTCCATGAAGCCGTAGGTCAGGCCAGAGGTGTGGGTGAGCAGGTCGCGGATGGTGATGAGGCGGTTGGCCGGCTCGCTGTCGAATTTCACCCGGTTGCCGCCGGTGAGAACCCGCATGTCGGCGAATTCCGGAAGGAAGCGCGTGATCGGGTCGTCGAGCTGGAAGCGACCCTCCTCGTAGAGCATCATCACCGCCACCGAGGTCAGCGGCTTCGTCATCGAGTAGATTCGGGCGATCGTATCCGGGGCGAACGGTTTTTCGCGGGCGATATCGGCGAGGCCATGGGCGCGGAAAAACGGAATCTTGCCGCCCCGCGAGACCATCACCGAGAGGCCGGCGAGGCGGCCGTCGGCCACGAGCCGTTGCATCCAGCCGTCGATCCGCTCCAGTCGGTCCGGACACAGGCCCACCGCGCCCGGCTCGCTGTCGATCTCGCCCTGCATGCCCGCCGCTCCATCGCTTCACGCTCCGGGCGCATGTAGCGGGGCAGGGCGGAGACGACAAACCGCGCCTGGCCGGTTCACCAGCCCACGGAGCCCGGCCCGCCCTTGAACGGCCCGACGATGCCGGGCGTGATCCAGCCGCCATAGAAACCACCGGGCTGCGGTTCGACCCGCAGGTCACCGACGAAGCAGGCATCCATCGGGCCGGCATAGAAAGCGAGGTGGCCGGCGATCGCACGGAAATCGGGCGTCGGGTCGGGATAGGCCCAGGCAGCGCCCTCGGCACGGCGGCCGCCGGCCGAGACGTCGTGGAGCACGGCGCGTCCCTTCCACTCGCAGATGCCGGCCCTTCGCGGGGCTCCGAGGCTGCCGGCCATCACGTCGCCGGGTGGAAAATAATAGGTCGGCGGGTGGCTGGTCTCGAGCACGCGCCAGCCGTCCCGCGTGTCGGCGATGGTCTCGCCGGCGAAGACCACACGCAGGCGAACGGCGACACGCTCAAGGCGCGGCGGGCGCGGATAGGCCCAGACGCTCTCCTCGTCAGGCTTAGGGGCAATCGGTGTGGGCCACATGCGCATCGACGCCTTTTCTCGGGAACACGACTTGGTGAGATAGGGCGTGGCGGGATCCTGGTGCCGATTTTTCCGGATTCGGGTTTTCGCGAGCCACGGTTTTCCCCTGGCGCGCGTCATGCTAGCGCACGCCTGGATGTCGAATGCCTGGATTTGACGAAGGGACGCCCTGCGTGACCGAGCCGACCGACCTCGCCCTCTACCTCGACTTCGACGGCACCCTGGTGGAGATCGCGCCCACGCCCGATCAGGTCCGCGTCGATCCCGCGTTGCCCGCGGCCCTGGAGCGGCTGCGCGAACGGCTCGGGGGCGCGCTCGCCATCGTCACCGGCCGGCCGATCGGCGTCATCGACGATTTCCTCAGCCCGGCCCGGTTCGATGTTGCCGGACTGCACGGGGTCGAGCGCCGGGTCGACGGCGTGGTAAGTGGCGGGACTGCGGACGACCACCCGGCATTGCGCGCACGCATCGCCGGGCTCGTCGCGGCGGTCACCGGCCTCGATGCGGTGCTGATCGAGGATAAGGGCGCGTCGGTGGCCGTGCACTGGCGCCTCGCCAAATCCGCCGATGCGGCAGCGGCGGAGGAGGCGGTGAAGGCCACCGCCGCAGCGCTGGGAAGCGCCTACCGGCTCCAGCTCGGCAAGGCGGTGGGCGAGATCGTACCGGCCCTGGCGACCAAGGGCCACGCCATCCGGGCCTTCGCCGAGCACGCCCCCTATGCCGGCCGTCGCGCGATCTTCCTCGGTGACGACCTCACTGACGAGAAGGCGTTCGCCGTCGTCAACGAGGGCGGTGGCATCAGCGTCCGGATCGGCGCGGCAGACACCATCGCCACGCGTCGCCTGGACCATCCGGAGGCCGTGCGCCGGCTGCTCTATTCCTGGGCCGACGGCGCCCCCATCGATCCCGACGCCCTGCCACAGGCCTGAAGCGCCGATCGACGATTGCCCGCCGGCAGAGCCGGCTCGGAACGGTTTGCCGGCAGATCCGGCTTGGATAGGATCGCGCGCTCATGTTCGAATTCCCGGTCCTCGTCGGCGACATCGGCGGCACCAATGCGCGTTTTGCACTAGTGCCCGAGGCGGGCGCGCCACCGCGCCTGCTCGCCCATGTGGAGACCGCCGGCCATCCCCATCCGAGCGCGGCGATCCGCGCCGCGCTGGCCAAGGGCGGTGGTGCCGCGCCGCGCTCGGCGATCCTGGCGGTGGCCGCGCGGGTCGACGGTCCGGCGGTTCAGCTGACCAACGCCCATTGGGTGATCGAGGGCGAGCGGATCGGTCGAGATTTCGGGCTGTCGCGGACGGTCATCGTCAACGACTACGTGCCGGTGGCCGCAGGGGCCGCCAACATCAGCCCCGGCGAGTTGACCCAGGTCGGCCCCCATCGCGAGGGCGGCATCAAGGGCGATCAGGGTGCGCGCCTCGTGCTCGGCCCCGGCACCGGATTCGGGGCGGCGGCCCTGCTGCCGGTGGGGGACCGCCTCGCCATCGTCTCGACCGAGAGCGGGCACGTGGATTTTGGCCCGAGCGACGCCCTCGAGCACGCGCTGTGGCCGCACCTGGAGCGGATCGAGGGCCGGATCACGGTGGAGACACTCCTGTCCGGTCCCGGCCTGTCGCGCCTGCATGCGGCCTTGCGGCGGATGCGGACCGGCGAAGACGGCCCGAAGATCGACCCGGCTGCCGTCACCGAGACCGGGCTCTCGGGAGAAGACGCCGATGCGGCAGCCGCCCTCGAGCTCTTCGCAAAGCTGCTCGGCCGCGTCTGCGGCGATCTCGCCCTGACCTTCCTCGCCACCGGCGGGGTCTATATCGGCGGCGGCATCGCCCCCCGGATCATCGACGTGCTGCACAAGGGCGGCTTTCGCGCAGCCTTCGAGCACAAGCCGCCCTTCGTGACGCAGATGGAGGCGATCCCGACCAGCGTCATCGCCGTCCACGATCCTGCGCTCTCCGGCCTCGCGGCCCTCGCGAGCCATCCCGACCTCTTCGTGTATCACGGCCAGGTGTGGGAGGATGGCTGACGCGAGAGCGTCGCCTCAACGACCAAGAGGCGGTTCGGTTTCAACGGTAACGGCTTGAGGCCGCCGCGTTCCCCTAAATCCCCCCGCCGGCGACCTCGCGCGCCACGGCACGGCGGCCGATGTCCCGGCGGCAGAAGCCCTCCGGCCAATCGATCCGGGCGATGGCGGCGTAGGCGCGGGCCTGGGCCTCCATCATGCTGTCGCCGAGCGCCGTCACTGTCAGCACGCGGCCACCATCGGCGAGCACCTGCCCGTTCTCGGCGCGGGTGCCGGCTTGGAACACGATGACGTCGTTGCTGGCGCCGGCCTCGGCGATTCCGCGGATCACCGAGCCCCGCATCACCGCGCCGGGATAGCCGGCGGCCGCCATCACGACGGTCAGCGCCGCGCGGCGCGCGTCGAACCGGAGGTCGATGCCGGACACGTCGCCCTCGCAGGCGGCGAGCAGGGCCGGCACGAGATCGGAGGACAGACGCGGCATCAGCACCTGTGCCTCGGGATCACCGAAGCGGGTGTTGTACTCGATGAGCTTGGGACCGTCGGCGGTGAGCATCAGCCCGGCATAGAGGATGCCGGTGAACGGCGTGCCGCGCGCGCGCATGCCGTCCAGTGTCGGCGCGATGATCGTCTCCATCACCTCCCGCTCCAGGGCGGGGGTGAGAATGGTGGCCGGCGAGTAGGCGCCCATGCCGCCGGTATTGGGGCCACGGTCGCCGTCGAAGACGCGCTTGTGGTCCTGCGCCGTCCCCACCGGCACTGCGCGGGTGCCGTCGCAAAGGGCGAAGAAGCTCACCTCCTCGCCGAACAGGCATTCCTCGATGACGATCTCGGCACCCGGATCGGCGAGCATGCCGCGCACCGCCGCCTCGGCCTGGTCGAGGGTCTCGGCGACCACCACGCCCTTGCCGGCGGCGAGCCCGTCGGCCTTCACCACGATGGGCGCGCCATGCGCGGCCAGATAGGCCAAAGCGGGGTCGAGTTCGGTAAAGCGCGCGAAGCCGGCGGTGGGGATGCCGTATTGCGCGCACAACTCCTTGGTGAAGCCCTTCGAGCCCTCGAGTTGGGCGGCCGCCTTGGTCGGCCCGAAGGCTCGGATTCCGGCCGCCTGCAGGTCGTCGACAAGCCCCGCCACCAGCGGCACCTCGGGCCCGACCACCACCAAGCCGATACTCTCTCCCGAACAGAAGGCCCGCACGGCGGCATGGTCGGCGACGTCGAGCTCCGGCCGGTTCTCGCCGTAGGCGGCGGTCCCCGGGTTACCCGGCGCCGTGAACAGGCGGGAGCAGAGCGGGCTTTTGGCGATGGCGTAGGCAAGCGCGTGCTCGCGTCCGCCGGAGCCGATGAGAAGGATGTTCATGGGGGTGAGGGTTTTTCCCAAAAGCCGTTCTTTGGAAAGGCCGATTCCGTTTGGCGAGCGCGGCTGTGCACGGGAAGCGTCGCGGCTGATCTGACAACGCGCCCGTTGTCCCGCATGTTTCGTGGAGATCGGGTGGAACGAAACCCGGAGCGCCATGTTGTCAGGCATCATGCCAGGTTGTCGCAAATCCGTCTCGTATTCGGTGGCTTCGCCCCAATTTCGCGGGATGAGCGCGGCCAAGTACATTGTTCGCGGCCGAAGAGCGACGCGAGCCTGCAACGATAACCCGCGTCCGCGGCATGCGCCGCACTGGTATTGGGCTCTCGCGATCGGAGCCCTACCGACGGCCTGCGCTGCGCTGATTCTGGCGATCCTTCTTTAGGACGCTTGATCGCCGGCGGCCTTTACCTGCCCGGCACCCGGCACTAGCGTCCGCCGCCATGGCCGTCCCTCCCCCGCCTTCCGCCCCCCTCAAGTCAGATGCCGCGACGCCGTCGAACGTCGCCGAATGGTCGGTGGGCGAACTCGCTTCCGCGCTCAAGCGGACGCTGGAGGACGCCTTCGGCCATGTGCGGCTGCGCGGCGAGATTTCCGGGTTTCGCGGCCAGCACGGCTCGGGTCACGCCTATTTCTCGCTCAAGGACGGCACCGCCCGCATCGATGCAGTGGTGTGGAAGGGCACCTTCAACCGCTTGCGGCAAAAGCCGCAGGAAGGATTGGAAGTGGTCGCCACCGGGCGGATCACCACCTTCCCCGGCAAGTCCTCGTACCAGATCGTCATCGAGACCCTGGAGCCCGCCGGCATCGGCGCCTGGATGGCTCTGCTCGAAGAGCGCAAGCGGGTGCTCGCCGCCGAGGGGCTGTTCGCGCCCGAGCGCAAGCGCCCGATCCCTTACCTGCCGCGGGTGGTCGGCGTCGTCACCTCGCCCACCGGTGCGGTCATTCGCGACATCCTTCATCGGTTGGCCGACCGGTTTCCGCGCCCGGTCCTGGTCTGGCCGGTCCGGGTGCAGGGCGAGGGCGCGGCCGAGGAGATCGCCGCCGCCATCCGGGGCTTCAACGCCCTGTCGCCCGGCGGGCCGATCCCCCGGCCCGACGTGCTGATCGTGGCGCGGGGCGGCGGCTCCATCGAGGACCTGTGGGCCTTCAACGAGGAAGCGGTGGTGCGCGCCGCCTCCGAATCCACGATTCCGCTGATCTCGGCGGTGGGGCACGAGACCGACACCACCCTGATCGACTTCGTCTCGGACCGGCGCGCCCCGACGCCGACGGGCGCCGCCGAAATGGCGGTGCCGGTGCGGGCCGACCTGATGGCGGAGGTCGCCGATCTCGCCCGCCGCCAGCGCGAGGCGGTGGAGCGCAAGCTCGATCGGGAGGGCAGCGATTTGCGCGCCCTGGTGCGGGCGATGCCCGGCGTCGATGCCTTCCTGGCCGGAAAGCGCCAGCGTCTCGATCTCGCCGAGGCCCGCCTCGGGCCGGCGCTCGCCGGCAACGCCCGGGTCCACCGCCTACGGGTGTCGCGCCTGGTGGAGCGGTTCGTCCGGCATCCGCCGACGCTGGCCCTGGCGACGGCACGTGGGCGCCTTGCGCGCATCGGCGATCGCTCGGGCAGCGCCGTGCGCCACGGTGCGGCGCGAAAAGGCGAGGCCCTGTCCTATCTCGGCCGCCGCCTCGTCATCGCCCGCGACGGCACGCTCGGTCGCGCCCGCGCCGAACAGGCCCGCAACCACGATCGCCTCGGCGCCGTGCAGGCGCGCCTCGCGCAGGGCATCGCCCGCCTGACCGAGCGCCGGCGCGATCGGCTCGGCGCGCTGACCGGCCTGCTCGGCTCGCTGAGCTACCGCGCCGTGCTGGCCCGCGGCTTCGCCCTCGTTCGGGATACGGCCGGCGCCCCCGTGCGCGGAACCGCCGCCGCGATCGCAGCCGAGCGGTTTACCCTCGAATTCTCCGACGGCACCGTGACGGCACGCACGGATCCGGCCCGGACGGAATCCGGCGCGCCCGACCCGGGCGGGGAGGGTGCGCCGACCCCTGCGCGGACCGATCCCGTGCGGACCAAGCGCACGCCGCGCAAACCAGCGGCGGAGCCGGTGCGCCAGGGGTCGCTGTTCGAGGGCTGAGACCGATCCACGACCGGACTATACGGCGTTCAGGCATCCTCCTTCGACAAAACGGAGGGCTGGGGCGCCGGGAATCCCGTTTGCCCACGGGGCCGGCTTGACGAAGTGGGCGGCGTTTGCGAACCGCGGCACGGCACATGCCTTGAGCCGAACTCTGCTGAAAGACAGGGTCTGCCCGAGGCCGGCCGACGCCCTGAAGGAGTCGCAATGACCACTACGATCGACAGTACCCAGAAGCTCCACCTCGTCTTCGGCGGCGAACTGGCGAGCCTCGACGGGGTCACCTTCCACGACCTCAAGGGACTCGACATCGTCGGCATCTTTCCCGACTACGCCTCGGCCCAGACGGCCTGGAAGTCGAAGGCGCAATCCACAGTGGATTCCGCGCAGACGCGCTACTTCATCGTGCACCTGCACCGGTTGCTCGAGCCCTGATCTGTGCAAGGCGGCGCACCGCCCTGCATGAAGGCATTGTGACGCCCCCCTGCCGGCTGATAAGCACCGCGGCACGCAAAGGTCCGCGATTGCGACAGGGTGGCGGACCCTAAGGATCTCGAGATGAAGACCCCGGCATGAAGTCCTCGATCAAGATCATCGCCGGCAACGCGAGCCGGCCGCTGGCCGAAGCCATCGCGGCCTATCTCGAATTGCCGCTCGCCAAGTGCATGGTCCGGCGCTTTGCCGACATGGAGATCTTCGTCGAACTTCAGGAGAACGTGCGCGGCGAGGACGTCTTCATCGTCCAGTCGACCTCGTTCCCCGCCAACGATCACCTGATGGAACTGCTCATCATGATCGACGCGGCACGGCGCTCCTCGGCGCGCCGCATCACCGCGGTGATCCCGTATTTCGGCTATGCGCGGCAGGACCGGCGCACCTCGGGCCGCACCCCGATCTCGGCCAAGCTGGTGGCCAACCTCATCACCGAAGCGGGCGCCGACCGGGTGATGACGCTGGATCTCCATGCCGGCCAGATCCAGGGCTTCTTCGACATTCCCACCGACAACCTGTTCGCCGCCCCCGTGATGGTGCGCGACATCAAGGAGCGGCTCGACCCGAAGGACTGGATGGTGGTCTCGCCCGACGTCGGCGGCGTGGTGCGTGCCCGCGCCATCGCCAAGCGCATCGATGCGACCCTCGCCATCGTCGACAAGCGCCGCGAGCGCCCGGGCGAATCCGAGGTGATGAACATCATCGGTGAGGTCGAAGGCCGCTCCTGCATCCTCGTCGACGACATCGTCGATTCCGGCGGCACCCTGGTGAACGCCGCCGAGGCCTTGCTCAATGCCGGCGCAAAGGACGTCTCGGCCTACATCACCCACGGGGTGCTCTCGGGCGGAGCGGTGTCGCGCATCGCCGCGTCCCGGATGAAGGAGCTGGTGATCACCGATTCGATCCAGCCGACGCAGGCGGTCAAGCTCGCCCGCAACATCCGCGTCGCCACGATCGCGCCTTTGCTGGGCGAAGCCATCGGCCGGACCGCGACAGAATCGAGCGTGTCGAGCCTGTTCACCTGAGCCGGTCGCGAGGGGCGACCGCCATCGCGGCGCCCCGTTCCCACAGCCGCGAGACCGCGATGAACCGAGGCGGCGGTTCTCAATTGCGTCCCCCCCCGGCGAACCTGTATAGACGGCTCTCCCCTATTGAAGCGTTGAGACGGGATGCTGCCGGCCAGTCGAGGTCGGAGCGAGCGGCGCCACGTCGGCGACGCCCCGACGCCCGTCCCGCCAGAACCGTTGGAGTTGTCCGATGACCCAAGGCCCGCTGATGCCGAAGGCCACCGCCGTATGGCTGGTGGAGCACACTTCGCTGGCCTTCGAGCAGATCGCCGATTTCTGCAAGTTGCACCCGTTGGAGGTGAAGGGCATCGCCGACGGTGAAGTCGCCGCCGGCATCAAGGGCCTCGACCCGATCACCACGGGACAGCTCACCCGCGACGAGATCGAGAAGGCGCAGGCCGCCCCGAACTACAAGCTCAAGGTCGCGGTCTCCAAGGTGAAGCTGCCCGAGGTGAAGCGTACCACCAAGGGTCCGCGCTACACCCCGCTGTCGCGGCGCCAGGACCGTCCGAACGCCATCCTGTGGCTGCTGCGCAACCATCCCGAGCTCAAGGACGCGCAGGTCATCCGGCTCGTCGGGACCACCAAGTCGACGATCCAGCAGATCCGCGAGCGCACCCACTGGAATTCCGGCTCGCTCCAGCCGATGGACCCGGTGACGCTCGGCCTGTGCACGCAGATCGACCTCGATTTCGAGGTCCAGCGCTCCGCCAAGGACCGCCCCGCCGTGCTCCCCACCGATGGCGGCGCCACGCTCCTGCCCACCGAAGTCTCGACCGCGTCCGACTACAGCGACAACGACGAGCACCACCGCAACGCCCGCGACGAGAAGCTCAACGCCGAATCCGTGTTCGCCAAGCTTAAGGGCATGCGCAACACCGACACGGACGACGAGGACTGATCGTCGGCGAAAACACTGGCCCAGTTTGAGGCCGCCGGACCCGGCCCGATCCGCGCAAGGCAGCTTGCGCGGATTTTTCTTGGGGCCGACCCGGCACGATAACGAGAATCGCGCGGACGATCGTCAGTCGCCAAACCCCGTAAAATGCGTAATAATGCGTGATCTCGATCGGCGAGGGCAGATATTCAGGGGGGCTCATGATCTCTCAGGGCACCGGACAGACCATGAGAACGGAGCCCGAGGCGCAGGATTATGCGGCTGCATCCGCCGCCCTCGACGATGCGCCGGAGGCTGAAACCTGGACGGAGCCGACGCCGCGGATCGTCTCGGAGCCGGTGACGCTCGCCGAATCCCTCATGACGCGGGCCGGTTGGAGCCCGTCGAACTTCGGCGACGATGGCCCGAACCCGCCCTACCTGCGCATCGGCGGCAAGCTCTGGGTGACGCTCACCGAGTTCGAGCCCTGTTTCTCCTCGTTCCACCGCGACCGAGTCCTGTTCCGCTCCAAGGTCTCGATGGCCGATCACCTGGCCCGCTACGATCAGATCATGATCGATCCGCTGGCGTTCGAGGAGTGCTTCGGTCCGGAGGAGGGCACCGAGGCGACCTTCCCGTTCGGCACCTGGCTCACCATCCGCGAGGTTCGGTTCACCGGCATTGCGCTCTGGGGAAAGAGCCACGGCCGGGTGGTGCTGCCGCTCGAGCCCCTCGCCGTCGCCTCGGCCGTCTGGCTGCGCAACGCGACGGGATGCAACCCGGTTCTGCTTTGACCGACGCGTGCCATCGAACGTTCATATTGCCGGACCAGGCGCGATCGGCTATGCCACCGCCGTTCTCCATTTGGAATCGACGGGTCTCGAACGGTTGTTCGGCACCAGCCCCGTTGGAGAATGGCCCTCGACCATCGTTTGAGAATGCGTCGGCCCTCCCACGGGGGGTGAGCCTGTCCGGTCCTCCAGGGACCGCAGGCGGCGATCGCCGAGGGTGCCCCGTCACACGAACCGCCGACGCTGGCCTCGCAACGAGGCCTGTCAGGAGACAGAATGACCGCTGGTAGCGCCCTGCAGCGTAACCCAAGCCGCGACGATTTCGCGGCACTGCTCGAAGAGTCGTTCCTCGAGCACGAGATCACCGAAGGCTCCGTCGTCAAGGGTCGCGTCGTCGCGATCGAAAAGGACGTGGCCGTCATCGACATCGGCGCCAAGACGGAAGGCCGTGTCGCCCTCAAGGAATTCAACGGCCCCGGCCGCGAAGGCGAACTCGCCGTCGGCGACGAGGTCGAGGTCTATGTCGATCGCATCGAGAATGCGCTCGGCGAGGCCGTCATCTCGCGCGACAAGGCGCGCCGCGAGGAGAGCTGGGTCAAGCTTGAGAAGGCCTTCGAGGCCAACGAGCGCGTCACCGGCGCGATCTTCAACCAGGTCAAGGGCGGCTACACCGTCGATCTCGACGGCGCCGTGGCGTTCCTGCCGCGCTCCCAGGTCGACATCCGCCCCGTGCGCGACGTCACGCCCCTGCTCGGCACGCCGCAGCCCTTCCAGATCCTCAAGATGGATCGTCGCCGCGGCAACATCGTCGTGTCGCGCCGCACCGTCCTCGAGGAGAGCCGCGCCGAGCAGCGCTCCGAGCTCGTGGCCAACCTCGAAGAAGGTCAGGTCATCGACGGCGTCGTCAAGAACATCACCGAATACGGTGCGTTCGTTGATCTCGGCGGCATCGACGGCCTGCTCCACGTCACCGACATGGCGTGGCGCCGCGTGAACCACCCGTCGGAGGTCGTGACCATCGGCCAGACGGTCAAGGTCAAGATCATCAAGATCAACCACGAGACCCACCGCATCTCGCTCGGCATCAAGCAGCTGCTCGCCGATCCGTGGGAGGGCATCGCCCAGCGCTACCCGGTCGACGCCAAGCTCAAGGGCCGTGTCACCAACATCACCGATTACGGCGCCTTCGTGGAGCTGGAGCCGGGGATCGAGGGCCTGATCCACGTCTCCGAGATGTCCTGGACGAAGAAGAACGTCCATCCGGGCAAGATCGTCTCCACCTCCCAGGAAGTGGAAGTGCAGATCCTCGAGGTCGATCCGGTCAAGCGCCGCATCTCGCTCGGCCTCAAGCAGACCCTCCAGAACCCGTGGGAGGCCTTTGCCGAGCAGCATCCGGTCGGCTCCGAGGTCGAGGGTGAGGTCAAGAACAAGACCGAGTTCGGTCTGTTCATCGGTCTCGACGGCGACGTCGACGGCATGGTCCACCTGTCGGATCTCGACTGGAACCGTCCCGGCGAGCAGGTCATCGAAGAGTTCAAGAAGGGCGACATGCTGCGCGCCCAGGTTCTCGACGTCGATGTCGAGAAGGAGCGCATCTCGCTCGGCGTGAAGCAGCTCGGCGGCGACCCGTTCACGGAAGCCGGTGAGCTCAAGAAGGGTCAGATCGTGACCTGCGAAGTGACCGAGGTGAAGGATTCCGGCGTCGACGTGAAGATCGTCGATACCGACCTCACCACCTTCATTCGCCGGGCCGAACTCGCCCGCGATCGTGGCGACCAGCGTCCCGAGCGTTTCGCCGCCGGCGAGAAGTTCGATGCCCGCGTGATCCAGTTCGACCGCAAGGCGCGCCGGGTCCAGCTCTCGATCAAGGCCCTCGAGATGGCCGAAGAGAAGGAGGCGATGGCCCAGTTCGGTTCCGCCGATTCGGGTGCCTCGCTCGGCGAGATCCTTGGCGCAGCCTTCAAGAAGGCCCGCACCAGCGACGACAAGGACGACGCCCAGGACTAAGAGTTCGGAAACAGTGCCGTCAGCCGCTTCTGGTTGACGGCACTCCGAAACGAAGCAAACGCCCACGCAGGATTGCATCCTGCGTGGGCGTTTTTCGTCTAGAGGCCGGCAAAATTCTGCGACGACTGCGCGATGTGGCGCGAAGACTTACTGATTTCGGTGACCACAAGTACGGCCGCCCACTTGCCGCGCAGGGCAGGGCGGGGCTAGAACAGCAACGCCGAGGAAGCGAGGCGGACCAAAGGCTTGGTGCAATCCGGCAACGGGTGTGGAACAAGAGCCTTCTGCAGCGCTGACGCGACAGACACCGGGATCGAACCCGGATGAACCATCCCGGCCGTACCAGGCCGGAGCGCGAGGGAGAGAACCATCGCATGGCCGCGGACGCCGAACTTCTGATTGATCGTCGGCGCCTGCGCCGGAAGCTCTCCCTGTGGCGCGTGGTCGGGATCGGCGGTCTCGTCGTCGCCGTGGGCGCGGTGGGCTTCCGCGTCAGGAGCGGAGCCGAGGGCATCGGCTTTGGCGCCGTGCGACCCCAGATCGCCCGGATCTCGGTAGGCGGCTTCATCTCCGGCAGCGAGGCGACGACGAGGCTCATCGAGCGCGTGCGCGATGCCAGCGCCGTGCAGGGCGTGGTGGTCTCGATCTCGTCGCCCGGCGGCACCACCACCGGCTCCGAGGAACTCTACCGCAACCTGCGGTCGCTCGCCGAGAAGAAGCCCATGGTGGCCTTCGTCGACGGCACCGCGGCCTCGGGCGCCTACATCGCCGCCATCGCCGCCGACCACATCGTGGCGCGCGAGACCGCGCTCGTCGGCTCCATCGGCGTGCTGTTCCAGTACCCCGACCTCTCGGGTCTCCTCGACAAGGTCGGCGTGAAGGTCGAATCCGTGAAATCCGCGCCGCTCAAGGCCGAGCCGTCGGGCTTCACCCCGACCTCCCCCGAGGCCCGGGCCGCGTTGGCCGCGGTGGTCGGCGACACCTACGCCTGGTTCAAGGGCCTGGTGTCCGAGCGCCGCAAGATGACCGACAAGGAACTCGCGGTGGTCTCCGACGGCCGGGTGTTCAGCGGTCGCCAGAGCGTGCCGCTCAAGCTCATCGACGGGCTCGGCGGCGAGCGGCAGGCCATCGCCTGGCTCGAGACCGAGCGCGGCGTCGCCAAGGACCTGCCGGTGCTCGACTGGAAGCCGAAGTCCCGGAGCGACTTCCCGCTGTGGTCCGCCCTCGGACTCGGAGCCGATCTCGTCGGCCTCGGCGGCCTCGCCACACGTCTGCGCCAGGTGGGCGACGAGACGGCGGGGATCGCCGAGAACGGGCTCCTCGTGGTGTGGCGCCCCAGCCCCGCCGACGCCGTTCGCTGACCCTCGCCCCGCCGCGAAACCACATGACTTCGTGAAGGCCGCCGCATGATCAAGTCGGAGCTCGTGCTCAAGATCGCCGAGCAGAACCCGCATCTCTACCAACGCGACGTCGAGACCCTGGTGAACGCCATTCTCGATACCATCGCGGATGCCCTCGCGAGAGGCGACCGGGTCGAGCTGCGCGGCTTCGGCGCGTTCTCGGTGAAACGTCGTGACGCGCGGCGCGGACGCAACCCGCGCACGGGTGCGGCCGTTGCCGTCTCCGAGAAGGCCATCCCCGTGTTCAAGACCGGCAAGGAGATGCGCCTGCGCCTCAACGAGGCCGGGATCGGCGAGGCATCCGTCTCGGCATCGGCCTCGTAACCCGCCCTATCCGCCCGGAGTCCTCTCGATGATCCGCTTCTTCAAGGGTTTGGTGCTGCTTCCCGTGGCGATCGTCGTCGTGGCTTTGGCCGTGGCCAACCGGGACGCCGTGCGCCTGTCGTTCGATCCGTTCTCGCCCGAGATGCCGGTGTTCAGCGTGACGCTGCCGCTCTACGTGATCCTGTTCCTCGCGGTGGGCATCGGCGTGCTCCTCGGCGGCTGCGGCGCCTGGCTCGGCCAATCCGGGACCCGCCGCACCAGCGCCGAGCGTCGTCGCGAGATTCGCCGGCTCGAAGGCGAGACCGCACGGCTCAAGACCGCCATGCCCGCGAGCGAGAGCCCCGGCAGCCTCTATCGCGGCGCGAGCGACCGCGTCGCCCTGCCGGCGCCGCGCTGATTCCCACGCCATGGCCCCGGTCGCCATCAAGATCTGCGGGCTGAGCACGGAGGCGACCGTCGCGGCCGCCATCGCGGCCGGGGCGGATCTCGTCGGCTTCGTGCATTTCGAGAAGAGCCCGCGCCACGTCAGCCTCGACCGGGGCCGGGTATTGTCGGCGCAGGCGAAGGGCCTGGCCGAGCGCGTGGTCCTGCTCATCGATCCCGACGACACGCTCGTGGCTGCGGCGGTGCAGGCCCTCGATCCCGACTGGATCCAGTTGCATGGCCGCGAATCGCCGGACCGCGTGGCGGCGATTCGTGCGATGACCGGGCGCCGGGTGATGAAGGCGCTGGGCATCGCCACCCGCGCCGATCTCGCCCAGGTGGCGGCCTATGCGGCGACCGCCGACCGGCTCCTCCTCGATGCCAAGCCGCCGCCCGGCGCCGACCTGCCCGGCGGCAACGGCCACGCCTTCGACTGGGATCTGCTGGTGGGCGCGGATCTGCCAGCGACCTATATGCTGTCGGGCGGCCTGACGCCGGACAATGTCGCCGAGGCGCTCGCGCGCACCGGCGCACGAGCCGTGGATGTTTCCTCCGGGGTCGAGACCAGGCCCGGCGAGAAGAGCCCCGAGCGGATGGCGGCTTTCGTCGCCGCCGTGCGGATCTGAAGCCTGACGCGGAAAAGTGGAATCCGGTTTTCCGAGACCGTCACGCGAAACCAATAAGACAGAGCGCGGTGCGGTTTCCGCGAAAACGCACCGCGCGCTCGTCCAGATTTAACGAATCGGCGTGTTGGCCGCATTGTCGAGGGCCCCCGTGCGGGTCTAGGCCTTCGGCCGACCCTGACACTTCGAGGACCACAGCCCGTGACCATCGCTCCCACCCCGAACTCGTTCCGCAACGGCCCGGACGAGCGCGGCCGCTTCGGAATCTTCGGCGGACGCTTCGTGGCCGAGACGCTGATGCCGCTGATCCTAGACCTCGAGAACGCCTACGAGGCGGCCAAGGCCGATCCGGCGTTCCAGGCCGAGATGGACGGTCACCTGACGCATTATGTCGGCCGCCCGAGCCCGCTCTATTACGCCGAGCGCCTGACCGAGTATCTGCGGGCGAAATCCGCCCCGGGCTACGGCGCCAAGGTGTTCTTCAAGCGCGAGGAACTGAACCACACCGGCTCGCACAAGGTGAACAACGTGCTCGGCCAGATCATGCTGGCGCGCCGCATGGGCAAGCCGCGGATCATCGCCGAGACCGGGGCGGGCCAGCACGGCGTCGCCACCGCGACCCTGTGCGCCCGGTTCGGCCTCAAATGCGTAGTCTACATGGGCGCCGTCGACGTGGCGCGGCAGGCTCCCAACGTGTTCCGCATGAAGATGCTCGGCGCCGAGGTGATCCCGGTCCAGTCCGGCACCAAGACGCTCAAGGACGCCATGAACGAGGCCCTGCGCGACTGGGTCACCAACGTCGAGGACACGTTCTACTGCATCGGCACCGTGGCCGGCCCGCACCCGTACCCGGCGATGGTGCGCGACTTCCAGTCGATCATCGGCCGCGAGACCAAGGAGCAGATGATCGAGATGGAAGGGCGCCTGCCCGACTCGCTCATCGCCTGCATCGGCGGCGGCTCCAACGCCATGGGCCTGTTCCACCCGTTCCTCGACGATCCCGAAGTGGAGATCTTCGGCGTCGAGGCCGCCGGTCACGGCATCGCCAGCGGCCTGCACGCCGCCTCCCTGTCGGGGGGCAAGCCCGGCGTGCTGCACGGCAACCGCACCTACCTGCTCCAGGACGGCGACGGCCAGATTTCCGACGCGCACTCGATCTCCGCCGGCCTCGACTATCCGGGCATCGGCCCCGAGCACGCCTGGCTGCACGAGGCCAAGCGCGTGACCTACCTCTCGGCCACCGATACGGAGACCCTGGAGGCGTTCAAGCTGTGCTCGCTGCTGGAGGGCATCATTCCGGCCCTCGAGCCCGCCCACGCCCTCTCCAAGGTGTTCGAGATCGCCCCGACCAAGCCGGCCGACCACCTGATGGTGCTCAACCTCTCGGGCCGCGGCGACAAGGACATCCCGCAGGTGGCCGAAATTCTCGGCACGCATCTCTAGAAACGACCGGGCCAACGCGGGGAACACGGCATCGACGACCCGAACCGTTCCCTGCCGGCGCAGAACGGGCGTTTTCGCGGGTCGGGCCCCGTTGACACCGGAAGGCGGTTTTCACTATACCGCCGATCTCATCGAAACCGCAGCGGCGACGCCCCGCGGCTTCGATATGGCGGGGTAGCTCAGCTGGTTAGAGCAGAGGAATCATAATCCTCGTGTCGGGGGTTCGAGTCCCTCTCCCGCTACCAAGATTTCTCAATCATTCCATGTGGTTGGCCGTCGAGCCCCGAACATAGCGTTCGGGGCTTTTTGCTTCTCGGGCTGTTCTCGGGCTGCGACCCCGAACATTCGTCCCGCCGTCCGCGTCCCAAATCCGGGACTTTGGAAGGTCAAGGACCGTCGATCCGGATCATCCTGCCACGGCTGGCGTGACCTGTTTAAGGGCACGCTCGCGGTGCCCGCGGCCGGCCGGGCGGATCGGTTCAAGCGAGCGAGCTCAGGGCCTCTTCGTCCTCGGGGGTCAACCGCTCCGCCATGAAGCCAACTCCGACGACCATCTGAGCGAGGACGGCGCTCAGCGCGGGCTTGTCGTGGAGAAGGTAGCCGCGGTCGCCGGGCAGGAACGCGATCTGCATCGCCCAGATTTGCGTATAGCGCCGCCTAGGCGGCATCCGGATCTCCCGTTCTAGCGTCACCACCAGGCCGGCGCTCGCACCTGGCGGCGTCACCCTCGGGATCCGGCAGTCCCATGCCATGGCGATACGCTTCAGGATCGCCCTCCTCGACACCATCGTGAGGTCGGCGGCCAGCCAGAGCGGGTGACGCTCAACCCTCTCGACGCCATGCTTCCAGTCGTGGGATCGCCCGCTGGTCTACCATTCGACGTCGTAGATCAGGCGACCGGCCTCGATGCAGACCGGCGGAAGGGGACGGTCCAAGACGCGCTCGGGATCCTCGACATCCTCTTGCTCGACCGTGAACTTCCGATAGGGGACAGGTCGGATGGCGGGGGCGCGGAACTGCATGCCACGAGGATACGTCCCAGCGGTTACTGATACCGCTCTAGCGGGCCGCCTCCCGCGCCCTACGCTCCGGGCCCAGCTTCCGCGCCAGGTCGGCCGGCCTAGATGCCCGCACGAACCCCCGGCTGACCTGTCCGGACAGGGTGACCATCTCCTGCAGGGCATCCCCAAGCGCGCGACGCAGGGCGTCCCGGGCCTCGTTGCCCGACGCACGCCAGCTACCTGGCATCCTGGCTCAAGCTCCTGCGCGGCGACCCAAAGGCGATCTTCACCGCGGCATCAGCGGCAAGCCGGGCTGCAGGGTACCTGACCTCCCTCCAGGCCGAGATGGCACAAGCCGCCTAAGCACTCGGGCCCCGGTGATCCCGGGGCCTCCGATTCTTACCTGGAGACCGCCATGCGCAACGCCATCACAGCCCTCATCCTGTTTGCCTCCCCGGCTGCCGCCGGAGGTTCCGTCCAGCACACGGCTGCCGAGTACCTGGCGGCCTACGGGAAAGCCCGGACTTACGCCTTGGCTCACATGAACCAAGCGGTGCAGCCGTCCTGTCGGAAAACCATAGGGAAGCGCCCGGCCCGGGTCGTCGAACAACGCTGTCTCGATGTCTCCGCTTCAAGGCGGACGGCGTGCGAGGCGGCGGATCAGTGCGCTGCGTTGTTGGACAAGCTCGACCACTACTGCACGTCTTGGAAAGGCGATATCGCCTGCGTCTATCCGGACGAGGGAGGAGAAGTGGTCCTGGACTGGACGAAGCGCGGCTCCTGGAAGTCGAAGGAACCGTAGCCCGCAGGGGCGACTGGACGATCAGGGCCGCTTCATCCGAGTGATCCCGGCTACGTGGCCCGACGTCGGGTCAGCATGTGCTGACGCGTAATCCCTCTCCCTCCCGGGATTACATGACCGATTCGCGCGCTGACCGGGGATTACATGGCTTCGAGGCGTCCCGAGGCATCCCGGCCGGCGTATTCGCCGGTATTACATCGGCGGACCAGGCATCCAAGAGCGAAAGTTGTCATCCCGAGAGGCGATTTCGCCCCTCGTCCAGGCAAGCGGCTGACCCGTATGAGACCATGCAAACCATGGCGGTCATACGCCCTGGAGGCAGACATGCTGACGAGTATCGTACGAGGTTTCCTGCGTTTCGGCGGCTTCATGCCGGAGATCCCGGTGGCGCCACGCCCGGCCCCCGCCAAGCGGCCGGCCCGGTCGAAGAAGGCGGTCCCTGCCAAGCAGGCGGCCCACGCGCCGGCCCCGCCACTGGAGGCGGCCCCTGTCTATAAAGAGCTCCGCCGCAAGCCGACCTACGGCCTGGGGACGGCATGCCGCATGTACGCCGAGTACCTGATCAAGGGCGATTTCGACCGCCTCGATGCGCGAACCCTCGCGGACCTCGCGACGGTGATGGGGCCCGAGATCACGGAGTGGCAGCGTGCGCTGCGCCTCACGCGGCAGGGGCCATGGCGCACGAACGGCGATTTGTCCGAGGACATCGCGAGGGCCGGCGCCAGGCGTCTCATGATCGAACGGCTCGAAACCTGGGAACAGGCGCTTACCGCTCTCGACGCCCGGAACCGCGAGGCCGTGGATATCGGCTGGCCGGTAGAGCCCCCTCTGAAACTGCCTGCGGAAGTCGCGGCGGCCCTAGAAGCCCGTCGCAAGGCAGCCCTGGAGCGCGCCAAGCAGAGAGCTAGGCGTGGAGCCTCTGAGGGCGGCAGCGCCCCCGTGCCGGTCCCGACCGAGGAAGTAGCGCCTCCCCTCGGACCCCGCTGATACGGCGGGGATTACAAATCCGGCATTACAAGTCTATCGCGAAGGGATCAGAGTAATGATTAAGCCAGCCATGGAGGTAATCGCCGCCCTAGACGGCGCTCACCTCCAGCAGACCTCTCCGAGCTCTGTGCTGCCAGGGGCTCCGCCCCGTGGACCCCTAAAGCCACCCCGCCTGCAGGCGGCGTTCGTGACGAGGATGTCGCACGACCTGAACACGGCCGTCGCGGCGGCCGCCAAGGCTGATGGGATCACCGCCGGAGCTTGGGTCCGCGGGCTCATCCTGGACCGGCTGGCGATCGTGTCGGCGGTGGACCGCCGCAGCGGCCGTCCCGTCCACCGGCCCGCCGAGGACACCATCGCCCTCGTCGCGGCGATCCGTGCCCTTGGCGACGTTGGGCACGCGATCAGCAGCAAGGACCTGCCCGCCGCCAAGGCTTCCCTCGCCACCGCGCGGGAGGCCCTGCTCCCGCTCGTCGCGCGGGGGCCCGCGCGGTGATCAGCGGCGCGATGCGGGGCAAGGGGGGCGATGCCCTCGCTCGACACCTCCTCAAGCCGGAGAACGATTCCGTCGACGTGATCCCCCCGCGCGGCCTCGGCAGCGCGGACCTCGTCAACCAGTTGCGCGAGCTCGTCGCCATTTCGAGCGGAGGGAGGACGGATAGGGGCATCTACCACGTCCACTGCGACCCGGACCTGGCGATCGCCGACAACGCCGGCGCCCGGGCGCGGTGGTGGTCGCTGTTCGAGCGGGAGTTCTCGCTGACCGCGCAGCCGATGTGCGGGGCCGTCCACGTCAAGCACTCGCGGATGCACGAGCACCGGGTCTACTCGCTCGTGCGACCGTCCGGGGCGGTGGTAGACCTGGGGTGGGATTTCCTCCGTCGGGAGCGGTGTTCCAGGATCGTCGAGTTCGAGTTCGGCATCCCGATCCTCACGCCTTCGAAGCACGCCAGGTCGATCGTGAAGGCCCTGCGCGAGGCGGGCCGCGAGGACGTGGCCTCATGGATGGAGGCCGCCGGGACGACGGAGATCGCTCGGCCGGTGGCGGCCCTCTCGCCTGTCGAGCGGCTCGTCCAGGAGCGGACGGGCATCGTCCTCGACGACGTCCGCAGGGCTGCCCTGGAGGCATGGAGCGCGAGCGTGGACGGCCCCGGGTTCGAGGCGGCCCTGGCCACGCGGGGGCTGGCGCTGCGGGCGGGCCGGAGCGGTCCCGTCATCGTCGACGCAGCCGGCGAACCCCACCTCGTGACAAGGCTGCTCGGGGCGGCCGCGCGCCGGTTCGAGGGCGAACGGATTCCGGCCGCGACGGTCCGCGGTCGGCTAGCGGAACTCACACTGAAGGAGATGGAACATGGACGTGCAGGCAGAGATCCTGAGGCGGCTCGACGTGCAGGAGAGGCTGCTCCACGCGATCGTGGCGGCCCTGGCGCCGCCGGAGAGCGAGACCGAGACGAGCGGGTTCGCCGACTTGGTCGAGGTGCTGTCGGACTTGACGGTGGCGGTGTCGGACACGGCGCACGTCGTCCAGGCGCTGCGCTCGGACGTCTACGGGCGCTCCCTCCGGCACGTGGAGCCGCTCTCCGCCGGCGCCTGACCTACTTGCACGCCGGGATGTTGGGCTGCGACGCGGCGGTCGAGCGGGCCCGGCACGCGGCCGAGCGCCTCGATGCCGAGATCGACCACGAGAACCGGCGGGCGTGGGCGCTCTGGGGTCTCACCGATATCTGGGGCTTGCCTCTCACCTAGAGGTATCAGGGCCTCGTCGAGGCGGCGCCCGTCGGAGGCGGTCATCGACCTCCTGCCGGCAGAAGTGGTGCCCAACATCAGCCCGGCCAACGACCACCGTCGAACCTTGCCGCCCTGGTCGCCGCCCGTTCGGTCGCTCGGACAAAAGGTGGAGTCGTTCTCCCGCCTCGCGCGTTCACCTCTCAGGCCAGCGGCAGATCAACTGTCGTGGCTTTGAGGAAGCCCGCATGCAGTCCGATACGCCTCGTCCCGGCGACGATCCAACTCCCCCCATCGGTGATCCGGCTCCGGGTCCTACGTCGCCTGAAGGCGATCCGCCCGTCGACGTTCCTGCACCTCAACCGCCGGGCCCAATCGACCAACGGTAAGCCAACCACCAGCAGGCGACCTGCCTGTTGGTCACGGTCGCGATGCCGATCAGGCGGTTCTCGGTAGGGCCGTCATCGAACCAGGCAGTTGGGGAACACCGGATGCCGACCAAGCGCACTTTGATCCACGCCGACTCCAACGACGACCGCTAGTTTCTCTGTCACGGCGGCGATCAGGCCGACGCGTTCGTGTTCGACGAGCCGAACGGTCCTTCTGTTGGAAACCTGGTTCGCATCGAACTCTCGGCTTTCCTCGGATCCAACAAGGGCTCGCCTGAGCACCGTGCCCTTCTCACGATGATCGGTTCCCTGGTCGAGGCCGGACATACCGATCCCGTTCGTGGACCCGAACCCGGAACAGCCGGTGCCGAGCCGACGCCGGGCGAGGCCACCACCACGATCTGACCTGCTTCCATTCACGCCGGAGACCGCCATGGCCATCGACTTTCGTTCGGAACTGCGTCGGCCCGTCCCGTTCAGCCTTGCCGTGGTGGCGGCGGCTCTCTTGGTCTGGCTGATCGTGGCCTCCATCGCCGGCTCGAAGCAGAAGAGCGCGCGCGACCATCACATCGCCGACCTTAAGACCCAGCAGACGGCTCTCCAGGGCGACCTCGACCGTGAGAGGCAGACGGCAGGTACCCTCGCCGCGCTGCAGGCCAAGATCGCCGCGGCCGAGACACAGGACAAGCAGGCGAATCAGGCTGCAGAGCAATCCAGGTCCAAGGCGGCGGCACTAGCGACCGAGCAACAGGCGGCTGAGCAGAAGGCGACCGAGGCCAAGGCCGCGTCCGATGCCGAGACGAAGAGACTTTCCGACCTTCAGGCCCAGGTCTCCCAAGCCGAACAGAAGCTCGCGCCGATGAAGGACGCCACAACGGCGGCCGAGCAGGCGGCGACTGCCCGGACCAAGGAACTCGCCGACATCGGGCGTCGCCTTGAGGAGGCCCGGCAGCAGGAAGCCAAGCTGCGGGCTGACCTCGCGACCATGGCTCAGGAAGCGACCAACAAGACGATCGACCTCGCCAAGGCCGAGGAGAGCCAGCAGAAGGCGCGCGAGGGTTCAGCAGGTGCCCAGAAGGAACTCGCCGAAGCCCGGACCGCCACCGAGCAGGCTACGAAGCAGAAGGCGGACCTGGAGCAGGTCATCACCGGTCTGAACGCCAACCGCGAGAAGCTTACGACGGATATCGCTCAAGCTGGCCAGGAAATGCAGCAGGCCAAGGACAGGCTGGCGGCGGCTCAGAAGGAAATTGCGACGGCCCAGTCCGAACGCGACCGGGTGATCGCCGAGCGTAGCCAAGCCGAGCAGGCGGTCCAGAAGCTGACTGCCGACCGCGAAGGCGCGACCTCCGCCGTCGAGGCTCTCCAGACGAGGCAGGCAGAAGCCCAGGCACAACTTGCGACGCTGACCGAAACATTGGCCACCCGCAACAAGGATATGGCAGCCCTCGAAGACCGCCTCGGCGCGACTCGACAGGAACTGGCGGCGGTCCAGGCCAAGCTCGCGGAGGTGCGCCAGCTTTTGTCCGATCAACCGCCGGCCATGACCGTACATCCCGCTCCGACACAGCCGACGCTTCCGAACGTGGTCCCGAAGGCGGACTGAGTCGGTCGCGGTCTGAATGAACCTCGCCCTCAGTTTGGGCTTACAAGCGGCTCATCAGAGCTCTAACCGGCGTCCGAGATTGAGAGGCGAGCCTTATTCGCTTCTCAATCTCGTCGGCTGAAAGGATTTCATCTATGAGCCACGTCCTGATCTAAGGTCGAATACCTTGCCGGTCTGATCTTGAATGGTGGTTGCGAAACCAAGGACTTCGGCCACCTTTACGGCGAGTTGCTCGCGCTTGAACGGCTTACCAATCAGGTTGACGCCCTCGTCGAGGCGACCATGATGGACGATGGAGTTCTCGGTGTAGCCCGACATGAACACCACCTTCACTTCCGGCCGCATCGCCAGGATGCGCTCGGCCAGCTCCCGGCCCCTGACCTCGCCCGGAAGGATGACGTCGGTCAGCAAGAGGTCGATGCTTGCAGCGTTGGCTCCAAAGACTCGTAGTCCATCCTCACCGTCCGACGCCTCCAGCACGCGATATCCGAGATCGCCCAGGATCGCGCAGGCGATCTCGCGCACTGCGGGCTCGTCCTCCACCACCAACACCGTCGCCGAACCGCGCGGTAGCTCGATGGGCGATACCGAGCGCTGGCCAGTAACCCGGACCATACCCAACGCGCGCGGCAGGTAGATCTTCACGGTCGTGCCCTGCCCAGGCTCGGAGTAGATCTTCACGTGCCCGCCGGACTGCTTGACGAACCCGAACACCATCGCGAGGCCGAGGCCGGTGCCCTTGCCGTCGGGCTTGGTCGTGAAGAACGGCTCGAACACGCGGGCGACCACTTCGGGCGTCATCCCGTGGCCGGTGTCGGAGACCGCAACCATGGCATAGTCGCCCGGTATTACCTCGGCGTGGGCCCTTGCGTAGGCGTCGTCCAGCACCTTGTTCCCGAGTTCGATGGTAAGCCGTCCCCCGCCGGACATCGCGTCTCGTGCATTCAGTGCGAGGTTCAGGACCGCGCTCTCCAATTGCGCGGGGTCAGCCATCGCCGGCCACAGGCCAGCCGTCTCGACGTAACGCACATCGATATGCTCGCCGAGAGTCCGGCGCATCAGCGGGATCAAGTCGGGCATCGTTGCCGCGATGTCGATGGCGGCCGGTGCTAGCGGCTGCTTGCGGGCGAAGGCGAGGAGTTGGCCGGTCAGCGTCGCGCCGCGCTGTGCCGCCCAGGTGGCGCGCTCGATCCGGGTCTGGAGCTTGACGTCTCCTTCGAGCTTCGCCCGGACGAATTCCAAGTTTCCGAGGATGACCTGCAGCAGGTTGTTGAAGTCATGTGCGATGCCGCCGGTGAGCTGGCCGATGGCCTGCATCTTCTGCGCCTCGCGTAGGACGGCCTCGGCCTGGGCGCGCTTGGTCATGTCCGAGATGGTCAGGACGAAGCCACCGTCCGGCATCGGGGTGCGGCGGATCTCAAGATGGTGTCCGTCGGCGCGTGTTCCCTCGTACGTGATGGTCTCGGCCGCATCCCGGCTGCCGTGTTGGACCTGTTCCTCGCTTTCCAGCGCAGGCCGTCCAGGCTCGCTGGTATGCTCGGCGAACGCCGCGTAGGCGGCGCCTGGCCGAACCATCGCCTTGGGCAGGTCGAGCAGCGCCTGGAAGCAACCGTTCCAGTGCTTCAGCTTCCCGTCCGCACCGAACACGGCAACGCCTTGGCTAAGGCTATCGAGGGTGGTTCGCAGGCGAAGGACAAGGGCACGCTGAGCTATCTCTGACTTGAAGGAGCGTGACCATGCATCGTTCAGCAACTTGGCGGCTACGATCAAGGTGAGGATGGCGAGCCCCGAGCCTGCGATGACCAGCCACCGCACCCAGGCGGCGCGCGCGTCGCTGTCGGTGTGGCGGCTGGCAAGGAGGGCTTGCTCGTCGGCGAGCATCTCGGAGAGCGTGCCCTCGGCCGCACGCATGAAGCCGCGGCCCGCATCGGTGTCGACGATGCGCAGGGCCGCCTCGAAGCCCCCGTCACGGCGGGCCTGCACCGTCTGGGCAAGTTCCTCAAGTTTGTGCTGGATCGTCGGCCCCAACGAACGCAGGCGTTTTTCCTGCGCCGGGTTGTCCGCCGTCAGCTTACGGAGTTCGCCCTGCAGCAGGCTGATGCGGTCACGCGCGGTGTCGTAGGGCCTGAGGTAGTCGTCCTTTCCGGTAAGAAGATACCCACGCTGGCCTCGCTCTGCGTCTCGCAGCGCGATGGCGAGGTCCTTCATCGTAGTCAGCACCTCGTAGCTGTGCCGAGACCATTCCCGGGCATCGCGCGCGGCGTTCATACGCTCCCACGTCGCCGTACCGACCAGGGCGAGAAGGGCCAGTAAGACGCCGAGGACGAGGATGTTTGCACGCGCGACGAGATGCTTGGTCATGTCGGCGTCTCGCGTGTCTCAATCGGCTGGTGGCGGAAGCGGGAGCGCCAATATGGAAAGTCGGGCATCCCATTGGAGTTAGCCGATTCAACGGGCTTGAGATTTAGCATCCTTTGCGGCCGTAATACAGAATCCCCAGCGCCGAACGGGGCGACCCAATTTCCCCCTGAATTCCTGCGTCCCGGTGTCCGAGACCAGCGTGGAAACCCACGACACCTCCCGATGTTGTCCCATCCACAGGGATGCGCTCGGCGTGGACGATCCCTCGGCGTTGTGTTGCGGCGCCTCAAGGGCGCGCGGAAGGTGGTTCAGGGGATGGTTCGAGTCGTGTGCGGGGCGACCGGGATCGACCTGAGGCTTCTGGAGGCAGCGGTCGAGGCGGCCGGTGAGGCCATTCTGATCACCACTGCCGATCTCGACGAGCCCGGACCGAGCATTGTCTACGCGAACCCGGCCTTCACCCGCCTGACCGGATACGAAGCCCACGAAGTCGTCGGGCGCAGCCCGCGGTTCCTGCAAGGGCCCCTGACCGACCGACCGCCCCTCGAAGCCACCCGCGCCTCGCTTAGCGAAGGGGCAGCTTTTCAGGGCGAGGCGCTCAATTATCGCAAGGACGGCTCGACCTACATGGTCGAGTGGTTGATCACGCCGGTCCGCGATGCCGATGGCCGGATAACGCACTGGGTCTCGGCGCAGCGTAACGTCACCGAGCGACGGGCGTTCGAAGACCGACAGACCATGATGGTGCGCGAGCTCCATCATCGCGTGAAGAACACCCTGGCTACCGTTCAGGCCGTCCTGAACGCCACCATGCGGTCGTCCTTGACGATGGCCGAGTTCGGGCGGGCCTTCACGGGGCGCATCGTGTCACTGGCCAGGACCCACGCGCTCATCACCGAGGACGAAGCGCAGGTCGCCTGTTTCGAGGGACTGCTGCGGGCCGAACTCGATCCCTACAACGAAAATGGTCGTATCAGGTTGGACGGACCGAAACTCAGGCTGCCGTCCGACCTCGCAGTGCCGATCAGCATGGCGCTGCACGAGCTCACCACCAATGCGGTCCGGCATGGGGCGCTGGCGCATCCCGGCGGCCGGGTCGTCGTCACGTGGACGGTCGAGGACGGGTCGGACGGGCGATGCTTCGCCTGGGTCTGGAACGAGCATGACGGGCCGCCGCCGACGCTGCCGACGCGGGAGGGTTTCGGAACGCGGTTGCTCAACAGGATCCTGACGGCCCAGGTTTCGGCCCAGGTCGACGTCGCTCAGGACGAAGACGGTTTACGCATCACCGTCCGGGTGCCGCTCAACGGTCGATGATCGGCCGCTTTGACAATCCCCAACCCCTATCTGTTCCATTGCTTATGGTCGGCCGACAAGGACGGTCATGTCCGCCAGGCAAGGCGCGGAACCGCCTCACCCCATTCGTGCTACCGATGGCTTCGAGCTACGGTCGGAAGGAGGCATCCATGTCATCGAGAGCACCCTTCAAATCGCGTCCGGACCGGTCAAGCTGCCTCACGGAGATCGGCACTTGCATCGTCGAGGCGGAGACCACCACCTTCGCGCAAGCCGAGACCATCCGAATTTTGAGCCGCACGGGATTCGATACCACCGAAGCCTTGGGCGCACTTTGGGACGGGATGGATGAGTTGGCCATGCTGCGGGAAGTGAGACGCACCCTTGAGATGTGAAGGCGTCTCCACGAGGGGCGCAACGGCTGGTAGCGCAACCTCCCCTCGCCTCCTCGAAAGAGGGTGTCCACTCCGAAAATTGCATCGTGCCACCCGCCGAGGCCATCACTGCGCTCGACTTGTCAAACAGCATTGGAACGGGACCCCGGATCGGCTTCCAATCGGGGGTCTGACTCACTTTCGGTGCAGGCGAGTTGACGAATCTCGGCTTCGGCCATCGGAGATCCTGCCATGTCCCGCAACCTGGATGCGGCTTCCGTCATCCCGCGCGGCCTCGTCGTCGATCACGTCGCTGCCGGTGCCGGCCTGACAATTACTGCTCGGCCGGTCGCTGCGTCGGCCCGGTGCCCAGGCTGTGATCGACCTTCGTCGCGGATCCATAGCCGCTACACGCGCACCCTGTCGGATCTGCCGGTCGCTGGCAGACGGGTCGTGATTACGGTGAGCGTCCGCCGCTTCCGTTGCGTCGAGGTCGATTGCCGGACCAGGATCTTCGCCGAGCGACTCGGGCCGGACCTGGCCCCAGCCTATGCGCGGCGCACGACCCGCCTCGACTGCATTGTGCATCATCTCGGTCTCGCGCTCGGTGGCAGGCCTGCCGCCAGCTTCGCCCGTCGGCTCATGGTGCCGGCCAGCCGCGATACACTTCTACGAACCGTGCGTCGCCGTGCCGTTCGCCCGGCAGAGCGCCCGAGCGTTGTCGGAATCGACGATTGGGCTTTCCGGCGGGGACAGCGCTACGGCACGCTGGTCTGCGACCTGGAGCGTCGTCGCGTCGTGGCCCTGCTGCCGGATCGCGAGAGCGGCACCATCGAGGCGTGGCTTGCGGCCCATCCCGAGATCACCCTCGTCGCCCGTGATCGCGGTGGCTGCTACGGCGAGGCCACGACGCGAGCGCTGCCCCATGCCGTTCAGGTCGCCGACCGATGGCACTTGATGGAGAATGTCAGCGCCGCCTTCCTCGATGCCGTGCGCAAGTCGATGTCCGTCATCCGCATCGCGGTCGGCGCCGGGACGGTGGATCCCGAACGGCTGACCTGTGCCGAGCGTCTCCAGTACGAGGGCTATCTGCGGAGAGAGGCGACAGGCGAGGCGATCCTGGCCCTGTCGCGACAGGGCATGCCGATCAAGAAGATTGCCCGAGCGACTGGCCACAGCCGTAAGCTCGTTCGCAACGTGCTACGCGGCCTGACCAGCGACGTATTCCGCGCCCGCCAGAGCAGCCTGGACGCCTATCTGCGCCAGCTCGATGCCGAATGGACAGCTGGCTGCCGCAACGGGGCCGAACTCTGGCGGCGGCTTCGTGCCAGCGGGTTCACCGGCAGTCGGCGGGTGGTCGGGGAATGGGCGACGCGCCGCCGGCGCAGCGAGCATGCGCCGGAAGGATCGCCGGGCAAGGTGCCGTCAGCACGTATCCTCTCCCGCCTGATGACGACGGGGCGGGACAGACTGACGAAGGCCGAAGCCGTTCTCGTGGCGACGATCGAGGCGGAGGTGCCGATGCTCGATGAGGCAAGGGGCTTACTGTCGCGCTTCCAAGCCATGATCCGAGAGCGAAAGCGACCCGATCTCGACGCCTGGATCGTGGCTGCAGCACGCAGCCTACTGGCATCCTTCGCCAGTGGTCTCCTCAAAGACAAGGTGGCTGTCGCTGCAGCGCTGACGGAGCCGTGGTCGAACGGCCAGACCGAGGGGCAGATCACCCGCCTGAAGCTCGTGACGCGGCAGATGTTCGGCCGCGCTAAACTCGACCTCCTCGAAGCTCGACTGATCGGCGCGCTCTGAGACGATCAGCATCGAGATTGCGTCAGACCCCCGTTTGGAAGCCGATCACCCCGAAAACGGGGGTCTTATTCCACGCCTAAACACACTCGACTGTCGTCCGGTTTCGCAGGCGGTTAAGCCCTACGATGGGCATCCGACGCGGTGGGATGAATGCATGGCCCAGACGAACTGGGCTGTGGATGCGGGAAGCACGGTCACTCCGGCCCGGTCTCGGCGAATGCCGATCAGCCCGCCGCACCGATGAATGCCGAGGCGGCCGCCGCTGCGAGCATGGGGTAACCTTGGAGAGTGATCGACCGACAACCGCGATCACGCCGCCTTTGGTCGTCGTTCTCGATCCGGCCTGTCTCGCGGCGCTCAATGACTAAGATATCCTCGACACCGCGCCCGAGAAGGGTTTCGACGACGTCGTCCTGCTCGCCCGCAACATCTGCGACACCCCGGTCGCACTCGTCAGCCTCGTCACCGGTAAACGTCAGTGGTTCATTGCGCGCATCGGCTTCCCGGCTTGCGAGACCAACCTGAACTCTTCGGTTTGCGCCCACGACCTGTCCGAGCCCGCCCCCCTCGTCATCCTAGAACTGACGCTGGACCCGCGTACCCGGTCGAACCCGCTCGTCATTGGCGATCCGCATATCCGGTTCCACGCCGGCGCACCTCTACGCACCTTCTCGGGCGAGACGCTCGGCAACCTATGCGTGTGGACGCCAAGCCCCGCCCCGAGGGACTATCCGCCAAACAGGCCGAGTGCCTGCGGGCACTGGCCGGGCAAGTCATGGCCCAAATGGAGCTTCACCGTGCGTTCGCTATCCAACGTCGGGTGCTCAACCAGCGCGAGGCGCTGATCCGGACCCAGGCGACCGTTTTGGCCGCGCGCGGGGACCTGAGCATCATCCTCGATGCCCTAGTGACCGGCCCGATGGAAGGGCTCTCGCAGGCCGAGGGCGGCGTGATCGAGGTCCGCGACTGTGACGAGTTCGTCTACCATGCCATCAGCGGCACCCTCATCCAATACGGCGGCTTTCGCGTGCCGTTGCATGGCAGCCACTCGGGAAGCTGCCTCCTCGCCGGTGAGCCCGCTTTGGTCCCGGACGTACATTTGGACGACCGCGTCAGGCAGGACCTTGCCGAGGACATGCGCCTGCGGTCCTGCGTCTTGCTCCCGGTGTGGCCCGGCGGAAAGGCCGTCGCCGTCCTCAAGCTGCAATCGAACCAGCCCAACGCCGTTTCACAGGCCGACCTAACCTATGCGCAGGTCGTGGCTGGCACTGTATCGGTCGGTTTCGCAGAGGCCGGCGAGGCCGCGGCCCGGCGTGAGGTCGGTCGTAGCGAGCGCCGCCGTCAAGCCGTCTTCGACAGTGCCATCGACTACGCCATCATCTTAGGCGGTTTCAGTGCCATGTCGCGGTCGAATCCTCGAAGTGGGTTCAGGCGACCGTCGTCCGACGGCTTGTCTTGAAGGTAATCCAGCAAGATCTCGTTTTCGAGCGCTTGGCGCTGCACGTCCTCAAGGTCGGGAAGGATGTTATCGTCCGAGGCGTCGTGCGCGGAGATGAGATTCACCGCGCCTGCCATAGTCTCGAACTCGACTAGGACTTCCGCCTGGGCGTACTGATCGTTCGGATCGATGCAGGCGTGGTTGGGCATCCTTGTCCTCCGGCATGGTTATGGGGTCGAAACCGTGGTGTTTAGGGCGAGCTCGTGGTGCCCCCCCTCCTCAACGCGCTTTCGGTTCGTGGGACGGCATCCACCCCCGCTTCAACAAGTCCTGTATGCAATGGCTATTGATACGATTACTTTATCGTATCAATCCAGTTATATTGTTATAATTCAGAAGATCAATTAACGATTATAAAAGCATTGGGCTGAAACGAGATGATGTATCCCGCCAGTAATCGTTGATTATTTCGCCTTCCAAGATCAATCGTTGATTGTTGTCAAGGCGGGCTAGGACGTCGACGTCATCAACGTCGCGTGCAGAGATAAGATTTACCCTGCCACTAATTGACTGGAACTCCACCAAGACTTCCGCTTGGGCACTCGGGTCGGTCGGATCGATACAGACGTGTTCGGGCATCGTCGTCCTCCGGCACTGCTGCGGTGGTCGAAGCAGGTACACCGCGGACAAGCGCGTGCGACGCGACTTCGCAGAAGTCCGATGGGGGGAGTGAGATCGGGTCGATATCCCCGTGCATCGACTCGACGACCGAGAGGTCGCTTGGGGCATGCAGGATATCAGGCAACCCAAATGGTAAGGCGAACCGTTTATGGCGACCGGATATTCATAATTGCCGCCGCGCAGGTAACGATACCGTATTTTCTGACGCTGGCTGCGGCGCTTTTTTGTGTTTGCCATCGGTTTCGTGACTCGTCCCACTGTCGTGGTTGGCGGCTCCATCTGCCCTGTGATCGTCATCGCGGCATCCACCGATAACCCTACGGTCTTCCTGAGGAGCGCATCTACGAACTCGACTGTTTGGACGTCATCACGGGCGCCGGGTAACGGCATTCGTCCAGGCTGAGCACCCCGCGACGCCATGAGCCAATTTCGTTGCCCATCACCTAGCCCGTCTTATTCATGAGGGCAGTGGATCTGAGGCGGCGAGCGTAGCGTAA
>NZ_JAAHTB010000042.1 GCF_010692745.1 Methylobacterium sp. BTF04
CCATCGAAGGAAAAACTCAGCCGCGCGAACTCTGTTCAGACGCTAACAGACCCTAATCAGAACTTTGCGTCCGCTGGATACGCAACTTTGAAGCTCGATGTACCACCTTCATTCGGAGCGGGTACGGATCTTTGGGTCAGGTACCGACGCGGTGGCGCCTACAAACGCTCCGCGTCGGTACCTGACGATCAGACAGCTATACCGACACGATGCCATTCTCCAGGGCATCGTGTCGGCTGCTGCCGCCGACGCTTCGCCACCCGGCAAAACCCCGGCGACTCGGCGAGGCCGCCTCGGTTAGTGGCTCGCTTCCGAAGCCGGGTCGGGTGCACGCGGCTGGAGCCACGCCTTCACCGAGTCCATCCATCCGGCGGGGATGACCACCCAATTCGGAAGCGCCGGCAGAACGCCCGCCGCCGAACCGTTCCAGCGCCCGGCGAGTGTCTGGCGGCTCTGCGCATCCATCTCGCGGATCTTCAGGTCGAGGATCTTCTCCTGGATCGGAAGCGTCTGCATCTGCGCTTGGGCCGATTGGGCGTTCTTCATCGCCATGAACGTCATGTCGATCGACTTCTGGATCTCGGGATTGTCGAAGGTCAGGCCCTCGGCATAACCTAGAGTCGTGATCGTGATCCCCATCGGCTCGTAGACACGCCGGACCTCCTTCTCGACGGCTTCGATCACCGCGGCCTTCCCGTGGATCGCCTCGTCGGTCGTACGGCGACCGAACTCCTTCGCCATGGCGGCCTGGACGGTCCGGTGGACGTTCTCGTCGACGACTTCGGCGAGCGACTTACCCAGGATCACGCTGGCGAAATTCACCTGCGGGTCGCTGGCGTTGCCGGTGCTCGTGCGCGCACCGAACCAGTAGACGAATTTGCTCGCATCCTCTTCCTTTACGAAGGCCGAGATGACGACGCCGGTGCGCAAGGTCACCGATTCGGCGGTCTCGAACCGAATGCCCTGGTCCTTGGCCGAAGTGCCACGCTCGCCCGCACTCACCCATTCCCGCGAGACCGGCGAGCGATCGACCAGCATCAGTCGCGCCGCCGGCACGAAGTAATCGTAGGTCCAACCGGGGTTGCGGATCAGCGTGTGCGGGATCTGCACCCGCTTCATCGCGACCTTCTTCTCGTTCAAGAACTGCTCGGACATGAAGGCGGCCTGGCCCGACTTGGTCTCACCGACCTCCGGGATCAGGAAAGCGGTCTGATTCGGCAGGACCTCGACGAATTCGGGGAAATCGCGGGTATCGTAATAGGCCTGGGCCCGCTCGGGCTGCGCTTCCACCAGGACCGCTGCGATCGCGACGGCGATGTAGCCGGCGCTGCGGCGACCGATGAGCCAGATCGCCGCGATCGCCATGAGCGACCCTGCCGCGGCGAGCGTACCGCCGCCGTTCAGGGCCGTCGCCGCCCATGCGGTCTCGGCCGCCGGCCAGTCCGCATCCTGGAATTGCCGGGCGGCGATGCGTCCGGCCTCGGCGGCTCCGAGCCGATCGCCCGGCCCTCCGCGCAAAAGGAAATAGTCCGCGCCGACGACGAGCGCCGTCAGCGCAACACGCAATGAAGTGGTCATGGAAGGCGGTCTGATACGAGACGTCGAGCGCCCCAGATGGCCTGGGGCCGTCACCGTGGGCGGAGGGCGCTCCGGCGTCTCACCGGGGCCGCGTCGCGCGGTGCCCGCCGACCGGGATGGCAGCGAACGACCGGGATTATCGCGCTGCGATGTGTGCGCCGCAACACCAAAGCGACGCTCGACATTTGCGACTGCCGCACGGGAGCCATGCGGCGCATGCGCAGCATCCAACTTGATCGACACGCACCCGCGATCGGTGCATCTCGATCCCGGCCTCGCGGAGCCCGATCACGGCGGACTTGTCCCGGGTTCAGTCTTCAGCGCGGAACGTCATCCGCATTCGGCCTCTCCGTCTCGGCCGACAGGCCTGCGATCGCCTTGTAGATCCGGTCGGGGGCGAACGGCGTCGCGTGGAAGCGCACCCCGGTCGCGTCCCGGATGGCGTTGGCGAGGGCCGCGGCGACGGGATTGAACGGGCTTTCGCTCATCGATTTTGCGCCCAATGGCCCGATTCGATCGTAGGTCTGAGCGAACAGGACGGTGGTGCGCGGCACGTCGGCGAAAGCCGGGATGTGATAGCTGCGAAACGTCTGAGTCACGACGTTTCCGCCCTCGTCGATGCGGACGTCCTCGTAGAGCGCGGCCCCGATCGCCTGCGCCACGCCGCCCTCGATCTGACCGCGGCATTGCATCGGGTTGATCACCCGGCCGGCATCGGCGGCCTGGACGCTGTCGAGGATGCGGATTTCGCCGCTCGACCGATGCACTCCGACCCGGAATCCCTGGACGTTGAAGGCGACCGAGCGCGGTGTGCCGTCGGCCCGCCCGATTCGCGCGATCGGACCGCCAGCCGCGATCTCGGCCAAAGAAATCAGGCCGCCCGGCGTCGCGACGCCGTCGGGACCCAGGCGGCATTCGGAGGGCTCGCCGCCTTTGACCGCCGCCGCTGCGTGCCGAAGCGCGTTGGCCAGCGCCGTGGCGGCGTTCAGGGTCGCCTGCCCGGCCACCACGGTGCCGGTGCTGCCATAGGCGCCGGTGTCATGGCCGACCGCATCGGTATCGGCTTGCCGGATCACGATCCGGTCGGGACGCGTGCCGAGAATCGAGGCCGCGATTTGCCCGTGGACGGTGGTGGTGCCGTTGCCGAATTCGGCCGTGCCGACGCTGAGTTCATAACGGCCGCCCTCGCACAGCGCGATCCTGGCCTCGGCGAAGTGACCGCGCGGCGGAATGGTGTCGATCATCGCCATCGCCATGCCGCTGCCGGGCAGCCACTCGGCGGAGGGGAGCGTTGGCGGCGGCAGGTCGGCAAACCAGTCCTCGACGAGGTCGAGGCACTGGTCGAGGCCGTAGCTGCCGTATTCGACGTCGTGCGGCTCGAGGCTGTTCGAGACCATGGGGTCGCCGGGCTGCACCACGTTGCGCCGGCGCAGGGCGAACGGGTCGAGGCCGAGCCCGCGCGCCAGTTCGTCGAGGGCCGATTCGACGGCAAAGACGGTCTGGCTGAGGCCGTAGCCGCGAAACGCTCCGCTCGGCACGGTATGGGTATAGGCGGCGTAGCCGTCGACGCGCTTGTTGGGGCAGCGGTAGACGCCCAGCACCTCGTTGCAGCCGTGATGGATCACGCCCCCGGCGTGATTGCCGTAGGCGCCGGTATTCGAGACCACATGGAGCGCGATGGCCGTGAGCGTCCCGTCCTTGCGCGCTCCGACCTTGACCCGCACCCGCATCGGATGGCGCGTCGTCGCCCCGACGAACTGCTCCTGGCGGGTCGTCTCCCATTTCACCGGTCTGCCCGTCGCCAGTACGGCGAGGGCGACGAGATCTTCGGTCAGCATTTCCTGCTTGCCGCCGAAGCCGCCGCCGACCCGGCCGCAGACGACCCGGACCTCCGTCTTGGGGAGATCGAACAGGCTCGCCAGCGCATCGCGCGTGAGGAACGGCGTTTGCGTGCTCGACCGGATCACGAGTCGGCCGACCTCGTCGCGCCACCCGACCGCGCCGTGGGTCTCAAGATGGGCGTGCTGCACGCGCTGGGAGACGTAGACGCCCTCATGGATCAGGTCGGCCTGTGCGAACCCCGCCGCCACGTCGCCGATCTCGCCATGGACCTCACCGGCGAGATTGGGATGCGCGTGCAGCGGCGGCGCATCGTCGCCGGCACGGTCGCTCCCGTCATGCACCAGGGGCGCATTGGGGCGAAGCGCCGCCTCCGGGTCGAAGACGGCGTCGCGCACCGCGTAGGTGACGACCAGCGCCGCGCATCCGGCTTCCGCCGCCGCCTCGCTCACCGCAACCACCGCCGCAACCCGCTGGCCGACGAAGCGGACGACGGGATCGAGCACCATCGTGTCGAGGGCGTCGTCGAGCGGGTCTTCGTGGCGGCCGGTGGAGAATCGTTTTTGAGGGACGTCCTCGTGGGTGAAGACGGCGACGATCCCCGGCATCGCCAGGGTTGCCGTCCGGTCGATACCGACGATGCGGGCATGGGGATGGGGCGAGCGCAGCACCTTCATGTGCAGCAGTCCGTCCACCGCGAGGTCGAAGGTGTAGCGCGCCGCGCCGGAGACCACGCCGGGACCGGCCGGTGCCGGGAGATTGCGTCCGCACGGGTCGACCGGGGCGTCGATGGGGGCTCCGGTCTCCGCGTGCGCAACGCCCGCGACGGCATCGGCGATGGCGCGGTAGCCGGTACAGCGGCAGAGATTGCCTTTGAGCGCCGTGGCGAGATCCTGTTTCTGGCCCTGGTCGAGGGCCGCCGCGGTCATGATCATGCCGGGCGTGCAGAACCCGCATTGAAAGCCCTGCGCGGCGAGGAAGGCGTCCTGCATCGGGTGGAGGTGATCCGGAAACCCGGAATCGTGGGTGGCGGCGAGGCCTTCGATGGTGGTGACGGCCCGCCCCTCCGCCCGGAAGGCCGGCATCAGGCAGCTATGAACAGGCTCGCCATCCAAATGGATCGTGCAGGCGCCGCAATCGCCGGCGTCGCACCCCTTCTTGACGCCGTAGAACCCGAGCTCCCGCAACAGAGTCCGCAGGCATTGGCCGGCGCGCGGTTCGGCCTCATGCGCTTTTCCGTTCACGGTGAGGATCATGCGCTTGCGCTCCCATCGAAGCCTGCATTTCCATCGACGGCCGCACGTCCTTGGAACTCGCTCCGGATTTCTTCGGCGAGGAGGAAGGTCATGTGGCGGCGCCAATCCGGAGCGCCGTGCACGTCGTCGTGGTAGAGCGTATCCGGAATGCCGCGCGCGATCGCTGCGTGTAGCGTCGCGGCGTCCGGAAGATTCGGGAAGGACATCTGCCGCGGCCGACGGGTCGACGCCGTCACCGTGAGGATGAAGGCGCCCGCCGCGTCGAGGGTTCCGATCAGCAAGGCGCCCGAGCGCCCGTTCGGGCTCAGCGAGATCTGGCGGAAGGCGGTGCGACGGCGCAGGCCAGCCACGGGCAGGTCGATGCACCGAAGGATCTCGCACGGCGCCAGGGCGGTCTGCTGCGATCCCAAGACGAAGTCGACGACCGCCATGCGCCGCTCGGCGCCATCCGGCGTCCAGAGCACGCAGGTCGCGTCGAGGGCGGCTGCCAGCGAGATCATCGGGCCGGCCGGTAACGCGAGGCAGATGTTTCCGCCCACCGTCGCCATGTTCCAGATCTTGAACGAGCCCAGCAGCGCCCGGCAGCACTGACCCACCAGAGGAGCCGCGATCCAGGCACCCGGGAGTTCGAGCCGATCGAGCTCGGCGATCGTGCACGTCGCACCGACGACGAGGCCGTCATCCGTGATCTGGTAGGGCGGCCAGCCGAGGCGGGAGAGATCCACGAGCCGCCGCAAGGCGGGCTGCGGCTCTGAAAATAGCCAGGTGCCGCCGGCAAGCCAGGCATCGCCCGGCTCCCATTTGCGCAAATCATCCCTTTCCCGCGGGACCACGATTGCGGCGACCGAGTTTAGATCCACGACATCTCCCTATTCAATGATTATATTATCCGCGAAACAGTATTTTTCGATCGAGTGAAATATAATCTAAGATTAATTCATAGCGGACTATTTTTCCGCTCGGCGAAAATTCCGAAATTGCGGTGCTTGGGATTGACTGAAATCCGCCGATCAATCGCCGCTGGCCCTGCGCCTTCACATATACTTTCCATCCGACCCGGGCCGACGTCGCTGCCACCCACCGAGACCCTCTGATGCACGGGATGAGGCGATGGGCGAATGCCAGTTTGATGCCATGGGAACGGGCGCCGGGAATTCGGCACTTGGCCCGTGGCTCGACCGGCGTCGGCCGCAAAACCCGGAATGGGTCGAAGGTCGCCTGTGTGCGCCCGAGCGCAAGATCGCGCCTCGCCCAGCGGCTCCCGATCGGCGCCGTGGCAAGCCTCCGAAGTCTTGAGTCCAGTGCCGTTCGTGTTTCGCTACAACCAAGTATTGTTGGTCGACTGAAGACGCCGCAGCGACAATCTCACGTTGGACATCCGAGCGATCGACAGCATCTAGACTCTGACCTATCGCCATTCTGGAAATATCTGCGGAGGTCTCACGCACAAACCAGGCGTTCCGAGATGGTCGCGTCGCTCGCCCGATGATGTCGGCAAATCGGACGCGGTGGTTCTTCAGAATAGGCCGGTGTTCGTGCGGCTCGGCATCGTCGGTATCCGGTCTGGAAACATATCGAACGATGCCGCTCAGGGCGACGAAGGTTTGCCGGATGCTCAGACGTACTCAAAAACCTGACAGCGCGCGTACTATTCCCGACGCTCTCGGGGCCGGTATCACCATCGCCGAGTGGTTAAAAGTTCGTTAACGGTTGGGTCGAAAATAAAGCGCGTCAATAATAATCCTCGAAATCGCTCCCGCGGGCGCCAAACGCCGGACCGATTACAAATCAAAAAAATTCTCGCAACGCGAGGGAAGGAGATCGACCGAACAACGGCTTGTTGTCTTGATAGTCATCAAGATGAACTAGGAGGCCTAAATGCTTTCGAAACTTTCCTCGGAAAATCAATCGAGTCTCGTCCGAATTCTGAAAACACCGTTTCCTGCTTATATCGACCGAAGTATTGCCGTACGTGCGAAACGAACCAGCGATGTCGTCATTGCCACCACGGCTCTCATAACCCTCGGTGTCCTGTTCGCCCTGATCGCTCTCGCGATGCTGCTCATGCAGGGGCGCCCGATCTTCATCCGTCACTCGCGCATCGGTCGGCACGGAACACCGTTCGGCTGCCTGAAATTCCGGACCATGGTGCGTGATGCGGACGCCGCCCTGAGCCGTCATCTCGCCGAAGACCCGCATGCCTTGCTGGAATGGCAGGCAAACCGGAAACTGCGCAACGATCCCCGCATCACCCGCTTGGGAAAAGTTCTGCGGGAGACCAGCCTCGACGAGCTGCCGCAGCTCATCAACATCTTGCGCGGTGAAATGAGCCTGGTGGGTCCCCGCCCCATCGTGGCCGACGAAATCGTACGATATGGCGCGGGTTTCGCCGACTATACCTCGGTTCGACCCGGGCTGACCGGCCTGTGGCAGTGCAGCGGCCGCAACGACGTCAGCTACGATTACCGGGTCATGCTCGACCGGAAATACGTCGCGGATTGGACGTTTCGCGGGGATATCGTCATCATTCTGAGAACGATACCCGCCGTCATCAAATCCAGCGGCGTCTACTGAGCGCCAAGTCGGGATGTCATCGTCCGATCCTGCAATCAATCCCGACCCTTAAATTGCTCTCCCGAATGTCCGTACTCGGGAGTCGCGCGGAAAACATTGCCACGACCGTATCGAGTATGGATTTTGCGTGTGCGGTGACGCAATCAAGGGGTCGAGCATGCTTCGTGCGCACACGGCTGAATCCTCCGCATCGGAGGACAGCCGCTCATTGGCTGCCGGTGGCAGTATCAGTCTTCAGGCGATCGGTGCGGCGCTGCGCCGATCCACAGGGATCGTCATCGCCTCGATCGTCATCTGTGTCTCCGCCGCGGCCTTGTTCTGCTTTTTCAGCGTCCCAACCTACATCGCCACGGCCCAGCTCCTGATCGAACCACAGAAGCAACAGCAGCTTCTGTGGTTCGAGCCTGGTATGCTCGATCTCACGCTCGACAACGCTCAGGTGGAAAGTCAGGTCGAGATCCTGCGGTCGGAGCGTCTGGCAGGCGCCGTCGTGACAGACCTGAAGCTGCTGCAGGAGCCGGAGTTTCGCGGCGCCGTTGGCACGACGGCGCCGACGGATGGACGTCCCGAGACGATCGCCGAGGCCCGCCACCGATCGCGTGAGACGACTGCGCTGCTGGCCAAGCATGTCGGCGTGCGCCGGGTCGGCCAATCCTACGTGATCGAACTGACGGCCTGGTCCTACCAGCCCGACCTCGCCGCAGCGATCGCGAATGCCTACGCCTCCGCCTATCTGCGGGATCAGTTCGACGCCAAGTCTCAGGCCGCGCGCCAGGGCGTCGATTGGCTCAAGGAGCGCATCGGCGAATTGCGTGTCACGCTGAACGACGCCGCGCGCGCCGTCGAGGACTTCAAGGCCCGCAACGAGCTCGTCACGTCGACCGGCGGGTTGCTCGTCGAGCAGCAGCTCAGCGAGACGAACACGCAGTACGTGTCGGCCCAATCGCAGACAGCGCAGGCCTCCGCCCGCCTGGAGCGCATCCGCGCCGTCGGCCGGGCGGCGGACGGAAGCGCTTCGGTGATCGAGGCCCTGAACAATCCGGTGATCACCAAGCTGCGCGAGCGCCAGCAGGATGCAAGCCTGCACGAGGCGGAATTGCGCGACCGCTACGGCCCGGATCATGAATCCGTGGCCAATGCCCGCCGCGACGTCGCCAAGGCCGAGGCCGAGATCGCGACCGAACTCCAGCGGATCTCCCAGACCTATCTCAGCGACTACGAGGTCGCCACCAGCCGCGAGCGCAACCTGCGGGCGCAGATCCACACCCTGGTGGCGGAGGTCGAGCGGCGCCGGCAATCCAAGGTCGTCCTGTCGGAGCTCGAGGCGCAAGCCGAGAGCTACCGCAAGATGTACCAGAACCTTTTGGAGAAGCTGACCGAGACCGCGCAGAAGGAGACGCTTCCGGTCTCCAGCGCTCGGATCGTCGCGGCCGCCACGGCGCCGCTGGGCAAGAGCAGCCCCAAGACCAGCCTGCTCCTCGCGCTCGGGGGCGCCTTCGGCCTCCTCGGCGGCATCGTGATCGGGACCGTGCGGAACAGCCTGGACCGGAGCGTGCGCACGCCCAACGATATCACGGACTCGACCAATCTCGATTGCCTCGGCCTGATCCCGGTGGTCCAGAGCCCGAAGCACGGCGAGACCACCGACGAGCGGTCCGATCCGCTGCGCTATGTCGTGGTGGAATCGCCGTTCTCACCGTTCACCCGGGCATTGCGCGGTGTGAAGCTGACGATCGACGCGTGCCGCGAGGGCCGCACCACCACCACCCTCGGGATCGCCTCGGTGGCGACCGGCGAGGGCAAGAGCAGCATCGCGCTCAACCTCGCCGCGCTCTACGCGCAGGCGAACTTTCGGACGCTCCTCATCGATGCCGACTTCCTGAACGCCGCGCTCACACGGATGAACGCCCCCACCGCTACGGAGGGGCTCATCGAGATGCTGGCCGATGTCGGAGACTTGGTGCTTCCGACCGCTTTGCCCAATCTGTCCTTCCTGCCGCTGGTCACCGACCAGCGACTGGTGCAGTCGAGCGATATCCTCAGTTCGCGTCAGGCCCACAGCCTCCTCGACTCGTTCGCGACGGCCTACGACGTCGTCATCGTCGACCTCACCGCGATGCGTGAATCCGTCGACGTGCGGGCGGTCTGCCGCCTCCTCGATGGCCTCGTCCTCGTCGCGGCCTGGGGAGAGACGCAGACCGGCACCCTGGCCGAGGCCGCCGCCGCCCTCGAGGCCGCTCAAGCTCACGTGTTCGGCGTGGTGATCAACAAGGTCCGCGACACCGCCTCCGTGACCCGAGCGATCTGAGAGGTTTGTCGATGCGCCCCCTCACCCGCCTCATGCCGACACGCCGGCATCACCGGGTGGGTGAAGGACGCAGCGGCACGCCTGAGCGCCGGGACACGGGCGGCGCAGCATGGGCCGGAGACCTGGCGACAGCGCGGCGCCACGGATTTGCGGTGACACCTGGCCCTTGTGCGGGACCGGACCGTCCGACGTCGGCGCGGGACCGGCCAGCCCCGCGCCGAAGCATCCCTGTCTTACGGGACCGAAGCGACGCTGCCCGGCCTGACCGTTGCGTCGGATGCCTTGGAAATCGGCGGGGCGCCGTCGACGAATTCGCCATCCACCTTCAGCACGTCGCCGGGCTCCATCGGATCGGTCTCGCGGGTGGCAATCTCGCGGGGGCCATCGGGGCTCTGGCGGACCACCACGAAAACCGGCCGGCGGCGGCCGCGCTCGGAGCGGGCGTCGTCCAGCATCTTCGGCGCGATGGTCTCGCTGTCCGTCAGAAGGTTGCGCGTCATCTGCGCCCGCTCGTCCAGCTTGGCCAGCTTGGTCTGCGTCTCGCGCAGATCGGCCAGCACCGTGCTCTGACGCTGGTTCTTCAGATCCAGGATCGTGCGGTCGTTGCGGCTGATATCCTGGCGGGCACGCGAGATCGCCAGCACCGTGTCGAGCTTGGTGCTCTCCATCTGGGCCACCGTCTGCTCCAGGGCGAGCTGACGCGGGCTGATCGACAACCCGCGCTGGACCAGTTCGGCGATGCTGTCGAGCTCTTTGCGCGCCAGGGTGAGCTGGCGATCCTGCGAGACGATCTTGGCCTGCAACGTCGCGATCTCGGTGGCGATGAGCTGCTTGGCCTGGTTCAGGGCCTCGATCTGCGACAGCAAGGCCGTGCGACGGGCCTCGAACAGGGCGGTTTCCTCGCGGATCGCATCCGCCACGTTGGGCACGGCGCGCTGGCTCAGGATCGCGTCGGGAAACGTCAGGGTGGTGCCGTCGCGCATCTCGAGTTCGAGGCGGACGCGCCGGACCATCAGGGCACTCCGCTCGATGCCGATGTCCTGCAGGTCGCCGCGCGAGCTGATGGCTTCGCGCGCCAGACGCATCGCCCCGAGCTCGGGCGGCCGGTAGAATCCACCGGCGAGGCCCACAGCCTGCAGTACCGTGAGCTGCGGCCGGTAGGGATAGGCGCCCGGCTTGTCGACCTGGCCCACCACGTAGATCGGCCGGAACTGCGAGACCTCCACCGAGGCGTCGGGACGCTGCGTCAGACCGACCTTGCGCTGCATCCGCTCGCCGATCGCCAGGGCGATCTCCTCCGTGGTGCGTCCGCCGGCCTCGATCTCACCGATCAGCGGCAGGAAGAGCCGTCCGCCGGCATCCACCGAGAATTCCCCGCTCATCGCGGTCCATTCGTAGCTCTCGCCCTTGGCGGCGCGCCATTCGTTGACGCGCAGGCGAATGCGGTCCTCGGGACCGAGGCGGTACCGATCCGGTCCGGCCGCGGCGGTTCCGAGCGGCAGTGTGAAGAGGCTTCCGGCCAGCAATGCGCGCGCAACGAGATGCAACATGGGTTCCGTCTCCCGCCGAGTCGTCGGAATAGGGTCGGCGTGGCGTTAGATTTCCTAAATATTCGATTGCCGTCAACATGATTATTTTGCAATACAGATAGATTTTATCGAATTTATATCAAATAGTAATTGACATAAATCCAATGGAGACAGGTCGATGTTCGATGTGTTCCTGCCGAGCTCTAGAAGTCGCCGTATCGTTTCATTTCGGGCGATGCGCGGTCGGCTTCCGTTTCGGGTCGCCGCATCCACACCGTCTCGACGGCCGACGACATCCGAAGGGCAATCCACCGGAACCCCGTTCCGGCCGTCGGAGCGCTCACCGGTCGCCGTTCACGGCGAGACTTCGGCGCCATCGTCGTCCGAGAGGGCATGGTGGGAGTTGGCGTTGGGAGCGCCCAGACTTGCGGGGCTGGTTTTGGGCGGTCTTGCCGCGGCGGCTCTCGCGCGTCTGTGGATTTCGAGCCTCTTCATCGGCGGTCATCTCCTCGCCTGGATCGATGGCCTCTCGCTCGAGGCTGCGGCACGGGCGCCGGTCCGGTCCGGCGGCCCGCCCGGACCCGCGCCCGTGCGCCTCCGAATCGCCGTCGGGCTCGCCACTGCGGGGCGCCCTGCCATCGTCGGTGAGACCTTGATGCGAATCGCCCGCCAGACGCGGCCTCCGGATGTGGTTCTGGTCTGCGCGCCGACGGAGGCCGATGTCTCCCGGGATGTCTTGGCAAGCGGTCGGCCCGACTTTCCCGCCACCGAAATCCTGTTCGGAGCCCGCGGCCTGACGCGCCAACGCAACGCCATCCTCGACCGGTTGCCGGATGCCGACATCATCTGCTTCTTCGACGACGACTTCGTGCCGGATCGGGATTATCTCGCCGCGCTGGAGCGGGCCTTCCTCCAGGATCAAACGTTGGTCGGCGCGACCGGAGCGGTGATCGCCGACGGGATTACGGGACCGGGCTACAGCTTCGCCGAGGCCGATGCCCTGTTGGCGCAGCGTAGCCGAACCGACACGGCGGCGGCCACGCCGGTCTACAATGCTTATGGCTGCAACATGGCCTTCCGGCTTCGGCAGATCCGTGCCGCTAATCTGCGCTTCGACGAGCGCCTGCCGCGCTATGGCTGGCTCGAGGATGTCGATTTCAGTCGGCGCGCCGCCCGGTTCGGCACCCTCGCGCGCATCGAAGGCGCAGTCGGGGTGCATCTCGGCACCAAGGGCGGGCGCCAATCGGGGTTGTGCTTCGGCTATTCGCAGATCGCCAACCCGGTCCACCTCGTGCGCAAGGGAAGTTACGCGTGGCCGCGGGCCGCCTGGCTGATGAGCCGGAACCTCGGGATGAACCTGGTGCGGGCATCGAGGCCGGAGCCCCATATCGACCGCCGTGGCCGCGTCGCCGGCAACTTCGCCGCGCTCCGTGACTTCCTGCGCGGCCGCCTCGACCCCGAACGGATCGAGGGCTTGTCGTGATGCCGGCGCAGGAGACGACGATGATCGATCGGGTGGTCGTGATCAGTGACGATGCGGTGGAGAGCGGTGGTGCCGCGGGCATCGCCCTACGCTCGGTGCGCATGCTGAGCGAGCGGGGGATTCCCGTCACCGTGCTCAACGGCAGTCAGGATCCGGGGACCCAGCAACCCGGCGTCGACCTGCGATCGCTCGGCGGCCAGAGCCTGCTGCAGGGCGGCCGCGGGCGTGCGGCGGCGCGCGGATTGTTCAGCCGGCCGGCGCTGAACTTCGTCGACGGCTGGATCCGGGCCAACGACACGCCGGGGACGGTCTACCACCTGCACAACTGGCACAAGGTGCTCTCGCCGGCGGTCTTCCTGCCTTTGCGGCGGGTGGCCGACCGGCTGGTGGTCACCGCCCACGATTATTTCCTGGTCTGCCCGAACGGGGGCCAGTTCGACTTCCCGCAAGGGCAGGCCTGTGAGCGCGATCCGATGTCGCTCGGCTGCATCACGACGAATTGCGATCGGCGGCACTATGCGCACAAGCTGTGGCGGGTCGCCCGCCAAGCGGTCCGCCACATGGCGATGGATCTCGGGCGGTCGCCGGCGACGGTGGTCGCGGTTCATGAAGGCATGCGCCCCTATCTGGCGCGCGGCGGCATCCCGCAGGACCGGATCGCGGTCCTGCGCAATCCCGTGGTGCCCTGGCGGACCGAGCGGGTACGCGCCGAACAGAACCGGTCGATCCTGTTCGTCGGGCGCCTCGAGCGGGACAAGGGCGTCGATGTCGTCGCGGCCGCAGCCCGCGAGGCCGGCGTATCGCTCAGGATCGTCGGCGACGGCCCGCTCCGGACCGAACTGAGCGAATCCTATCCGGAGGTGCGGATGATGGGCTGGCGCTCGCCGGCCGAGATCGCTGACCTCGTGGCCGATGCCCGCCTGCTGGTGGTCCCGACCCGGTGGCGCGAGACCTTCGGCCTCGTCACGCTGGAGGCGGTGATGAGCGGACTGCCGGCGCTGGTCTCACGCCACGCGCTGATCACGCCCGAGGTGGTCGATCTCGGCTGTGCGGAGGCGTGCGATCCCTATGCCCCCAACGAGCTCGCCGCCCAGTTGCGACGGCTTGCCAGGGACGACCTGCAGATTCGCTGGATGAGCGAATCCGGGTTCCATCGCGGCGACAGCCTGGCCCCGACACCGGAAGCCTGGTGCGATTCCCTCGTCGACCTCTACCGCAGCAAACTCGCCTCACCCGTGCGGGACCAGGCCGCCGTCCCGATGCCCTGGATCGCGGGCGGATTCCGTGCGCCAGCGGCCCGGCCCTAGGGACAGGAAAAACCTGACCCGGCCGCCCTTTCGACTGTAAGATGTTTGAGACTACCCTTGAGGTGCTGGAAGAATAAAAAATTCCTAGGAGAAAAATCTAGGATGCTCTGGCGTCGAACAATCTGAGTGCATCGAGTCCTAAACTGGCATTCATGCCGGCTTAACGTTTTTTGCATTTGATCGCCAGGACCCAGGGGCACAGCATGATTGATCTGACCGGCTACAAACTCACGTTCGACGATGAGTTCAATGCCCTCAGCGTATCGGCCACCGGGGCTGGCACGGTCTGGGGCGACACGCGGCCTGGGTCGATCCTGCGGCCTGGAGTCGATATCGGTTTCGGCCAGTCCGCCTTCGTCGATCCCTCGATCGGCGTTCAGCCCTTCGCGGTCGTGGACGGAGCCGTGCAGATCAAAGCGGCGCCCGCCACCGGGGCGACCGCGGATCTGATCAATCCGGGGCTTTGGACGTCCGGCCTGCTCCAGAGCGCCAACAGCTTCTCGCAGACCTACGGCTACTTCGAGATGCGGGCCGATCTGCCGGGCACGGCCGGCACCTGGCCGGGCTTCTGGCTCCTGGCCGCCAACGGCGTCTGGCCGCCGGAACTCGACATCGTCGAGGCGTTCGGGGCCGACCCCACGCTGACCAACACCGTGCATACGGCCCAGACCGGCACGAACACCTATCAGACGGTCTACACGCACGAGCCGAACTTGCTCTCGGGCTTCCACACCTTCGGCGCGCTCTGGACGCCCACCACCATCACCTTCACCTTCGACGGCTTCGCCGTCGGGCAGATTGCAACGCCCGCCGACATGCACAGCGCGATGTACCCTGTGCTCGCGCTGGCGTTGCAGCGGGACGTCGCCGGGATCACCAACGATCCCAAGACCATGCAGGTCGACTATGTCCGGGCCTACTCCCTCGACGCATCGGCGGTCGAGGTGGCGCTCCAGACGGTGTCCTCGCCCGACGGCGTCAATACGGCGAACCTGTATGGCGCCGTCGCCACGAACTCGGCGCCGGCGCCGGTTCCGGTCGCTCCAGGGGCCGACACGCTCACGATCCACGTCTCCGGCGACAGCTGGAACGGCGCGCCGACCTTCATCCTCTCCGTCGATGGTCAGCGGGTCGGGGGCTTGTTCGACGTCACCGCCCTGCACGCGCAAGGGCAGACGCAGGACGTCACCGTCCATGGCGATTTCGGGACCGGGCCGCATCAGGTGTCGATCACCTATATCAACGATGCCAATTCCAACCCGTCCTATGACGCTGCGCACAACGTGGTGCTCAACGACCGCAACCTGTTCGTGTCCGGACTCGAACTCGACGGGACCCATTACGGCACCGGCGCCGTCGTCTCCAACACGGCTTCGGTCGGCTGGGACAAGCTCGATCCCAATGCCGCCGTGATGGCCGCCAACGGCACGGTCGTGTTCCAGACACAGGCCGCCGCCGGTCCCGTGGTCGATCCGACGCCCCCCGTCCCGACACCGACACCGACACCGACACCGACACCGACACCGACCCCAACGCCCCCCGTGACACCGACGACCCCGGTCGCAGCGGGATCCGACACGCTGACGATCCACATCTCGGGCGACAGCTGGAACGGCGCGCCCGCCTTCACCCTCGCGGTCGACGGTCATCAGGTGGGAGGCCCGTTCGACGTCACCGCCCTGCACGCGCAAGGGCAGTCGCAGGACATCACGGTCCACGGCGATTTCGGAACCGGATCGCATCAGGTGGCGATCACCTATGGCAACGATGCCAATTCCAACCCGACCTATGACGCCGTGCACAACGTCGTGCTCAACGACCGCAACCTATTCGTGTCCGGCATCGACCTCGACGGAACCCATTACGGCACCGATGCGGTGTTCTCGAATACAGCTTCGGCCGGATGGGACAGGCTCGATTTCAACGCCGCCGTGATGGCCGCCAACGGCACGGTGGTGTTCCAGACGCAGAGCGCCGGCGCTCCCGTGGTCGATCCGACGCCCACCGTCCCGACACCGACGCCGACGCCCCCCTCGACGCCGACCACCCCCGTCGCGTCGGGGTCCGACACGCTGACGATCCACATCTCGGGCGATAGCTGGAACGGGGCGCCCGCCTTCACCCTCGCGGTCGACGGACACCAGGTCGGAGGCCCCTTCGACGTGACCGCTCTGCACGCGCAGGGGCAATCGCAGGACATCACGGTCCATGGCGATTTCGGGACCGGCCCGCATCAGGTGGCGATCGCCTACTTCAACGATGCCAACTCCAACCCCTCCTACGATGCGGCGAACAACGTCGTGCTCAACGACCGCAACCTGTTCGTGTCCGGCATCGACCTCGACGGGAGCCATTACGGCACCAGCGCCGTCGTCTCCAACACGGCGTCCATCGGATGGGACAAGCTCGATCCGCATGCCGCCGTGATGGCGGCCGATGGGATTCTGGTCTTCCAGACCAGCGGGCTCGTCTAAGTCGCCGAGCGAACCGGCTGAGGCCAGAGTTTCGGTTCAGGCTAATATCGGACCGGCTGCGACCGCCGGTCCGAGGTCATCTCACGCCTTCGAATACCACGCATCCCACTGCGAGAATTCTGGGAACCGGCGGATGTAGCCGTTGGATTGCATCAGCGTGTCGATGAGGGCCTCGTTCGGGGTGTTGTTGTGCTCGATCGAGAACAGCGACACCGCATAGCGATCGAAGTCGAAAGCCCGCAGGATCTCCAACTCACTGCCCTCGGTATCGACCGACATGTAGTCGATGCGCTTTGGCGCCTCGTAGCGTGTGAGAAGATCGTTCAGAGACAGTGTCTCCACAGACATGCGGGGCGCCGTCTGGCGGGCCGAGGCGAAGTGGTCGTTCGCCGCACAGGTCGCGATCGTGCTGAGCTCGGGATTGTCCGTCGTCACGAACTCGACCGTCTCCCCGCTGCGCGCGGCCACGCACCGATGATCGATGGCGCAGGTCCGGTTGCGCGCGAGGTCGTCGTGCCAGACCGGGTTGGGCTCGGCCAGGATGCCCGACCAGCCATACGCGTTCTCGAGAAGCCAGGTGTTGCTGTTGGTCAGCCCGTTGGTCGCGCCGAATTCCACGAAATAGCCCCCGCGCGCATCCTTGGTCTCGAAGGTCACCCACAGATCCTGGAGGATCTGCGCCTTGGATTGCTTCAGCCGCAGGAAGGTATGGGCGAGGAACCCGACCTCTTCGATCTCCTGCATCCGGGTGATCTCTTCCGAGCGCTGTGCCATGGCGTTGAACAGGATCTGGCGCAGATAGCTCTTTTGCGCAGCGCTGTGCGAGATGCCGCCGATCATCTGCTTCACGTGTGGCTTCATGGCCTGGAGCATCGGAGTGTTTCCTTGAGAGCGGCGAAGTGAACGGCTGACCAAGCTTTGTGTGAGGACGCGTCGCAGCGGGATCCGCGCCGCGTCAGACCGGGCGCCAGCTCCGCGAGCGGCTGGAGGCCGTTTGCAGTGGCATCTGCCAATCCGCCTTGGCGCCGACGAAATCGCAGTAGCGCGGGTGGGCGAAGCGATGATGGACGAAGGTCTTGACGTGCCAGTGGTCCGGGATCGCGCGCTTGCTGGCGAGCCCGTGGATCGAGGCGATCTTCATGTCCGCATGCGTATCGTTGAACTCACGAATCGCGAGCAGCTCTCCGATGAACTCGCAATGCAGCTCCGAATCGTCACCGACGATGTCGTCGAAGTAGAAGAACGCCCGCGGCAGGAAGAGATCGTGGTTCCGCTCGCACAGGGCGAGCGCCTTCTTCGTCGAGGAGTAATAGTCCATGTCGAACGAGATGAAGCCGATCGGTGCGGGCTTCATCGTCTCGGCGAAGGTTTTGATGCCGGCCTCCACGTCGTCGATGACGAGACGGGCGGTGGCGAGGCGCTGGGCGAGCGCATCGAAATCCATCCGGAACTGGCCGGCCCGCCAGATGAACGGCGCATCGCGATGATCCACCGCCGGCGGCATGCCGGCTCCGGTGTCGAAGCCGTAGACCTCGATGCGCAGGCCGAGCCGTGCACCGATCTCGGCCGCGACCCGCTCCATCGCGATCAGCCCGTTTCCACCGGCGACGCCGAATTCCAGGGCGCTCATCGCTTCGTAGCCGAGGGCCTTCGCCTGCAAGGCGGCGTGATAGATCCCGTAGGCGAATTGCGGCCGGTCGAGGGCGTCGTAGCGGATCTTCAGGTCGAGGAAGGGGGTCAGCCGCAAGGCGCGCCGGCGAAGAGCTCGTCCGATTCGAACGGGGTTCAGCGTCATGTGATCAACCTCCAGTCAACGCAGACATCGCCGCACGCGGCGTTCGGATCGAGCGATCAGGCGCCCCTCGGAGCGAGTAGCCCGAGCAGGCCGCCCATCGGGCGACGCGCACGACCGGCGAGCCGTCCGGTCAGTGCCTGAAGCCGGGCGACGTCCTGCGCCGGCAAGGCACCGAGCATCCGCACGGAGGCGCCATAGACGATCGCCGCGCTACCGACCGCGAGCGGGAGCGAGAACGCCGGGTTGCTCACCAGGTCGACGCACAGGCGGGCCGTGCCGGCGCACAGGGTGGCGGCGGCGAGCAGCTTTGCCAGGGACACGAGCGGCATCGGACATCCGAGGCGGCGCATGATGAACCACGAGCCCCAGCCGACCATCACGGTATGGACGAAGGTGCGGGCGAGCGCTGCGCCCATCATTCCGTAGGCCGGTACGACGAGGAAGCCGGCGGCCACCGAGAGTGCCGCTCCCACCAATCCGCAGGCGAAGATGAAATCGCTGCGCTCGTGGGCGTAGATCATCTGTGAGCCGACGGAGCCGGTGGCCCCGATCGCGGCGCCCGCCACCAGGACGCTCGCCACCGGCACCGCGGCCGAGAAATCCGGCCCATAGACCAGGGGCAGCAGGGCCGGCAGGATCGCCGCGAGGCCGAGACAGGCGGGAAAGAGCAGGAAGGCCATCACCCGCGTCGCCGTGGCGTAGGCGCTCTGCATCCGCTCCGAGGACCGGTTCCCGTAGCTTTCGGAGAAGTAGGGCAACAGCCCACCCGTCAACAGAAGCGGCCCCTGGGAGGCGAGGTTCGCGAAGGTGAAGCCCACCGTGAACAGGGCGACCGCCTCGCTGCCCTGGTAGCGCTGCAGAAAGAAGATTTCCAACCGCGACCAGATCAGGGCCATGGTCAGAGCGCCGGCCCACGAGAACACGGCAAAGCGCATCGTCCGGCGGAGCAGGTCGCGGTCGATCCTGGCCGGCTGTGCCGCGATGCGCAGAACGATGAAGAGCGGCAGGATGCTGCCGGCGCAATACCCTAAGAGCGCCCCCTCGACCCCGTCGAGAAGCGCGCCGGCGGCCACCGCTGCGAGTTGCAGCAGGAGAGAGGCGAGGGTCAGCTTCGCGGCCGTATCGAACCGCTGCATGCCACGCAGGAAACCGAGGCCGAAGCTGGAGACCAGCTGCAACGTGAACAGCAATCCGATCGACCACCAGATCCGCGCGGTGGTGCCCGGCGCAGGCCCATCGGCGGCGTAGCCGAGCCAGGCGAAGGCCAGGGCACCCAGGACCGCCAGCGCGAGGCAGGGGCGCAGCAGATAGGCGGCGAGGTTCGACGCGGAGGCCTCGTCACCCCGCGCCGTGAGGTCCGGCAGGTAGCGCGTCAGGGTCTGATAGATCCCGAAATCGGCGAGGGTCACCGCCAGCGTCGCCAGCCAGATGGCATAGGCGATGATGCCGGTCCCCGTCGGCCCCAGGAGCCGCGCCACGACGACCATGCTGAGGAAGCTGCCGAGGGCCGTCGCCAGGCCGGCCAGCGTGCTGAACAGGGAATTTCTGGCGAAGCGCTCGGACATCGATCTACTCTCGGCCGGTCGAAATGTCGGAGCGCACGAGGATCGCCGCCTTGGCGGAGGGCGCGACCACGCGATCGCGCAGACCGACCCTGTCGAGGGCGCGCTGATAGACCTGCACCGTCTCGTCCGCGACACGACGGGTATCGAGCCAGTCGCAGCCGTCGGCGGACGCCTCGCGCCACCGCTTCAGGGCGGCCGGATCGTCGAGGAGGGTGCAGAGCGCACGCGCAAGCGCGGCCGGATCGCTCGGCGGCACCAGCAGGCCGGCACGTCCGTCCTCGAGCACCTCCGGTATGCCGCCAACATCGCACCCGATCACGGCGCAGCCCGCCTCGCGCGCTTCCGCGATCACCAGCCCGAACGGCTCGCTGCGGGAGGCCAGGACGAAGATGTCCGCCTGCTGATAGAATGGCCGAGGGTCCGGCTGAAAACCCGAGAAGCGGATGCGATCCCGGTGTGCGCTGTGGCTCGCCTGCGCCATGAACGTCGCCCGGTCGGGGCCGTCACCGACGATGTACAGGGCCGCACTCGGGTGGCGCTCGGCGACGTTGTCGAACGCGGCGATCAGGTCACCGATGCCCTTGCGTGCGTACAGGCCTGCGACGGTCAGGATCGCCGGATGCGCGAGTTCGATGGCCGATGCGGCGGACGCGGTGGCGCGGCGCGGTGAGTTGAGGGGCCCGTTGCGGACCACGTCGATCTTGGCCGCCCGGATGCCGCGCTGGGCCATGCGGGTGGCCACCGCCGCGCTGACCGCGATCACCCGGTCGCCGACACCCATGGCCAGGGCGCTGCGCTGCCACTCGTTATGGACCGTCGTGACCAGGCGCCAGGCAGCTCGGCCGCGGATCATTCGCGCCAGGAGCGCACCGGTCATCATGTGCGCGTGGACGATTTCGGGCCGGACCGTCTTGAGAACCCGGCGCAGTCCCAGCATCGACCTGGGCAGCGTGAAGGGCGCACGCCAGTTCTGATGCAGCATCGTATGCCGGACTCCGTGACGGGCCAGCAGCGCGACATAGGATCCACCTGCACTGGCGAAGGCCACATCGTGCCCCGCGTCGGCCTGCCGGCAGGCGACGTCGACGGCCACGTTCATGATGCCGTTGCCGATCTCGTGGCAATGATTGGCGAGGTGCAGGATTCTCACCGGTGCGCGCCTCCCGAGATCATCCGGCGACCTTGCGCCTGCAGGGCGCGTCCGGAATGGGCGAGTTCGATGAGACCCAGTCCGGCGCGGCCGAGGTCGGGAAACAGCCGCACCACAGCGCCCTCGCGCCACAGGCTTTCGCGGATGCGGGCAAGCGGACCCGGTGCGCCGGCCCGGCCCGCGAACTGCGCCACGCGCTCGATCCGGCCGAAGTCACGCGACCGATCGTCGAGGCTCAGCAGATCGACGGCCGCGCGATCGGGCCACACCACGGCCCGCCGGAACTGCCGCCACGCGAGGTCCGCCCGAGCGGATACGTCCGGTAACGCCGCACGATCGAGATCCTCCACATACGCCATGGCCCCGGAGAAAAGGCCCTTCTCGTCGTGCCCGATCCGCTCCTGCCACCCTTCGATCTCGAGATTCGACTTCGGTGTCGCGCCGCTTTCCGCCGGAGCAAACACCCGCACGCTCGGCAGGTCTGGCTCGAGTACGGCCTCGATGAGGTGCCAGAACCGAAGCGCGGAGGTTCGCACGTCCCACGGCCGATAGACATCGCTCTCGACGCTGAGGCCGCGGGTGCAATCGAAATGCGGGGTCGCGAGGCGCTTGTAGTTGCTCCGCGCGAATTGCAGGCAGAACCAGCGGCGGTCGGCAATCCCGTCCCGCAGCAGGCGCACGGTGCTGCCGTAGAGACCGGTATCGCAGAGAATGACGGTGCGACGTCCGGACGTTCTGGCATCGAGATGCGCGCGAAAGCGCTCGTCCTGAACGGCGATCTCACGGCGGATCGCGAGCGCCCATGGATCGGCGGCGGTCAGGAGATCGGCAAAGCGCTTGGCCTGGAACGTCCCCTTCCAGGCGGGGCCCAAGGCGATGTCGTCGCGCTGGGCGAGCGCGGCGGCGACCTCGTTCATCGGGCGCCCGGCGAATTCACGCCCGAGCTCGGACAGCAGCGCTTCTCCGGGATTGGCAGCACCGGTTCGCGCCGCCACCAGGCGCGACACCATCAGGGATTCGTGCGGGACCGTGACGGGAAGATCGGTCCTGGCGAGGAACCCCTCATAGACCATCCGCATGCGCAGACCGCCGCGCGCGCAGAACAGCAGGACCGCATCGTCGGGCTGGGGAAAGAATCGTTGGTACAGCCAGAGCCGAAGCGAGAACTCGGTGAGGATCGGCCCGAGGACCGTATAGCCGAAGGTCTGCGCGGCGGTCCGGGTGGATGCGGAACGCGGTTGGCCGGTCATGCGAACCTGCTGCCCAGACGCGCGGACGGGCCTGTCGGCGAAAGCGCATGGAGAAGCCGCGCACGGACCGCATCCATCTTGCGCCGGAGCCGGACGTGTCGCGGCCGCACCACCTGCCACGCGCGAATTCCCTTGGCGCGCGCCATCGCGACGTCGGCGGTAAAATCGTCGCCGATATGCAGCACGTCGCCGGGGTGCACACCCTCGACGTGCAGAACCTTCGGGAAAATCGCCCCCGTGCGCTTGGTCGCATCATAGTCCGCGCTGGTGTGGATCGCCGCGATCGGATGACCGGGCGCCAATGTGTCGAGGAGATGCGCGATCGTCGCGGCCGTATGGTAGGTGTCGCTCACGGCGATGATCCGCCGGCCGGCCTTGGCCTGCGTTCCGAGCCAGCTGAAAAGGGGTTGATTCGGCGCGAGTTGTCGGCGCTCCACCGCGATCTCGGCTTCATGCAGGATCGCGGCACCCCGGGCGTCGAGGGCGAGAATCTGGGACATCGCGTCGACGATGTCCGCGAATCTCACGTCTCCGGAGGGGTCGGCGAGATCGAGCGCGCGGTAGGCGTGACGCTGGACGTCGATCCGCGTCCGCCAGACCGTGGCGGGATCACGAACGAAGCCGCATTCGGCAAGGCGGCGGGAGGCGAGGACGGCGACATCCCGCAGGCGCCGCGTCTCCGAGCGGTGGTCCCGGTGCAGCAGCGTATCGAATACGTCGCACGATACGAGCGTCGCATGGCCGATCTCGGGTGGACGCATCTGCATGTCCGATCCTGATGAGAAATCGTTGGCCGAGCTCTTCACACAACCCCGGTTGTCGCGATGGGGTGTCTCACCTTTTGCCGAGGGTCGGTTAATTACAAAGAGGGCAAAATCCGTACGTAGTCAGGCAAAATCTGACAAGATCGGCGGCTTTAGCTGACGCATCGCCGTTATCTCTCGACCGTAGTCTCCTGCCATCGACCAGACTAAGCGGCAGTGAAAGCAGGGGCGGATGCGGATTGCTATCGTGCACTACTGGCTTGTCGGCATGCGCGGGGGCGAGAAGGTAATCGAATCGCTCTGCCGCATGTATCCAGAAGCAGATATCTTTACGCATGTCTATCGCCCCGATGCGGTCAGTCAACTTATCCGCGAGCGGCGGGTGACGCAGACGTTCATCGGCTCGCTGCCGTTCGCGGCGAAGCTCTACAAGAACTACCTGCCGTTGATGCCGATGGCGTTGGAGCAGCTCGACCTGCGGGGCTACGATCTGATCATCAGCAGCGAATCGGGGCCGGCCAAGGGCATCATCCCGCCCCCAGGCTCGGTTCACATCTGCTACTGCCACTCGCCGATGCGGTATGTCTGGAACATGTTCCACGAATACCGGCGAACGACAGGGTTCCTCAAGCGGATCCTGATGCTGCCGGCGGCCCATTACATTCGCATGTGGGATGCGCTCTCGGCGCAGCGTGTCGACCACTACGTCGCCAATTCGCACACGGTGGCGCAGCGCATCGCGCGCTATTATCGGCGCGAGTCGGAGGTCATTCCGCCGCCGGTGGCCGTGGCCGATTTCTACATCGACCCGGCCGCGCAGGACAGCGAGACCTGGCTGATGGCGGGCGAACTCGTCGCCTACAAGCGGCCCGATCTGGCGGTGCAGGCGTTCAACCAGATGCGACGCCGGCTCGTGGTCGTCGGTGGGGGCGAGATGCTGGAGGAGCTGCGCCGTCTGGCCGGCCCGACCGTCACCATTCTCGGGCCGCAACCGTTCGCGAAACTGCGCCAACTCTACGCCGAGAGTTTTGCCCTGGTCTTTCCGGGGGAGGAGGATTTCGGCATCGTTCCGGTGGAGGCGATGGCCAGCGGTCGCCCGGTCCTGGCATTCGGCAAGGGCGGCGCCACCGAAACGGTGGTCGACGGCGTGACCGGCCTGTTCTTTGACGAGCAAAGCGTCGACGCGATCATCGCGGGTGTCGACCGCATGGCGACGATGGAGATCGATTCGAACGCGATCCGGCGTCATGCCGAACGGTTCACCACCGCGGTCTTCGAACGCCGGATGCGGATGTTCATCGATTCCAAGATGATCCCGGCCGCCCCGCGCCAGTCGGATGTCCCGAACCTCGTCGCGATCGGACGATGAGCGGCGGCGTGCACGCACGGACTGTTCGCCCTCTCGACCGGACGATGGGTCCGGACCCGCGGAGGGACTTCTAGCCGATGTCGTTCGAATGGATCGGCTTCGCCACGGTGATCGTCGGCCTGCTCTGCATCGTGCAGGGACGGCGCTTTGCGATCTACAGCTTCGTCTGCTCGACGTTGCTGGGGGCGGCTGCCGCGTCGGTCCTGACGGCGCTCGGCTCGGCCAACCTGCCACCGGCCACCCTGCTGCTCGGCTTCCTCGTGCTCATGGTCCTCTGGGGGCCCCTGTTCCGGCATTTCGTCCAGGTTTTTGCGTGGCCGAAGCCCGGCTTCTGGCTCCTGATGACGCTGATCTACGCCACGGTGGTCGCGATCTTCAGCCCACGAATCCTGGCCGGCGCAACCTACGTCTTCACGATCGCCCGCACCGATGCGGGGCCAGGACTTCTGCTCACCCCGCTCGCACCGGTGAGCGGCAACCTCACCCAGATGGCGTACTTCGCCGGCGACGTGTTCTGTTTTGCCGTTTGCTACGTCTTTGCCCGGGATCGCGAGGGCAAGCACTGGATGGCGCAAGCGCTGCTCGCCTGTGGCGTCGGCAACATTCTGTTTGCGGCGCTCGACTACCTGACCTTCTTCACGGGTACGGCCGACAGCCTCGGCTTCATGCGCAATGCGACCTACCGGATGCTCGATACCGCCGAGGTCCTTGGCTTCAAACGGCTGGTCGGCTCGTTTCCCGAGGCGTCCGCGTTCGCCAGCACCACGCTGGCGCTCTTCGCTTTCGCATTGAACCTCTGGCTCAACGGCTATCGCTCCCGCCTCGTGGGTCCGCTCGCCCTGCTGCTGTTCGCGGCCCTGATCCTGTCCACCTCGACCACGGCCTATGCCGGCGTCTCGCTGTATCTCGCGCTGGTCTACGCCGGTGGCCTGCTGCGCCTCGTCTCCGGCCGCAGCGGGACGAATCGGATCGCCTTCCTTCTGCTGGCTCCGATCCTGGGCGGATGCCTCGTCATGGCGATCATGCTCGACGATGCCCTGACCATCACCGTCAGCGATACCCTCCAGCAGCTCATCTTCCTCAAGGGAACCACGGCGTCGGCGCTCGAGCGCGGCAGTTGGAACACCCAGGCGATGACGAACTTCTTCGACAGCTATGGCTTCGGCGTCGGCGTCGGCAGCGCACGGGCCTCCAACGTCCTGATCGCCGTGCTGGCGAATATCGGCGTGTTCGGCGCGGTCACCTACGGCGCCTTCGCCGTTGGCTGTTTCAGGGCCCCCCGCTTGGAGCCGGACCCGGGCCTGCGGGCGATCCGCGAGGCGGCGGCCTCGGCTTGCCTGGCTTTGCTCGTCGCCGGATGCCTCGCCGGGACCACCATCGACCTCGGCCTCCTGTTCTTCATCTGCGCGGCCCTGGCGGCCTCGCCGACATTCGTCCGCGAGCCCGCAGCGGCAGGCGCAGTCGCGCGCTCCCGATCGAAGCGGGTCGTGCAGAAACCCTCTCCGTCGGCCACCGATGGCCTGTCACCGGCTTGACGCGATTTCCGTCGAACCCCTTCATTCGAGTTCAGCCATGCCCTCCATGCTGCGCCTCATTCCCCTGCGGCGCCCGCCACCGCGCGGGACCCGACGATGGCTGCTCGTCGGATGCAGCGCGATCGCGGTCATCGCCGTCCTGTCGAGCAAAAGCCCGTCCGGTGAAGCCCCGACAGCAGGCAAGGCCGGAGCGCTTCCGTCCGAGCCCCCTACCCTCCAGCTGACGTCACCGGGGCCCACGGGCGTCGCGACCTACAATCAGGTCCAGGGCGCGAAAGCCTATACCGCGCGCATCGACGATGCGGGCATGCGGGTGCGCGCCGAGCGTGTCCGCTTTGCCGGCCTCGCCAAGGGGCTTCGGAGTGTGGCCATCGTCGTCGGCGGCATCTGGACGATGGCCGTGCCGGACCCGGACGGACGGTTCGAGGCGTTCGTCGATCTGTCGATGGCCCTCACCGGACCCTTGGTGGTCGATGTCTACGGGTGGGATTCACCGCCCGACAATCATGCCTTCAAGACCGCGTTGAACCTGCGGGTTCATCTCTTCGTAGAGGGGGGCCAGGACGGTACGCCGCCGGTGGACCGTCCGGCCGGCCATCCGGCGCACGGCCGCGCCCTGGTCTGGAACGAGTCGTTCGATCGGCTCTCGCCCAAGGTCTGGTATGCCGGGCCGAAGCCAGACGGCCAGGAATACGGCGCGGCCGCGTTCCTCGGCTATGACGCCCCCGAGGGATCGCCCTACACGATCATGGGCGGCTTCCTGCGTATTCGGGCCACCCACATGCCCGAGCGGATCGATCCGGCCGGGTTCGGCCGCACCTGGGTCACGGGTCACCTCTCCACCGGATTTCCGGATGGGTCAGCCAGCGGCGCGTTCCGCAAAGGCTATTTCGAAGCCCGCATGATGCTCCCGGCCGGCCCCGGGTGCTGGTCCGCCTTCTGGCTTCTCGACCAGGCGGGCATCCGCACCAGCGCCACCGAGGGTGCCGTCGAGGTCGACGTGATCGAGGGCTATGGTCACGCGACCACGTCCTACGTCGCGACCGAGCACGACTGGCCCGCGCCTTCGGCGAAGGCGGTGGGCTATAAGCGCGAGCAGAGAAACATCGTCGGAATACCGGATTACGCGCTCGCGTTTCACGATTACGGCGTCGAGATCACCGATGACGAGATGATTTTCTACTTCGACGGGGCCGCCAAGTTTCGGGCGCCGCTGTTCCGCCACCAGACCGTCTCGCCGTTCTTCATGATGCTGACTCTGGCCATCAGCCAGGATTGGCCCGTCACCGTGCCACCGTCGGGCTATTACGATCTGTGGATCGATCAGGTGCGGGTCTACCAGTAGCCACCGGCATCCCTTGGCCCTCGGATGCGCCGGAAAAGCTTTGCGGTGTCGGACTGGTCCGACACCGCAAGTAGAAACGCTTACTTTCGCGCGACGATGTAGGCGTAGCTCGCGAACATCCGCCAATCCCGCTTCTCGACGAAGCGATCGAAGGCCGCGGCCACGTGCTTCAACACCGGGACGGCGGGAAAGTACGGTGTGCCGAAGAACGGTACGACGCAGACATCGGTGAAGCCGATGCCGGTGAGGAGCGGTGACAGCGCCGCTTCACTCGCCCGACAGCCTCGATAGAAAGCCGGAAACTTCGGAATCTCGTCCGGGTTTCGTGTCCTGTCGAGCATCCGCAGCATCCGGCTCGTCAAGGCTTCCGGCATGGCGAGGTTGAGGAGGAAGGGTGGCGAATACAGCGTCGGCACGAACGCGAAGCCGATCCCACCGGGCGCCAGCAGATCGTACACGTTCGACCAAGCCTTCTCTGCATCGCGGACATGCTCGAACACCATCCGGGAGAAGATCAGGTCGAACGTTCCGAGCCCGACCGTCGCGCGGTCGACGTTCTGCCCGTCGATGTCTTGTGCGATATCGAGGACGAGGCGCTTGAAGCCGCCCGGGGCGTAACGCAGCTCCTCGGCATCGAGATCGTTCACGGTCAGCTCGAAATCGAGCGCGCCGGCCTCTTCCACGGAGAAGAAGGGGTGCCGTCCCCCGCCGATCTCGAGCACTTTGCGCGCCGGCATTCTGCGAATCAGGCGTTCCAAGCTTGGCTTCAGGCTGCTCCAGGCATTCTCGGAGCGTCGCACGATCTCGTCGTCGCCGAGACAGGACCGCAAGGCACTGCGCTTGGGCGTTGAAGCGAAACTCTCGCCCAGCGCCGAACTCGTACCTGATGCCACGGAGGCCTCCAGTCTTGATGGGAACTCTACGGAGTCATGGCGTGCGCCAACGCTCACCCACGCGGTCTTTCGCCATAATCCGAAGCTATCGGGCACACCTATGTCATGTAATGACCAAAAAACCTGACACCCAATCGACTATTGAAGCTGGCGTCGATTGTGTCGGCGTGCGAACCGACGAGCACCCGTTACGGAGCCTCGGCAGTCATCCACGGGGTCAGATCACGATCACAGATTGACGAACGTTAATTTTGTCGAATTTTTAACCAACCGGATTGCTAATTCCGTGTGCCGAGCGCGATCGAGCAGCACATGATCCGATACAGCGGGGGACGTCTGAAAGACCCTCGAACAGGTTAGAGGCGACGGGAACGGTTTCCGGCGCTTTTCAGGAAGGCACCCGCCATGGTGGCATTTGCTCTGTGTCTCGTCGGCGCCGGCATCATCCTCACGCTGTTGGCGCGCTTGCCCGGCTTGGTGATGGTTCTGGCCGGACTCGTCGTGGTGATTTCAGCCCTGACGATCCTCGGGGTGTTCGCCGTCGATACGACGTACTCGCTTCCGGTCAATCTCGTCGTTGGGATCGTGGCGCTTCAGATCGGCTATGGGCTCGGGGTCGTTTTGCGCGCGGTGCTCGGCCATTCGACCGCGCGTGTCCGCAGCAGGACCGTGCAGATGGGGCGCCGCGACCCGGTCGAATCCCCCGAAAAATCTACCGGTGAGGAAAGCGTCATCACGACGAGGGAGCGCTGAACCAGCCCTGCAGGATCGCGTATTGCACGATCTTGGCCCGGCTCCGGATATCGAGCTTCTCGCTGGCCCGGGTCTTGTAGGTCTCGATCGATTTCGACGTGACCCCCAGCTTGCCGGCCACCTCCTTGTTGGTGAAGCCGAACGCGATCAGCTTGAACACCTCCCGCTCTCGCTCGGTTAAAGTCACGACGATGCGGCCTCCGCGTCCGGACGCGCGCCGCGTCGTTCCGGCATTGCCGGATACGAGGTGCGCCGCAATCGCCGGATCGAGGTAAAGCCCACCCCGCCTGACCGCGTCGATGGCCTGGAGAAGACATTGTGATGTCGAACGCTTCAGGACGTAGCCATGTGCACCGGCCGAGATCGTATCGCGTGCATAGGCACTGTCTTCGTACGCGCTGAAGATCACCACCCGGGTCGTCGGCGCCTCGGCCAGTATCTGCTTGAGAACGGCAAGACCATGCATCCCCGGCATGGTGATATCCAGAATGGCAATGTCGGGCTTGCGCTCGATGATGAGTCGCAGAGCATCCGAGCCGGTCGTCGCCTCCTGGATGATTTCCATCCCATCGACGTTGCGGAGGACGGCCCGGACACCTTCGACGCACATCGGATGGCCATCCGCGATCAGAATTCTGAGCGGGTTCGCGATCTGTTTTTCCATCACAAAACTCCACTATCGGCTTCGGATGAGATGAAGGCGAATGACTTGCTGTATAAAAATGCCGTTAAATCAATGATTTATAATAGCTTGAGTTATAATTCGTATTTTTGATTTTTGAGGTCGGTGCCCCACCACCGACGAGAACTTTTCTACAAATTATGTCTACGTTTGTGTATCAAGTTATTGCGACGCACAATGCCGTAACTCCGGTATTTGGTCAACATGCGTTAATCACAAAAAGCTGTGATAAAAGACTGCGAGCCCGTATTCCCTCGCGCGTATTGAATCGATGTAAAGTACTTATACTATCGATGATGGATCAATAATAATATTAGTTATCAGATATTTTTGGATATTATGCTGTAATTGGCGCGTTGATGTGACATGAATCGATAATCAATTACTATTATTTAACCGTCGCAGGGGCGATTGAAAAACTCGTCTCACTGTTATTATTCAAAATATTCATTATTATTATCAGCTATATAAACAGTAATTTAAGATACAGAGGATGTTTGACGTCTAAAGAGACGGATTGCTTTCTCTGGAAAATTTTATCATAAACCAAGAGGTCGTTATTTGGCTTCAGATCAGAATTGTTCTGACTGCTTCATTTAAACGGTGAGTATAAAATCTGCGTGGATTATTCAAGTTTGATTCGTTTATTTCGAAATCAATATTACAATATTTTTGTGAATAACAATAAAGAAAGTCCAATCTAGGGGGCGTTACAATCAAATTTATTGTCCTGTTACTCTTATTCGATAATGAAAAGATAGCTCGTACGAAAACCAGTCCGCCTTCCCGGCAGTGGAATTTGCTTCTTTCGCGTGGAGACCCGCCGAGCACTCGCCACGAAGGCTCGCTCCTGAAGCGACTTTTGATCAGTCAGGTGTCGAGCGTACCTAAAAATTATCAGCAAAAATCGAAACAAAAATTCGATTTTTCTATATTTATTCGACTGCAGTCACTGATCGATGCAGAGATTTCGCTGATAAGTTGTACAACCTTTCATCCTTATCCGCTCTTTGATTATCACGAGCGCGGATGACACGGGGTTGCGGTCTAGCGCCTGGCCCAGATCGTGGTCGGAATCTAGGGTGGTCTATAGTTCTAAAGCCGCCAGTACATCCGCGGTCGAACGATGTCTGAGGCGCCGAACGTCCCGAGCTCTGCGGCTTTGCCGCGACACGGTAAAACTTCCGCAGCCGAGGTGGATTCTCGCAAAGCACCTCCGGCCGACAGGCGGCTGGGGCCGCCTGCCCGCACTGCAAACATGTGTGGATAATACGTGGAAAGAGCACGCAGTGCATCTGTGGGGCCTGAACCCGGCTTCGTTGTGGCGCGCAACGGTGTTCGGCTCAAGACCGTCCCGATCGCAAAGCGCTCGACGATCGCCTCAGGCACCCGCGTGGATTCGGCGCCGATTTCGGAGCGCTTGTGCGCCCTTCGTGCACCGAATGTGACCTCGTCCGTCACGGCGCTATCCGCGATGCGCGCTTCGACCCGTCTGGGACGTACCCCGCGCCACGCGGAGGGTCGGCTCGGTCATTCGGTCGTTGGCGCTATTCCCGATTTTTTGGCCTGTAGATGGAAGCCTGAATGCGATTGTGAAACAGGATCGGTGAAGACGAAGTTCGTGATAGTACCGGGTGAGTTAGGATAAATATTGATCAAAATCTGCCACTGAAAATGATGGATTTCTATTGAGTCGGATTGGTCAATTCCATCAACATCGAAATCAATTCGAGGGACGATTCCAAGGGAGATTCGGTTTCGGTCTGGATTCGCAGATCCGGCGCATGGGGAGGCTCGTAGGGGCTGGAGATGCCGGTGAATTCCGGAATGAGGCCCGACCGAGCCTTGCCATAGAGTCCCTTGGGATCGCGCGCCTCACACACCCGGAGGGGGGTGTCGATGAAGACTTCCACAAACGGAATGTCGCCGGCGATCCGACGCGCTGTCGCCCGTTCCGCTCTCAAGGGCGAGATCAGCGAAACCAGCACGATCAGTCCGGCCTCCGCGAGAAGTCGTGCAGCTTCGGCCGCCCGCCGGATGTTTTCGTCGCGGTCTTTGGTGCTGAAACCAAGATCGCCGCTCAATCCGTGTCGGAGATTGTCTCCATCGAGAACCATGGAATGTCGCCCACGGGCCGTCAACGTTCGATCGACCACAGTTCCGATGCTGGATTTACCTGATCCCGAAAGGCCTGTCAGCCACGCAATGACTGGGCGTTGATTGAGGGTAGCCCACCGCGCCTCCTTGGGCTGCGAGATGTGCCAGGTTATGTTGGACGAAATAGTGTTCGACATTGTTCCGGCCTAGATCGAAATTCTAATTTTTGACGGAGCGCGAGCGAATATCCTAGCAAATCGATCTCAGTTTTAATTTGGTAAACTATAGATTAGTTTTGTTTGCGCTGATCCGAGCCATAAAAATCCTTGCGCGCCATCCGACGCCCAATGATCAAGCACTTCGTCACAATCTCAAAGAGATTTCTTGTCGGCCCATATCTCGGTAAAACGAACTAAATCTTCGGAAGATGTTCAATGCAATAATAAATCCGCATCGTGATTCCATAAGTCCCAAAGAAAAAATATAAAAATTGTCTTTGTCATGAAGCAATGGATGGTAGGTGGGGCTGTTGGCCTCGGACGAAAGGGCGTTTGGACCTATCCCGTCTTATTCATCAGGCTGTTGCGGACGGTGGGTTCTGGGCTGATGGCGAGCG
>NZ_JAAHTB010000043.1 GCF_010692745.1 Methylobacterium sp. BTF04
GGCCTGCCAATCCTCACCCCAGTGTCAGCTTCGTTCTGACCACCTGAGCAATTACTTCTGAACCTTCAAAAGTAGAGGGCGGATAGTATTTTTTCAGTACTGCTCGCCTCCTGCTCTTCTCCGGGAGATATTTTAAAAGTCTGTACTCAACAATAAACTCACTAAAATCTTTTGACATAAGCATTAGGCCATTTAGACCAATTAGTGCAGTTTCGTGGCTATTGAGCTGGCTGCGCAGCAGCTTCCAAAATAATTCTTTCTCTTCGTCGTTTAGAACAGAGTCCGATTTAATTTTCTTTAATATTGTGTAGATTAACCGAAAATATGGCCCGAGATTGCTTTCGTATCTTTTGTACATCTTATGATAGTATACATCTGATATTTCTTCCTTGGTTAGTTCGCGCCCATCAATATCTATCCAGTAAGAAAACTCTTCCCATCCAGCTTTAAAGGCCTCCGTTCCGTGCTGTTTCTCTGTATTAGAAGGCCCAAATTGTTTTCGATAATCTGAGCTATATCGATATTCGACGGCCGATCGTGTTTCCCGAAGTAGGTCTAGCATCTTGAAAAAATTGGCTTCAAATTTTTGTTTGTGCTGCTCAATGGTGTTGTCTTCATTTTGACGGTATTGAAAATACAGCGTTGCTGAAACTGCGCTGAAAGCTAACGCGCCAAAAAGCGCGTTCAAGCCGCCAAATGAGTCGCCCCAGGCGCCTAAATCTTTGATCTCTTCATTTACGCCGATTGTCGATGAGAGCCTTGTCAGGAAGAACGCCCATCCCACCCAAACGCCAAACAGCAGGCCGGCTATTGCTATGGCCACGCCAAGAAGCTTCGTCATCACCTATCCCTGCAAGATTGTGAGGGAAAGCTACCTAAAGTGGTTTGGTTTGCAAACTACATAATTGCCTGGAAACAAGCGACGGGGCGTGCCGCGGGCTCTTATTGTCTGGCCATTCCTCGATGACGAAGAGAGGTCAAGGCATCCGCTCGACCCATTGGGCGCGAGAGGCACCGGGCTCGAACGGAGCGCTGAAATACTGGGTCTCCCACGCCACCTTGCCGTCGCGGAATTCCATGATGCTCACGGTGTAGGACGGTCGCCCATCGTAGGTCAGGACGTATTCGGTGATCCAGATGTCGCCGGCGCCGATGATCCGGCGCACCTCGAAATGCTTCCGGTTCGGCTGCGCGGCGCGGGACGACTGAATGTTGTGCCGACCGCGGATGCGCTCACCCGATTGTGGATATTCGAGCACCGCATCGTCTCGGTAGATCGCGTGCTCTTCCTCGAAATCGCTCGCATCGGACGCGGCCCAGTGACGATCCAGAGCCGCTCGCATATCCCGATCGTCCATATCGCGCCTCCCTGAGCATCGCCGCCCCTGTGGGCCACCGTATCACGCGCTGGCCCGGTGCGGGCCTTGCCGGCAGGGCCTCGGGGCCCGTCCCAGTGCGGACACCGAACGACCAGGACGCGTCGGAAGCCGCCCCATGCACGCGGGCGCCAGGTCTCGGATTTCGATCGCTAGGTGCCGGGCATCCGCGAGGCGACGAGATCGATATCGATTCCGACTTTCAGGGCGACCCATTGCCCCGAGGCCCACGGGCCCTGGCCGATGCCGAAATCGGTGCGTACGAGGTCGACATGGCCCACCGCATGGGCGGCGTCTCCGGTGAGGTCGAGGCGGAAAGGCAGGGTGACGGCGCGGCTCTGGCCGCGAATCGTCAGGGTGCCGACCGCCTCGTAGGCTCCCGGCCCCGTGGCGGCGATCCGGGTGGATTCGAAGCGCGCCATTGCCTGCGTCTTGACGTCGAACCAGTCTTTCTGCGGCAGGGCCTCGTCGCGCTGGACGTCGCCGGTCCGGGCGCTGGCGAGATCGACGAGCACGGTCGCCTGTCCGGTCTCGGGCTTGGCGGGATCGAGGCTGATCCGTGCCTCGAAGCGTTCGAAGCGTCCGGAGAACGGGGCGCCGACCTGTTCGCCGGAGAAGCCGATCCGGCTCTTGGCCGGATCCACGGTCCAGTCGGCGGCATGGCCGAGGCTCGGCGCGAGGAGGAGGGCGGCGAGAAGCCCGGTGCGCAGGTGGGTCATGGCGCGTCTCCGGTCCGGACGGGGGCGAGGGGCAGCATCCGGCGTAAGGTAGCGTCGCGCAGGATGAGGTGATGGCGCAGGGCCGCGCCGACATGCAGCGCCAGCAGGGCGATGAGGGCGAAGGCGCCGTAATCGTGGACCGCTTTGAGGATGGCCTCCGCGCCCGCCTTGTCGGCGAGGTCCGAGACCACCGGCATGTGCGGCCAGGGCACGAGGCCGTACAAAACGGTCGGGATGTTGAAGGGCGAGGCCGAGACCAGGGCCCAGCCGGTGAGCGGCATGCCGAGGAGGAGCAGGTAGAGCAGGCCGTGGGCCGCACCGGCCGCGCGGCGTTCGGCCGGCGGCATCGCGTCCGGCAGGGGCGGCGCCGGGTGCAGGAGGCGCCAGGCCAGACGCAGCAGCGTCAGCAGCAGGACGGTGATGCCCACCGACTTGTGCCATTGGTAGAACTGGAACCGGCGCAGCGGCGCCAGATCCAGCTGCGTCATGGCGAGTCCCATTCCGATCAGCGCAAGGACACCGAGCGCGCTCGCCCAATGCAGGACGATCGCCACCACCGTATAGCGGTGGGTCGGTCCGGTGCCGGTATCCCTGCGCATCGCGGTCGATCTACTCCTGACGCTCGAAGGCGCCGGCGATGGTCAGATGCAATTCGTCGCCGATCAGCGGCACGTAGGTCTTCACGCCGAAATCCGAGCGCTTGAGCGCGCCCTTGGCCTCGAAGCCGACCGTGTACTTCTTGCTGAGCGGGTTCACGCCGGCCCCCACCAGGGTGACGTCGAGGGTAACGGGCTTCGTCACGCCGTGCAGGGTCAGGTCGCCGGTGACCTTGGCCGTGTCTTTGCCGGCGGGCACCACCTTAGTGGAGACGAAGGTCATGTCCGGATACTTGGCGGCATCGAGCCACTGCTCGCCCTTGAGCTCACCGGTCAGCTTGGCGCTGGTGGTGGCGACGGAAGCCACCGGGATCTTGATCTTGAGGGTGCTGCCGGCCGGATTCTTCGGCTGCAGGTCGAGGGTCCCCGACACGTCCGAGAAGCCGCCGGAATAGTTCGAGAAGCCCATATGCGAGACGGTGAAGCCGGCCTGGGTATGGCCGGGATCCACCGCATAGGCGCCGGCCTGGATCTGGGCGGGGTCGCGGGTGGGCGGCGTCTGCGCGAAGGCGGGGGCGGCCGTGAGGCCGAGGACGAGGGTGGAGGCGGCGAGCAGCTTCATGAAGGAGGTCTCCGAATCGTAAACCGTTGGACGCTGTGCCGACCGGGCATCCCCGGTGAGCGGGGCGGCCTGTCTGGCTCGGTGACCCTCAGATAGTCCCGTTCCCAGACCGGTGTAAGCCTGCTATCCGGCACCACATGGTTGCGAATACGGAAACCTTCTCCGGCGGTCTCGACGATGTCCGCGCCTTCTGTGCGGTGATCGACCTCGGCACGGTGACCCGGGCCGCGGAGACCTTGCGCGAAACCAAGGGGAGTGTCAGCCGGCGAATTTCCCGCCTGGAGCGGGCTTTGGGCGCGACGCTGCTCGCGCGCCACCCGCGGGCCGTCTCGCCGACGGTGGAGGGGCTGGCCTTCTATGCCAAGGCGCAGGAAAGCCTGGCCTTGCTCGACGAGGCCGCCGAGACGGCGCGGGATGCGCGCAATGCCCCGTCCGGCCACCTGCGGGTGACGACGTCGATGGATTTCGGAATCGAGGTGATGCCCGAGATCGTCGTGAGCTTCCGGCGGCTGTATCCGCTGATCACGGTGGAATTGCTCACCACCGACACGCGGCTCGACCTGGCGACGAACCGGATCGACCTCGCCCTGCGGTTCGCCGGCCTCGACGACGGCGATACCGGCTACCGGGCCGCGCTGATGCTGGAAGTGGGGATCGGCCTCTACGCCGCCCCGGGTTACCTGGCGGATCGCCCGGCGCCGGTCACGATCGACGGCCTGACCGGGCACGACGTCGTCCTGTCGCGCGAGCGTATCGGCGCGACCGCCCTCAGCTTGACGCACCGGGACGGTCGCAAGGAGCAGATGGTCGCGCGTCCGGCGATCCGGGCGGGGGACTTCGCGACGGTCCTGCGGCTGACGCTGGCGGGGGGCGGGATCGGCCACATCCCGCGTCTGGTGGCCGCGCGCGCCGTGCAATCGGGCGACCTCGTGCGCGTGTTGCCGGATTGGGCGAGCGATGGCGGCGCGCTGCGCGCCGTGACCCTCGCCGGGCGCGAATTGCCGGCGCGGGTGCGCCTGTTCCGCGATCACGTCCGCGGTGAACTGACCCGGCGCTTCACCATCGAATCCGTGCGGCGCTGAGCCCAGACGAAACACGCCGTGCCCGGCCACGAGGGGCCGGACACGGCGCGCATGGCCGCGTGTCGTGCGGTTTTAAGGCCGCTTTCCGTGTGATCGCTCGGGACCGTCCTGTCCCGAGCGATCCTCCGAGGCTGGGAGCGGCTGCCGTCTCCTGCGATCGGGATTTCAGCAAAGGGGACCGCCGGATGTCCGGCCGTATTGCTGCACCGGGAAGTTCGGCTGCTCGGCGTTGCCCTGGCTTGCCGAACTGCGCGCGCACCGGTCGAAGCGCGGCTGGTCGTGGACGCCGAGCGAGCCGGTGGTCAGGTCGTCATACGGCGAGACGGTGATGAAGCGCTGCGCCGACGGCTGGCGCTCATGCGCGAAAGCCGAAGAGACCGGGGCCGAACCGAACAGCACAGCGGCGGCGATAAGGGCGACAACACGAGACGTCATGAGAAGTCTAAGCTCCGGTCCAGGCTATAATTTGATGCTTCGCAAGATTTCCTCTTGCTTGAACCAAAGATAGGTAGCGAGCCGGCTCCATGACGTGTCGCCACGCACGCCGCCGCACGGATTAAAATCCGATGCGGTCAAGCCGTGGCGGATGGCGCGTGGTGGCCTGCCATGTGGCGGCCGATGACCTGGGCATCGGCCTCGGCCGCCGGCACCGCGTAGACGATGCGGCCGTCCGACATCACGACGATGCGGTCGGAGAGTTCGAGGATTTCGTCGAGGTCCTCGCTGATCAGCAGCACCGCCGCGCCCGCGTTGCGCGCCGCCACGATCCGCGCCCGGATCTCGGCCACCGCCGAGAAATCGAGGCCGAAGCACGGGTTGGCGACGACGAGGAGGTCGACCGGGTCGGTGAGTTCGCGTGCCAGCACCACGCGCTGGACGTTGCCGCCCGACAGGGTCGCGATGGGCGCCTCGGACGAGGCGGTCTTCACCTTGAAGCGGGCGATGAGGTCCTTGGCGCGCCGGCTCATGGCGCCCGTGTCGAGCCAGAAGGTCGGCGGTCTGGCGGGATCGTCGCCGCGCCGGTCGAAGGCTCGGAAGGCGAGGTTTTCCGCGACCGACATGCGCGGCGCGCAGGCATTGCGCAGAGGCTCCTCCGGGATGAAACGGACCTTGAGCGCGCGGCTCTGCGCCCGCCTCCCGCCATAGATCTGATCCCCGACGATCACGCTGCCGCCCGTGGCGCGAATCTGGCCGCCGAGCACGTCGGCGAGCTCCTTCTGGCCGTTGCCGGAGACGCCGGCGATGCCGACGATCTCGCCGGCATGGACCGCGAGATCGTTCACCGCGATCGGGCGCAGGCCCGAGGCGTCGGTGGCCTTGAGGTCGGCGATGCGCAGCACGGCGCGGGCCGGGGCCGGCATCGCGCTCCGGCCGGCGACGGTCCGAACCGGGCGGGCCCCCATCATCATCGCCGCCATGTCGTCGCGCGAGAGCTCGCCGACGCGGCCGCCCCCGGCGAGGCGCCCGCGTCGCAGCACGCTCACCGAGCGGGCGAAGGCCTCGACCTCGCGGAACTTGTGGCTGATCATCAGCACCGTCAGGTCGCCGCGATCCGCCATGGCGCGCAGCAGGCCCAGCACCTCCGCGGCCTCGGCCGGGGTGAGCACCGAGGTCGGTTCGTCGAGGATGAGGAACCGGGCTTTCAGGTAGAGTTGCTTGACGATCTCGAGCTTCTGCTTCTCGCCCGCCGCGAGTTCGGCCACCGGCCTGTCGAGGTTCAGCCGGAACGGCATCCGGCCCATGAAGGCGTCGAGGGCCACGCGCTCGCTCGCCCAGTCGATCACCGCCGGCACGTGCGAGCGGGCGATGACGAGGTTCTCGGCACCCGTGAGCGAGGGCACCAGGGTGAAGTGCTGGTAGACCATGCCGAGACCGCGGCTTTGCGCGCCCTTCGGATTGGTGATCGCCACCTCGCGCCCGCCCACCAACACGCTGCCGGCGCTCGGCGCGTAGAAACCCATGATGCATTTCACGAAGGTCGACTTGCCGGCCCCGTTCTCGCCGAGCAGGGCGTGGAAGCCGCCCGCCTCGATCTTCATCGACACGTCGTCGAGGGCCGCGAAGCTGCCGAAGCGCTTCGTCATGCCGATGGTCTCGACGGCGAGGGCACCCGCCGGGGGCGCTTCAGCCGCTACGGATTGCGGCTCGACGGCGCTCCAGGGCACCACTTCGCGGACGGATTGCGGGAAAGGCACCATCGCTCCTCACCCCATCGCCGCGAGGACCGCACCGGACGTCGCCACGGCGCCGAAGACGCCGCCCTGCATCGTCACCATGTTCAGCGCCGCCTGGTGATTGCCGGGGTCGGTGGCCGCGCAGGCATCCGAGACGATGACGCATTCGAAGCCGCGGTCGTTGGCCTCGCGCAGGGTGGTGTGGACGCAGACATCGGTGGTGATCCCGGTGAGGATCAGGTTGCGGATGCCGAGGCGGCCGAGGATCAGTTCGAGGTCGGTGGCGCAGAACGAGCCCTTGCCGGGCTTGTCGATCACCGGCTCGCCGGGCAAGGGCGCCAGCTCCGGGATGATCTCCCACCCGGGCTCGCCGCGGACGAGGACGCGCCCGCACGGCCCCGGATCGCCGATGCCGGCGCCGATGCGGCGCGAGCGCCAGCGCTTGTTCTCCGGCAGATCGGCCAGGTCCGGCCGGTGGCCCTCGCGGGTGTGGATGATGTGATAGCCCAGCGCCCGCGCGGCGGCGAGCAGGCGCCCGATCGGTTCGATCGGCGCGCGGGTCAGACCGATATCGTAACCCATGGCGGCGACGTAGCCGCCCGGCCCGCAGAAATCGATCTGCATGTCGATGATGACCAGCGCGGTGTTGTCGGGCCGCAAGGCGCCGTCGAACGGCCACGGATAGGGCTCGGCGGCGGCGTAGCGTTTGCTGCTGGCCGGGGCCCCCGGGAAGGGAACGACGCTCATTCCGCCGCCTCTCGCGCGGCCGGTGTCGGGGCCGCCCCATAGGTGCGCGTCGGCGCCGCGAAGCCGCAGGACGTGCCGTCGACCACCTTCACCGCATCCTCCCAGGGCAGGCGGTACCGGCCGGCGGCGAGATCCTGCATGTAGGTGTAGGGGCAATCCTGCGCCCCGCCCTTCACCGCCGTGTAGCCGCGGTGGCCGAACTGGTAGATGTTGTTCTCGACGCCCCAGTGCAGGCGCGCCTCGCGCACGAGGTCGGGCCGGACTTCCGCGGTGATGATCTCGTCGACGCGCCCGGTGGTGCCGTGGGCGATGACGGCACCGTCGAAATTGACGATCATGCCCTCGCCCATGGAATCGAACGACCCGTCCGAGCCGCACAGGCAGACATTGGCGGTGACCATGAGGTTGCAGAAGGCGTTCGACTGGTTGGTGAAGCGCCAGGATTCGCGGATCGGCGCCGTGTAGCCCGCCGTGCGGATCATGATCTCGGCGCCCTTGTAGGCGCATTCGCGCGCCATCTCGGGGAACATGCCGTCGTGGCAGATGATGAGCGCGAGCTTGGCGCCGCGCGGCCCGTCGATCACCGGAATGCCGACGTCGCCGGGCTCCCACGGCTCCACCGGCACCCACGGATGCATCTTTCGGTAATAGAGCTTCACCACGCCGGTCTCGTCGATGATGAGCCCCGTATTGAACGGGTTGCCGGCTGGATTGTACTCCATGATGGAGAAACAGCCCCAGATCCGGTTGTCGATGCAGGCTTGGCGGAAGGCCGCCACCTCCGGCCCGTCCATCCGGCACAGGATGTCGGGATTGGTGTCCATCGACAGGCCGTGCAGCGCGTATTCGGGGAAGACGACGAGGTCCATGGTGGCGAGGTTGCGCCGGGCCTTGGCGACCATGTCGACGATGCGCCGGGTCTGCGCCGCGAGATCCTCCGGTGTGGCGACCGACGGCAGTTGCAGCTGGACGAGGCCGAGCACGACGCCGTGGGGGGATTTGTTGAGGCCGCCCAGTCCGTTCATGGCAGGGTTCCTTGGTTTGGCGGGGTTGCTTGGTTTGGCGGGGTTGCTTGGACGAATTTGCTTGCTGTGGTGAGTTTGCTTGCTTTGGCGGACTTATTTGCCCTGTCCGAGTTCCCCCGGTGCACCGGCCAGCGCCCGGTCGGGCGAGGAGGTGGCGATGAGGACGCCGAGCGTCAGCACGTAGGGGGCGGCGTAGAACAGGTAGTAGCCTTGCGAGATGCCCACCGATTGCAGGGCCGGTCCCAGGGCGCCGGCGCCGCCGAACAGAAGCGCGGCCCCGAAGCAGGCGAGCGGGTTCCAGCGGGCGAAGACCACCAGGGCCACCGCCATCAGCCCCTGGCCCGACGAGATGCCCTCGTTCCACGAGCCCGGATAGTACAGCGACAGATAGGCTCCGCCGATGCCCGCCAGCACCCCGCCGGCTCCGGTGGCGAGAAGGCGGACCCGGTCGACGTCGTAGCCCATGGCGCGGGCGGCGTCGGCACTGTCGCCGGCGATCCGCACGATCAGCCCGACCCGGGTGTTGCGCAGCGCCCACCACAGGAACACGCTCAAGGCCGCGCCGATGACGAACAGCACGTTGACGCGCAAGGCCGCCTGGATCTGCGGCAGGTCCGACCACGACCCGAAGGCAAGCGCCGGCAGTTGCGGCGCCGAGGGCTGGATGAAGGGTTTGCCGAAGAAGAAGGCCAGCCCCGAGCCGAACAGCATCAAGGCGATGCCCACCGCCACGTCGTTGACGCGCGGAAACCGGCAGATCCAGCCGTGCAGCAGGCCGAACGCCCCGCCGGCGAGCCCCGCGACGGCCACCCCGGCCCAGGCCGAGCCGGTGAGCACGGCGGTGGCGTAGGCCGACATCGCCCCGAATACCAGGGTGCCCTCCAGGCCGAGATTGATCCGCCCCGAGCGCTCGGTGATGGTTTCGCCGAGACTGACGAACAGGAACGGCGTCGAGACCCGAATGGCACCGCCGATCACCGCGATGAGCACGCTCCACAGGCCGATATCGGTCATGACGCGACGGCCATCACGGGGGCCGCCGCGCGCGTCCGCGTCCAGAGGTGCGGGCTGAACACCTTGTAGCGCCCGTACAGGGTCTCGCTCATCAGCACGAGGACGAACAGCAGCCCCTCGAGCACCAGCACGGTGGCATCGGGCAGTTGCATCCGGCGCTGGATCAGCCCGCCCGACGCCTCGATCCCGCCGAGCAGGAACGCCACCGGGACGATGGCGAGGGGGTTCTGGCGCGCCAGGAAGGCGACCAGGATGCCGGTATAGCCGTAGCCGGCCACCAGCGAGGCGTTGGCGTTGCCGTGCACCGCCGTGACCTCGAAGAAGCCCGCCAGCGCCGCCAGCGCCCCGCCGAGCGCGGTGAAGCCGACGATGAGACGGCCCACGGGAAGGCCCTGGATCTGCGCCGCGCGGACGTTGCCGCCTGCGATCCGGGCGGCGAAGCCCAGGGTCGTGCGCTCCGTGAGCACCCAGGCGGCGACGCAGGCGAGCACGCCGAAGCCGAGGCCCCAATGCACTTTCATGCCGGGCATCGGCCCGACCCTGAACGCCTCGGCAATGGCTCGGGTCGAGGGCTTGTTGAGGCTGGAGGGATCACGCAGCAGCCCCTCGATGAGGTGGTTGGAGAGCGCGATGGCAATGTAGGACATCAGCAGGCTGGCGATGGTCTCGTTGACCCCGCGATAGGCCCGCAAGGCGCCCACAGCCCCGATCCAGGCCGCGCCGGCGAGCGCGGCGCAGAGGGCCATCGCGGGAATTCCTAGGACGGGCGGCAGCCCCGCCAGCGCTGGGGCGATGGCGGCCGCGGCGACCCCGCCGAGCACGATCGCCCCCTCTCCCCCGATGACGACGAGGCCGAGCCGGGCCGGCAGGGCGACGCAGAGCGCCGCGAACAGGAGAGGGGCGGCTCGCTGCAGGCTGTTCTGCAGGGCGAAGGGCGAGCCGAAGCCGCCGCGGTAGATCAGATCGAGAAACCCGGCCGGCGACTTGCCGAGCGCGATGAGGAACAGGCTGAACAGGGCGAACCCGGTGGCGACCGCCCCCAGGGGGATCGCCACGGCCTCGGTACGCCGGGCGATCCAGGCGCGCACCTGGAGGGCCGGGGAGGGTGAGCCGGCACTGTCGAGGTCCGGATGAGCCGTGTCGGCGACCACGTGGCATTCCCTCGTCGTTGCGGCACGGGAACGGCGGGCAGAAACCGTGCCAGAGGTCCCGCTCCGACGGATCGGAGAGGGAGGCGGCTCAGCTCGGTCAGGCCGAGCCCCTCACCCCTTCCACAAGGTAGTTCGTGCTCTCCAGCTCGATCGCGTTCTCGGCATAGGCCTTGCCGGCCGGGGCGATCTGCTTGCCCGTGTTGTCGGAGAGCGGCCCCTTGATGATGGCGAAGCCGCCCTTCATCATCTCGGCCTTGACCGCGTCCGCATTCTTGCGGGCGGCCTCCGAGACGCCCGGGCCGTAGGCGCTCATCTTGACGAAGCCATCGGCGAGACCGCCGCGCAGGAAGTTCGGCGGGGCCTTGCCGGCCTGCATGTCGGCGACGAACCCCTTGTAGATCGGCGCCCAGTCCCACTCCGCTCCGGTGAGGTATTTATCCTTGGCCAGGGCCGACTGGTCGGCATGGTAGCCGCAGACGAAAGCGCCGCGGCGGGCGGCGGTCTCCACCGTCACCTTGGGGCTGTCCACGTGGCAGGTGATGACGTCGGCGCCGCCATCGATGAGCGCGTTGGTGGCTTCCGCCTCCTTGACCGCCAGCGACCACTCGCCGGTGAAGATGACCTGGCAGGTGATCGACGGATCGACGCTGCGCGCCCCGAGGATGAAGCCGTTGATGTTGTTGAGCACCTGCGGGATCGGCTTGGCGGCGACGAAGCCGAGCTTCTTCGACTTGGTGGCATGCGCCGCGACGACGCCGTTCAGATACTGCCCCTGCGCAATGTAGCCGAAATACGACCCGGCATTCTTCGGGTTCGCCTCGGTCCAAAGCCCGCCGCAATGGCGGAACTGCACCGTGGGGTTCTTCTTCGCTTCGATGAGGACGTGCGGATCGAAGTATCCGAACGAGGTGGGCAGCAGCAGGCTCGCCCCATCCAGGTTGATCATGCTCTCCATGGTCTTCTGGACGTCGTTGGTCTCGCGGACGTTCTCCTCCTCGACCACCTCGATCCCGGCCATGCCCTTGAGGGCGGCCGCACCCTGCGCATGGGCCTGGTTGTAGCCGTAATCGTCCTTGGGTCCGACATAGATGACGCCGACGGTCATCTTCCCCGCGGCGCGGGCAGTCCCGAAGGGGAGGGCTGCAAGGCCGAGGGCGGCGGTGCCGCCCAGGAGAGTCCGACGCGAAAGGGAGTGCTTGGCCACCATGCCGCGTTCCGTCCTTCGAAGGGGGACGCTCGACGATGAGCGTTGGAGCGGACGAGGCAAATTCCAGGCCGGTGGGGCTTTGCGGGGAAAGCCGGGCGTTCGGGCAGATCTCGCGCCGCCGATCCGAGGCGAAACCACTCAGGCCGCGCGCGGACGGCACACAAAGGCGGCGAATGTTGCAGGCTTGCGTCTTAGTTAGATCGACAAATGGCGCTGCCGGCGTGTGCCACACACCGCGGATGCGTACCGAAAACTGAGTGTGCCCACACGGTGGACAGGCTTTTGTTTCAGCCGGCGGGCAGCATCGCCTCTCCGAAATGCCGGACTAGGCTCATCTCGAGCTTTCCGTCCATGCCCTGCAGGATGGCGAGCGCGTCGCGCGGCGGCATCGGCGGCTTGTAGGCGCGGCGCTCGGTGAGCGCGGCGTAGATATCGCAGATCGTCAGGAGCCGCACCGTATCGGCGATGGCGTCTCCGACCAGGCCGTCCGGATAGCCGGAGCCGTCGAGCATCTCGTGGTGATGGCGGACGGCGCCGAGGGTCGCTGCGTCGCAGCCGCTGTTGAGCAGGATCTCGTACCCGATCACCGGATGGGTGCGCATCACCGCCATCTCGTCCGCGTCGAGCCGGCCGGGCTTGTTGAGAATGGCGAGCGGAATCTGCGCCTTGCCGACATCGTGCAGGAGGGCGGCGCGCACGAAGTGGCGGCGGTCGTCCTCGCGGAAGCCGAGGTGGAGGACGAACTGTGCCGCCACGCCCGCCACGAGCAAGCAATGCTGGTAGGTGGCGTCGTCGTGGGTCCACACCGTATCGAGCCAGCGCGTCAGGCCGCCTTCCCTGACCGCGGCGAGGATCGGATCGAGGCCGGCCTCGACGATGGGCATCGCGATCGGACCGCCATCCCGGATCTGACCGAACAGACCGGTGAGCACCTCCGTGGCGCGGGTGACCCCACGGGCAATGGGGAGCTCGGCCACATCTGCGGCGGGCGTGAGGTGATGCGTGAGCGCTTGCGCGACGACGCGCGCCTCGGTGTAGGCGGGCAGGCAGATCGTGGCGCCGAGGTTGCGCGCCTGCCGGATGTCATTGTCGGTGTTGGAGCGCATCAGCGCGATGACCGGTAGGCCGGAATCCTTGTTCTCGCGCATGACGGACCGCAACAGATCGGCCGATTCACGCCGCGTCAGGGTCAGGTCGGCCACCACTGCGACGGGCGTCGCGCCGGCGAGCGGCTTCTGGCCGCCACCGACCACCTCGCAATGCGCCACACCGTGAAGAACTTTCTCGAGGGAAGCGCTGCGATCGGGCCGGTCTGTCAGAAGGAAGATGGCCCCACGTTCCATTGAGAGTTCTCCCCCCGATGGCGTCGGGTCTTCCACTGCGACATCTCGATCGAATGCTTGGCGTATAGCCGGCGATTCTGCTAAAAAGATTTTAGGTGACCGTCATGTTTCTTGGGAATTCTTGATAGAATTCGTATCTGGTTTTTGGGTGTCGGTGTGATTGAAGCCGGTGGCGGCCGCTTAATTTCACCTCAGCGACCTCCCGAAATCTGCATCAAAATCCTTAAGTTTTTTCGACAAACACAGTCGCCTTTGGATGATTTTGCTTTCGAAAAGTAGGCAGTCATCGCCGACGAAAAAACAGGATTCGCTCCTCGAATTGCTTCCGAATATAAACTCAAGGTTGATTGTAAAATATTACGATTGTAATCGTTCCGACCCGTGTCGCGATACACAGCGAGCGACAGCGATTTCGGTCTCGCCCGGCGGGTTTGATGGTGCCGGACCCGCGCAAAAATTAAGTATCACTGGCATCAACGGCGTGACGTGATCCTTCCAAATCTGGAGGATGACAGGTTATTAGAACTATATTTCGCGATATGAAAAGTTTCGTTTGACGGTTATCACGACAACGTGAGTGCGGCGGATAGGCCATCGCCACGCGGTAAGACCACGCAGGTGCCGCAATCCTCGGGCCAGATTGGCCGATCGCGCGCTCCGCGCTGAGGAAACGACAGGATGACCGGGTCCGCGTATCGCCTGTGGTCCGTGTTGACGGCATGCTCTCTCCTGCTCGGCGTCGCGTCACCGGTGGTGGCCGGTGCGCCGGCCGAAGATGCCGCCTTCCTCGATCGCCTGAGTTGGGGGATTACCCCGACGAGCTTCGCCGACCTGCGTACCAAGGGGCGCGAGCGCTGGCTGAAAGAGCAGCTCCATCCGCCTGCGGCACTGCGCCTGCCCAATGCGGCCCAGGTCCAGATCGACGCCCTTGCGCCACAAGGCTCGCTGTTCGCGCGGGTGGTCGCATTCGAAGCGCAGGCAAAGGCCGCCAACGCCCTGCCCGATCCGGAGGCGCGCAAGGCCGCGCAACAGGCCTATCAGGCCGCCCTAAACACGGTCCAGCGCGACGCCGCCGCCGCGACCCTGCTGCGCGCGCTCGCGAGCCCCGATCAGCTGCGCGAACGGATGACCTGGTTCTGGTTCAACCGCTTCAACGTCCACCAGGGCAAGGCGAACCTGCGCGCGATGGTGGGCGACTATGTCGATTCGGCCATCCGTCCGCACGCGCTCGGGCGTTTTCGCGATCTGCTCGAGGCGACGCTGCGGCACCCGGCCATGCTGCGCTACCTCGACAATGCCGACAACGCCGGCGGCCACATCAACGAAAACTACGCCCGCGAGTTGATGGAACTGCACACCATGGGCGTGGGCGCAGGCTACACTCAGGCCGATGTCGAGAACCTCGCCCGCATCCTCACCGGGATCGGCATCGACGCGCGGTCCGAAGACCCGAAGGTGAAGCCCGAGCGGGCCTCCGACCTCGTGCGGGACGGTTTGTTCGAATTCAACCCGAACCGGCACGATTACGGCGACAAGACCCTGCTGGGGCATGCCATCCAGGGGCGCGGCTGGCCCGAGGCCACCGAGGCGCTCGACCTGCTCAGCCGGCATCCCGCAACGGCGCGCAACGTCTGCCGGTCGCTGGCGGCCTATCTGCTCGGCACCGAGCCGCCCGATGCCCTGGTGGAGCGGCTCGCCGTCGTCTTCACCCGGACCGACGGCGATATCGCCAGCGTCGTCGATGCGCTGGCTCACGCGCCCGACTTCACGGCCGCCCCGGCCGCTCCGTTCAAGGATCCGATGCGCTTCGTCCTCTCGGCGGTGCGCCTCGCCTATGACGGACGCCCGGTGCTGAACACCCAGCCGGTGCAGGGCTGGCTCAACCGGCTCGGAGAAGGGCTGTTCAACCGCTCCACCCCGGACGGATACCCCCTGTCGGCCGCCGCCTGGAACGGGCCGGGGCAGATGACGACGCGCTTCGAGATCGCCCGGCAGATCGGCTCGGGGCCGGCCGGGTTGTTCAAGCCGCCGGTGGCCGACGCGGTGGAGGAGCCGGCCTTTCCGCTCCTCCAGAACGGGCTCTACTTCTCGACCCTGGCCGGCACCTTGAGCGCCTCGACGCAGGCGGGCCTCGCGCGGGCGGTCTCGCCCCAGGATTGGAACACGCTGTTCCTGTCCTCCCCCGAATTCATGCGCTGACCGCGCCTCACCGAGAAGGGATCTGCTGATGAACCGTCGTGACCTCATCCGGGCGGTCGGTGCGCTCGGCCTTACCACCGTCGCGGGCCGGGTCTGGGCCGCGCCCAAGGCAGAAGCGCGTCTCCTCGTGGTCTTCCTACGCGGGGCCTACGACGCGGCCAATGTGGTGATCCCCACGGGGAGCGATTTCTACTATCGCTCCCGCCCGAACCTCGCCGTGGCCCGGCCCGATCCGGCCAATCCGGCCGCCGCCCTGGCGCTCGATGCCGATTGGAGCCTGCATCCGGCCCTGCGCGATACCATCCTGCCGCTCTACGCCAAGGGGCAGGCCGCCTTCGTGCCGTTCGCCGGCACCGATGACCTCACCCGGAGCCATTTCGAGACCCAGGATACGATCGAGCTGGGCCAGACCGTGGGGGCGTCGCGCGATTACAATTCGGGTTTCATGGCGCGGCTCGCCGCCGAGTTGACGCGGGTGCGCCCCATCGCCTTCACCGACCAGATGCCGCTGGTCTTCCGCGGCGGCGAGAGCGTTCCGAACATCGCACTCGCCACCCTCTCCAAGCCCGGTATCGACGAACGGCAGGCCAAGCTCATCGCCGCGATGTATCGCGACACGCCGCTTGCCGGCGCGGTGAACGAGGGATTCCGCGTGCGCGACGCGGTCTACCAAACGATCTCCGCGCATCAGGATCAGGCCGATCGCGGAGCGGTCTCGCCCAAGGGCTTCGAGGTGTCGGCCCGGCGCATCGGCCGGCTGATGCGCGATCAGTTCAACCTCGGCTTCGTCGATGTCGGCGGCTGGGACACCCACGTGAACCAGGGCGCCGGAACCGGCTACCTCGCCGATCGGCTGAGCGAGCTCGGGCGGGGCCTCGCCGGCTTCACCGAGGAGATCGGCGCGGGCTGGAGCGATACGGTGGTGGTGGTGCTGTCGGAATTCGGCCGCACCTTCCGCGAGAACGGCAATCGCGGAACCGATCACGGCCATGGCAGCGTCTATTGGGTGCTCGGCGGCGGCGTGAAGGGTGGGCGCATCGCCGGGCCACAGGTGAGGGCCGACGAGGCCCACCTGTTCCAGAACCGCGACTATCCCGTGCTCACCGATTACCGAGCACTTCTGGCCGGCCTGTTCCAGCGCCTCTACGGCCTCGATCAGGCGAGCCTACGCCGCGTCTTCGTCGATGTGACCCCGGCCGACCTCGCCCTGGTGTGAGGTCGGGCGCGTCCCCCGGCCCGGATCGCCACCAGCTGCCGATAGGAGCCCGCCAAGCCGTGTCTCGCTCTGGAGCGCGAAGCCAACGCGGCAGCGAGGCCTGGAGCAAGAGCGCCCAGTACTTCGACCCGCGATGCTTTTAAAAGTAAATGGTGCCCAGGGACGATGTGGAAAATGCCTGATAAATCAAGGGCGAGATTATGAGGTGCGGGATAGGGCGCCCCTTTGATTTTTAACGGGTATTTTCGGTGTCCCCCGCACCTGCAGCGTCTTTCCCTCGCCGCCGGCGGACTGATCGAGGCGGCGTTCGCGCGACAGTTGGGGAGCGTGGGCGAGGCTGTGACGATCCGGCCATAGGCGCCCACCCGTCGATCTCCTATCCCGTCCGGCCCGCCACAGCCGTCGGACCCGATGTCAGCCTCACCGTCACCCAAGATCCTCTCCGCTGGCCCGCAGGATTGGCGCAAGGCCTTCCTCAACCTCCGGCCGAGCGTCGTGCCGTGCCCTGGCCTGACCATGCAGAGCTGGGCCGGCATCCACGAGAAGTGCGTCGACTTCCTCGATCTCTGGGCCGATGAAGCCGCTGGCCTCGGCTGGACGACGCTCGACCTCTTCGGTGTGCATCCCGAGGCGGGATTGATCCGTCCCGATTTCTGCGGCGGCATCGTCATGTCGGGCGACAAGGTTTCGGCGCTCACCGCCAATCGGATCAGCTTCGTGAACACCGCCTTCTATCGCGACACGCCGGGCCGGCCGACGGGCGCCGTGCCGATCTGGGCGTTTAAGGGCTGAAACCGGTCGGGGCTGTTCGATCTTCACCCGCATGACCGAGGAGGCCTGACCCATACACGTCTTGATTTGTATCAGGGAATCACATCAACTATAGGTCAATATAGCGTGATCTGAGGCAGGCCGATGCAAGACGCGCTTGATATCGGTCTCGATGCCCCTCCAATCGTTCAGATCGGTCATCATGCGATTGAGATCGGCCGCCTTTCCGAGGAACTCGGAAACCCGATGATCGGCTTCCTGGTCAAGGCATTGATTCTTGAGGTCGGCCGGATGACGGCGCACCACCTCGTTATCAGCGGTGCCGGTGAGGCATCCCATTGAACGAGCCGCACCGCTACCAACGAACCGAGGCCGAGATCGCCGTCAAGCGAGCGATCCATCGCCGGGTGCTCCGGCGCATGCTCACCATCTGGCTCCTGCTATGCCTGACGGCGCTGGTGGTCACCGCCATGCTGACGTGGCTGCGGTTCTGAAAGGGCTGGCATCCCTGTTCACGGGGCGGCCCTCGCCGTCGGCAACTCGCTGACTTGGGTGGTGTAGCGCGGGCTACGCATCCCGAACTTCGTCGCCCAGGCGCGCTTCGCTTCTAAACCGGCGCGCGCCGGCACGACGCTGCCTCTTCCGAAGCGCGCGTTGCATTCATCCATCGCCGCCATAAGCGGCCCGCTGCGCTCGCGATCGAGACGGCCGAACAGCGGCCGCGGGCTCTCCTCCAGGGTCATCAGGTCGGTAGTGACGATTCCGGCCTTGCTGTAGCGCCACGGCCGGTCACCAGGATCGCGCCAGGTTCGGGCGACGCCGGCCCGCGCCGCACTGATCAGCGCCAGGGTGTCGCTGGTCGCCTCCGGCAGCGTCACTGTCGTCGAAACCGAGCGCATCGGGCTGCCCTGATCGTGCGTCGACGTGTGATAGAAAACCGTGACGTGCGTAGTCCCGAGGCCGCCCCGCCGGAGCTTCTCGCCGAGCCGGGTCGCGTGGGCTGCTACGGCCTGTTCCAGCGTCTCCCGATCCGTGACGCGGTTGGCAAACGACCGGGTCACCGCGCAGCCCTTGCGCTGGGCCGGCATCAGTTCGAGCGGCAGGCAGGCCAGCCCGCGCAGCTCATGGATGATGCGCTCGCCCACCACCGTCATCGCCTTGCGTACCGGGCGGGGATCGAGGTCGCGTAGGTCGGCCACGCTGTCGACGCCCATGGCTTCCAGCTTGGCGAGCGAGGCCCGGCCGATCCCCCACACCTCGCCGACGTGGATCCGGCACAGCCAGGCCGCGCGCTCGTCCTCGTCGGTGAGGTCACAGACGCCGGCGAGGTCGGGGATCGTCTTGGCGATGTGGTTGGCGAGCTTGGCGAGCGTCTTGGTCGGGCCGATCCCGACGCAGGTCGGGATGCCGGTCCAAGCCCGCACCGTCGCCCGCAGGTCGCGCGCCAGCTCTGCGCGCCGGTCCTCGCGCACGTCCGAGAGGTCGAGGAACGACTCGTCGATGGAGTAGATCTCCACGGCCGGTGAGAAATCGCGATAGATTGCGTTCGCTCGGGCGCTCATGTCGCCATACAGGGTGTAGTTCGACGAGAAGGCCCGCACGCCCTCGCGCCTGCACAGGTCGCGGATCTTGAACCAAGGCTCGCCCATGCGGATGCCGAGCGCCTTGGCCTCGGCGGTCCTGGCCACCGCGCAGCCATCGTTGTTGGACAGCACGATCACCGGCACGCCGGCGAGCTTCGGGTCGAACACGCGCTCGCAGGAGCAATAGAAACTGTTGCCATCGATCAAAGCGATGGCCCGGCTCATCGCACCAGACCGGCGCGGGCGATGTGCCAGCGGATCGAGAAGCGGACCACCCCCCAGATCTGGCCCTCGGCAGCCTCTTGTACGGCGAAGGCCGGCAGATCGGGGTTCTCGAACGAGAGACGCGCGATATTGCCCTCTACCAATAGGCGCTTGATCGACATTTCACCGTCGACCGCGGCAACCACGACGCTGCCGTGTCCGGCCTTCAGACTGCGATCGACCACGGCGAGATCCCGGTCGAAGATGCCGGCGCCGCGCATCGAATCGCCGGCGATGTTCCAGGCGAAGGTCGCGGGCGGGTTCGGCGCGAGCCAACGCGGCAGCTCCAGGGAGCCTTCGAGGAAGTCGTCTGCCGGCGACGGGAAGCCGGCGCAAAGCGCCTGCCCAATGATGGGGATCCGAACCGTACGGGCGCCTTCCTCTCGCAGCTCGATGATCCGGTGCACCTTCACCGATGGTCTCCGGTGGGCGGTGCGGAACGGGCGTAGCCGCGCGAGATGAGCCGGTCACGCTGCTCGGAGCGGCGCTCGGCTTCATCCATGTCGGCGAGCGCGTCGGCGATGACCTGGACGAGGGCGGCCCAGGGGTCGTTTCGCGCGGCCGCAGCGTAGGCCCGTGCAATTTGCTCGGCTTCGATGAGCGGTTGGTCGGCAGTTCGTCCGTGCATCCGCGTACCCTGCCTTTTGGAACAAAAGAGGAACAAACACCGGCGAGGCGTGCTACTCAATCCCAGGGCACGGACAATCTGTTTCCGCTGTGCACGGCTGTGGATAAGGAGACAAAAGGCGAATGCGGGCGGGGACTTACCGTTTCCATTGCACTGATGGCCGTTACGCCGTGCTTGATCTCTCCGGCCGCTATCTGCGGGCGCGGGCGGATCTGCGTGTGGAAGCGATGCGGGTGGCTCGGACAATTATGGGCCGCTGCGCCGGCCGGCTCGATTGGTCGGCCTGGCTTGTTGACGTGCACGACGCCGCCGGCTGGCGCGTGCTTATTCTGATGTTTGAGGAAGCCGGCCCGGCGTTGCGGGCGGCGTTGAGGAAGGGTTCTACAATGGCGTTCAAGGCGAAATCAGCCGCGGAAACGAAGGCGGGTGACCTCGCATCCGCGCTCATCCGGATAGCGGATCGCGAGGGCGCACCGCTCAGCATTGGTGTCGATCAGCTCCGACAGGGCAATCCGCGGCTGACCCCGTTGGCGATCGGTCAGACGTTCCGGAAGCACCGCGACAGCCTTGACGCAGCCATGGCCGAGCGTGGCTACGTCCTCGTCGACTACGCCGACCAGGGGCCAGGTCGGGGTATGGAGTTCGAGATCGCGGCCGACGCGTAAGACGTTGGCTGGCCGTACTGGAGCCAAAGGGCAAGCGACGCATTACAGCTCAGGCTGCCAGGTTGCCTCCAAGGACCTGAACGATGTGCAACCTCTACAGTCTGGTGACGTCGCAGGCCGAGATCCGGGCATCGTTCGGTGTTGCGCGCGACGAGACCGGCAATCTGCCGCCTATGCCGGGCATCTTCCCCGATCAGCGGGCGCCGATCGTGCGGATGACCGAAAGCGGCGAGCGGATCCTGGAGATGTTCCGCTGGGGCATCCCAGGCCCGGAGCAATACGGCGAGCACCCCATCACCAACGTGCGCAATGTGAAGAGCCCGCACTGGCGGCCGTGGCTCAAGCCGGAATACCGCTGCCTAGTGCCAGTGTCCTCCTTCAGCGAGTACGCCGATACCAAGCCCAAGAAGACCCCAACGTGGTTCGCTCTGGACGAGGACCGGCCGCTGTTCGCTTTCGCCGGGATCTGGCGGCCGTGGACGGGCGTACGCGGGACCAAAGCCGAGAATCCCGACCGGATCGCGGAGGAGCACCGCCTGTTCTCCTTCCTCACCTGTGATCCGAACGGCGTGGTCGGGCCGATCCACCCGAAGGCGATGCCGGTGCTGCTGACCACGCCGGACGAGTGGAGCACCTGGCTCGCGGCGCCGACGGAGATTGCCCTGGAGCTCCAGCGACCTTTACCGGACGCGATGATGCGGATCGTAGCGACAGGCGCTCGGAAGGACCCAGAATGACAGATGCCGGGCACTGCCGCGTTCTGGCGGGCGTCGCGATCCTCGGTCGGTTCGGCGAGAGCCTGCAGGGCGGCACAGGCGGTGAGATGCCCACCACCGAGCCCCGATGATCACCCTACCGCGCTGGCTCGCCGACCGCCTGATGCCCGGTCGCTACCTTAGGGAGGTCTCTACCAAGGCGGCCACGCTCACCTCCATGTGGGGTGACGATGCCTGTGCCGTCGCGCGGGCGGGCACTGCTGGCCTTTAGGTTCGGGCGGCATCAGCGATCTTCCCCGTCATGCTTTGCGATAAAACTTTTCATCTCGCTCAAAGCATTTCTAGGGGGGCGAGGCAATTCGGCGGCTCGCGCGATTATGTTTTTCTTCACCTTTTCATCTAGACTTGGCCATTCCCTAAGCACCGCGGCACCGAAGCGCATTAGGTTGTCCTTCTCCCATTCGTCAAACTCTAGCCAATCCATTTGTACCTCCTGCTTGGCGTCGAGCATACGCCAACGGGAGATATCGCGCGAGTGACAGAAAAGGGAACGCGAGGCTCGACCGTTTGAGACCAATCTTCAAACGGTAACACCACCGATCACCCTCGGGAGGAGGTGCTTGTCGCGTTTATTCGATTGGTCTGGTAGTCCTCGCGTACATTGAGGCCTTGCGCATGTCCAAACCGTTTTACGATCGAGATCAGGCCGAGCGGATTAGCTTAACCGAGGCGGCTATGGCCGAAAGGCGTACGGTCCGCGAGCGCTGGATTGCTCTCGCAGCACCAGAAGGTGAGCCCTGGAGTGCCCGAGCCGCTTTGGCGGCAGAGATCTTGGCGGACGAGCTTGCAGTCGTTGATCTCGGATGCGGGACGATGACACTTGAGCGCTATCTGTCCAAAACCACCGCCTATCATCCCGTCGATGTTGTCGCGCGGGATACTAGAACTATCGTTTGCGATGTAAACGCTGAACCACCACCTAGTATCGACGCCCAAGCAGTCGTATGTCTTGGCCTCTTGGAATATGTGCTCGACCCGGCACATCTCATGAGAGAGCTTTCGCAAAAATATAGCGTATGCGTGATTTCGTACTGTATATCCGATGCCGTTAAACCCCTTTCTGAGCCGCGCCGCGCTCACGCATGGTTTAATGACTTTACTCAAAATGAAGTTGAGACGCTGTTTACTCATACTGGATGGGTAATTGTGCATACCCAAGCCATTGACAATGCGCAGATGGTTTGGCGGCTTGAAAGTAAAAAACCCAAGAAGACCGTGCACCAGAACAAAAACAGTATAAATAATAAATCAAAAGAACAGAAATTATATATCCATTCGCATCATAAGTGCGCGTCTAGATGGATGATTGCATACCTGGCAAAGACGGCAGATATAAATGCTCGGTCTTTTACATCGGTTGATCGTACCGATCTTATTCGGCCAAGTGAAGCTGACTGGTGCCTATTCGGAAACTCTGCATACGAAACAGCCGCTAGCCGTAAGTTGTTCGGTATTCATATTGTACGCAATCCTCTTAGCATTTTGCTTTCAGCGTACTACTCCCATCTTACGTCGCATCCAACTGATGGGTGGTCAAAACTCGAGCGTCATCGGGCGGTCCTACGATCCGCCAACCTCGTCGATGGTCTTTATCTTACCCTGGCATTTTTAGAGCAGGACAACATCAACGACGGAGCAGTCGGGCCCCTTTATGCGCTGCGGCGATGGGACTACAGCGATCCTCGTTTTCTAGTCGTACGTATGGAAGATGCTGTTGGTGATCCTAGCGGGGTTTTAGGTAGGGCTCTCGGCTCTGCCAATATGAAAGTTCCGAATGACGCAGATTTTCGATTTGAAGCATTTGCAGACGGTCGGTCGATCGGAGATATTAGGCCGGACGCACATTATAGAAGCGGACTTCCGCATGAGTGGAGAGATGTCCTTCCCCAACCACTCATCAATCACTGCCGTTGGGCTTACTCTGATCTTTTAGAGCGATATTATCCCGAAGTTCTTTCATGAAAACGGTTGGTATTTTTAGGATTCTCGGGATGAAAAGCAAAAACCCGCCAGGATTGCTCCGGGCGGGTGAAGATGGCAAATACGAAGATGCCTTGGGAAGGCCTACGCTGCGCTGCATCTTGTATGCGAGATGCAAACTCTTATAGTGGTTCACCTTTCCGTCCTTCAAGCAATCCTCCGACGATCGGCCCCACCAGCCCGGCGAGCAGGATGTAGACGCTGCAGAGATCCTGATGCTCGGCCGCGATCAAAACGGCGTTCCCTCGACCTTGAACCGGATTATCGTCTCGTCACGCGTCAGAGGCCAGAGATACTGGTGGACGATGTTGCAGGAATAGACCGGGATCGCGCGATACGAGGCCTCTCCAGCCTCGAAGTAGCTCGGCACGTCCTCGACGAAGGTGACGACGAACTCGCCAAGCCCGCGCGGGGGCCGCTCGTAGTCCACGTCGACGAGAAACTTGCGGTGGGTGCGTGAATCGTAGAGCACCCGGTCGACATGACCCCGGCACTCGCGGGTGTACCGGATCGTCTGCCGGATGATGAGCTTGCCGCCCGGCTTCACCACCGGCGTCACCACCTCAGTTCGGATGACCTCAACGGGGATGTGCCGGTCAGCGAGCCAGTAGCAGGCCATTCCGGAGGTCCCGAGGATGGCCGAGCAGATCACGCCGAGGCAGCCGTAGCCGAAGATGCGCAAGCTCATTTGCCCCCTCGGATGATCGAGAACATGTCGATGCCGCTCTTGGTGAGGGCGACGACGCCACCCACGAACGCGACCGCGGTTCCGCAGACCCACATCAGGACGCGGGCAGCGGTGCGCGATGAGGTGATGAACTCGACCGCGCCATCGAGGTTGGTGAGCTCTTTCGTGTTCTTCTCGGAGATCCACACGATGGTTTTGGGATCCAGCGCCAGGAGCTTCTCGAAACGATCCACGTCCGGCTCGCTCATGCTGGCGAAAAGCCTGCGCAGGTGCGGTGGGAAAGCGACGACCTGGGCGTTCTCCCCGAGATAGACAGGATCATGCCGAACCTCCTGGCGCACCCGCTCCAGCTGATCCTCGCCAATGCCTCGGTCAGGGAGTTGCATGCACGCGCGCATGCCCTCGCCGAAGGATTCGACAGGTACCCTGGGTCCCTTGGTACGTACATTCTCATCCCCGCGTGGCGGCCGATACGACTGGCTCATGATCTCTCCGGAGCGGCGGACGGGCCCTGCGCCCGCCCGTCGTCATGGCCTCTGGCGGCCCTACTTGGCGACGATCGCGGCCTGCGCCGGCGCCAGGGTATTGGCAGCCGTTGCCCCGTCCTCGAGATGCAGGGTCCGGAAGACGAGCTCGGCGACACCGTTCGGCCCGCCGGCCGCCGACACGACTGCCTTCGGAGCCGCGTCGACCGCGCGCTGGACCGCCTTGGCGATCACGGACGAGCCCACGGCGATGGTGAGTGCTTGGCCCTTCACGACGCCCTCGGTGGCGTTCAGGGCGTAGTCCGTGACGGCCTTGGTCATCTGCTCGAGGCGAGCCTGCGTCAGGAACATGCTGGCCCACGGCGCGACCTGATAGATGGCCTTGCCGGCGAGCGCGACGAGGACCGGCATCAGGATGGCGGTGAGGGTCTGACCGGCAGCGACGATCCAATCGCCGTAGGGCAGGATCACAGCCGGAGCGGTGGGGACGGCTGCCACCACCTCCGCGGCGATGGCATGGCTGGAGAAGGCACAGGCAAGCGCCAGCGCCGCAAGGACGATGCGGGTCATGGGGTCTCTTTCAGGTGGGGGGTGGTTGGGCGCGCAGCGTTACCCGGCCGGCTCGGGATCTCAGGTCAGGCGGCTCGACGAACCTCGAGCGCGGCATTGTCGTTGGCGGTGCGCTTGGCGCCGTCGCCGTAGGTGTCATCGATCCAGCGCAGGAACCGGCCGAGCAGGTTCGGCTGTACGGTCACCGGCGGCGCGACAGGCACGATCACGGGGGTCGCTACGATGGACGCCAGCACCAAGGGGACGGGGGCGGCCACCGCGATCGGCTTCTGTGCTGTCGTCGCCCGCGGCATCGCGGACGAGTAGGCGGTGACGAACTGTTGGGCCTCGGCCTGCCGGCGCGTGATGATCGCTGCGGGCTTCTTCCACATTAGGATCGCGTCGTAGGCGCCCGCCGTGTCGCCCGCGTTGATGCGCTTGAGGAAGGTCGAGCCCGCGAAGGCGCCGGGCCCGATGTTGTAGCAAACCGACACCAGAGCATCGAAGGCGTTCTGGCTGACGGCCACCTTCAGGCCCTTGCGGACGGCCGCCACGTAGGACTGGACATCGCGTTCGAAGATCGCGTCGCACTGCGCCGACGTGATGATCAGACCCGAGGTGACCAGCGGCGCACCGGCCGCCGAGGTGTGCCCGATCCCGATGGTCCAGATCCCCACCGAATCCTTGTAGGCCTTCAGCTTGCGACCCTCACGGGCAATCAGCACGGCTTCGCCGATGGGCGAGAGGTCCATGGTTCATCTCCAGAGTTTGGGTAGAGGTCGAGGCTCAGGCCGGTGGGCGCGGCAAGCGCGCTAGGGAATTGAGCAGGCCCCGTTCACGACGAGCCTTGCTCCGTTCGCGCCGGGATATGAATTGTCGTAATTCAAGATTTGCACGGAGTTGTTGGTAGAAGAAATAAAACCGTTGAGAGCTTTTCCGGTCAATCCGTCTCACCCGTTAAGTACACAGTCAATGGCAGACACAGCAGACGGCAGAGCTGCCAAAACATCGATACCACAAGTTCCATTCGTGGTGATTGTTACGATTGCAAAGCTCGAGATGCCGCGGACGCCCCAGGTGCCACCAACCGTTGCGTTTCCTGTAGCGCGCAAAATCGAATGGCACTGCGCGCAAGATCAAATGTCATCATCTCGCCTTCCTGATCAGAGTGCCTGGTAACACTGTGCGGCGGCCACACAGACGAACACAGCGTGGCCGGCGCTCGGGATCAAGGCCGCCGCGTTGATGGTCATCGCCTCGATCCGGGCTCCCGATGTGGGGTAGACGTTCAGCGCCGCTCCGGATCGATTGAACACCTCCTGCCGCTCGCCGATCTTGTTGCGCAGGACGATACCGCCCGTCCCGGACGTGACGATCGTGATGCCGGAGACAATCGCCGTCGCGGTGGCCTGTGTCGTCCCAGCCGCCGCGAGGGACGGTGACACGGAAGGAAGCACGGCGCCGGCGACCGTAGCATCGCCCGCAACCGTCGCGGTGGCCGCGGCGAGGCCGGTAAAGGCGCCTGGGGAAGGGGCGGTGGCACCGATGGCGGTCCCGTCGATCGAACCGCCCGATACCGCCACCTTCGGCATCTGTACGAGGCCATCCGACCGACGGATCAGCAGCGGGATGCCGGTGTAAGCCCCAACGTTGTCGAATGCCGCAATCGCGAAATCCGAGCCAGAATTGCTGGACCCGTCCACCGTGGCCGTCTTGCCGATCTGCCAGCGCACCGACCCATCGGTCATCAGGTTATAGCCGCGCGATGACCCGTTCGCCCCGCTCAGGCTCCAGTCTGCGTTGACGAGGACATCGCTGGCGCGCAGGTTGATTGCCTTAAGCGTCGTCACCCCCGATACCGTCGAGGTAATGTCCCAAGCCCTCGTGCCGGCCTGGGAATACCACGTCAGCGAGACGTTGGGCGGCAGCGAGGCGAACGGAGCGACGCGGCCCGCGAGGGTATCCAACGCGAGGACGCCGACGTTGAAGCCGTTTCGGGCCGGAGCGCCGTTATTGACCATGTCGAAGTAGGCCGAGATTGGGTTTGGCGTGCGGAAGATCGAGCGGTTCAGCCCCTGCGGATCAGGGCCGATCCCGGCATCCACCCGATAGTTTACGACGCGGTTGATCGGATTGACGTTCCAGGGGTCCACGTCGGCCGTGGCTTGAAACGACGCGATCGAGTTCTCGACGGCGAGATGTCCGCCGATCGTCCCCGGTCGTAGGATCGCTTGATGGTACAGCCCCCAGGATGGCTTCCCACGCGGAAACGCAGTGGTCGCCGGGTTGACGTCCACATCAATGAGAATCTGACCGCCGTAGAGCGCCTTGAGGCCGGTGTTCTCGTCCGACATCCTGCCGCCGACCGAGAAGCCCATGCCGCCAAGCGGGTTGATGATCTGAAGCGCGGAGACCTGTCCATAGTCTGCGCCGCCCGAGCCGACTTGACTGAGCCATGTGCCGCGCCCTTGCGCTGCGGCTCCTATGTAGACGTTCTGAGCCCCGAGCGTGTTGGTCAGGACATGGGCGTTCAGGTCCCAGCGATCCAAGCCGAAGCGGACGGGGGCATTTTCATATGCGGCGTAGGCCGGCTCCGTCATTGTGACGGTGTTGCCCAAAATCGCCGCGACCTGCGTATCGAAGGGTACGCCACCATCGACGATGATGGGGTCGCCGATATTCACGCCCACGGTGCTGGAAACGATCATGCTCGTCGAACCCAAGGAGGCCGAGCCGGTCGTGGCGATGGCGTTGGATGCGTAGGGCTGGATGCTGGCTCCGAACCGTGCGGGTCCGGTAAACGTTCCGCCGGCTGTCGAAGCCTTGCCGGCGAGGGCGGCCGGCAGCAAAGGACCGCCCGGTCCGAGCACGAGACCGGACGCGTCGCCATCCACCACGGCCTTCCGTCCGCCAGGTGAGGCGCTCAAGAGGTCGAACGATCCGATCGAGCCGTCGACGTTCTTGAAGAAGCCCTTCCGATCGGCACGATTGATCGCGATCTCGCCATTGGTCAGTGTCGTGACGGTTCGGCCAGGGACAGGGGTGCTCTGGAGGTCGAAGGCGCGGGCGGGAGCGACGAGCGTGAGCGTCAGAGCCAGGAGTGCGGCAAGGCGGTGCATCATGGTCAAATCCTCAGAACTCGGGCTTGTTGAGCATGTCGACCAGCGTTCCGGCCAAGTTGGCCCAAACGCTCGTCGTGCCCGTTGCGGAATTGGTCCAGACCGTCCATTCGCCCTGCGCGATGTCTGCGGAGGTCGGATTACGGCTCTGGGTGGGAATTTTTCGGGTTGCCAGGGGGATGCCCCCCGGTGTGGTGCCGTCGTGAACCCGAAGGGTTTGCCCATCGGCGATAACCTCACGTGCTGGGCCGACGTAGGCTTTGATCGCGGCCGCGGTTTGTAGGTCGGAAGCGCCGAGCCCGGCGAGTTGGCGGGGCTGACGGGCCATCAGGCGTTCCAATCATTTGAGGGGGACGGATTGCTGTCGACGTTGAAATCGAAAACGCTGGCGCCGACGAGGGCGGCGTAGGTGCGCGCATCCGAAGCGGCGATCTGAGCCGCGACGCGCTGGCCGTCAGCCGCGACCTGTGCGGCAGAGGCGGCATCGCGTGCGGCCTGGGCCTCGGTACGCGCGCCGGTCGAAATGGCTTTGTCCGTGGCCACCTGGACTTGCGCTGTGGCGACGGCTTGGCGGGAAACCTCGACTTGGGCAGCGCCGGTATCGACCGCCTGACGATCCGCCTGCGCGCTGGTTGCACTCCCACGGGCCGCCGCGGCAGAGGCTACGGCGGCATCCCGAGCAGCCTGAAGCTCGGGGGTTATCTCAGAGGTGATCGGCTTGCCATCGACGGGCCAGGCCTCGCCTGCCTTCGGCCCATAGAGCGTCCGGACTTCAGCCGAGCTATCGATCCAATAGTCGCCGTCCTCGCCGTCCAACGCGGTAGGCGGCCCGTTCCCGGTGAGGAATCCGGCGCCGCGTCGCCCCACCTGGCCGGCGACCGCGACGGGAGTGACGATCGGCTGGCGTCCGGCACCGAAGGTCACCCCGGCCCTGTCCGCCACAAACTCGCGGATCTCTGCCGGGTCGCCGTACCGGAGCCGGACCGGCACCAGTAGCCGCCTTGCGCCTCCCACCACCTCCAGGATGTCGGCGGTCAGTTCCCCGCGCGGGAAATGCGCCTGCGCGTAGGCGCTCGAGACCCGATGCACGAAGGTGTTGCGGATCGTCTGATCGCCACTGCCGTCCGTAGGTGGGACCAGCGACAGGCCGTCGTCGAAGGTGAGCACCTTCACCGGCGCCACCGGTTGGCCGACGCCCTGTGACGTGATGGCCGGTGTCACCCAAGCCTCGAAAACCCGACCGGCCACCGACAACGGCAGGCCCTGGGCATCGTAGAACGGAATCTCCCAATAGGGATCCGTCTGGGTCGAGATCACAAAACTCGGCAGGCCGGCCATGGTAGCTCCATGCTCTCCAGCCGATCGGGCGCGGCGGGCCCTGAGCGGGCGCCACTACGTTCGGATCGTTCTGACAGGGACGGTGTTGTGAGGGGCCGCGCGAGGCGACGAGCGTTTTACTGCAGGGGGCAGGCGGGCGAGGTATTCCCGGCAGCGCCCGGTTCGCCGGGCGGGCTGGCCGCGATGATAACGGCGTTGAGACGCTCGACCTCTGCGACATGCGCCCTGAGAAGATCGAGCGCCTCTGCCTTCTCGCCTGCGAGGAGGGAGCACCGGGTAAGCGCTTGGTCGCGTTGGCGCTCCAACTCGGCGATGCGGCCATTCATCTCGACGATCGTAATGGGCTTTTGGGTGAGGGCTGGAGCGTCGCTCACGAGGCGGCTCCATCCCGCTTGGTGAGGTTGGTGGTCTGGGCCTGGAACGTCATCAGAGCGCCGGAGGCGTGAAGCATGCGGACCGTCGTGTACGGGCTCGGCTTCGGATCGTCATAGAGAACGATCGCCACGTCTCCGACGCCCATCTCGGGCGGCAGGCCGGCTCGGGCGACGTTGACCAGATCGCCGGGCTTGAAGGCCGCGCCGTCAGCGGATTCGTAGCTCTCGGACAGGAACGCGGCGATATCGTCCGGGGTGTCGAGCGTGCGCTGAGAAGTGATGTTGACCGTGACCATGATGGCTCTCCTTCATGCTCGCGGCGTGACGGCAGCGAGGTGAATTTCGTTGATGAGGACTGAAGAAGCGGCGTTGCCATTGCCCGCATAGGAGTAGCGGAAGCGCGCCGTGTGGTTGCCGGCCGCGAGGTAAATCACCGCCGTGGCCTGGAACGGGATCGTGCCGGAATTCGCCTGCGCGACGATGCTGCCGCCGCGGAATGTAAGCTGGCCGACGTCGGTACCATCGATCTCGAGGATGAGGGCGCTTACCTGCCCATTGCCGGAGACGGTCAGCTTTCCATAGAGCGAGATGATAGTCGGATACTGGCCGTTGTCTGAGTAGACATTGGCGACCATGTTGGCGTCCAGAATATTATTTGCAGTATTTGCCCCGGAAATTAGAGTGTAGTTTGCAGCATCGAACCGTGCTGGACTGTTTGCGACCCCAACCGGCACGTTCGGTGCGGTGAGAACAAGGTTGGGCACCCGTAGTGTGAACCCATCGAAAGACAGCAACGGGATGCTCGACCCATTGTTCGTGATGAAGAAGGCGTTGGCGTCGATGACGAACCGGCTACTGCCATCGTTGAGCAGATCGAGATAGTATCCGGCCCCGTAGGTCTGTCCTCCGCGCTGCGTGGCGAGGAGCGCCTGGATACGAGCCGATACGCCGCTCGGACCTGACACCGCCTGCATCGAAAAACGACCTACAGCGGTGCCGACGTCGCTGCGCGCATACAGGTCGTTGGCGTAGGAGACCAGCACGCCATCCGTGTTGGAGAGAGCCTGCGTGGTCGCCAGGAAATAGGCCCGGTCGTTATTGGTCTGAGCGACAAGCGCATCGGTGCGGGTGGCCTGCGCGCTATCGCCGGTGGATCTGGCGCTTTGCTCCGAAACAATCGCCGCGGAGTTTCCGCCGACCGAGGCCGACAGGGAGGTGATGCGATCACTCAACGCCCCTTCGGCATTGGTCCTCACCGTCACCTGATCAAGGAAGTAAGCCCGGTCGCTGTTGGTCTGGACGATAAGGGCATCGGTTCGGCTCGCCTGTGCGGTGTCACCGTCGACCCTGGCCGTGCGCTCAGTGATGACTGCCGCCTCGGTAGAGCCAACGCGAACCACCACGGCGCTGATGTCGGAGGCAAGGCCGCTGTCGGCCGTCAGTCGAGTCTGGCTCTCGCTGTAGATCGCCGCGACATTGGCATCGCCCACGGCAGCGGCAGCCAGGACGCGAGCGAGCAGGTCCGCGGCCTTGGCGCTGGCGGTGGCCTCCACCTCCAGGATGTGGTCAACCCGCGCCTTCACGTCCGCGCTGAAATCAGCGTAGTCGATGGGCGGAAGTTCGGTGTTGAGCGCCGCGCGCGGCAGCGCCAGTTCGGTTAGGAAGTACGGACCGGGCAGGCCGCCTGCGCCGAACGCGCGGGCCCGCAGGACGACCAGGGTCGGATCGACCGGGTTGAGGTCTATCGAGCCGGTGACCGGCGCATCAGGCCGCGTATCGAACCGGTTGCCGTCATCGTAGGACAGCCCGACCTCGAAGCGCACGGCGCCTCGGCCCGGCAGGATCGTATAGTCACAGCGGAAGCCGGCCGCGACCGGCGTGGCATTGGCGGTGAGCGCCACGATCCGCGGGC
>NZ_JAAHTB010000044.1 GCF_010692745.1 Methylobacterium sp. BTF04
CCAAGTGACGCTCCGTATCTCCGGATCCGGGGCCCTGGTGGATGGCGGCCCAGACGTTCATCCGCTGGGCGCGACTGGGGGTCTCGGAGCGTCTGCTGACCTTGGCGCAGGAGCACGGCGTGCAGCTTGGCATGACCTTTCTCGATAGCACGAACATCCGCGCCCACCAGAAGGCGGCGGGCGGCGCTAAAAAGGGGATTCTCAAGCTGAACGGGACGTTCGTGAAGCGCTTGGGCGCTCTCGTGGCGGCTTCGGCACCAAGGCCTGCGTCGTCGCCGACGGCTTAGGACGCGCGGTGGCCTTCGTCCTGGCCCCCGGACAGGCGCATGAACTGCCTCATGCCGCCGCCTTGCTCGACAGCCTGCCCGGTATTCCGAAATGGGTCGTGGCCGATCGCGGCTATGCCCTTCGCCAACAGGTCTGGGATCGCGGCGCGCGACCGGCCATCCCCTGCAAGCGCAATGAGGCGCCGGTCGCCTGTCCGGACTGGATCTACAACAACCGCAATCAGGTCGAACGCCTCTGGGCGCGGCTCAAGGAATGGCGCGCCGTCGCAACCCGATACGAAAAAACCGCCCGCAGCGTCATGGGCGTCCTCTGCCTCAAAGCCGCGTGCGACTGGATCAGACACTAACAAGCTCTAGCATTACCTTAGCAGATTAAGATCAATTGCGAACTCGAGAGGCATTCTACAATGCGGACATCGCCCCGATAGTGTTCGTGCCAAGAGGTCAAGGATGGCGCAGTCGCCAGAAACCCACCCATCGGACTCATGCCCCGCTGGCCCACGTGGGGTCAGGGAAAGCGCCTTCGATGTCGGATGCATACAACTCATGGATCCATTGCTTCCTCGCCGCTCCCCAATGTGGCATGGTGTTGAGGTGACGTTCTGGCTCGCCCTCCGGCGGCTGCTTCCGCTCCTCGCGGTCCTCAGCCTCGCTCTCGCACCGGTGACCGCATCCGCGGCCGCGGCGGGCATGCACGCCCCGACGGCGATCCAGGGTCACGCCATGGCGATGCCCGACGATGACATGGCCGGGATGGCGATGGACGACATGCCGTGCTGCCCCAAGGAGCGGCCGGCCTTGCCCGATTGCTCGAAGGGCTGTCCCCTGATGGCGCTCTGTCTGGCGAAGGTGGCCACGGGCCTGCCCGGCGTCCTCGGGATGCCGGCACGCCTCGCTGTCGTTCAGGGAACGGTCTGGGCCGTCACCGCCACCTTCGACAGCCTTTTGCAGGTGCCACCCACCGAGCCTCCCCGAGCCTGAATTCGATGCTGCCTGCGCCTGCGCCGGCAAGGTGACGCGCGTCCGCGCGTGGCCATCCATCGTGTTCAGGAGACGACAAACGTGACCAAGAACCCTTTCGCGCGCGCCTTGACCGCTGCGCTACTCGGCCTCGCCCTGACGTCGACAGCCAAGGCCGGCACCAAGGACTATGCGTTCCAGCTCGTGAAGGACGAGGCGAAGCAGGGCGATGCCCTCCTCGACGTCCGCCTCGTGGACAGGCGCACAGGCACCCCGGTGCCCAACGCCGTGATCTTCGCCAAGCGCATCGACATGGCTCCCGACAGCATGGAGGAGATGACCTCCAAGATCGAGCAGATGCCCTCACCGGAGCCGGGCATCTACCGTTTCAAGGCGAAGCTCACAATGGCCGGCGGATGGCGCCTCTCGCTCGGTGCCAAGGTCCAGGGCGAGACCGGCACCGTCGAGGACAAACTGGTGTTCAAGGCCACCAAATGAGCCGGTCGGCTTGGGCAGCCGGGACCCTCGCCGCGATTGCGGCGGGGGCTTTGGGGTATGGCGCGGGGCGGGAAGGCAGCCCCGTGCCGGAGCTTGTCCAGCAGGCGCAGGCCAGTTTCGCCCACTGGCTGCCGGGTGCGGGGTCGGCAGTCCCGATGGCTGTCCCGGTCGAGGCGACGGGGTCCGTGATCTACTACCAGGACCCGGACGGGAAGTCGGACTACGCCCCCGAGCCGAAGCGGACGGCGGACGGTCGCCCATACCGCGCCGTGCGTGCGAGCGAGGACGTGCGCTTCGACGAACCCGACGAGCCAGCGGCGATGCCCGACGCGGGAGGCGGTGGCATGGCCATGGGGCCGGCGACGACGCCGGCGACAGGCGCCCGGAAGGTGCGGTTCTACCGCAACCCGATGGGCCTACCGGACACCTCACCGACCCCGAAGAAGGACTCGATGGGGATGGATTACCTCCCCGTCTACGAGGGGGACGACACACACGACGGGACGGTGAAGATCTCGCCCGGGAAGCTTCAGCGCACCGGGGTCCGGACGGAATCCGTCGCACGACGCGTGCTGTCCATGCCGGTGCGGGCACCCGGTACCATCGAGGAGGACGAACGCCGGATCTCGGTGATCGCGATGCGCACCGACGCCTTCATCGAGAAGGTCGAGGGCGTCACCACCGGCGACCACATCCACAAGGGCCAGCCCCTGCTTCACCTGTTTTCGCCCGAGATGAACGCCGCTGCCGCGCAGTACCTCACCGGCATCGGCTACGAGGGCGCTCGCCGCCGGCTGGAGAACCTCGGTATCCCGCCCGAGGTCATCGACGAGATCGAGCGCACCCGGAAGGTGCCGGCCACCATCACCTGGTCGGCGCCGCGCGACGGCGTCGTCGTCGAACGCAACGTTTCCGACGGCATGCGCGCAAAGTCCGGAGACACCCTTTTCAAACTCGTGGACCATTCGAGGGTCTGGGTTCTCGTCGACGTGACCGAGCGCGATCTCGCCATCGTCGCCGAAGGGCAGACGGCGACCGTGCGCGCGAGGACGTTTCCGGACCGGGTCTTCACCGGAACCGTGACGCGGATCTACCCGCACCTCGCGATGGGAACACGGACCGCCCGCCTGCGGATCGAGTTGCCAAACCCGAACGGTGACCTGCGTCCGGGGATGTTCGCCGACGTCGCCATCGCCATCGGCGCCGACGAGCCTGTCGTCGCGGTACCGGACGATGCGGTGATTGACACCGGCACCAAGCAGGTCGTCCTCGTCGATAGGGGCGAAGGCCGCTTCGAGCCGCGCCCGGTTCGTCTCGGCGCCCGGGGTGACGGCTATGTCGAGATTAGGGACGGCATCTCAGCTGGCGACCGGGTCGTGACCTCGGCCAACTTCCTGATCGACGCCGAGAGCAACCTGAAGGCGGCATTGCAGGGGCTCTCGGACCCCAAGCCGGACCAGGGTCCCGAGGCCGCGGTTGAGGAGAAGGCACCATGATCGCCCGCCTCATCGCCTGGTCGGCGCGGAACCTCGTGCTGGTCCTGATCGGCACCGTGTTCGCGGTCGGAGCGGGGCTCTACGCCCTGAAGACCCTGTCGCTCGACGCCATCCCGGACCTCTCGGACGTTCAGACCATCGTCTACACCGAGTATCCGGGCCAAGCGCCCCAGGTCATCGAGGACCAGGTGACCTACCCGCTGACGACCGCCATGCTGACCGTCCCGCGCTCGAAGGTTGTGCGGGGCTTCTCGTTTTTCGGGGTGTCGTTCGTCTACGTGATCTTCGAGGACGGCACCGACCCGTACTGGGCTCGCAGCCGGGTGCTCGAATACCTCAACACGGTGGCCAAGCGCCTGCCGGCGGGCGTGACCCCGACCTTGGGGCCGGACGCGACGGGGGTCGGCTGGGTCTATCAGTACGTCGTGGTCGCGAAAGAACGGAGCCTCGCCGAGCTTCGCTCGCTGCAGGACTGGGTCGTTCGCTTCGGGGCCTCCCGCGCCGAGGGCGTCGCCGAGGTCGCCGGCGTCGGCGGCTTCGTGAAGCAGTACAATGTCGTGGTCGACCCGAACCGCCTGCGGGCGCAGGGCATCACCCTGTCCAAGCTTCGGGATGCGATTCGGGCCAGCAACGCCGACGTCGGCGGCCGCACCGTCGAGCTCTCCGAGTTCGAGTTCGTCGTCCGGGGCCGCGGCTATCTCCGAAGCATCGCCGACATCGAGAGCATCGTTCTCAAAACCGAGGCCGGCACGCCGCTGCGGGTGAAAGACGTCGCCCGGGTCGAGCTCGGTCCGGACGAGCGCCGCGGCATCACCGAGTTGAACGGCGACGGCGAGGTCGCCGGAGGCATTATCCTCCAGCGCTTCGGCGCCAACGCCCTGCACGTCATCGAGAGCGCCAAGGCCAGGCTCGCAGAGGTCGCGAAAAGCCTGCCGTCGGGCACCGAAATCCTGCCGGTCTACGACCGCTCGCATCTCATCGAGGCGGCCATCGAGACCCTGAGGGGGACGCTGGTCGAGGAGAGCATCATCGTCGCCCTCGTCTGCATCGTGTTCCTGCTCCACGTGCGCAGCGCGCTCGTCGCGATCCTGATGCTGCCCGTCGGCATCCTGATGGCTTTCGCGGGGATGAAGGGCCTCGGGCTCGGCGCCAACATCATGAGCTTGGGCGGCATCGCCATCGCGGTCGGCGCCATGATCGACGCCGCCATCGTGATGATCGAGAACGCCCACAAGCACCTGGAGCGGGCTTCTCCCGGCACGCCGCGGGTCGATATCCTCATCCGGGCGGCGAGCGAGGTCGGCCCGTCGCTGTTCTTCTCGCTCCTCATCATCACGGTGAGCTTCCTGCCGATCTTCACCCTGGAGAGCCAGGAAGGGCGCTTGTTCGGGCCGCTCGCCTTCACCAAGACCTTCGCGATGGCCTCGGCCGCACTCCTGTCCCTGACCCTCGTCCCGGCATTGATGGTCCTGTTCGTCCGGGGCCGGATCGTGCCCGAGCACCGCAACCCGGTGAACCAGTTCCTGATCTGGATCTACCGCCCGCTGATCGCCGGCGTCCTCCGGGCTCGCGTGCTCACCATCCTCGTCGCCCTGGGCGTCCTCGCGGCGACGGCGTGGCCGGCAGGCCGACTCGGCTCGGAGTTCATGCCCGACCTCGACGAGGGCACCCTGATGTACATGCCGACCACGCTACCGGGCATCTCCGTGACCAAGGCCGGGGACCTGCTCGCGACGCAGGACCGAATCATCAAGTCCTTCCCCGAGGTCGCCTCGGTCTATGGCAAGGCCGGACGGGCCAACACGGCGACTGATCCGGCGCCGTCCGAGATGTTCGAGACCATCATTAACCTGAAGCCGAAGGCCGAGTGGCGTCCCGGGGTCACGACCGCCAGCCTGAAGACCGAGATGGACGCGGCGCTCCAGTTCCCCGGCGTCTCGAATGCATGGACGCAGCCGATCCGCGCCCGCATCGACATGCTCTCCACTGGCATCCGCACGCCCGTCGGGATCAAAGTGCTGGGCACCGACCTCACCGAGATGGAAAAGGTCGCCCGTCAGATCGAGGCGGTGGTGAAGGCGGTGCCGGGCACGTCGAGCGCCTATGCCGAGCGCGTCCAGGGCGGCTATTTCCTCGACATCACCCCCGACCGGGAGGTCCTGGGACGCTACGGCCTGACGGTCGGCGACGTGCAGGACGTCATCGCCATGGCACTCGGCGGCGAGAGCGTGACCAATACCGTCGAGGGCCGCGAGCGCTACTCCGTGAACGTGCGCTACCCGCGCGCCTTCCGTTCGAACCCGCAATCCATCGCGTCCGAGGTGCAGGTCCCGATCCCGAGCGGGGGCACGGTGCCGCTCGGCGAAGTGGCCAAGGTGCAGCTGAACCGGGGCCCGACGCAGATCCGGACCGAGAACGGGCAACTCGCGGTCTTCATCTACGTCGACGTCGCCGGACGGGATCTCGGGGGGTACGTCGCCGAGGCGCGGGCGGCGGTAGCCAACGAGGTGAAGCTACCCCCAGGCACTCTCGTGCAGTGGAGTGGCCAGGTCGAGTACCTCGACCGCGCGACGGCACGGCTCAAGGTCGTCGTGCCCCTGACGCTCCTGATCGTATTCCTGCTCCTCTACCTCAACTTCCGCCGGCTCACCGAGACGCTCATCGTCATGCTGTCGCTGCCGTTCGCCCTGGTCGGCGGCGTCTGGCTGATGTGGTGGATGGGCTTCAACCTGTCCGTCGCGGTCGCGGTCGGCTTCATCGCGCTCGCGGGTGTCGCCGCCGAGACCGGGGTGATCATGCTGGTCTACCTCGACCATGCGCTGGCGGAGATCCGGGCTGAATGCGCGCGCGAGGGACGAGTTCTGTCGCGGGTCGATTTGCGACGGGCCATCATGGTCGGCGCGGTCGAGCGGGTGCGTCCGAAGATGATGACGGTGGTCGCCATCATGGCGGGGCTTCTGCCCATCCTTTGGAGCACCGGATCGGGCTCCGAGGTCATGCAGCGGATCGCGGTGCCGATGATCGGCGGCATGGTTTCGTCGACCGTTCTGACCCTGCTGGTGATCCCTGCGGTCTACGGCTTGGTGAAGGGCTGGGGCCTACCCGATGTAGACGTGACCATTGCGTCCGAACCGGAGGCGGCGCTGCCTTTGGCGGCCGAATAAGCGACCCATGGGAACGCGATTCGACGCGATGCGACCGTCGCGTCAGTCCGTCGCCCAATCGGTATGCGCTCAGTGGCGTATGCCATTTCGTCGAGTAGTCGACCCACCCAGTGACCGACCGGAGACCCTGCTCCCTGCAGACCACGACGACCTCGTCGGTTCGAGGCAAGAGGCGAGTGGTCGGTGATGGAAGAAGTACGGGCTGGTCGGGTTCGCTTCGCGATCAACCATTGAGGGCGTGTCGAACCGGTCTACCAGTCCCCACGCCAACCGGAACGGTCCCTCGCCGAAGGGAGGGCCGCCACGTGTACTGAGCCGGCCAAGGCCTACAGGGCCAGAGCCGTGGGGCATACCCATCGGCGCGGTATCGGCCTACTCCGCCGCGTTGAGATGCGGCGTTGGGGCCTCGGGCACCCGAATAGCGGGCTTGACACAGCCGGTCTTCGCGAACCGTGCGTAGAGGGCCGGCAAGACGACGAGCGTCAGAAGGGTCGCCGAGATGAGGCCGCCGATGACCACGGTCGCCAGCGGTCGCTGGATCTCGGCACCCGTCTCGGTCGCCAGAGCCATCGGCACGAACCCGAGCGACGCCACCAGGGCCGTCATCGCCACCGGCCGCAGCCGGGTCATGGCGCCCTCCAGGATCGCCTCGCGTTTGGGACGGCCTTCCGCGATAAGCTGCTTGATGTAGGTGAGCATCACCAGGCCGTTGAGGACCGCCACCCCGGACAGGGCGATGAAGCCCACCGCCGCTGGCACCGAGAACGGCATTCCGCGCAGCCACAGCGCCGCGATTCCGCCGGTGAGCGCCAGCGGGACCGCGCTGAACACCAGCAGCGCATCCTTGGCCGAATTCAGGGCCGAGAACAGCAGCAGGAAGATCAGGAAGAAACACACCGGCACGACCACCATCAGCCGCTGCCGGGCCGAGGCCAGGTTCTCGAATTGGCCGCCCCAGGTGACGTAGTACCCGGCCGGAAGCTGGAGTCCCGAGGCCACCTTGGCCTGCGCCTCGGCCACGAGCGATCCGATGTCGCGACCGCGCACGTTGGCGGTGACCACGACCCGACGCCGACCGTTCTCGCGCGAGATCTGGTTTGGGCCCTCGGTGACGGAGAAACTCGCCACCTGCTTCAGCAGTACCGAGGATGCCCGTCCGTTGACGCCCGGAGGCAGCGGCACGGGGATGTTCTCCAGGGCCTCGCGGTCCTCGCGCACCTTGTCGTTCAGGCGCACGACGATGGGGAAGCGCCGGTCCCCCTCGAACACCATTCCGGCCTCGCGGCCGCCGATGGCCGCTCCGATGACGTCCTGGATCGCGGACGTGCTCAAGCCCAAGCGCGCGGCCTCGACCTTGTTGATCTTGATCTCCAGGAACGGCAGGCCGGCGGTCTGCTCGACCTTGACGTCATCGGCGCCCTCGGTCCCGCGCAGGATCGTGGCGACCTGGTTGGCGGCCTTGAGCATCGGCTCGAATTCCTCCCCGAACACCTTCACGGCGAGGTCGCCGCGGGTGCCCGCCAGGAGCTCGTTGAAGCGTAGCTGGATCGGCTGGGAGAACTCGTAGACGTTGCCCGCAAGCGCCCCGAGCGCCTTTTCGATGTCCTCCTGCAGCTCGGCCTTCGAGAGGTCCGGGTCGGGCCACTCCGCCTGCGGCTTCAGGATGACGAAGGTGTCTGAGGAGCTCGGTGGCATCGGGTCGGAGGCGACCTCCGCGGTGCCGGTCTTCGAAAAGACGTAGGCGACCTGGGGGAATCGGCTGATCGCCTGTTCGACCTTCAACTGCATCGCCTGCGACTGGGTCAGGGAGGTCGATGGGATGCGTTGCGCGTTGAGCGCAATGCTCTTCTCGTCGAGTTGGGGGATGAACTCCTGACCAAGCTTGGTGAACAGGAACCCGGCCCCGACGAGCAGAGCCAAGGCGACGGCGACGAACGTCGTCGGAATGCGGAGGGCGGCGCCGAGTACCGGTCGGTAGGCGGCCTTGATCCCGCGAATGAGGATGTTGTCCTTTTCCGTGACCCGGCCGGTGATGACGATGGCGATCATCGCCGGAACGAAGGTCAGCGACAGGACGAAGGCCGAGACGAGGGCGATGATGACGGTGAGCGCCATCGGTTCGAACATCTTGCCCTCCACCCCGGTGAAGGTGAGGAGCGGCACGTAGACGAGGATGATGATCGTCTGCCCATAGAGGGACGGCTTGATCATCTCCTCAGCCGAGGCCCGCACGGTGACGAGGCGCTCCTCCAGGTCGAGCTTGCGCCCGAGTTCGCCCTGCCGCTCCGCCAGGTGACGCAAGGCGTTCTCGGTGATGATGACGGCACCGTCGACGATGAGGCCGAAGTCGAGCGCCCCGAGGCTCATCAGGTTGGCGCTGATGCGGCCCTGGACCATCCCGGTCATGGTCATCAGCATCGCCACCGGAATGACGAGCGCGGTGACGATGGCCGCCCGGAAATTGCCGAGCAGCAGGAACAGGATGACGATGACGAGGGCGGCGCCCTCGGCGAGGTTCTTTGCCACCGTCCTGATGGTGGCCTCGACGAGCACCGTGCGGTTGAGGACGGTCTGAACCTCGACGCCGGGTGGGAGCGTGCGGCGGATCTCGGTCATGCGCGCGTCGACGGCGGCCGACACCGTCCGGCTGTTCTCGCCGATCAGCATCAGCGCGGTGCCGATCACCACCTCGCGCCCGTCCTCGCTGCCCGAGCCGGTGCGCAGGTCGCGTCCGATCCGGACTTCGGCAATGTCGGCGATGCGCACCGGCACCCCGCCGCGCGTGGTCACCACCACGGTACCGATATCCTCCATGGTCTCCAGGCGGCCGGCGGCGCGGACGACGTAGCCCTCGCCGTTATCCTCCAGGTAGCGGGCGCCCTGATTGGCGTTGTTGGCCTCCAACGCCCGGCCGATATCGGCGAACGACAGGTCGAGGGCGGTGAGCTTCATCGGGTCGGGCTGGACATGGTACTGCTTGTCGAAGCCGCCGATGCTGTCGACGCCGGCGACGCCCGGCACGGTCTTCACCTGGGGGCGGATGATCCAGTCTTGGACCGTGCGCAGGTAGGCCGTGCGCTCCAGCTCCGTCGTCAGCCTCTGGCCCTCGGGGGTCAGGTAGTCTCCGTTCGATTGCCACCCGGCCTTGCCGTCCGGAGAGACCGTGCGCTCCTTGGGCTGGGCGTAGTGGATCGACCACATGTAGATCTCGCCGAGCCCAGTCGAGATCGGGCCCATACGGGGCTCGGCTCCAGGCGGCAGGGTCGACTTCGCCTCGTTGATGCGCTCGGCGACCTGCTGGCGGGCGAAGTAGATGTCGAGCTTTTCCGAGAAGACCGCCGTGACCTGGGAGAACCCGTTTCGCGAGAGCGAGCGGGTGTATTCCAGTCCCTTGATGCCGGCGAGCGCCGTCTCGACCGGGTAGGTGACCTGCTTCTCGATATCGACCGGCGAGAGCGACGGCGCCGTGGTGTTGATCTGCACTTGGTTGTTGGTGATGTCCGGGACGGCGTCGATGGGAAGCTTCGTCAGCGAGAACACGCCGAAGCCGGCCGCGAGGAGCGACAGGAGCACCACGAGCCAGCGCTGATGGACGGAAAAATCGAGGATCTTCGAAATCATGGTCGCCCCCCCTCAGTGCGCGTGGTCGGCTTCGGCCTTGCCGAGCTCGGCCTTCAGGACGAAGGAATTGGCGACCGCGACCTCGTCCCCGGGCTTCAGTCCGGTCAGGATCTCGAAGGCGTCGTCATCGGCCTTGCCGATCGTCACGTCTTTGCGTTCGAACCCGTACGGTGTGCGGACGAAGACGACCTTCTCACCCTTGATGGTTTGGATGGCGGACTTCGGCAGGCGGACCAAAACCTGGTCCTGCGCAATCTCGACCTCGGTCGTGACAAAGGTGCCGGGCCGCCAGGCCATGTCCTTGTTTGGCAGGGCGACGATGACTCGGGCCGAGCGCGTCTCCGGGTTGAGAATCGGACTGACGAAGACAACCTTGCCCTCGGCACGCTGGGCGTCTTCGCCTCCGACGATGGTCACGCGTGCACCCTCGCGAACCTTCGACAGTTCGGTGGTCGGGACGGCGAGCTCGATCCACACGGAGGACAGGTCGGCGACAGTGTAGACGTCGGCCGGGTCGCCCTCCTTGCCCACGGCCGTGCCGACATCGACCTTGCGCTCGACGATGCGGCCGGACAACGGCGCGCGAAGCTCGTACCGGCGCAGACTCGACAGATTCGGGGTGGTCTCGTCCTTCTTGGCCGAAATCGCCACCTCGGCGGCGTTCAGGCCCAAGGCGGACAGTTTCTGTCGGGCGAGGTCGACGCGCAGGGTCGCCTCCACGTAGGCGGCCTTGGCGCTCAGGAACGCGGACTCCGCCGAGATGCGCTTGTCCCAGAGGGCCTGCTGCCGGTCGAAGTTCGTCTTCTCCAGGTCTGCCTTGACCGTCGCCGTCAGGAAGTCGCTCTTGGCCTCCGCCACCTCGCGGCTGTCGAGGACGGCCACGACCTCTCCCTTGGCGACTTCCTCGCCGAGGCGCTTGCGCATCTCCGCCACCGTGCCGACGACCCGCACGGGAACGCGGGCGATCCGGTCCGCGTCCTGCGCGATGGTGCCGGGCACGAGAAGATGCCGCGAGAGGATGCCGCCCTCGACCTTGGCCAGCTTGATGTCCTGCTCCACGGCTTGCTCGGCCGTCATCTTGATCTTGCCCTCACCCTCCACCTCGTGACCGTTTGCCTCGCCCTCGGCATGCTTGTGCTCACCGACAGGCTTGGGCTCGCCCTCCGCGTGCCCATGGCCGCGCTCATCGTGACCGTGCCCGTCATCGGCTTTCGTGGTCGCAGGGTTGGTCATGGCTGCGGTCGTGGTCAGGGTCCCCCCGGCTTTCGTCAGGCCGGCGGCGGCAAGGGTGCCTTGCACGACCTCGGATACGCGGGGGAAGCCACCGCCAATGGCGATGCCGATGGCCAGGAGGGCCACGGAGAGGAATGCACGCATGGGAAGAGCCGGCTCCGACCGGGACGTCGCATCACCGCTGAGGCGGCTGGGGACGGTCCCGTACAAGGTGGTTCGCGAGTGTGGGGAGCCGGCCCCTGCGACGGGTCCGGCCGGGACGTGCCACGGTCGTGGCGACGTCACCTCAGGCGCGAGGGGGCCTTGGGAGACGGTCCGGCGATACGGATCCGGCTTCGGTGACCGCTACGGCGTAGGACGCGCTCCCGGACCCGCGGGCCGGCATCGCGGGCGTCTCATCCAGGTTCAGGGCCTGATGGCACCCGCAATTCGCGTGGCAGGCCGGGCAGGCATCGGAATGGTCGGCCGCCGCTACGTCGGTCGTCGTCGCGAGTGACAGTTCGCGGCCGGCAGAGTGATGGGCCTCGGCGGAATGGATCGCACTGGGAACGACGAGCGCCAGGGCGAAGACGAGCGACAGCGCGCGTGCGGTGATCGTCCACCAGCCGCGCATCGTCTCGTAGGCCCTGATCCGACGTCCGGTCTTCATCTTGGTCCTTATGGACGATTCACGATCATCCGTACACGCGTGAGGCGCTTGGCCCTCACAAGTTCCTCGACCTCTGAAGTCGTGAGAGCGGCCTTACCGATGTGAACCGCGTCTGATGCCCTCATTCACCGAGGACAGTGGTGCCCGCCTCGACACGATGCCGAGGCGGGCGGATCACGGTACGAAAGGGGGCACTGTCGCACCGCGAAGGTGTTGGGCGGGAGCACGCCCGTCATCCGCCGCCAGCGCGTAGCCGATACCGGCGGCCAGCAACGCGAAGACGAACAGCAGGGGCAGCATCCGCATCGGTGCATCCTCCCCGCCGCAGGGGGCTTCCGCCGTTCATTCACTTCTTGTCGAGGGCATGACCGTGGGCGTGGCCATCCTTGGCGGAATGGGCGGGCTTCCCGTCCTTGCCGACCTCGCGGGCCTCACTCACACGCGGGTCATCGCGATGGGCCGGGCCGCCTGAGACGCCTCCCGTGTTCGGGACTTCACGCTCAGGGTTGGAGGCATTGCCATGGCCGTCGATGGCGAAGGCGGGAGCCGAGAGGGCAGCAAGAAAGCCGGCGACGAGAGCGGCGGCGAAGGTACGCTTCATGATGTGTGTCTCCAGGGGTTCAGCGACCTGCCTGGCCGCTTCGAGACGTGAGATAGCGAACCCGTTTGACACCGAGACGCCGCGTTCGTGACGAAGTGTGTCAGCGCCCCTTGAGCGGCAGCGAGACCTGCACCCTCAGGCCACCGTCCTGTCGATTGCTCAGGGTGATGCCGCCTCGCTCCGCCTCGACGATCCGCCGAGCGATGGTCAACCCGAGGCCGGTGCCCCCGGTATTGCGGTTCCTGGACGCCTCCAGGCGGGTGAACGGTTCGAAGGCCTGGGCGATCTGGTCGGACGGGATGCCGGGACCGTCGTCCTCGACGATGAGGGCCAGTTCGTCCGCTTCCACCACCAGTGAGAGGCGGGCACGGGTCCCGTAACGCACAGCGTTGTCGACGAGGTTATCGAGGGCGCGCCGCAAGGCGACCTGTCGCACGGTCGCGAGCGCACGCCCGGGGCCCACATAGGCGACGTCGCGACCCGCATCGGAGAACGCATCGGCGATGCTCATCAGGATGGTGGCGACATTGACGACCTGGCGTGGCTCCGGGTCGGCGTCGCCGCGCAGGTATGCCAGCGTCGAATCGACCATGGCCTGCATGTCGTCGAGGTCCGAGCCCATCGCCCGCGTTTCGCCCCCGTCCGGCAGACCGTCGAGGCGGAGGCGTAGTCGCGCGATGGGGGTGCGCAGATCGTGGGAGACGGCCGCCAGGGCCTGGGTCCGTTCGGTCACCAAACGATGGATGCGGTCCTGCATCGCGTTGAGGGCCCGGGCGATCTCGCGGGTCTCGTCGGGGCCTGCCTCGCGGACGAGGACAACAGTTCCGTGTCCGATCTCTCCGGTGGCGCGGGTGAGATCGCGAAGCGGTCCGGCGATCCGGTGCATCAGGACGACGGCAGCGATACCGACGAGGATGGCCATCGCCGTCGCGAGGTAGGCCCACGGTCCGAGCCGGGCCATGCTTGGCGCATGGGCCGAGCGAAAGGTCAGGAAGCTTCCGTCGACCAGCGTGAGCGCACCGCCCAGGTCCTCCTGGTGGATGGCCTCGTCGCCGCCCATCGCCAGGGCGAGCCCGGACCCGAGGCTCGGTTCCAGGGACATCATCCGACTTCGCAACGACCATAGCCCGGGATCGTCCGCCTCGTTCTGGCGCAAAGGCGAGGTCGACGACCACGCGAGCTCGAAATGCGACGACGACAGGGCCTTGGCTTCGGCGTCACGCTCGGTCGGGGGACGTCGCAGGACCGCCTCGCTCGCCAGCGTGAGTTGGTTGGCGACCTGCCGCGCGAACGCATCGTCCGCGGCGGCGACGGCGGACTGGCGGTAGAGCAGCAGGGCACCGCCGTGGACGGCGAGGATGGCCATGAGCAGGACGGCGACCGTACGGGCTTCCAGGCTCCGGGCCAGGAGGGAGAGGCGGCTCATGCGCGCTCTACCTTCGCGGCGAGCATATAGCCGGCACCGCGCACGGTCTTGATGATTGCGGGTAGGCCCGCGGGCGGTTCGAGCTTGCGCCGCAGGCGGCTGACAAGAGTGTCGACGCTGCGGTCCGAGGGCGACCCGAGCCTGGCACGGGACAGTTCGAGGATCATCTCGCGGCCCAGCACGCGCCCCGGGTGCTCCAGGAAGACCATGAGCAGGTCGTACTCCGCGCCGGACAGGTCGACGCCCGCCCCTTCGGGATCGAGGAGCAATCGGCTGCGTAGGTCGAGCTTCCATCCCGAAAAGACGAGATTTTCAGCGTTCGGGGCCGAGGCTGACGACGGGGCTATGGAGGCGCGCCGGAGTACGGCACGGATGCGGGCCAGAAGCTCGGGCCGACCGAAGGGCTTGGCGACGTAGTCGTCGGCGCCGAGTTCCAGCCCGAGCACCCGGTCTGCCTCCTCGTTGCGGGCGCTGACCATGATCACCGGCACCGTGCTCCTGGCCCGCAACGTCCGGAGCAGGTCAAGCCCAGAGATGCCGGGCAGCATGACGTCGAGCAGGACGAGGTCGACGCCCCCGGCGGGCAGCAGACGCCAGAACTCGGCGGCGCTCCTGCAGCCCGTGACCCGGTAGCCGGCCTCGCCGAGAAGCCGGGTGACCAGCATGCGTAGGCCGTCATCGTCCTCCACGAGGAGGATGTGGCCAGCATCGACGGGCGGCGCGATCTCCGCATGTTGTAACACTATGGGTTCCTTCGGCTACCCCCCCGGCTTAGGCTCGTAGAATTGCGGCAGTGTGATCACGTTGCTGGAAGCGCGCGCCAGAGCTGGAAGCGCGCGCCAGATATCTGAAATCTCTGGGCGTTCGCGAACATAGGAGGGGCCGCCCTTACAATAAGGGCGGCCCTTATTACTCTAGGTTGATTTGGAACGGAGCTTCGGGGTTCCAAAGCGGATCATTAGGTGGGCTATTAGCTGTAAGGAGCAGGGAAGTTTGGCAGCATTTTTACGCATAAGCCACTGAAAAGATGGGTTTTTATAAAAAGGAAGTTTCGAACTTTGGACGTGCTGGATAGGGGAGTTTGGTCATAGTACAGAGCTTTTTATCAGTCCGATCAGCTCACCAGCCAAGCATAAAAAAAGGCCCCGGTCGAAACCGAGGCCGAAGAAGATAGATGTGTTCGATGTCTTTATTGCGGTAAAAAGAGTTGACGCGTTCGAAGACCAACATTCGATGCGATGTCGGCCATACGATAGTGACGTCGCTGGCTCTCGATTGGACTTCGTACCACTAGAATACCACACCGTCTAAGGATGTAGGCGGCCTTTTCCTTTTTGAAGCCCCATGCTGCGGCCAACTCGCTTAGCCCGATCAGATTCGTCTCCAGACGGGCCAGCTCCGTTCGCGGGATCGCATGCACCGTCCGTCCACCCTCGTTCCTGCGGACGAGCGTCGAGCGAAGGGACCCATCGTAAATCAGATGCCGTACGCGGTGGATCGGGATGCCGGCCGCCTCGGCGAAGCCCCGTACTGTGAGCGTCGGTCCCTCCGGCACCAGGATATTGCGGACATCGTCGGGCCTGACTAGGACGGAGAGGTAGCCATCGGCGTCGCGGCTGCGTCCAACAAAGGGCAACCGACGCTCGACGAGGAGGCGAACGATGTCCATGGCACCGCAGGGCACGCGCTTAGCCGCATCGATGATCGTGTAAGCGGTGGGATCCTCGACGTCCCGCGCGTCCCGAGTCAGGTCAGCCAGGAAGCTGTCAACGTGCTCCCGCATGAACGCGAGCATGCCCTTGCCTCTCGCGTCCCTCAGGTTGATCGGCTTCAGGAAGCCACCCTGCACAAGCAGTTGGCCGTGGACCCGCGGCGCGCCGATATGGCTACGAACGTCGCCGAGATCCATTGTGCCGGCCAGGGACGCCAGGAAGGGTGCCGCCGCCTTGGCCGGGAAGGTCATGAAGTGGTCGGGCGCGCGCGGCTGCCGCTCCGCGAGGAAGCCGTACTGGACCAGGGCCTTGCGAAGCCTCACTCGATGCACGCCGCTTTCCTTCGACGCGGTGCAGACCGAATGCAGGACCCGCCGCCCCACGGGCAGGCCCAAACACGTTTCACCTGGTCCGAGCGGAAGGTGCTCGATCGCGATATCGGAAAGGAAGCGGCGCAGCCCCATCAGGTCGGGGTTGCCCTTGTTCTGGTAGAGCCAGGCGTCGAGGCCTCCCAGGACGAACTTGGCGCTCCCGTTGTAGGACCTGTCCCCGGGCCGGTCCTTGATCATGTTGACGACGAAGGCCCGGACAGCGTCCGCGCCGCCAGCGACGATGTCGAAGCCGGCCTCGCCCGCGGCGAGGCGATCGGCCTCGTCGAGCGTCTTCGGAAGCGTGTTCTTCCCGTGGACGCGGATCGCCCCGATCACGTCGCAGAACCGCGCGCCGACGAAAGCGGGAAGCCCGTCGAGGAATGGGACCGCCCCGTCCCGGTGCCTTCCCGACAGGCGTCCCACGAGGTACCGCTCCGGGCGCGTCGCCCGACGCGGCGTCAGGGATGCGAGGAGGGCGGGAAGGGGATCTGGCATCCCGCGAAGGTCGGCGACGATGTCGTGGATCGTGGGCCGCCGGCCCGAGGCGATGCTGACTAGCGGAACGTCGTGCAGCGGACATGCACCAACGAGGAGCGTCCCCCACCAGAAGCGGGCATGCATCGCGATCTCCGGAGGCAGGTCCGAGTTCGCGGCATCCTCTAGGAGGCATGCGGGGCAGACCCGCGTCGTGCCGCGACCCATCCAGCGGAGAGGGATCCGGTGACCTCCGACGACGTAGCTCTGGTTCTCCTCTCGCGCGAAGGAGGCCGCGACGAGGGCGGCCGGATCCACCCCTGCCATAGTCGCCAGACGCCGGAGCTCGTTCGGGTCCCCGTCGACCACATCCTGAAACCGCAACTCGACATCCCGGCAGAAGTCTGTCGAAAGATCGACGCCGTTGCGGGCGGCGAGGCGCGAGAGGTAGCTCTCGCCCGGCTCGTCGACCCCGTGGGGGATCGTCAGGCGCAGGGGGGCGTTCACGACCGATCCCCCTTCTTATCCTTTGAGCGGACGGTCTTACCCTTCTTCGTGACCGCCGGATCTGGCTTGTCCCGGGTGGCAAGCATCCGCCAAACGTCGACCGCCTTGTAGTCAGACCTGGCGTAGGGGTTCCATTGGGGCAGATTGCCCGTCCTCTCCCCGAACGACTTTTCGAAATGGCTCACCTTAAGGTCGGTGGCCTTGACGCCAAGGGCATAGCGGATGGCGCTATGGATCTCCTCGACTAGAATTCCCAGGCGGTTGTCGCTTGCGTGTACGAGACGCGGCAGCAGCCGCGTGATCTCATCCGCCGAAACATTGAGGCTGGCCAGCTTCGCGTAGGACTTCGTGGCCTCCGTCAGCATGGCTGTATCGGACGGCAAGCCGATAGAGAGAAGGCTGATCCACCCGGCACGCCGGGAGACCTGGTCGTCCGTCGAGATGAAATCGGCGACTTGCGGCAATCCGGAAAGGATGAAGGCGACCGGATGCACGGGATCGACCATCAGCGCCTTGATAGAATTGAGTAGCTTCTGCCTTTCGGTGCCATCTCGAAGCTGAGTGCCATGCTGAGCCTCGTCGATGTGAATGATCAGCACGCCGAGCGATGGCAGACGCTTGCGGATAATGTTCCAGATTTCGGGGCCATCGATGCGTGTTCTGGTGACGGTGTACCCAGTTGCTGCGAGGATGGCCTTGCCGAGTTCCTTCACCCCACATGGGCTTGGTGCGGACAAAGATAGCAGGGGGCCCTGCTCTCCCTCAGTGGTTCCGAGCGCAGGATGGGTCGAGAAAAGGCGCTTGAGGCTCCGTGTCTTCCCAGCCCCACTCGGACCTAGCACCAGCAACAGGTTTACTTCGCCAGCATCGCTCCCATCATCGTCGCGCCCTTCGGGGTCAGGCCTTTCGCACATGTCAGCCAGCAGCTTGTCGAATGCGGCGAGTAGGATGTCGTCACGCTTTGTCTTGATGTAGCGCCGGCGCACCTTCTCCATCACGCTAGGGGTGCTGTCACCTTGACGAAGGGACAGCCTCAGGCGCTCCCGAGCGGAAACGGAAAGGTTCAGATTTTGCTCGTTCATGACTAATCCTCGAAGTCGAAGGTGCTGTCGTCCGTATCGTCTGGGGCGTCCTGGATGGGTTCCGGCGGACGACGTGCTCGCGGCGTCTTCGGCTCGACAGGAACCTGTGGCGGGCTTGCCGGCCCGGTGACGGGGATGCCGCCGGAAAGGAGACCGTCGATGTCCTCGGCAACTGTTTCGGCGACCGGATCGGGGATCGAGAACCCAAGCAGAGCGGTTCGCTCGACCTGGTCGATCTGATCGCTCGTGAGGGTCGGGTTGGCGATGCCTTCGCGATCCGCAGCGCCTCTTCCGACCGCCTCGATGGCCTCCACGGCATTCCGGACGACGTTTGCGTTGAAGTCGGCCTGTTCGCCCCTGACACGGCGCATCTCGGATGCGGCCTCGATCCAGGTCTCGACATCGATGCCGGCTACATCTTGCCGGACGCATCGCGCCGCGTGCCAATCGCGTCGAATGCGGACCGAGATCTCTCCGATATCGGACGGATCGAGCTTGATTTCGATTTCCACGATTCCGCGGTCGAGGAATTCCTCGACAAGGGCGTCACTCCAGTAGCGAACCCCCAGGATGCGAATTCCCTCCTGATTGAGGGTCCGAACAAGTGGGATGCCGAAGATGCTGCGCCGGACGTGCGGATCGGGAGGTGCGGTGGTCCCGTAAAGCTCGACGGCCTCCAGCCACGCGTTCCGGGGCGTCGCACCGCTGAGACCGTCATGCTTGGTGGCATGATAGACATCGACCACCCAGCGCACGATCACCCAGGCGAGGTCTCGCGTATCCAGATTGGCGAGCTTCTCCGCGGGATAGTCCCCGCGCGCCAGCATGTTCTCGAAGGTCCGGCCGTGGAACCGCGAGATCAGCCGCATGTGAACGGTCTTGAAGAACCGCTCCATGGTTCCGCGCAGGCTAGGCACGCCACCGGGCGGAATGATGTGATCGCAGCCGAGGCTCGCGACCGCCAGGCCGAAATCGTCCGCCGTGAAGGCGCTCCCCCCATCGGTGGCGATGAGCTCGGGCGTGCCGTGCATATCCCACGGCAATGCCGCTCCGACGGCATCGGCAAACTTGCCCTTGTCGCTCACGATGGCCTGAACGACCGCGACGGCATCGGCCGAGGTGGGTGTCTCGGACAGGTGCATCCCGAGGATGACCTTGGTCGCCACGTCGATTGCTACGCAAAGGTGCATCCTGCCGATGCGGCGACGCATATTGCGGTTGAGCCTGTCCCACAGCCCGAGGGCGACGAGAATGCTCTTTAGGTGAACCTCCCAATGATCCATCTCGACACGTTCGAGTGGAAGGACGATCCCCATGCCTTGACTGACGGGGCTGTTCTTCCGTCGAGCGGCATCACCCCCGTTCCGCCCTGCTACGACACGGATGTTCCGGAGGCTGTCGAGATGATCGTTGAGTTGCTTTCGAGAAGGACAAGCGATCTTGGCATCGTCCGCCCGGTCTTCGTTCAGTGCGACAATGAAGTTACGCATCCGCTCCAGGAGCAAAGCCTTTGAAGGTTGTTCACGAGTGCCGTAATCGACGGCCATCTGCTCCAGGACGGCATAGGCTTCCGTGCAGATAGGCCTTGGGGCCGCTCCGCAGTTTCCGTAATTGTCCCGCATCCCCCACGGGACACGCCCAGAGGCGATATACTTCTTCCACCACTTCCAAAAAGTCGGTGCCGGCGGCATCTTACGGAGAGAGATTTCTGGCTTTCCCGAAGTGGGGACACCACGTTGCCGACCGCCCCGACGCTTAGTCTCGCCATCCGAGGACGCGCTGGAGCTCGCCGGTGCAGCCTTGGATGGGCGCCGAAGAGTTGGACGAACCTTCGCGCATTCGAGAAGAGCGACCTCGGCGGCGATGATCGGAAGGGCCTTGGTGATCCCGCGTTCGGATCGGGTAACGACGCCCTCTCCGCAAAGCCGGTAGAAGCGGTGACAGACCTGATAGCGAAACAGGATCTCGGGCCGTTCGTGCCGAGGAACGTCATCCATGGACTGGGCAAGACCGGCCGAGCGTTGGCGGCTGACGGCTGGCGCGTAGTAATCGCGCTCGTATCGATATCCCGGGCGATGGGTGTAGGCGTCGATGGTCTCGTGCGTCAGCTCCTGTGTGAGTTCCGGAGCATCGTCCCGGCCGAACGCCCAGCCATTCGGGGTCTCCTTCGGCCGGCAATAGGCGCGGCCGCCGAGCGTTACCCGATCATGGGGGCCGAATCGTAGGCAATTGATCCGTCGAGCTGTCTGGATCGCGGGTCGAGCCATCACAGCCCTCCGTCGGCCGCGGCGTATCGGGCGACCCGCGTGGCGTAGGTGATGCCGTGAGGTCCGACGATCTTCAGGATGCCGTCGCCGATGAGGCGGACGATTGCCCGAAAGGCTCGGCCCTTGAGACCGCTGGTGCGAACGAGATCTCCAACGGTGGTGACCCCCAGTAGGGTCTCCACGATCGCAGCGACCGCCTTGTCGTCTTCCGGCCGGTTGTCTCGCCTCACCGCTCTGAGAAGCTTCGCGTCGCGAACGATTTCCCTGGGTAGGTGCCGTTCGGACATGTGTACGACACGGTCCGCGACCGACGGGTTCATGTGCGCTGCGATTGACCGAAGCGTGCTGGCGAGATCCTTTCGCACGGCACTCTCGTCAGGCCGGTAGGCGATGGCAACCTTGTCGCCATCGGCGAGCGTGACGATGAAGTCGAAGAAGTGCTGCCGGGGCTCTCCGAGATCGTCGATGTAGTCGACGGGCTCGGCCTGCTCGCGGAGGTGAACGACGTCGGATCGTGCCATCAGGGTGTGAGCGGCCGAGAGTTCGCCATAGCTCTCGACGAAAACGCGTCGCGGCGTCGGCTCATGCGTCAAGGTTCGACCACGCACATGGCCCTTCGAGGTCAAGCTGACCTGGCGATGGGCGATGGAGGGGCTGGGGGGCGTCCACGGTTCGGGTAGACGGTAAGGCTCAACCGCACCGGCGTGGCCGGCACGAGAAACAGGGTTTTCGGAAGGCATTTCGGTCACCTTTCGGTGCCGCGGGCGCAGGACATCACCCCGGTGGCGCTTGCCATCGGCTGCAAAACATGCGGTGACTATCGCCTGCGCTTACGGCGACGTACGTGCGGTCCGCCGCGAGGCGGGATTGATCGACGGCTGTTTGCTGCCAAGCCTGAGAGCCGTCGACGGTTTACGAGCGCTTTGAGCTTAGGCTTGAAGCGCTCGTTTCGTTTGGTGTCGCGGTTTCTTAATCATCACTCTTGCTCCGGTTTGGGTTCGGCTTTGCGGCATCGATTGCACCGCCGACGATGTCTTTCAGGCGCCTCGGTTTCGGCGGCCCGCCTTCGTCGACTGGTTGTAACTATTTGGCCTGAACTAGCAAATCTCAGAAAACGAACGGCTAAGCTTGCTTAAAAGCCTAGCGATTCCAAATGGGGAATCGGCCAGGCACCCCCCTAAAAACGGACGCGTCGCGGCACCTCCGCGACAACTTTTTTCGCCTCGGATGCATTTTTTTCATCTGCATGGCGTGCGTCACGGCGGTGGGACGGCCGTTCCGGCCCGACGGTCTGCCGACATCTCGGTCGGATCGCGTCATGTCACCGATTCCCCTTGGTTGTATCCCCGACGCCGCCGACGCGTGCGTCACTGGCAGGCCCAGGAAAATGAATGACGTTGGGCAGCGACCGGCTTTCGGCACTCCAACGCACTGACCTCGCGCGGTCTTCAGCCTTGCGCATTGCCGCGGCCCCCATCGCGAGCATGATCTCGCCGGCGAGGAGATCGAATTCTCCCTCGTCCAGAGTGCTGCGCATCCGCAGGACCCTCTTGAAAATTTCGGCGGTGAGGTCGTCGAGATCGAGCTCAGACATCGTGGCCTCCCAGGGTGGTGATGAAAGGCGACGTCGCCCTGAGCTGCGAGATCAGGGCCCGCACCTGATCGCCCGCCATGATGCGGGCGACGACCAGTCTTTGGGCCAAGGCGTCGATCAGGCCCCTGTTTTCGTCGACGAATTCCCTCGCGCGAAGGTACAAAATATTCAGGTCAGCCTCGACGCGACGGCGCATTTCGGGGTCGTGGCGCATCCATTCCCTGGCCTCCGCATCCGAGGCCCGGTGCAGGAGCGAGCCGCCCAGGCCCATGCTGACATGCATGGAGGCGAGCATGCTGGTGGCCAGGCCGAGGTCGCTGGCGTAGGCGCCGCTAGAACCGGAATTCGCCTCGCCGAAGGCCTCGTCGGTGGCCCTTCCGGCAAGGACGGTGGTGACGTAGGCCTCAATGGACGTCTTCGTCAGGATCGTGGCCCGCGGCATGGACGTCCTGGTAAGGCCCCCAAGCCCGTGGGACATGACATTGCTGAGGCTGACGACTTGGCCAGGACCCAGCAGGGTCACGGCAAGGCCGTGCCCGCATTCGTGGCGGGCGCAGGAAAGCGCCTCCTCGGGTGACCTCGGGTCGGGCGGTGCGATCTCGCGGACGAGGTCGTCGAGCCGCATCGGACGGCCGGCGTCCCGAGCCCTGCGCCGGGCTCCCGCGACCCAGGCGGTGGCCTCGGCCCCGGTGGCGCCCACGCCGATGCTGGCCGGCAACGACAGGTCGGCACCGTCGAGGACGTCCGGCCCCAGGTGCTGCCTGATGATGCCGGCCAGGCCGTCGGCGTCGGGCTTCTCGACGGTGATGACCCGACCGAGACGACCGGGCCGCAACAGGGCCGGATCGATCAGTTCGGGATAGTTGCTGGCACCGATCAGGATGATCTTGTCCGTGTTGCCGGAGATCGCATTCTCGAATGTCGTGAGACAATGGTTGATCAAAGGGGCCCAATAGTCTCTGTTGCGTGATCCTAGTGATGATCTGGACGGGATGCCATCCATCTCGTCTACGAAAATCAAAACTGGCGCCATTTGAGATGCCATTGTGAAGACACGGTCAATTTCCTTTACAATTTCATTTAGGTATCCATTTGTCTGTGAAAACCAAAGCGCAACAGATGTGCTAATGAGTGGAATTTCCAGCGTCTTAGCGATACTACGTACAAGCGTAGTCTTGCCAGTGCCGGGCTCACCTGCCAACAGTACAGATCTTTCGAGGGCGCTCCATTCCATTCGCCCGGCCTTCCATTCCGAAAAATCATGGGCGAGCCTGGAAGCATATTCGCCGGCGCGTCCGTAGCCGGAAATCTCGGACAGCAGGGGCACGTCCGCGAGGTTCGGATCGATGGTCGCGTTGGCCTTGGAGGCCGCGATCAGCCGGCGGACGCAGGCCCCCGCCGACGTCCCCTTGCGCAGGGATGCGGCCAAGACATCGAAACTGAGGCCCTGGGCGACGTCCTGGGGCATGCGACCGGCCTTGCGGCCCGTGACGCTCAGGATGGCTTGGCGGATGACGCCGTTGGAGGGAGGAGCGACCTTGATCCGCACGTCGGCGGCAGCGAGGAGCGCCGACGGCAGGTACCGCTCCGGCGCCTGCGAGACGCCCAGGACCCGGCCTCCGGCGCCGAGGAAATCCCCGACTTCAGCATTGCCATGGTCACTCTTGTCGGTGGTCCGGGCGCTGCCGCTCCTGGCGAGGACGTGGTTGAAGCGTGTCAGGGTCTCGGCGGCCGTGCGGATCGCCGGAACCCAATCCGCGGACGGTACCTCAACAACGACCCCGGCCCCGCCGGAGCGCAGCATCCGAAGGCGGTCCTCGGTCGTCAGGGACTCGTTCAAGGCGTGGAGGGCGATGTAGAAGCGCGAGGATCGGATCTCCGGTTCCATCAGGTCGATGGGACGCCGGCCGTCCGGGATTTCATCGAGGAAGTCGTGCAGAGCCTGGGCGGTGTCATTACGGCGCTTAGGGGCGGACTTGGCCTTCCGGGCGGCCTTGGCGGTGGTCTTGTTCGTTGTCGTCATGGCTGCCTCCGTCGCGAGGCAGCCGGGCTCAATCGAGCGCGCCGGTCAGGCCTCGTAGGGTTGTCGGGAAAGGGGTGCGCGGGCTGGTTTTCGTGGTTTCATCGGGAGTCTCCGGATTGGGGGGCCGTCGTGGTGGGGATGGTTTTCCCGGTCGTCAGCGCGACGGCTTGCCGGCCGCGGTCATGCGGTGATCCAGCGTCGTGAGGACAACCTTCAGAGTGCCGGCGAGGCCATCCTCGTGGCGTGCGCCGACCTCGAATAGTCGTCGGACCACCCTGCCGAGCAGGGCGTCAGTGCTGGCCGCGCGCGGCGGCGGGTCCTCGAACGAGGGGTAAGGCTGGAGGGGTCGGATCGGGGTATCGGACATGACGGTCGCCTCGAAATGGAGGCGAGTAGGCGCATACGCGCCGGTCAGGCCTCGTCGACGGAGAAGGGAAGTGGGTGGCTGCCTGGGGCGGGCAAGCGCGTCATGGCTATGAGGCGACGGTCGGCGTGCATAAACTCGTCCTCCTCTCGTCTGTCCAACGGGCTTGCGACCGATCCCCATCGGGGATCGAGAACGACATAGGAACATCCAAGTGTTCGAGCAAGCTTAATTCGATACGCGAGTTCGATCATGTTCGAGAGCTGTGGATCCCGCGCATAACCGCCCCGCGGGACCTTAGGGACACCCGCACCGGGTTCCGAATGCGAGCCCGACGAGGCCACGTAGCGCGTAGCGTTCCCCGTACGTGTTACAATCGGGCACCAAGCGTCCGGTGTGTCCCTTCTCACCAAAGAAGCTCGACATCGCAATCAGCAGCCCCCCTAAGGTGGCGCTGGGGCTGGATGGATTGCACCGAATCTGACTGTATCCATCAAGCGAGATCGATCCTCAAAAGGCATACCGATGAGCGATGAGAACTACGATCAACGACCCTTCGGCAGCGTCGAGTTCGCCGAAAACCCCGAGAACCGGTGCCCGGTGATCCTTCTGCTCGACAACTCCGGTTCGATGGGAGGAAGGCCGATCCAGGAGCTAAACGCCGGCCTGCAAGTCTTTCGGGATGAGCTTTTCGCGGACTCACTCGCAGCCAAGCGTGTCGACGTGGCGATCGTCACCTTTGGCCCGGTCAAGGTCGAGATGGATTTCGTCGGCGTCCAACACTTCCATGCGCCGACGCTGTCGGTTGTCGGAGACACCCCGATGGGTGCCGCCATCGAGCAATCCCTGTCCCTGCTCCGTTCCCGCAAGGATGCCTACAAGAGCAATGGCATCGGGTATTACCGCCCGTGGGTCTTCCTCATCACGGATGGTGGCCCGACCGACTCGGTGTCGCGAGCCTCGCAACTCATCCGCGAGGGAGAGGATGCAAAGGCATTCATGTTTTTTGCGGTGGGGGTGAAAGGGGCCAACTTCGAGGTCCTGAAGCAGATTAGCGTGCGCGAGCCACTGCAACTGGACGGCCTTCGCTTCCGGGATCTGTTCAAGTGGCTATCCGCCTCCCTGTCGGCGGTCTCGAAATCTCGCATCGATGACACCCCCGCCCTTTCGAACCCGACAGGACCCAGCGGCTGGGCAGTCGCCGGATGACACCGAAGGCTCAGTGGAGTTGGATCGGTGCCTGCGCCATCGGGACCTCCCATGCCAGGGAGGAGGCCCCGTGCGACGATGCCGGCGCATGTATCGAGGTTCGGACCCCGACCGGCTCCGCATTGGTGGCCGTGGTTTCCGACGGGGCCGGCAGCGCGAAGCTTTCGCGTTACGGTTCGGCCATCGTCGCCCGAGGTTTCTGCCAGGCCGTTGCGACTTTCCTGCGGGCAGGTGGCAGCGTGTCCGCCGTGGACGAGGCCAGGGCACGGGATTGGCTCGACGAGATCCGCGACCGCATCAACGGTCGTGCCAATGTCCTCGGTGACATGCCTCGATCTTTCGCCGCGACCATGGTGGGTGCCATCATCGCGGACGATGCTGCCGTAGTCGTTCATGTGGGAGACGGGGCCTGTGCGTGCCGTATCGAGGGCGAAACGGAATGGCGCGTACCCAGCTGGCCGGCCCAGGGAGAATATGCGGCTACGACCTACTTCGTGACCGATGACCCGGAACCGCGGGTCAACGTCGTCGCGCTCGACGGGCGAATCGAGGAGGTCGCCGTCTTCACCGATGGGATGGAGCGCCTTGCCCTGGATTTCGGTGCGAGGGTCGCGTTCGACCGCTTCTTCGAGAGCATGTTTCCAGCCCTTCGCCGGACGCCGGAGGGGCGGCAGCGCCGCTTATCCATGGACCTCAGGAACTTCCTGGATAGCCCGCAGGTCACGGATCGCACCGAGGATGACAAGACCCTGGTGCTGGCTCGCCGTATCCCGCGCGGCGTCGCCGCCTCATCGGCCACGGCCAGGATCGATTGAGCCCATCCCGGCATGAGTGTCCTGCAGTATCGAACGAGATCCGGAGCAACCGTAAGGCTGAGCGCCCCTCTGGGTCAGGGCGGCGAGGGAACCGTGAGTTCCGTCGAGGGACCGGGCGAACTCGCGGCCAAGATCTATAAGGCGGGCCTCGCGGCCGGGCGCGAGAGCAAGGTGCTCGCCATGGTGGATGCGCGCCTGCACGCGACCAACCAGTTCGTGGCCTACCCCCTGGATGCCCTCTTCGACATGCGGTCGGGTACGTTCGCCGGCTTCACGATGCGGAAGGCCAGCAATCGGAAAGAGGTCCACGAGCTCTACTCGCCCAGCAGCCGCAAGACGGCGTTCCCTTCGGCGACGTTCCCATTGCTGGTGCGCGCCATGGCGAACGTAGCGAGGGCCATGGCAAGCGTTCATGCCTCGGGATGCGTCGTCGGTGACGTAAACCACTCGGTGGTCATGGTCGCCTCTGACGCCACCATCACGCTGATCGACAGCGACTCGTTTCAGTTCAAGGCGGCCGAGAAGGTTTTCCCGTGCAAGGTCGGCACTCCCGATTTCACGCCCCCCGAGCTTCAGGGTCAATCCTTCGAGGGCGTCCTACGAACGGCGAACCATGATGCGTTCGGGTTGGCAACACTCGTCTTCATGACGCTCTTCATGGGCCGGTTCCCATTCGTTGGACGGTTCAAGGGGGCCGGCGACATGCCGGATATCGAGCGCTCGATCAGGGAGTACCGTTTCGCTTACTCGAACCGCCGTGCGGCGACGCAGATGGAGCCTCCGCCTCACGTGCCGACGTTGGCAGATCTGCCGCTACCGCTTGCAGATGCCTTCGAGCGAGCCTTCGGCCCCCTCGGGGTCAGCCCATCCGGAAGGCCAACCGCCTCCGACTGGGTCGGGCTCCTCGACAGGGCCGAGGCCGACTTGGTCAAGTGCAATCAAAGCGCCAGCCACCATCACTTCCGCCAGGCGACCGGCTGCCCCTGGTGTCGAATGGAGCGGGGTTTCCCTGGCTTCGTCGCCTTCGTCCCGACGGTATCGACGAGCGCTCCCGGCGGCGCTCCTATCGACCTGGGCCAACTCATCGCCGCCATTCGCGGCATTCCGGACCCTGGGCCTGCCCCGGATCTGGCCAAGCTCATGCCTGTCTTACCCAATCTTGTACCGAGCCCGGCGACGAAAGGCGCCGGGCGTTCGCGGGTAGGCCGCAGGTTTGCCGGAGTGGTGAGCGGCTTCGCGGGCATCGGGCTGTTCAGCTTGGGCGGCGGAGGGGCGCTTTTCGGGATCATCGCCCTGATCGTGGCTTTCGGCTTAATGTTCAGCCCTCCGGAGATCGTGGGGACCTTGAGAAAGGCCGCGAAAGCATCACAGGCAGAATGGGAGACGGCCAAGCGGCAGTTCGAACAGTCGGCAGGCAATGCTACTTTCTTAAAGGCAAGGCAGGACGCAGAAACGCTCATCCAGCAGGTGCATAACCTTCCTGGTGAAGAAGCCCGTCGCATCGCCGCCTTGGATGCAAAGCGACGCGATCTTCAGATGCAGAGGCATCTGGAGCGGTTCAAGATCGCTCAGGCAAAGATCTCAGGAGTTGGAGAGACTCGCAAGCTGACTCTGCGTTCCTATGGCATCGAGACTGCAGCGGACGCCGACTACAACAAGATCGTGGCGATACGCAACTTCGGACCCGCAACTGCAAACAATATCATTAAGTGGCGACGTACGGCCGAAGCGAAATTCGCCTTCGATCCCAGCAGGCCGGTAGATCCACAAGACGTAGCGGCCATAAAAGCTGACGTCATGAAAAGTCGGACGGATCTCGTTCAGAGGTTGCGCCAGACGACTGCCGATCTGCAAAAATTAGCTTCAGATGTGAAATCCTCGCGTACGTCACCGGCTTCACAATACATCGCAACTTGGACCGCGCACCGTCAGGCCGAGGTTGACATGAAAGCATTAAACGTCTTCTAATTTATAAGTCGTAGTTTTTATATGTAATAGTGGATGCAACTATAGCGACCCTTCGTACCGCAAATTGAGAAAATTTACTGGGCTTTTTAACTTGAGAATTGCGTCATCGCGTACGTGTGCAACCGGCAGCGACCATTCCTCCACGGCTTACGAGGATCATGCCCCGATTGATCGGGGACGCGGGCATGGTCGTGAAGCAGGACGTTTGGGATGCCGCGGATCGGATACATACCCGTAAGCCTATGAATGGGTAACTGCAGGAAAGGGTTTAGGTCCGCTCCAGCTATCCGGAATCAACGATTCCTTAACCATGACCGACCGCATTTCGTAGGGGCCGTCCTCAGGATGGCTGTGATCGTGTGGAAAGCGGCCAAGGGACGGGCTTTGCCGGTGGATCCAGTTCGCCCGCCGCTTGCGGCAGGGACGGAGGCGATGCGATCGACACGTCAGACCAGGAGTGCGCGACCGATGAAAGCCAGGGACCACCACCCGATCCCCTGACCCCGGAGCGCCAGTAGCGACAAGCGGCCTCCGTCATCCCGGAGGCTATCATGCCAAGAACACTTTTTTCCGCCGACACGCATTTCGGACATCGCGGCATCCTCAGTCCGCGCATGCCGCGACCGCGTCCGTTCGACACCATCGAAGCCCATGACGAGGCCCTGGTCGCCGCCTGGAACAAGGCGGTTCGACCAAACGACATCGTCTGGCACCTCGGAGATTTCGCCTACAAGTGCGGCCTCGATTACGCCGCGGCGGTCCAGGCGCGCCTGCACGGTCGCATCCACCTGATCCGAGGCAACCACGACCACGGGCTGGGGGATCGCCTTCAATGGGCCGGACCCGTCGTCGACGTCCAACGGGTCTTCGTTCGTATTCATCCGGCGTGGACCGCGGGGGTCCTATTTCGTCATGATGCGGCGGATAT
>NZ_JAAHTB010000045.1 GCF_010692745.1 Methylobacterium sp. BTF04
TTCAGAAGATATCCTTAATTACTCGTACTATCTTTATGGTGTAACGGAAGCTTCAGTTTCGCCAAACCCCTGACCTGCTCAGCGAACCGCTCGGGACTATCATCGGTCCCAAGTTCCTGAGCGGCATTAATGAAGCGCTCGGATTGAGTAAGGCCATCGCTAGGCGCCAGCTTTTCGACGCCGAGCTTAGAGGGCGGTTTAGGCTTTTTAGGTCTGTCTGCGGTCATTGGTACGGCCCCTGAAATACGGTATATAGAGCTCGTGTGCGATTAAGCGGAATCTGCCTCCGAGTTTTGCAGCGTGGCGATCCGCAACGATCATCAACGTTGCGGGCGTTTTCTGCTTATTTAAGTACGCCAGGCGAGGCGCTCTCCGACTGCGCCCCGTAGCGCTCGCTAAGCACGTTCCACGTCACCGCAGCCCAAGTTCACGCGATTGTTGTATCGAAAGTCAAACTCGGCGAGGTGCAGGTGCAGGTGCAGGTGCTGCTTGCCGCAGTGCTGATAGACGCCCTTCATGCCGAGCTTGAAGACGGAGAAGCAGACCTCCATGGTGTCGTGTGGACGATGCCGCGAATGTACTCCTTGGCCAAATGGGTTGTCATCTGGTGGTCGGCGAAGAACGTGCCGACTTTCGTGTAGGTGCTGGACTCATCCGTAAATAGGCTGGCTTCTTTGAGGATGTTGGCCTCGATAATCGGTCGAAGGGTCTCGGGCTCAGTGTCGTCCACGACGACAGAGCGCACCTTGCTGGCCTCGCGATCGAGCAGAGACCACACTTTTATCGTGTAGTGATACGCGGCCCTTCGGCACGCTGGGCTCGCGACCGATAAAGGTCTCATCAGCCTCACCGATGCCGCCAGCACCGGACATACCGTCGACGCCAGCCACGGGAGCCAAGGAGCCGTCACGCATGGCCTTGCGGATGCGGTGAGAGAGGAACCACGCCGTCTTGTATTGGACCTCAAGGATGCGATGGAGTTGGTGAGAGCTAATGCCCTTCTTGGAGGAGAAAATCAGATGCATAGCTTGCAGAATTTTGTGGAGCGGGAGCCGAGCATGCTCGAATACTGTGCCGACCTTCACCGTGAACTGCTTCCTGCAGTCGCCACATTTGTGAAGGCCGCTGCGGATACGAGCTTCCTTGTTCGCCTTGATCTTGCCGATCCGGCCCATGCCGCCGCAGTGAGGGCAAACCGTGCCCTGCGGCCACAGCGTCGCCTCAAGCCAGGAAAAGGCGGCTTCCTCGCAATGAAACTGGGGCTGGCTGAGAACGGACATCGGCGAACTCCTGGCGAAGTTGTACCTCAATAGGACTTGGTTTGCAAAATACATAACCGCCTTTTCTCAGCGGCGCGTCGGCATCGCGATGACCGCACATCACCCATTGCGGTCCTCGCAAGCGCGTTCGCGTGGGTCGTCGCTCGGTGCTAACAGCGCCCATGAATGAGACCGTTCCCCGCAAGGTGCTCTGGCGGCTGCTGCCGTTCCTGATGCTCTGTTACTTCGTGGCCTTCCTCGACCGGGTGAATGTCGGGTTCGCCGCACTCACCATGAACCGCGATCTCGGCCTGTCGGCGGCGGTCTACGGCTTCGGAGCGGGTGTCTTCTTCCTCGGCTACTTCCTGTTCGAGGTGCCGAGCAACATCATCCTGGAGAAGGTCGGGGCGCGCCGCTGGATCGCCCGTATCATGATCACCTGGGCGCTGGTCTCGGCCTCCACCGCCTTCGTCGTCGGCGCGTGGTCGTTCTATCTCGTGCGCTTCCTGCTCGGGGTGGCGGAGGCCGGCTTCTTTCCCGGAATCATCCTCTACCTGACCTACTGGTTTCCCTCGCAGCAGCGCGCCAAGGTGGTGGGCACCTTCATGATGGCGATCCCGATCTCGTCGATCGTCGGCGCGCCGCTCTCGGCCTGGATCATGGCCGTCACCGACGGGGCGCACGGGCTCGCCGGCTGGCAGTGGCTCTACCTGCTCGAGGCGGCCCCGAGCCTCGTCATCGGCTTGGCGGTGCTGGCCTTTCTCACCGACCGCCCCGAGATCGCGCACTGGCTGAGCGCCGACGAACGCGCCTGGCTCATCGCGCGGATCGCCCGCGATCGCCGCGAGACCGCGGCGGTCCAGACGATCGGCCTGCGCCAGGCGCTGCTCCATCCGCAGGTAATCGGACTTAGCTTCGTCTATTTCGGCGTCAGCACCGGGCTCTACGGGATCGGGCTGTGGCTGCCGCAGATCGTGAAGGGGTTCGGGCTGACCACGCTCGAGACCGGATTCGTGACCGCGATTCCCTACGCGGTGGCGGCGATCGGCATGGTGCTGTGGAGCCGCCATTCCGACGCCACGATGGAGCGCACCTGGCACGTGGTCATCCCGGCCCTGGTCGGGGGACTGGCTTTCGGGGCCGCCAGCGTCGTGACCTCGCCGGTTCTGGCGATGACGGCGCTCAGCGTCGCGACGCTCTGCGTCTTCAGCGCCCTGCCGCCGTTCTGGACCCTGCCCACCGCGCTTCTCACCGGGACCGCAGCGGCGGGCGGGATCGCGCTGATCAATTCGATCGGCGGCCTCGGCGGCTTCGTCGGCCCCTATCTGATCGGCTGGATCAAGGACGCCACCGGAGAGTTCGGCCTCGCCCTCCTGGTGATCGCGGGCTTCCTGATCGCCGCCGGCCTGCTCACGCTGCTGCTGAGCCGGACCCGCGCGACCCCGCAGGTCGCCCCGGCGGAGCAAGCCGGCTCTCGGGCCCGCCCGCCTACGTGACGACGCTCGGCTCCGAGCGGCCGGTGATCGCGGCGATGTCGGCCAGTTCGCCGGCCGCCTGCACCGCGGAGGCGAGGACCTCCGCCACGGGGCGCTCCAGGCGGTCGCGGGCGGCCTCGTAGCGCTCGATATAGACCCGGAGGGTCGCGCCCGCGGTCCCGGTGCCCGAGAGGCGGTAGACCACGCGCGCATCCTCCGCGAAGCCGATGCGGATGCCCTGCTGCTCGGTGACCGAGCCGTCCACGGGATCGACGTAGCGGAAATCGTCGGCGCTGGTCACCGTGAGGTCGCCGATCCGGCGGCCCGGCAGCTCGGCGAGTCGGGCGCGGAGACCGTCCATCAGGCGCTTGGCGGCCTCGGCATCGATCTCCTCGTAATCGTGGCGGGTGTAGTAGTCGCGCCCGAACGCGGCCCAGTGCGCGCGCACCAGATCCTGCGCCGGGCGGCCGGTGGCGGCCAGGATGTTGAGCCACATCAGCACCGCCCAGAGACCGTCCTTCTCGCGCACATGGTTCGACCCGGTGCCGGCACTCTCCTCGCCGCACAGGGTGATCAGCCCGGCATCCAGCAGGTTGCCGAAGAACTTCCAGCCGGTGGGCGTCTCGTAGGCGGCGATGCCGAGGGAGGCGGCCACGCGATCCGCCGCGCGGCTCGTGGGCATCGACCGGGCGATGCCGGCCAGCCCCGCGGCATAGCCCGGCGCCCGATGGGCGTGGGCGGCCAGGATCGCGAGGCTGTCGCTCGGGGTCACGAACAGGCCCGGCGCCACGATCATGTTGCGGTCGCCGTCCCCGTCCGAGGCCGCACCGAAATCCGGCGCGTCGGCCCCCTGCATCAGGTCGTAGAGTTCGTGGGCGTGGACCGGGTTCGGATCGGGGTGATGGCCGCCGAAATCCTCCATCGGCACGGCGTTGATCACCGTGCCGGGGGCCGCACCGAACGTGTCCTCGAGGATCGCCTTGGCGTAGGGGCCGGTGACCGCGCTCATGGCGTCGAAGCGCATGCGGAAGCCCGCGGCGAACAGGCGGGTGATCGCCGGGAAGTCGATGAGGTCACGCATCAGCGCCGCGTAGTCGGCCACCGGATCGATGACCTCCACGGTCATGTCACCGATCCGGGTGGTGCCCAGCGCATCGAGGTCGCGGTCGGGCCCGTCGACGATCCGGTATTCGGTGAGGGTGCGGGTGCGCGCGTAGATGGCGGCGGTGATGCCCTCCGGCGCCGGGCCTCCATTGGCGGTGTTGAACTTGATGCCGAAATCTCCGTCCGGGCCGCCGGGATTGTGGCTCGCCGACAGGATGATGCCGCCGATCGCGCCATGCTTGCGGATCACGCAGGAGGCGGCCGGGGTCGAGAGCAGGCCGCCCTGCCCCACCAGCACGCGGGCAAAGCCGTTGGCGGCGGCGATCTTCAGGGTGGTCTGCACCACCTGCCGGTTGAGGTAGCGCCCATCGCCGCCGACCACCAGGGTGGTGCCTTCGCGCTCGGGAATGGTGTCGAAGATCGCCTGGACGAAGTTCTCGACGTAGCGCGGCTGCTGGAAGACCGGAACCTTCTTGCGCAAGCCCGAGGTGCCGGGTTTCTGATCGGAAAACGCGGTCGTCGGCACGTGCGTCACGGTCATCGTTCGTCAGCTCCTGGGTGCGGAGCACAGCAACCCTGTTTGCCGTGTCCGGTCAATCGTCGGCGGGCCGGGCAAGGCCCCGCCCTTGGTTGCGCACAGGTCCCGCTTGGTCCCGGCGGCAGTCTTCACGTATCCACGGCCGAGGTCGCCAGAGTGGGAGTTTCGGTGGAAGAGATCGTGCATCGGTGGATCGGCGCATTCACGGTGATCCGGGCCGATCTCCTCGCGCTCATCGGGATCGCCCTCGCGCTCGCCGTCACGGTCCACGTGCTGCTGCGCAAGCGCGAAGTCGGCGGCGCCATCGGCTGGATCGGCCTCGTCTGGCTGTCGCCGCTGTTCGGCGCCGCGCTCTACGCCCTGTTCGGCGTCAACCGCGTGACACGCCGGGCGCGCAAGCTCGGAGCCCGTCCATCGGACCAGGCCGTGGCGGGGCAACCGGCGGAGCCGTCCACCGGCGCCGTCCCGGCGGCCTTCCGGCCCCTCGAACACGCGGTCCGACAGATCACGCAACTGCCGCTGCAGGCGGGCAACCGCGTCCATCTGCTGCGCAACGGCGATGCGGCCTATCCGGCCATGCTGGCGGCGATCGCCGGAGCGACCCGTTCGGTGGCCCTGTCGAGCTACATCTTTCGCGATGACGCCACCGGCCGCACCTTCGCCGACGCGCTGATCGCGGCGCGGGCGCGCGGCGCCGACGTGCGGGTGCTCGTGGACGGCATCGGCAGCGGCTACTTCTTTCCGGGAATCTACCGGCGGCTGCACCAGGCCGGCGTACCGGTGGGCCGGTTCATGCACGCGACGCTGCCCTGGCGCATGCCGTTCCTCAACATGCGCACCCACAAGAAGCTGCTGATCCTCGACGGACGCATCGCGTTCACCGGCGGCATCAACATCGCGGAGGCCAACCGCGTCGCGACCCAACCGCCGCATCCGGTGCGCGACACCCATCTGCGGATCGAGGGGCCGGTGGTGGAGCAGTTCGCCGCGGCGTTCGCCGCCGATTGGGCCTTCGTGATGGGCGAGGAGCTGGAGAGCGAAGAACTGGAAGGCGAGGCCTGGTTCCCGCCGCTCACACCCGCGGGCGAGACCCTCGCCCGCGTCGTCACCTCGGGGCCCGACGCCGACATCCGCAAGATCGAGATCGTGGTGATGCAGGCCATGGCCTGCGCGCAAACCAGCATCCGCCTCGCGACGCCCTACTTCCTGCCGAGCGAGATCATCACCAATGCGCTGGCGCTGGCGGCTTTGCGCGGCATCACCGTCGACGTCGTGATCCCGCGCGCCAGCGACCACCACTTTGTTGATTGGGCGACCCGGGCGCATGTGGATCCGCTGATCGAAAGCGGGGTCCGCATCTGGCTCGACGACCCTCCCTTCGACCACTCGAAGATCCTCGTCGTCGACGAGCAATGGTGCTTCCTGGGGAGCGCCAACTGGGACATGCGCAGCTTCCGGCTCAACTTCGAGCTGAACGTCGAACTCTACGACGCCGACCTGGCGGTCCGCCTCACCCGCTTCATCCGAGAGAAGATGAACGTGCGCCTGCTCCAAGCGGACTTGCGGGGCCGCGCCCTCCCCGTCCGGCTGCGCGACGCAGGCGTCCGACTATTGCTGCCATACCTTTGACCGGCCGCTCCGCCGGGCTCGCGACGTCGGGGGCCAGATGCACGATGATCGGCCGGTGATCGGAGAGCCCGCGCGGCAGGACGCTCCGGCTCTGGCAGGTCAGACCGCGCACGAGGCAGCGGTCGATCCGCAGCGGCACGAGCTTGCCCATCCGGTGGGTGGGCCGGCGCGGACCGACATCCTTGAAGCCGGGCAGCAGGGTCGGTCCGACGAGGTTGTAGTCGCCGATCACCGCCCCGCGCGCGGGCAGGCTCTGGGCGATCCGGCGCAGCTGGCGCCGGTTCAGCATCTGGCCGTGCGAGAGGTGGACGTTGGCGACGCCGAACTCGCCGAGATCGAGGATCTGCGAGATCCGCTCGAACATCGCGCCATGGGGCAGGTCGATGACCTCGGGCGGCCGGGCGAACGGCACCGGGCTCCACATGGCGAGCCCATGGATGCGCCCCGGCAGCGGCGTCCAGGCATAATCTCCGCCGATCTTGGCCTGCAGGGCCGCGATGTCCTTCGTCGCCTCCTGCATCAGGAAGAGATCCGGCTTCTCGCGTTCGATCAGCGTCGCGATGCTGGCGACGTTGGCGCCGACGCGCCGCAGCAGGTTCCAGCTGATGATCTTGCGCGCACCGGGCCGGGACAGGATTTCGTGCGGATCGGCGGCTTTGAGCACGGGCTTGGCGGTGCGGTATCTCAGCATACACCTTAACTGGAACGGCCGACGCCGATGGGAAGGCCGGGCTCTCCCGGTCTTCCCATCCCGCGTTGGGCTCAAGCGCTGCGCAAGCCCGCCAGCCATGGAGTCGCCCGGTCGATATCGGCCTGCGACAGCCCGTGCCCCACGGGAAGCACCACGTGGTCGACGCTGGCGCCGCGTCCGGTGAGCGTCTGGGCCAGCGCCCGTGCGTTGCCGGCCGGAACGATCGGATCGGAGGCCCCCGACAGCATCAGCACCGGGCAGCCCGCCAGATCCGCCGGCGGTGAATCGGCGAACGGAACCATCGCCCGGATCAACACCGCGCCGGCGAAGGTTCCGGGGTGCAGCAACAGGGTCGCCGCCGCGATGTTGGCGCCGTTGGAGAAGCCCACCGCGATCGGTGCGGGCAGCCCGTAGGCCGTCCGCGCCGCGGTGACGAAGTCGGCGAGCTCGCCGGCGCGGCGACGCAGGTCCGCCTCGTCGAACACCCCCTCGGCCAGACGCCGGAAGAAGCGCGGCATGCCGTTCTCCAGCACAGCCCCGCGCGCGGACAGCAACGCCGCGCCGGGCGCGATGGCGCGGCCCAGGGGGACGAGGTCGTTCTCGTCGCCCCCGGTCCCGTGCAGCAGAAGGAGCGGCGGACGGTGGGGGTCGGTCCCCGGCACGAACCGGTGGGTGAGGCCAAGGACCGGATGGGTGGGGACAGGTGTCTGACTGGTCATGTCGGTCTCCCGATGGGCGGGTGTGAGGGCGGTTCAGGCCAGGGCCGGAAGCACGGCTGCGATCCGGTCCCGGTGCGGTTCGAGGTTGGCCGGGAGTTTGAGCTCCGTCCCGAGGCTCTCCACCGGCTCGTCCACGGAGAAGCCCGGGATGTCGGTGGCGATCTCGAACAGCACGCCGCCGGGCTCGCGAAAGTAGACCGAGCGGAAGTATTGGCGATCACGCTGTTCGGTGACCGCCAGGCCATGCTTGCCCGTCAGTGCCGCCACCATCGCCGCTTGCGCGGCATCGTCCGCCGCCCGGAACGCGATGTGGTGCACCGAGCCGGCGCCCTGCCGGCCGCGCGGCGCCTCGCCCGCCGCATGGAGGGTGACGAAACCGCCCTGCCCGGCCGTGCCGGCGTAGCGGATCGCGGCGCCCTCGCGCCCGGCCTCGGTGAAGCCGAACACCTCCGTGAGGATCGCCGCCGTGGGCGCGGTCTCGGCCAGGCGCAACGTCACCCCGTGGAAGCCACGGATCGCGTGCTCGGGGGCGAGGTCGCTGCCCGTCCAGGTCGGGGCGGTGCCGGCCGCGTCGGTCCCCACGAGGGCGAGCGCCATCCCGTCCGGATCGGTGAAGCGCAGGATCGTGTCGCCGAATGCCCGGACCGGGACGTCGTGCGGGACGCCGTGAGCGGCGAGCCGATCGAGCCAGGCCGCGATGGCGGTGCGCGGCACGACGAACGCGGTCTCCTGCGTCTCGCCGACGCCGACCCGCCCCGGTGCGGCCTGCGCGATCGGGAAGAAGGTCAGGATCGTGCCGGGCCGGCCGGTCTCGTCGCCGTAATACAGGTGATAGGTGCCCGGATCGTCGAAATTGACGGTCTTCTTGACGAGCCGCAGGCCGAGGATCCGGGTGTAGAAATCGCGGTTGCGGGCGGCCGGGCCGGAGAACGCCGTGACGTGGTGGAGGCCGATATCGGACATGATGGGATCTCCTCTTCGCCGCGATCGCCCCGATGGGCATTGGCGGCTGGTGTGATCCCGGATATGGACCTTGCGCATCACGCGATAAATGGAAACGATGGAAACCCATCGTTTCCGGAAACACTCTGATGCGGCTTCCCGACTTCGAGGCCTGGGCGATCTTCGCGCGGGTCGCCGAGACCGGTTCCTTCGTCCGCGCCGCCGCCGATCTCGGCCTGTCCAAGGGCACCGTCTCGAAGGCGGTGAGCCGGCTCGAAGCGCGGCTCGGCGCAGCCCTGTTCCACCGCACCTCGCGCCGGCTGTCCCTCACCGAGACGGGGCGCGAGGCCCGCGAGGGCGCCGCCCGCATCCTGGCCGAGGGCGAGGCCGCCGAAGCGTTGGCCATGGCCACCACCACTGTGCCGCGCGGGCTGGTCCGCCTCGCCGTCCCGATGTCGTTCGGCATCGGCCACGTGGCGCCGTTGCTACCGGACTTTCTGGCGCGCTACCCGGAGGTGTCGGTGGACCTGCATCTCGCCGATGCCGTCGTCGATCTCGTCGGTGGTGGGTTCGATCTCGGCCTGCGGATCGCGGCATTGCCGGATTCGTCCCTGCGGGTGCGCCGCCTCTGCGGGGTGCGGCGCTCGCTGGTGGCGACGCCCGCCTATCTCGACAGGCACGGCCGCCCGCAGCATCCGGCCGACCTCGCCCGCCATGCCTGCCTCGGCTACGCCTACCTGCCGACGCCGGACCGCTGGCATTTCCGGCATGCGGACGGCACCGAGGCTGTGGTGACACCGAGCGGGCCCCTGCGCGCCAACAACGCCGATGCGCTCACCCCGACCCTGCGGGCCGGGCTCGGCCTCGCGGTGCAGCCCAATTTCACCATCTGGGAGGACTTGGCGGCCGGGCGCCTGGAGCGGGTGATGCCGGATTGGGCACCCCCGGCCATCGCCCTCAACCTGGTGATGCCACCGGGCGCATTGCGGCCGGCGCGGGTCGGTGCGCTGATCGGCTTTCTGGAGCGCGAATTGCCCGCGATGCCGTGGGCGGGGCAGTGACGCGCGGCCCGCCTTCGCGACCGTGATTGGACTTTCCGGCCCGATCGGCCGACTTTACCTGGTATACCAGCAGATGGAGACACCGATGATGGATCGTCGCACCGTCCTTGGAATTCTGGCCGCCGCCGGCACCCTCGCGCGACGCCCGGCCTGGGCCGCCGAGACCCCGCCGCCCGCCCGCAACGTGGTGCTGGTGCACGGGTTGTTTGCCGATGGCTCGTGCTGGTCCGAGGTGATCGCGCGGTTGCAGAGCGCCGGCCTCAACCCGACTGCCGTGCAGAATCCGCTGACCACGCTGGACGAGGCGGTGGCGGCGACGCAGCGGGTGCTTGCCCGTCAGGATGGCCCGACGGTTCTGGTGGGGCATTCCTTCGCGGGGATGATCGTCAGCGAGGCCGGCGTCGATCCCAAGGTCACGGCTCTGGTCTACGTCGCGGCGCGGGCGCCGGATGCCGGCGAGGATTACCCGGCCCTGGCCAAGACGTTTCCGACCCCGCCTGCCACCGCCGGCATCGTCTTCGACGGTGAGTACGGGCGGCTCGGCGAGGCCGCCTTTCTGCGCGACTTCGCGGGCGACCTGCCGGAGGCGAAGGCCAAGGTCCTGTATGCGGTCCAAGAGCCGTTCCGGAAATCACTGCTCACCGGCAAGACCACGCAGGCGGCCTGGCGCAGCAAGCCGAGCTTCTATGCCGTCTCCACCGAGGACCGGACGATCGACCCCGATCTCGAACGTTTCATGGCCAAGCGGATGGGCGCGAAGACGATCGAAGTGAAGGCCAGTCACCTGTCGCTGATCTCACAGCCCGACGCGATCACCCGCTTGATCCGCGAGGCCGCCGGACAGGCTTGATCGCCGCCGAGACCAGCGCGACCGAGCGCGCTTTACCGGCAGCGTCTCACCGCCACGGCGGCTGCGTCCGGGTCCCATGCCGATCGTTGCGACCGGCTTGGTCGGGGCGAAAGCGGACGCTTCGCGTAAGCACCATGCTGCAGGTGCTTCCGCCGGAAGGGCCGACGGACGATGTCCGCCCCGCAGGCGCACGGGCCGCGCCGCGCCGCGCCGCGATCAGGCATCGCCGCATATCCAAAGGCGCGTCCACAACCCACAGCGCGAAAACATTGCTTTTTGGAGCCGGGGCCGCACAGCTGAGGGCGAGCAGGCGCCGGCTTCGCGCGCGCCTGTCTCGATCGAGGTGGGCCCATGCCGCGCAAGCACGTCCAAGCCACCACCGACATCCTGCTGGAGACGGTGCGCCGCCTCGGCCTGCCGCCGCGTTCGGTGGATCTCGAAGCCCTGCGGGTCCAACTCGGACTGCCGGAATTCGGCGGCTTCGTCGAGGATGCGCCGGTGGCCAAGGCCTTGCGGGAAATGAAGGCCCGCAGCGCCTTCAGCGATGGCGGGGTCGCGGCCCTGCGCAGGTCGGTGCCGGCCCTCCGGGTCGCGGCGACGCGGGGGCAGCTCGTCTGGAGCGTACGGGTGAGCCTGCCGCTCCTCGACGACGGGCGCCTCGACGTGCGGATCGACGTGGCGCCCGACGGCGCCATGGTCGGCATCCTCGACGGGATGGCGCGCCGCAACGACCCAACCTGGCGCCTGGAGACCCTGCGGGCGGCCGTCGCCGAGACCCAGGCGCAGACCGGCCGCACCCTGCGCCGGGCGGTGGAGCGCCTGCGCGAGCAGATCCGCGACGACCTACGCGAGGTCGGCGCGGATGCCGCCACCTACATCGACAATCTCGACCGGTCCCTGCGCTCGCGCGCCTTCACCCTGTCGCCGAACCTGTCGCAATCCCTCGGTGACACCCTGCGCACGGTCCGCCAGCGCGCCCGCACCGTGGCGCGTGAGGATTCCGGCCTGCGCCGCCTGCGCGATCAGGTCGGGTTCGGAGCCTACATCGAGAAGTTTACCGCGGCGCGCCGGCTCGGACGCCGCATCGTGTTCCACATGGGGCCGACCAATTCGGGCAAGACCTACGCGGCGCTGGAACTGCTCCGGGCCGCGCCCACCGGCACCTACCTCGCGCCGCTGCGCCTGCTGGCGCTGGAGAATTACGAGGCCCTGGCCGAGCGCGGCCTGCGCGCCGGCATGGTCACCGGCGAGGAGATTCTCGGCGAGGACCACCCCACCCACACCGCCCGCACCATCGAGACCGCCGACCTGATCCGCCCCGTCGACGTGGCGGTGATCGACGAGATCCAGATGATCGCCGACCCGGATCGCGGCTGGGCCTGGACCAACGCCCTGTTCGGCATCCCAGCCAAGATCCTCGTGGTCTGCGGCTCGGACGATGCCCTCGCCTATGTCCGCCGCGCGGCGGAGGCCGCCAACGAGTCGCTGGAGGTCGTCACCTTCGTGCGCAAGACGCCCCTGGTGCTGCAGGACGCCCCCGTGCCCCTCGATGCGGTGGCGCCGGGCGACGCGGTGGTGGCGTTCTCACGACGCGCGGTCCACGAGAACCGCGAGATCCTCGTCGCTGCCGGCCACCGGGTGGCGACGATCTACGGCGCGCTCTCGCCCGAGGTCCGCCGGGCCGAGGCCGCGCGTTTTCGCGATGGCGAGGCCGACGTGCTGGTGACCACCGATGCCATCGGCATGGGGCTCAACCTCGGGCCGCTGAAGCGGGTGGTGTTCTCGGCGGTGCGCAAATGGGACGGGGTCGGCGAGCGCGCACTCACCAACTCGGAAATCCGCCAGATCGCCGGGCGGGCCGGCCGCTTCGGCCACCAGGACGAGGGCTTCGTGGCGGCGGTGGACGAAACCGGCCTGGAGCCGATCCGCGCGGCGCTGGCTGGCGCGCCCACGGCGCCGGCGGCCGATACGCGCTTCTTCGTGCGCCCCGATCTCATCGCCATCAATTCGGTGGCTGCGGAAATGCGCACCGACAGCCTGCGCGAGGTGCTGGCGCATTTCGCCCGCGCGACCTTCTATGCCGGCTCGCCGTTCCAGCCCTCTGCGCTGGAGGAAATTCTGGAAGTGGCCCGCACGGTGGACAAGGCACGCCTGCCGATCCAGGAGAAGTTCGCGTTCTCGGTCTGCCCGGTGGACCGGCGCGATCCGGTCTCGATGGCGATGCTGGAGCGCTGGACCCAGGCCCGCGCCAACGGGACTACGGTGGCGGCCCTGCGGGCCAACCTATCGGGCGAACTCGCCTATCAGGAACGGACGGTGAAGCTCGCCAGCGCCTATCTGTGGCTGTCCCGGCGCTTTCCCGAAACCTTCGACGACGTCGAGGCGATGCGGGCGATGCGGGCTCGGGCCAACGGCGCCATTGAGGCGCATCTGCACGAGACCGCGACCCGGAAGGTGGAGCGCCGGACACGCCGGGCGGCCAGCGCCGGCTGATCGCCGCCCGCGCCCGGCAGCGTGGCGGGAAGGGTCAACCCCTCCCGGCGCCACGCACCGTCGCTTCGCGTCTCAGGCCGACTTGAGGTGGGCGGCCAGGTGCTTGTTCATCTCGAACATGGTGCACTTGTCCTTGCCGAAGACCTTCTTCAGCTTGTCGTCGGCGAGGATCTCGCGCTTGTTCTCGGGGTTCTGAAGCTCGTGCTTCTTGATGTATTCCCAGACCTTGCTGACTACTTCGCCGCGCGGCAGGGCAGCCTCGCCGACGACGGCGGCGAGCTCGGGCGAGGGCTTGAGCGGCTGCTGGAGCGCGTTGGGCTTGGCACCCTCGGCCTTCGGAGCAGCGACCTTCTTGCCCTTGGCGGGAGCGGCCTTCTCGGCGGTCTTGGCAGCGGCCGCCTTCGGCGCAGCCTTCTCGGCGGGCTTCTCTGCGGCCTTCTCGGCGGTCTTGGGGGTCGTCTTGGTTGCCATGGGGGTCTTCCTCCGGATTTCGGCTGTGAGCGCCGCTACGCCCACGGCCCGTGGCCTCTTGGCGCATAGCTGCAACAACTAAGCGGTGCCGCGAGCGTTCCAAGGGGAATCCGCTCTTGCAACGCAGTCCGTCCACAGGCGGCGGCGCGGGATACCGGGTTTGCGCCTCCGCCGCAGGGGAGCCGGCTTGCTTTCTCCGGTCCCCCAGCGTGACCAGAGATGCCGATGCCCCGAAGGAGCCCCAGCGGGCGCAAGCCTTGCCCGCCGCCGGTACGAGGCCACCTGAACACGCCAAAAACCCTTTTCTGTCAGGGCACTAGGGCACCTCACCCGGCGCCGAACCTCCGACGCCATGATCGGTGGTGGGGAGGGCGGAGCCGACCGGCTCCCGCCCGGCGGCGCTGGGCCTCCCGCCGTGCCGCCGCCACGCCCATGCGACGCGACGCCTCCTGTAAAATCTTTCGTGGATTGGCCCGATAAAAACTTCGCGGCTCCCGCGCGGAGGGGCCGTCCGATGCCGATTTCGTCAACCGACCCTTAAGGCCGACCGCCGAAGACGGTGTATGATCCTTGCAGCCTTCACTCTCGCCGTCTGTGCCGCTACGGCATTCATCGCCGGCCTCGGCGCCATCGTGACCCGGGAAGCCATCCTCGGTCACGACACACCGCGTGGGGCCGATTTCATCTGATCCCACCGATACGGGGTCCGGATGATGTCCGGCCTCCGGCGTGCCGGGGCGCCCGGGTCATCCGCCCTTTGTCCCCGGCCTTTCGCACCCGATCGCCCATGCTCGACACCGCCGTACCCATCTCCCTCGACAGCACGGCGCACATCATCCAGATCGCGCTGACGCCGGTGTTCCTGCTGTCGGGCATCGCGACATTGCTGAATGTCTTCGGGACCCGGCTCGCCCGCGTCGCCGACATGGAAGAGCGCATCTCCCAGGGCATCGAGGACGCGGTGGAAACCGATCGTCCGCGCCTGGTCCGGCGCCTGGACGATCTGCGCCGCCGCTCCATCGCCCTCGATACGGCGGTGATCCTCGGGGCGATCGGCGGCGTCGCCACCTGTGGCGCGGCGTTGACCTTGTTCGTGGGCGCCCTGCGCGACGCCACGGTGGCCAACATCCTGTTCGCGCTGTTCGGCCTGGCGATCCTCTGCACCCTGTCGGCGCTGATCGCCTTCGGGTTCGAGATGCTGCTGGCGAGCCGGGGCGTGCGCAGCCGCGTCGCGATCCAGCAATCGCAGGTCGCCGCGGAGGAAGCCTCGCGCGAGCGGCGACGCTCCTGACGGCAGCGCCCTGCAAAGCACCGCGAAGTCACGGGGCCGGCCGCGGCCGCGAAACGCCGTCGCTCCTGCCATGCGGCCTAGATTTCGTCATGGTCGGCGGCCAGAGACCCTGAGCGAAATCAGGGGATGATGTCGGCGATGAAGAGAATGACCTTTGGCCTGTTGCTGGCCGGCGCACTCGCCGTGCCGCACGGCGCAATGGCGGCCAGCAACACCACGGTCGGCGTCGGCACCGGCGCGGTGGCCGGCGCGGTCATCGCCGGACCGGTGGGCGCGGTGGTCGGGGGTATCATCGGCGGTGTCGTCGGGTCGAATTCGGAGCGCGCCCGGCCGCGCCGCGTCCGCCGGGCCCGGTCGGTGCGGGCGCGCGCCGCGATGGCCCCCAAGGTCCGGGTCGCCGAGGAGCGGAACGGTGCGGCCCGCGCGCCGGAGCCGATCCGCACCGGCAGCGTCCCCAGGACGGGCGAAGCCGGGCCGGCGAAGGCCTCCACGGCGCCCACCGGCTGGCAAAACCCGCGCTGACCGTAGGCGCCCGCGTCGCGGGGTTCGGGGAAGCGTCCGGTCAGCTTCCCGGCTTGCGCACCGCCGAGGCGACGTCGAGGGGCTTCGGCAGCATGCCGAGGCGATGGAAGCTGTCGGCCACCGCCTGCTGGTCGGCGATGACCGCGGCGTTCAGCGGCGTCACGCCGTAGGTCAGGCGCCGCAGGGCCACCGTCAGGATCGGCGCCGGGATGCCCACCGAGGGGGCGAGCTCGGCTGCCACCGCATCGGTGTTGTCCTTGGCCCAGGCGTCGATCTCGCCGATCGCCGCCAGCGTGGCGTCCAGAGCCGGGCCGTTCGCGGCGGCATACGGCTTGGTCGACAGGTAGAACTGGCGATTGGGCACGAGGTCGGTGCCATCGACCAGGATGCGGCCGCCGGTGCTGCGCTCGCCGGAGGCGAGGTAGGGGTCCCAGATCGCCCAGGCATCGACGGCACCGCCGGCGAACGCCGCTGCGGCGTCGGCCGGGCCGAGGAAGGTCGGCGTGATCGCCTCGTAGGGCACGCCCGCCTGCTCAAGCGCCTTCACCAGGAAGTAGTGGACGTTGGAGCCCTTGTTGAGGGCGACGCGCTTGCCGCGCAGGTCGGCCACGGAGCGGATCGGGCCATCCTTGGCCACCAGGATCGCCTCGCCCTTCGGGGCGGCCGGCTCATGGGCGACGTAGAGCAAGTCCGGGTTGGCGGCCTGCGCGAAGATCGGCGGAGCCTCGCCGGCCGAGCCGAGATCCACCGCACCGGCATTGAGCGCCTCGAGCAGCGGCGGCCCCGACGGGAACTCCGCCCAGGTCACCCGGTAGCCGAGCGGCTTCAAGCGCTGCTCCAGCAGCCCCTTGCCCTTCAGCAGCACCAGGGTGCCGTATTTCTGGTAGCCGATGCGGATCACCTTCTCGTCGGCGCGCGAATGGACCGAGCCGAGGAAAAGGATCGCGAGGGCGGTGAGCACGGCCCAGGCGCGCCGAAGGTTCGGCGGCTGGATGGCAAGGAGACGGGGGGTGGCGCGCAGCATGGAGGCCTCCTGGGGTGCGTGAATGCGTCAGTCCGGACGCGGCTCCGCAGCCCCGGAATGACTGATGCGAGGTCGGATGCGCCGGGGAAGAGCCGTCCGTCGTTCCGACAGGGAGACGTCGTTCAGTGGGCGGAGATACGCCGGCTCGGCACGATGTCGTTGGCCATGACCTCGCCGAAGGGTCCGTCGTTGCGGGCGTTGTTCGGGGGCACGCCGGTGGTGCTCTTGAGGGGCAGCTTCGGGAAGACCAGTTCGGCGAAGCGGTAGGCCTCCTCCAGGTGCGGGTAGCCGGACAGGATGAAACGATCGATCCCGAGATCGATGTATTCCTTCATCCGGTCGGCGACCTGATCCGCCGAGCCGACCAGCGCGGTTCCGGCGCCGCCGCGCACGAGGCCGACCCCGGCCCAGAGGTTGGGCGAGACTTCGAGCTTGGTGCGGTCACCGCCATGCAGCGCCATCATCCGGCTCTGGCCGACGGAATCCTGGCGCTTCAAGGTGGCCTGCGCCCGCGCGATGGTGTCGTCGTCGAGGCGGGAGATCAGGTTTTCGGCGGCATTCCAGGCCTCGCCTTCGGTCTCGCGCACGATGACGTGGAGACGGATGCCGTACGAGAACGTCTTGCCCTTTCGCGCCGCCGCTGCGCGCGCCGTCGCGATCTTTTCGGCGACGCCGGCCGGGGGCTCGCCCCAGGTCAGGTAGACTTCGCAATGCTCGGCCGCGACGGCGATGCCGGCCGGCGAGGAGCCGCCGAAGTAGAGCGGCGGATAGGGCTTCTGCACGGGCGGGAAGATCACCCGGCCGTTCTCCACCTTCAGATGCTTGCCCGCGTAGCTCACGGTCTCGCCGGCCATCAGCCCGCGCCAGATGTGCAGGAACTCGTCGGTGACGACGTAGCGTTCGTCGTGGTCGAGGAAGACGCCGTCGCCGCGCAGCTCCACCGGGTCGCCGCCGGTGACGACGTTGATGAGCAGGCGCCCATCGGAGATCCGGTCCAGCGTCGCGGCCATGCGGGCGGCCATGGCCGGCTCCTGCAGGCCGGGCCGTACGGCCACGAGGAAGCGCAAGCGCTTGGTCAGCGGCACCAGCGCCGAGGCCACCACCCAGGAATCCTCGCACGAGCGGCCGGTGGGGAGGAGCACCCCGTAATAGCCGAGCTCATCCGCGGCCTGCGCGATCTGGCGCAGGTAGGGCAGCGAGACGTCGCGGGCGCCCTCGGACGCACCGAGATAGCGGCCGTCGCCGTGGGTCGGCAGGAACCAGAGCACGTCGGTCTGAGCGGTCATGAATGTCTCCGAAGTTTTGAGCGGGGTCGACAGCGGCGGCCCTCAGGCCGGCGCGCGTTCCCCGAGCAGGTGATCGAGGATGCGGCCTTCGAGCGCCGCGAGGTCGGCATCGCCCCGCCGGCGGGGGCGGGGCACCTCGACCTTGACGTCGAGGGCGATGCGGCCCGCCTCCACCACCAGGATGCGATCGGCCATGGCGACGGCCTCGGCGACGTCATGGGTCACCAGGATCGCGGTGAACCCTTGCGCCCGCCAGATCCGCTCGATCATCGCCTGCATGTCGATGCGGGTGAGCGCGTCGAGCGCGCCGAGCGGCTCGTCGAGGGCCAGCAGGCCGGGGCGGCTAACCAGCGCCCGGGCCAGCGCCACGCGTTGGCGCTGGCCGCCCGACAGGGTCGCCGGCCAGTTGGCCGCCTTTTCGGTAAGGCCGACCTCGGCGAGCGCGGCTTGCGCCCGGACCCGGCGCTCGGCCTTCGTGCCGGTCTCACCGAGGCCCACCGCCACGTTGTCGACGACCCGCGCCCAAGGCAGCAGCCGCGGCTCCTGGAACATGATGCGTTTGGGCGGCAGCCGGGCCGACGCGGATTCGAGGTCGATGCGGCCGGCGGTGGGGGTTTCCAGGCCGAGGATCAGCCGCAGCAGGGTGCTCTTGCCGCAGCCCGAGCGACCGACGATGGCGACGAACTGGCCCGCCGGGACGTGCAGGTCGAGCCCTGCGATGACCGCAGGACTGTCGAAGGATTTCGTCAGGTCCCGCACGGTGATGCCGATCCCACCGGCGTTCCGGGCGGGCTCCGCGCGGGCGCTCCGCAAGGCCGGGTTTTCGCGGGCGGGGCTTTCGCGGGCGGGCCTTTCGCGGGCAGGGATGGTGATGGCGTCGTGGAGGCGCAGGGCAGTCGCGATCATGGCTTTGGGGGCCGCCGGCTCGAGGAACTGGAAAACGGGGCGTCAGGCATTCCGGTAGGCCGGGTTCCAGGCCAGGAACCTGCGCTCCAGCAGGCGGGTGACGGCGTCGGCGGCCTTGCCGAGGCCGGCATAGATGACGATGGCCAGCACCACGACGTCGACGAGCATGAACTCGCGCGCCTGCATCGCCATGTAGCCAAGCCCCGACGAGGCCGAGATCGTCTCGGCGACGATCAGCGTCAGCCACATGATGCCGAGCGCGTAGCGCAGGCCCACGAAGATCGAGGGCAGCGCGCCCGGCAGCACCACGCGGGTGAACAGGCTGGTGCGAGACATGCCGTAGACCCGGCCCATCTCAACCAGCTGCGGGTCCACCGAACGGATGCCGTGCAGGGTGTTGGCGTAGATCGGGAAGAACACGCCGATGGCGACGAGGAACAGCTTGGCGCCCTCATCGATGCCGAACCACAGGATCACCAGGGGGATCAGCGACAGGTGGGGGATGTTGCGCACCATCTGCAGCGTGGTGTCGGTAAGCCGCTCGGACAGCTGCGACAGGCCGTTGGCGAGGCCGAGCGCGAAACCGATCGATCCACCAATGAGGAAGCCGGTGGCGGCCCGGGCGAAGCTGACCCAGAGGTTGGTCCAGAGTTCGCCGCTGGCGCCGGCACGCCAGCCCGCCGCGACCACGTCGGACGGCGCCGGCATGAACCGGGTCGAGACGAGGCCGGTGGCGGCCGCCGCCTGCCAGCCGAGCAGGATCGCGATCGGCACGAGCCAGGGAGTCAGGCGCTCGACGGTGCGGGTCAGGATCATGGGGTCAGCCCTTGCTCGCCGCGGGAGGAGCCGGCGGACTCCACACGGCGTCGCGGATGCGGATCGGGTTGGCGATGAGCCCGAGCGTGTGGAAGCGGTCGGCCACGCGCTGCTGGTCGGCGATGGCGCCTTCGCTCATCGGGGCGATTCGGTAGTCGGTCCGGTCGACGGCGCGCCGGGTCGCCTCCAGGGGCACGCCGGTGCCCTTCGACAGGAGGGCGGCGACCTCTGGGCGATGCGCCTCGCACCAGGCGGCGACGCCCGACAGGGCCGCGATCGCCGCCTGGAGGACGGGCGCATCGGCCTGGGCGACGCGGCGGTTGGCCAGGAAGTAATTGCTCGGCTTCGCCACGTCGGTGGCGAGGGTCAGGATGCGCACGCCGTCCCCGCGCTCGGCGATGGCGAAGTAGGGGTCCCAGATCGTCCAGGCATCGACGCTGCCGCGGGCGAAGGCGGCGGCCGCATCCGCCGGGGCCAGGGTCACCGGCACGATATCGGCGTAGGTCAGGCCGACCGTCTCCAGGGCGGCGATGGTGAAGTTGTGCGCGCTCGACGCCTTGGCGAAGGCGACGCGCTTGCCCCTGAGGTCGGCGATCGTGCGAATCGCGGAGCCCTTCGGCAACAGGATCGCGGCGCCCGACCCCGCGGCCTCCTGGGCCGCGGCGTAGACGAGATCGGCACCGGCGGCCTGGGCGAAGACCGGAGGCGCGTCGCCGGTCTGGCCGAAATCCACGGCGCCCAGCCCGAGCGCCTCGAGCAGCGGCGGCCCGAACGAGAACTCGGTCCAGCGCACGGAGACGCCGAGCGGCTTCAGGGCCGCCTCGATCGCTCCCTGCTGCTTGGCGACGACGAGGATGCCGTTCTTCTGGTAGCCGATGCGGAAGGTCCCGCCTTCGGCGCCCCGGACCGGCGCCGCCGCAGCCGCGAGCGCGGTGGCGAGAAGCGCGCGACGGGAGATCATCGACCGGCCGTCGCGAAGGCGCCGGAGGCCTGACTTCCCGCGAGGGCGGCAGGGGCGTGGATCTGGGCCCGCGCGCCGAGGATCGCCACGAGCTGGCCGGCCGCATCGGCCACGCGCGCCCGGACGCCGTCATCGACCAGCACCCCATCGCGAAAATCCGCATCGCTGGCATAGACCGCCGTCGGGATCGTCAGGGCGTTGAAGAAGCCGAACAGCGGCCGCAGGGAATGCTCGACCACGAGGGCGTGGCGGGCACCGCCCCCGGTGGCGGACAGGATCACCGGCTTGCCGGCGAGAGCATTGGGATCGACGAAATCGAACAGATGCTTGAACAGGCCGGTATAGGCGCCCTTGTAGACCGGCGAGCCGACGATGAGCGCGTCGGCCGCCTCGATCGCCTCGACGATGCGGCGGGCGGGCAACGGCAGCAGGTCGCGCGACCACGCGGCGCCGAGGCCGGTTCCGGCATCGACCATGTCGAACAGGCGGATATCGGCACGGGCCCGGCTGCCGATGCTCTCGGCGACGGCCTCGGCGAGGGCGCGGGTCTTCGACGGGCGCTGGAGGTTGGCGGTGAAGCCGACGATGCGGGGAAGCGACATGGACAAGTCTCGACCTGACAAGAGGGAACGGGACAGCACACCGCATCCGGCAAAGATGAACCATGCCGGCGGGAAGCGTCCCGAAGAGTTGCGATGACGGTGCGGATCGCCGGAAAGACGAGGCCGCCGATGTGCTGAAAAGGTGACCGGACTCGCGTCGACGGTCAATGAAACGTTATTTCGAAATGACTTGAAGGCGGAGACGATCACCCCCGCCCGGACGCCGCCCGGAGATCATCCGTTTCGACGTGCATCATCTTGCCGAACATGATCTTGTTGAGCAGCCCCTTGCCGAGCGGGACCGGGCCCGGTCGGCTTAGTCCGGCCTCACGCCACGGAAGCGTCCGAGACCGATCCGATCACCGTGCCGTGAAAGACCCGCAGCAGGTCGCCGTCGAGCTTGGGCCCCATATCCTGCATGATGGCGTAGGCTTCGGCATGGGGCAGCGGATCGCGGTAGGCCCGTCGCTCGGTCAGCGCCGAGTGGATGTCGCAGATCGTGACGAGGCGGACGAGGTCGGGGATGGCGTCGCCGGAGAGCCCATCCGGGTAGCCGCTGCCGTCGAGCATCTCGTGATGATGGCGCACCACCGCGAGCATCGGGGCGTCGAAACCGCCCTGACGCGCGAGAAGTTCGGCGCCGATGACGGAATGGGTCCGCATCACCTGCGTCTCCTCCGCGGTCAGGCGCCCCGGCTTGTTGAGAATGGCGAGGGGAATCTTGGCCTTCCCGACGTCGTGGAGCAGGGCCGCCCGTGCCAGCCGCATCTGATCGGCGCGGCACAGGCTCAAACCGGCCCCGAAGGCGGCGGCATAGCCGGCGACGCTGAGCGAATGCTGGTAGAGTTGCTGGTCGTAGCGGCCGATGATCTCGAGCCAGGTCCGGATTCCGCAATCGGACACCGCATCGAGGATCACCTCGGTTCCGGCATCGACCTCGGCCACCGACAGAGGCTGGCCGGATCGCGCAGCCTCGAACGCGTCGCCGATGACGGCGTTGGCGCGATGGACCAGCGCCTCGGCCGCGCGTCGGCCAGCGGGAAGCCGTGCACGGGCGGCCTGCTGCGCCTCGATGAGATTGAACAGGGTGGCAAGGATGACGGTGCGGGGCGCCTCCGCCGGCAAGGTCCGGACGGCAGAGGATGTCTTGACCGCCCCCTGCGGCGGGCGGTTCGTCAGCTGAAGGCTCGGAATGCGCAGCTTGTAGACTCGCCTGACCCAGGCGGCGGCCGTCGCCTCATCCTGGGTGACGTCGATCACGACCACGAGGGGCAAGTCCGCCGGGAGCGCGGCCGAAGGCTCGATGGACCGGCACAGGAGGACGTTCTCTACCGCACGGACCAGGAGGCTCGCACGATCCGGGCGGTCCGAAACAATGAGGACGACGCTGTCCTGCGTCACGGGCAGGTCCGTTCAAAATGGTACACGTGCCGATCCAGAGGCCCGCAGCGGATGAGCCCACCCACACCATTATAGAACAATTCACTACAAATCATTTCTCGGCGTGCCGTTCGGGAACAATCTTGAGCAGAGTAAGCGAGTTCAGGGCCATCCGGATTCGGGCCCCTGGATTCGCAACCGAATCGCGCTCCTTGCCGTCCCACGAAACGGCTCCGCGCTTACCGGCATGGCATCGGCGCCCCATATCCATCCGAGACATGCGCCGTGCCCGACCGGAGCTCGGCGCCGCCATTCCAGGAGGCTCCGATGTTCCTGTTCCGCAAGCGGCCTGAGATGCCGACCGCCGCCGACACCTTACCGGGCCGGCCGAACCCGATCCCGACCGCGACGACCCATTTCGTCAACGGCAACCCGCTCAAGGGCCCATATCCGGACGGGCTCGAAAGCATCGTGCTGGGCCTGGGCTGCTTCTGGGGGACGGAGCGCCGGTTCTGGCAATTGCCCGAAGGAATCTTCGTGACGGCGGTGGGCTATGCCGGCGGCGGCACCCCCAATCCCACCTACGAGGAGGTGTGCTCGGGCCTCACCGGCCACAACGAAGTGGTGCTGGTGGTCTACGACCCGACGGTGTTGCCGCTGGGATCGGTGCTCAAGACCTTCTTCGAGAACCACGATCCGACCCAAGGAATGCGCCAGGGCAACGACGTCGGTACGCAGTACCGCTCGGGCATCTACACCACCGACGACGCCCAGAGAGAGACGGCGGAGCGGGTGCGTGCAGCTTACGGCGCAGCGCTCTCGGCCCGCGGCTACGGCCCGATCACCACCGAGATCGAACCGCTCGCGGCCTTCTACTTCGCAGAGGATTACCACCAACAATATCTCGCCAAGAATCCGGCCGGGTATTGCGGCGTCTCCGGCACCGGCGTGACCTGCCCGATCGGGACCGACATCTCCTGAGTCCGATGCAGCGGAGGCTTGCGGCTATGCTTGGCGTCGTGCGAAACGCGAGGCGACGGATTTTGCACGGAGGCGTTGCGGAATGGTGGAGCGTATCTTCGAACGGGCTCTGTTCGCGAGCCGATGGCTGCTGGCACCGTTCTATGCGGCTTTAAGCATCGGCATCGTCGTTCTGCTGGTGAAGCTGCTGCAGGAGCTGGTCCACTTCGTATTGCACATGTGGGCGGCGACGGAGGCGCAGATCATTCTCGGCGTCCTGACGTTGGTGGATCTGTCCTTCACCGCCTCCCTGCTCATCATCGTGATGTTCTCCGGCTACGAGAACTTCGTTTCGAAGATCGACCATTCGGACCACAAGGACTGGCCCGCCTGGATGGGCACCATCGACTTCACCGGCCTCAAGTTGAAACTGATGTCTTCCATCGTGGCGATCTCGGCGATCTCGCTCTTGAAGGCGTTCATGGATCTGAAGGCCACAAGCGACCGCGAGTTGTATGCGCTGGTGGGCCTGCACATGGTGTTCGTGGTCTCCGGCCTGCTGATGGCCCTCACCGACCGGGTGGCCGCCGGCCACCACGACCGCTAGGCGCCCGATGAATCGCCGGGACGCGGTCGCCGCAGCGCTCGCGATCCTTGCCCCGCGTTTGCCGGATTTCGAAGCCGACGAGGTCCTGGGCCGCGCCTTGGCGAGCCCCGGACTGCACGGTGCCGGGCCGGAAACCGCGGCCTGGCTTTCCCTCGTGGCCTATGCCCGCCATGCCTTCACGGAGTACGATTCCTACCTCGACGACGGCTACGATCGCGACAGCGCCCGTCATTTCATCCTCGACGACCTCAATGCGGTCCTGGCCGGGTGGGGTTCGCGCCGCCGGGTGACCGAGGAGGTCGGTGCGGACGAGGCGGACACGGAGTGACCGCGCGCCTCGCCCTCGCGGGCTTGTGCGGCGATGGCCGGTCGCGGCATCCTGCCGACCCGGTATAGGAACAGCGACCCGCGATCCGGCCCGCCCGGACGAGAGCCGCGAAGGAGCCCTACAGGCATGAAGCTCGACGCACGCACCGTCACCGCGCACAGGACCGTCTCGCAGACGTCCGCCGTCATGGTCGCGGTGGCTTGATGGCGACGCACGCGCCCGCCATCGCGACGGCATTGCTGCTGCTCCTCGCCGGTGCGGGAGCGCGGGCCCAGGAGGCGTCGCCGCCCGCTGCCGATCCCGCCGCCTGCACCGGTTTCGCGTGGTCGCTCCTGCGGGAGCAGGCGTGGTTCTCCGCGCCCGGCCTCCCGCGCGTCGCCTCCGGCGCGACCCTGCCGCCGGAGATGCCCGGCGCGATCCTGATGCTGGAGCCGGCGGCGCGGGTCGACCTGCCGTTCCCGCCCTCCCGCGAGCCGAAACCGGGCACCTATGCGGGAATCCTGCACCTGCCGGCCCCGATGATGCCGGGCCAGTATCAGGTGACGCTGTCGGAGCGCGCCTGGATCGACGTGAGCCAGGACGGCCGGACCCCGCGCCCCGCCGGCGCGCACACGATGCAAGTCGGCTGCCCGGTGATCGCCAAGAGCGTGCGTTTCCAGCTCGGGACCGCACCCATCACCATCGTGGTGAGCGGCGCCGCCGGCGAGACGATCAAGATCGCGGTCGCCCCGGCAGAGTAACGGTACGCCAAAGCCAGACGACGCGCGTGCGGACGTCCTGCGCGCGACGTGAAAATTCCCGATGGATGAGCTTGACCCCATGCCGCAGACCCTTCGCGCGCTTCCCCTTGTCGTCCTCGCGCTGGTCGCGACGGGTTCGGTCGCATCGGCGCAGGACAGGGGCAGCGTCGACCCCAAGCCCCTGCCCCCGCTCGCCAACCCGGACGCGCCCGGCACCCCGGCCAAGGCGCTGTTCGGCCGCGTGACGACGCCGGCCCCCGGCCCGGCTCAGCCCTACGGCTCCTATGCCAAGGGCTGCTTTTCGGGCGGCGAGGCGCTCGCCGTCGATGGGCCGAACTGGCAGGTGATGCGCCTGTCGCGCAACCGGAGGTGGGGCACGCCGCATCTGGTGGACTTCCTCGAACGCCTCGCCGCCAAGGCGCCGCGCGCCGGCTGGCCGGGCCTGCTCGTCGGCGACATGTCACAGCCCCGGGGCGGGCCGATGCTCACCGGCCACGCCTCGCATCAGCTCGGCCTCGATGCCGATGTCTGGCTGACCCCGATGCCCGATCATCGCATGAGCCGGGTCGAGCGCGAGGAAACCTCCGCCACCAACGTGGTACGGGCCGACCGCCTCGACATCGACCCGCAGGTCTGGGCCCCCGAGCACCTGAAGCTGATCCGGCTGACGGCGCAGCAGCCGGAGGTGGCGCGCATCTTCGTCAATCCGGCGATCAAGAAGGCCCTGTGCCGCGAGGCGGGGGGCGACCGGGGCTGGCTCACCAAGGTGCGGCCCATGTACGGGCACAATTATCACTACCACATCCGCCTCGCCTGCCCCGCCGGCGACGACCAATGCGGTGACCAGGCTCCGCCGCCGGCCGGCGACGGCTGCGGCGACGAGCTCGCCTACTGGTTCAGCGATGCGGTGATGAACCCGCGCCCCTCCACCAAGCCGACCAAGCCGAAGCCGCCGATGACCCTGGCCGCCTTGCCGGCGGCCTGCCGTGTGGTGCTGAAGGCGCGCTGAAAGCGGGCGCGATCCGCGGCCTGCACGGCCGCTTCGAAAACGGCGGGACGGCCCTGGAGAAGTCGGCAATGGACGAGCGAATCACCATCACCGCCGGCGACGGCACCGAGGCGGTCATCGCGCTGGACGGCGCCGAGCCGGTATCCTGGCGCGTGGGCGACCGGGAATACCTCTGGAACGGCGACCCGGAGCATTGGAACCGGCACGCGCCGTGGCTCTTCCCGGTGGTCGGTGCCTCGGCCGGCGGCGTCGTGCGCGTGGGCGAGCGGACCTACCCGATGGGTCAGCACGGCTTTGCCCGCGACCTGCCCTTCACGGTGGTGGAGCGGACCGACGACAGCGTGACCCTGCGGCTCACCGACAGCGAGGCCACGCACGTCCACTACCCGTATGCCTTCCGGCTCGACATCACCGCCCGCGTCGGTCCCGGCATGCTCGATTTCGAGATCTGGCTCGAGAATACCGGCACGGAGCCGATGCCCTATGCGCTCGGCTTCCATCCGGCCTTCCCGTGGCCGTTCGCCGGCGGCACGCGGGCGGCGGGGGGCGGCTACGCGGTGGCCTTCGAATACCCGGAACGGCCGATGGTCCCGGAGGTCGGCGAAGGCGGCCTGCTCGTGCGCGACGAACGCCCCATCCCCCTGGACGGCACCATCCTGCCCCTCGATCCGGCCCTGTTCGCCGAGGCCCTGGTGTTTCGCGATGCGGCCAGCGGCTGGATGCGCTTCACCGGCCCCGACGGCGCGGCGATCCGCATGGAGATGTCGGACTTTCCCCATCTCGCCGTCTGGACGAAGCCGACCGCGCCGTTCCTGTCCCTCGAATGCTGGACCGGCCACGCCGACTGGGTCGGCTTCGACGGCGACCTGACGCGGCGGGATTCGCAGCGCCTGATCGCCCCCAAGGGCCGCTCCCGCCATGGGGTCACCCTTTCGTTCGAGACGGAGCGTCCGGCATGAGCAAAGTGTCGCCAAACGTTTTTTCGCAGGACGCCTGGACCCGCAACGCGGAGGCCTACGAGGCGATCCGCACCATGCCGTTCAACGTCGAACTCGCCGCCGGCTCCCTCAGCCGGGCCCGCTTCATCCACTACATCGTGCAGGACGCGCATTACCTCATCGGGTTCGGACGCGCCCTGGCTCTGGCCGCCGCCAAGGCCCCGCATCCCGACCGGATCGTCCAGTTCTCCCGTGCCGCCGAGACCGCCATCGTCGTCGAGCGCTCGCTGCATGGCGGGTTCTTCGCCGATTACGGGATCGACGCGGATGCGTTCGCGGGGACACCGCTCTCGCCCGCCTGCGACCACTACGTCTCGTACCTGCTCGCCACCGCGTATGCCGAACCCTACGAGGTGGTGCTCGCGGCCCTGCTGCCCTGCTTTTGGATCTACGCCGAGGTCGGCAGCGATATCTTTTCGCGCGCGCAGGCGGACAATCCCTACCGCGCCTGGATCGACACCTATGCGGGCGAGGATTTCGCCACGGCCGTCGCTGCGATGATCGCGGCCACCGACGAGGCCGCAGCCGAGGTGTCTCCCACCGTGCGAGAGCGGATGCACCGGGCCTACACCCAGGCGACCCGCCTCGAATGGCTGTTCTGGGACGGGGCGTTTCGCGAGGCCGGTTGGCCGGTGTGACCACGCCCCCGGTCGTCGCGACCGGGAGCGCGGGTCGGTTGGGGCCTTAACGCGCCCGGAGCAGCGTCCCGGCCGGATCCGGGCGGGCCTGTGCCACGGGCTGGGTGACCACGCGAAAGCGATCGCGCGCCGCCTTGGCGGCCTGCTCGACGCTGCGGAAGACCGTCCCGTCGAGGGGGCCGAAATCCCGGTTCGACGCGAAGAACCGCACGCCGGCCGTCTCCGGCACGGCGATGCCGGCGGTGACCTCGCCGATCTCGATCACCCGCGCGGGCGCAGGGTCGGCATGGAGGCGATTGCGGGCGCGGGTGGCGTGATGGTCGGCGAAAGGCGGCGCGTGGCGCCGGTTCAGGGCGCGCGCGGTGGTGTCGGCATGAAGATGGGGCATGGGTGATTCGACTCCCGAAGCCGGCATAGGGCCGGGCATGGTATTGCGGATGGACGCGACAGCGAGGTCAGCGTCGACAGCAAGTCCAGGCCTGAGAGCGTCGTCTCGCGTAAAGGAAAACAGTCACGGCAAGTCATCCCTTCCAGGAAGGATCACGAGGCGCACACGCGTCGCGATGCTTTAGCGTTTGATGACGCGGCGCAAGCTATACACTTCAAATCACCGCGGCCCGGCCGCAGCGAAAT
>NZ_JAAHTB010000046.1 GCF_010692745.1 Methylobacterium sp. BTF04
CCGGGGTATAGCTTAGCTCAGCCGCCAAACTGTCCAGGAAGGCGGGACCACCTCAGTTGGTGCCGGAGGTCGGCTGGAACGAGGTCGCGTAGCTCACATAGGGGGCAAGCCCACCCTCGAAGAGATAACTCAGGCCGACGCGACCTGTGAAGGCGGCGTCGTCTTGCTTCACACGAGCTAAGGCCCCGGTCGAAGCCGTCAGGGTGCGGGTGATAGCGTCGGCCCAGTCCTGCCGTCCGCTCAGCGTAAGGCTGAAGCCGCCGAAGCGGATCTCGTCCTGGGCGTAGACGCCGACCTGGTTGCGGCCTTGGGTGATCCGCGTGCCCAGCGGCGGACGGGTGACCGTGCCCGCGTAGACCGGTGCGAAGACGTCGACAGAAGGGACGATCCGCAGTTGCGACTCGTCGTAGCGCGAATCCTCACGCAGGTAGTCGGCACCGAGGAGCAGCGTGTGGGCCAATGGCCCGGTGGTGAAGCGCGCTTCGGCCTGATTGTCGACGTTGAACAGGTTCGAGCGCTCCGGGAAGGCCCAGGCGTAGCGGGAGAGCGTGCGGCCGTCGGCCCCGAGCCCGATGGCCTGAACCCGCTGGGTATCGGCTTCCACATGCGCGAAGCGCAGGTTCTGGCGCACGGTCCAGACGTCGCTGAAGCGATGTTCGAAGGCGTAGCCGATGAAGCCCTGGTCGAGCTTGAAACGATCGTAGTTCGGCTCGCCGATGAAACGGTTGGTGGGAATGCGCCCGCGCGGGTTCGTGTACAGGGTGCCGAGCGTCGGCAGGCCTTGCGGCGCACCGCCTCCGGGCGAATCGATGTGCAGGTATTGCGAGAGGATCGTGAACGACGTGTCGGCATCCGGCCGGAACGTGACGCTCGGCGCGATGTAGACCCTGTCCTCCTCCAGATGATCCACCTGGGTGCCGGTGCTGCGGACAAGCCCGGTCAGACGGTACAGGATTCTGCCGTCCGGATCGACGGGACCCGACAGATCGAAGGCGGCCTGGGCGCGCCCGAAGCTGCCGGTCTGGAGCTGGATCTCGCGCACGGGCACCGCACTCGGCCGCTTGCTGACGAGGTTGAGCAGGCCACCCGGCGAGTTCTGTCCGTAGAGCCCCGATGAGGGTCCCTTCAGCAATTCGATGCGCTCCAGGCCGTAGGATTCGATGCGTGGCTGGGAGTAGCCGCGTGCCCCGAACGGCAGGCGCAACCCGTCGAGGTAGCGTCCGGGCACGAAGCCGCGAACGTAGAGCCAATCGTAGCGCACATCCGTGCCGTACTGGGTGAGAACCCCCGGCGTGTAGAGAAGCGCCTGGCTGACGCTCTGCGCCTGCCGATCCTCGATCTCCTTTCGTCCGACGACGTTGACGGCCTGAGGCGTCTCCAGGATCGAGGTGCCGGTCTTGGTCGCCGTCGCGCTGCGCTTGGCGACGTAGCCATGGGTGGGGCCGAGGGCGGTGTCGCCGGTCACTTCGAGCGCGTCGAGGACGACGGCGCCGTCCTGGATGCCGGCGGGCTCGATCTCGGCCACGAGGCCCACGAGGGTCGCCGAGCGCTTCGCCGTGAATTGCGGCACCAGTCCCGTTCCCGCGAGCAGGAGCCGGAGCGCGTGGACGCGGTCGTAGCGTCCGGTGATCGGCGCCGCACGGAGACGGCGGGTCGCGTGACTGTCGTAGATCAGCTGGACGCCGCTGGTCGCTCCGTAGGCCACCAGGGCCTCATCGAGAGGCTGACCGGCGATGGCGAAATCGAGGATGTCGTCCGCCTCCGCGACCATCGCGGCGACGCGGGTGATCCGTGCACCGACGGCCGTCCCAGCCCGCTCCGCGTGGTCGATGGCCGCCGAGGTCTGCGTCGGCATGGCGAGCACGAGCGCCGCGACACCACTCAATCCAATGACCATGCGACAGCCGTTCTCCGTCCCGTTCGCTCCGCGTCTTCGCACCGTCATTCGACCCACCGTCCTTGCGCGGTGTGTCACCGCGGCCCGGCGGGTCGTGATCGCCCGCCTGACTCTTCAGACGGCCCCGGGTGACGAGCCCGCAAAAAAACTTGGTGGTTTCGCGCTCCGGCCTCGTCGGCCTCAGCGGAGAATGACGAGCCGTTCGCCGAGCCTCACTTCCGACAGCGCGAGCGCCGTCCGGATGCTGCTGAGGGCCTCGTCCGGACGTGCCAGATGGAAGATCCCTGTGACGCGCCGGGCGGCGGCCGCCGAACTGCCCAGCACGATCCGACCGGGCCGGTATCGGTTGAGGTCGTCCACGACTTCCGACAGCGGCGTGTCGCGGAAGACGAGAAGGCCACGCCGCCACGCCGCCGCCTGGGCGATGTCGATGGGGTGAACGCCGCCCGCACCCTGCCCGATCCTGATCTCCTGGCCGGCCGTGAGGCGCGTTGCGGGTGTTCCCGAAGCGGGAACGATCGTGACGCTGCCGGAGAGGCAAGACATCTCGGCATCCACGCCACCGACCCATCCGGAGAGACCTTCCCTCGGCTTGCAGCGAACGATGAACTCCGCCGGCTGACCCGGCTCGGTGACGAGGCGGGCCTCGCCCACGCCGAGAGCCACGGCCGCGCGGCCGGTCGGGATCGTCACGGCCACCGACCCCGCATGCAGAACGAAGTCCTGCCGCAGGTCGTCGAGGTGAGCGTCCAGGGCGGTCTCGGCATCCAGCTCGATGCGGAGGCCGCCTGCCAGGGCCACCGTGCGGATCTCACCGGTTCCGGTCCGGTAGGTCGCGCTCAGCGCCGGCCATCGCAACGCGAGCGTAGCGCCAGCGGCGGCGATGGAGGCCGATGCGACGCCGCCCGCGGCTACCCGGCGGAGCATGCGCCGGCGGCTGATCTCATGTGGGACACCACGGGTGACCGGCACGCGCGCCGGACCCGCAAGGGCGTGGCCCGCCTGCTTCCAGAGTCCTGCGGCGGCTCGGAAGGCGGCGTCATGCTCCGGGTCGATGCGCCAGGCAGCGAGCGCCCGGGCCTCGTCCTGCGTCGCGGTGCCGGATGTCAGGCGAACGACCCAGGCACGCGCCTCCTGCGCGACGCTCTTGTCCGTGTCATCCGCAGACCCACTCTGCTGGTTCGGCGCGCTCATGCTTCTCTTGCCGATCGCCAGACATGTTTCGGACTCTCTCCTGACGAGCGCCCCGTGCATTGAGACGTTTCCATGAGGATGACCCCGCAATCAATCCGGAAGCCGTCTGGATTGCAGACGCTCGGCACAGTGATCGAGGGCCATCCTGACCTCGGCCTCCACGGTTCGAAGCGATACGCCGAGGCGCGCGGCGATCGACGGGTGACTCAGGCCTTCGATCCGGCTGAGGCGGAAGGCTTCGGCGCGGCGGGGCGGCAGTTCCCGCAGCGCTGCACCGAGGGTTTGCAGATCGACACGAGATCGAGCCTGCTGCTCGGGGCCCGGTGTCTCGTCCGCGACCGTGAGCAGGTCGTCGATCTCGACGGTCGTCAGGACACGAGACTGGCGGAGCTGGGCGCGTTTGTGATCCACAACGAGGTTTGCGGCGATCTGAAACAGGAAGGCGCGTTCGTTCTGAATGCGCGTCTGGCCGTATTCCGTGCGCGCGACACGGATGAACGCCTCCTGCGCCAGATCCGACGCATCGTTTTGACCGACCTTCCGGCCCAGAAAGCGCAGCAATGCTTTACAATGCGCGCGATAGAGGTTGGCCAACTGGCTTGCGCGCTCATCGCGCGTGGGAGTGACGACAGGCATTGACCTCCGCCAGCGTGAAACCGCCGGGGCAAACTCGCGATGTCCCGGCGTATCGCGATGTTCAGCCGTCTGACAAGAACATAAAAGCTACATCTTGATATTAATCATCAGTTTATATTTATTATATTTAAATTTATCTGCGGACTCCTTTGAGTGCTTGAGCCATTAAGAAAATCGCAAGCCAACTACGCGGGATGACCACTCGCCTATTTCGACACGATGGCAACACGCGCGTTCCGGAACACGGCAGTCGAATCAACGGCCGGATCTAATGCCTGCTTTTAGGCTCAGTTCGAGTGGGCGAAGATGACGGAGTCGGGTCCTAAACGGAACGCCCGTTTCGGAACGAAAATCCAAGCTCCGGTGGCAACCCACAGCAACGGGTCACGCAGCCAAGCCGATCGAGCCCAGACTCGAGAACGACAGCGCCGAGCGGCTTCCGATCCAATGCGGGATCGCGGCTGGATCAGCCCGCGGCTTCGGCATAGGGCGCGAGCAGCCGCAGGAGATCGCGGTCGCGCGGCGGGGTGGCGACGATGCGCGCCCGCTCGGCGACGGCGTCGAGGTGGTGGTCCATCAGGGCGGTGGCGCGCGCGACGTCGCCGGCTACGAGGGCGGCGATCAGCGCGCGGTGCTCGCTGACGGCGCATTCGGCGGAGTGGGGCCGGCTGTAGAGCGAGAGGATCAAGGCGCAGCGGTAGCCGAGTTCGCCGACGTAGCGCTCCAGCACCGGGCTGCCGGTCATCTGGGCGAGGAGCAGGTGGAACTCCGTCGCGAGCCGGATCGAGCCGGGCTCGCCCCCGCGTTGGGCCGCCTCCTCGCCATCGACATGGGCCTGCAGGGCGGCCTGCTGCGCGGCGTCGAGGCGACCGGCGAGACGGGCGACCACCAGGCGTTCGAGGCCGATGCGGATGTCGAAGGTGTCGCGCGCCTCCTCCCAGCTGGGCGTCGCCACCACGGCGATGCGGTTGCGGCGCAGTTCGACCAGCCCTTCGCCGGCGAGTTGCCCCAGGGCTTGGCGCGCGATAGTGCGGCTGACGCCGAAACGCTCGCCCAGGGCATCCTCCGGCAAGCGATCGCCGGGGGCCACCGCCCGCTCGACGATGGCCCGGCGCAGGGCCCGGCAGATCGCCCCGACCCGGTCTTTACTCCCCGGCCGCGTCGTGTTGCCTGCCGTATCCTTTCCACCCATCATGCTTGTCCGCCTGTCCTGCCGCCGTCGCTCGGTGTCCCGCCGGACCAAGCCCAAGCACGAGCGGGACCACGCGGGACAGTCGCGGCGCCCGCTCCACTCTGGCGAGGAACCCCGATCCGATGACGCCCTTCGACTGGACCGCCGGCTATCCCACGGTGCGGATGCCGATCTTCGGCCGCAACGTCGTGGCCACGTCCCACGCGCTGGCGGCCCAGGCCGGCCTCCGCATGATCTGGCAGGGCGGCAACGCGGTGGACGCCGCCATCGCCACGGCGGCGGCCAAGACCATCACCGAACCGTGCAGCAACGGCCTCGGCTCGGATGCCTTCTGCATCCTGTGGGACGGGACGCGCCTGCATGGGCTCAACGCCTCGGGGGGCGCCCCCGCGGCCTGGAGCCCGGACTATTTTCGGACGAAGTATGGCGCGGAGGCCGAGCGCCCGCCCTGCCGCGGGTGGGATTCGGTCACGGTGCCGGGCGCCGTCGCGGCCTGGGTGGCGTTGAGCGAGCGTTTCGGTCGCCTGCCCTTCGCCGATCTCCTCGAACCGGCCATCGCCATCGCCGAGCGCGGCTACCTCGCGCCCATCGTGGTTCAGCAGAAATGGGCCGCCGCCGCGCGCATCCAGGAGATCACCCGCCAGCCGGGCTTTGCCGAGACCTTCCTGCCCTACGGCCGCGCCCCCCATGTCGGCGAGCGCGTGACCCTGCCGGGGATCGCCCGGGCTTTGCGGGCCATCGGGCGGACCAAGGGCCGGGCCTTCTACGAGGGCGAGATCGCCGAGGCGGTCGCCCGGCACGCGGCGGCCCATGGCGGCGCGATGACCGTCGGCGACCTGGCGGCGTTCCGGCCCGAATGGGTGACCCCGACGCAGCTGGAGTATCGCGGCCACACCGTGCACGAGATCCCGCCCAACGGTCAGGGCATCGCCGCCCAGATCGCCCTCGGCATCCTTCAGAACTTCGATCTCGCCGCGCTGCCCCCGGACGGCGCCGAGGCGCAGCATCTCCAGATCGAGGCGATGAAGCTCGCCTTCGCCGACACCTACCGGTACGTCGCCGACCCGCGCGCCATGGACGTGACCCCCGAAACGATGCTCGACCCCGCCTACCTCGCCGGGCGTGCGCGTCTGATCGACCGCCAGCGCGCCCAGGTGTTCGGTGCGGGCAACCCCGTGCGCGGCGGCACGATCTACCTCACCACGGCGGATGAATCCGGCATGATGGTGAGCTTCATCCAGTCGAACTTCATGGGCTTCGGCTCGGGCGTGGTCGTGCCCGAATGGGGATTGTCGCTGCAGAATCGCGGCTACGGCTTCTCCCTCGATCCCGCCAGCCCGAACCTGGTGGCGCCGGGCAAGCGTCCGTTTCACACCATCATCCCGGGTTTCCTCACCAAGGACGGCGCCCCCGTGATGAGTTTCGGCGTGATGGGCGGCAACATGCAGCCCCAGGGACACGTCCAGACCCTGGTCCGGATGCTCGATTACGCCCAGAACCCGCAGGCCGCTTGCGATGCGCCGCGCTGGCGCTTCAACACCGGGCTCGAGATCAACGCCGAATCCACCATGCCGGCCGCCACGCGCCAGGGCCTGGTGGACCGTGGGCACCAGGTCGCGACGCTCGAGGACAGCTACCAGGATTTCGGGGCCGGCCAGTTCATCTGGCGCATGGGCGATCCGGCCACCGAGGGCTACGTCGCCGCCAGCGATCCGCGCCGCGACGGGCAGGCGGTGGTGTAGTGACGCGCACGGTCGGCGATCCGTCGTATCACGCCCGCACGGATCTTCGGGCCGGCACAGATAATGTATACACTTTTGAGGGCGACGGCCTTCGAGCCCCATCGCTTCGTCCGGCAGTGAAGCCCAGAACCCGCCGCGTTCATATCAAGGGAAGCTCGATGCTGCGCCTGTTCGCTGCCTGCCTCGTCGCCGGCGCCGTTTCGCTCGCCCCCGTCCAGGCCCAGACCCTCCGCTTCGGCTTAATGGAGGATCCCGACGCCCTCGATCCGAGCCTCGCCCGCACCTTCACCAGTCGCATGGTCTTCGCCGCCCTGTGCGACAAGCTCGTGGATATCGGGCCCGACCTGAAGCCCGTGCCGCAATTGGCCACGAGCTGGAGCCTCTCGCCCGACGAGAAGGCGCTCACCATGATCCTGCGGCCCGGCGTCCTGTTCCACGACGGCGAGAAGCTCGACGCGGCGGCGGCCAAGTACAGCATCGAGCGGCACCTGAAGCTGCCCGGGTCCCAGCGCCGCGGCGAAATCGCGCCCATCGACCGGGTCGAGGTCGTCGACGACCTGACCTTCCGGATCGTGCTCAAGACCCCGTTCGCGCCGCTCCTGGCCCAGTTCACCGACCGGGCCGGCATGATGGTCTCGCCCAAGGCCGCCGAGCGCCTCGGCGACAAGTTCTCCACCGCGCCGGTCTGCGCCGGCCCATTCAAGTTCGTCGAGCGCGTGCCCCAGGACCGCATCGTGGTCGAGCGCTTCGACGAGTACTGGAACAAGGACCAGATCCACATCAAGCGCATCGAATTCCGGCCGATCCCCGACGGTACGGTGCGCCTAACCAACCTGCGCGCCGGCCAGCTCGACCTCTTGGAGCGCCTCACCCCCACCGACCTGCCGCAGGTGACCCGCGACCCCAAGCTGAAGGTCGGCTCGACCTACGAACTCGGCTTCCAGTCCATCGTCTTCAATGCCAACAGGGCGGGCTCCGCCGTGGCCGACCCGCGGGTGCGCGCGGCCTTCGACCTCGCCATCGACCGCACTGCCCTCAACCAGGTCGTGTTCGGCGGCGAGTTCCTGCCCGGCAACCAGTGGGTGTCGCCCAAGCACCCGGCCTACGTGAAGGAATATCCGCTCCCGAAGCGCGATATCGCCAAGGCCAAGGCCCTGCTGGCGGAGGCCGGCATCCCGAAGCCCAGCGTCACCCTTACGGTCTACGCCAACAACGAGGCGCCCCAGGTCGGCCAGGTGATCCAGGCGATGACGCGGGAGGCCGGCTTCGACGTCAAGCTTCAGGCCACCGACTTCACCACGGCGCTGGATGCCGCCGACAAGGGCAACTTCGACGCCTATCTGTATTCGTGGAGCGGCCGGCCGGACCCGGACGGCAACACCTTCAGCTTCCTCGCCTGCAAGACGCCCCTCAACTACGCCCGCTACTGCGATCCCGAGGCCGATGCGGCATTGGCCGCCGAGCGGGCGACGGTGGACCCGGCCCAGCGGGCGGTGGCCTGGAAGCATCTCGCCGACAAGGTGATGGCCGACCGGCCGCTGATCTACCTGTTCCACCGCAAGCTGTTCTGGGCCTACAGCACCAAGCTCTCCGGCTTCACGCCCTATCCCGACGGCCTCGTGCGCTTCGGCGGCCTGACCCTGAACTGAACCCGGGAGCCGAGCCGATGCTGCGCTTCCTCGTTCAACGCCTCGCCTTGGCGATCCCCACCCTGGTGATCGCCTCGATGATCATCTTCGTGCTCCAGCAACTCCTGCCCGGCGACACCGCCACCGCCCTGTCGGGCGAGGAGCGCGATCCCGAGGTGATCGCCTTCATCCGGCAGAAGTACCACCTCGATCAGCCGCTGCCCGTACGCTACGCCCTCTGGGCCGGCGGGGTGCTGCAGGGCGACCTCGGCGAGTCGATCCGGCTGCAGAAGCCGGTGATCGACCTCGTCGTCGAGAAGCTGCCCGTCACCCTGGAACTCGCCTGCCTCGCCATGCTGGTGGCCCTCGTCATCGGCGTGCCGATGGGCATCCTCTCGGCGGTGAAGCGCAGGCAAGCCGCCGACACCATCGCCAACGGCATCGCCCTGTGGGGCCTGTCGGTGCCGAACTTCTGGCTCGGCATCCTGATGATCCTGCTGTTCTCGGTCCATCTCGGCTGGCTGCCGGCCTCCGGCTACGTTTCGCCCTTCGTGAGTCTCTCCGAAAATCTGCGTGCAATGGTGATGCCGGCCTTCGTCCTCGGCAACGCGATCGCGGCGGTGATGATGCGCCACACCCGCGCGGCCATGCTGGGTGTCCTCGGGAGCGACTACGTCCGCACCGCGCGGGCCAAGGGGGTGTCGCCGCTGCGCCTCATCCTGCGCCACGCCCTCCCCAACGCCGCGATTCCGATCATCACCCTCGGCGCCCTCGAATTCGGACAGCTCCTGTCGGGCGCGGTGCTGACCGAGCAGGTCTTCTCCGTGCCGGGCTTCGGCAAGCTGATGGTCGATGCGGTGTTCAACCGGGATTACGCCACCGTGCAGGGCGTCGTGATCTGCACGGCCACCACCTACGTCCTCCTCAACCTCGGGGCCGATCTCCTGGCCGCCTTCGTCAACCCGAAGCTGCGGCGCGCATGAGCGATCTCGGCCTCACCGAAAGCGGCGTCGGCCTGCCCGCCGCCGCCCCGCTTCGGGTCGAGCGCGGCCCCGTGCGGGACTTCTGGGGCCGGCTCACCGCGCGTCCCACCGCCATGATCGGCCTCGTCATCGTGGTGGCGCTCCTGGTCATGGCGGTGTTCGCCGACTGGATCGCACCCTACGATCCCATCGCCACCGACTGGGGCGCCATCCGCGCGGCGCCGAGCCTCGCCCATCCCTTCGGCACCGACGAGGTCGGGCACGACGTCCTGTCGCGCATCGTCTTCGGCGCGCGCGCCTCCCTCGGGGCCGGCCTCACCTCGGTCGCCCTGGCAGTGGCGCTCGGCCTGCCGTTCGGACTCATCGCGGGCTATGCCGGCGGCGTTCTCGACATGCTGATCATGCGTCTCACCGATGCGTTGCTGGCGATCCCGTTCCTGATCCTGGCGATCGCGCTCGCGGCCTTCCTGGGTCCGAGCCTGACTAACGCCATGGTGGCGATCGGGCTCTCGGCGACCTCGACCTTCGTGCGCCTCACCCGCGCCCAGGTGCAGGCGGTGGCGGCCGAGGAGTTCATCGAGGCGGCCCGCGCCGTGGGCAATCCGCCCTGGCGGATCGCACTGCGCCACATCCTGCCCAACATCGTGCCGGCGATCCTGGTCCAGGCGACGCTCACCATCGCGGCGGCGATCATCGCCGAGGCCAGCCTGTCCTTCCTCGGCCTCGGGCAGCAACCGCCCGACCCGTCCTGGGGCTCGATGCTCAACGTCGCCAAGAACTTCCTCGAACAGGCGCCCTGGATGGCGATCTGGCCGGGCGCCTCGATCTTCGTGGCGGTGCTGGCCTTCAACCTCCTGGGCGACGGCCTGCGCGACGCCCTCGATCCCCGTCAGAGGACCTGAGCATGTCAGGCTCCGAAAGCATGGTTGGCTCCGAACCCGCCCCCCTCCTCGACGTCCGCGATCTCGGGGTGGCCTTCGACAGCGAGGGCGGCGCCGTCCACGCCGTCAACGGCGTCTCCTACACCCTGCGCGAGGGCGAGACCCTCGGAATCGTCGGCGAATCCGGCTCCGGCAAGAGCGTGCACGTCCTGGCGATGCTGGGGCTGATCCCGCGCCCGCCCGGCCGCATCACCGGTGGCCAAGTCTTATTCGAGGGGCGCGATCTGCTCGCTTTTCCGGAGCGCGAACTCCGAAAGGTCCGGGGCGGCCGCATCGGCTTCGTGTTCCAGGATCCGATGAGCTCGCTCAATCCCGGCATGACCGTCGCGGCCCAGATCGCCGAACCCCTGCGCATCCATCTCGGCCTCGACGGCCGCGCCGCCCGCCTCCGCGCCCGCGAACTCCTCGACCTCGTGCGCATCCCCGATGCCGCCGCGCGCCTCGACCAGTATCCGCACGAATTCTCCGGCGGCCAACGCCAGCGGGTGATGATCGCCATGGGCCTGTCCTGCCGCCCGAAGCTCCTCATCGCCGACGAGGCGACCACGGCCCTCGACGTCACGGTCCAGGCCGAGATCATCGCCCTGGTGCAGGATCTGAAGCGCGAGATCGGCATGGCGATCATCTGGATCACCCACGATCTCGGGGTGGTGGCCGGCATCGCCGACACGGTGCAGGTGATGTATGCCGGCCGCATCCTCGAGCGCGGTCCGGTGGACGACATCTTCGCCGATCCGCGCAGCGCGTATACCCTCGGCCTCCTGCGCTCGCTGCCCGACCTCAGCCGGGGCCGGGCCGGGCGCAAGCGCCTCCACCAGATCGAGGGCGCGCCGCCGGACATGCGCGATCCGCCGCCGGGCGACCCCTTCGCGGCCCGGAACGTCTACGCCACGCCGCGCTGCCGGCTCGAGCCCCCGCCCCTCGCCCAGGCATCCAGTGCGGCGCCGGGCCACCTCGTCGCCGCCTGGTACGACCTGCCGGCGCTCCTCGCCGCCGAACGGGCCGCGCCTGGAGCCGTGCCATGAGCCCCGCTACCCCCGGCTCCTATCCGCTGCTCTCCGTGCGCAACCTGAGCAAGCACTATCCCCTGCGCCACTGGTGGGGCGGACAGGGCTCGCTCTTCAGGGCGGTGGAGGATGTCAGCTTCGACATCCGCCCCGGCGAGACCCTGGGACTGGTGGGAGAATCCGGTTCGGGCAAGTCGACCATCGGCCGGGCGGTGACGATGCTCAACCCGCCGACCTCCGGGACGGTCGCCTTCGAGGGTGCCGACCTCGCCAAGCTCTCGCCCCGCGAGATGCGGCGGATGCGTGCCCGCATCCAGATGGTGTTCCAGGACCCCTACGGTGCCCTGAACCCGCGCATGAGCGTCGGCGATTACGTAGCGGAACCGTTCCGGCTGCATCGTCCCGGCCTGGCCCGGGCGGAGCGCCGTGACGAGGTCGAGGGCCTGTTCGCCCGCGTCGGCCTCGATCCGCGCTTTGCCCGGCGCTACCCGCATCAATTCTCCGGCGGCCAGCGCCAGCGCATCTGCATCGCCCGCGCCATCGCGTTGAAACCGAGCTTCATCGTCGCCGACGAACCCATCGCCGCCCTCGACGTCTCGATTCAGGCCCAGGTTGTGAACCTGCTGCAGGACCTTCAGGACGAACTCGGCGTCTCCTACCTGTTCATCTCCCACGACCTGCGCATGGTGCGCTACCTGTGCCAGCGCGTCGCCGTCCTCTGGCGCGGCCGCATCGTCGAACTCGCCGACGTGGACGCCCTCTACGACGATCCCCGCCACCCCTACACGCGGCGCCTTCTCGGGGCGGTGCCGGTGCCGAACCCGGTGGAGGAGCGGGCACGCCTCGCCGCCGCCGCCCTCATGCCTCCCACGCATCCGGACGAGGGCGGTGCCCTCGTCGAGGTCGCCCCCGGCCACTGGGTCGCGGGCGGCGTCGAATTCCAAACCTAGAGCCGTGCCCCGCTCGTACCGCGCACTCTCGCGGCACGCCGGGATTCACGTCGTCGCAAAGCACTCGAAGGACCTGTCGCCATGAGAGACTTCTCGAAGCCGGGGCGCTCGCCCGTCTATGCCGCCAACGCGGCCGTGGCGACGTCCCACCCCCTCGCCACCCTTGTGGCCATCGAGACCCTGAAGGCCGGCGGCAACGCCGTGGATGCCGCCATCGCGGCGGTGGCGGTGCAGGGGGTGGTCGAGCCGGCGATGACCGGCATCGGCGGCGATTGCTTCGCCCTCTACGCACCCAAGGGGGCCTCGGTCCCCATCGCCCTCAACGGCTCGGGCCGCAGCCCGGCGGCGGCGCACGATGCCTGGTATATCGAGAACGGGGTTTCGATCGGGCCGACCTCGCCGCATGCCGTCACCGTGCCGGGGGCGATCGCGGCCTGGGCCAAGCTGCTCGCCGATCACGGCACCCGCTCGCTCGGCGAATTGCTGCAACCGGCGATCCGCTATGCAACAGAGGGCTATCCGTTGCAGTCTCGCGTCGCGTTCGATTGGGCGCGCAACCGCGACAAGCTGCGGGCGGATCCCGGCTCGGCGGCCGCCTATCTGATCGACGGAGAGGCGCCGAAGGTCGGCACCACCATGCGCCACCCGCATCTCGCCGCCACCCTCCGGCGCATCGCCGAGCACGGTCCCAAGGGCTTCTACGAAGGCCCGGTGGCCCAGGACATGGTCGATCGCCTCAACGCGCTCGGCGGCCTTCATACGATGGCGGATTTTGCCGCCGCCGCCCCCGAGATCGTCACCCCGATCTCCACCCGCTACCGCGGCTACGACGTCTACGAATGTCCGCCGAGCGGCCAGGGCCTCGCCGCCCTGATGATGCTTAACGTCTTGTCGCATTACGAGATTGGGGCGCTGTCGGAGCTCGACCGCGTCCACCTCTTCGCCGAAGCGTGCAAGCAGGCCTACCACCACCGCGACGCGCTCTTCGCCGATCCGGTGCTGAACGCGGTGCCGGTGGAGCACCTGCTGTCGGACGCGTGGCGGGCCTCGGCGCGCGGCGCCATCGACATGGCCCGCGCCCAGGCCCCGATATTGTGGCCCGAGGTGACGCACACCGACACGGTCTATCTCTGCGTGGTCGATCGCGACGGCAATGCGATTTCGCTGATCAACTCGATCTTCCAAGGCTTTGGCAGCGGCATCACCGCGCCCGAGAGCGGCGTGCTCCTGCACAATCGCGGCTACTCGTTCCGGGTCGAGCCGGGGCATCCCAACACGATCGGGCCATCCAAGCGCCCGATGCACACGATCATCCCCGGCATGCTCATGCGCGACGGCGCGGTGGTGGCACCCTTCGGCGTCATGGGCGGCCACTACCAGGCCATGGGCCACGTCGAACTGCTCACCGGCCTCATCGACCGGGACCTCGACGTGCAGGAGGCGTTGGACGCCCCGCGCAGCTTCGCCTATGGCGGCGGCGTCGAGCTGGAGAGCGGATTTTCCCCCGAGGTGGTGGCGGGGCTGGCCGCGCGCGGGCATGCCACGATACCGGCACCGCTCCCGATCGGCGGCGGCCAGATCATCTGGATCGACCGCGCCACAGGCCTCCTCGCCGCCGGCTCCGATCCGCGCAAGGACGGGTGTGCGCTCGGCTATTGAATAGCCCCTGTCGGGATGGCGGCGATTAGCCGTTCTACTCGCAGTTTGGAGCGATGGCTCTGTAATGGACAAAGATGGTCCGTCGAAGGATTCGCCCTGCTGCATCTGTTGCAGTCAGGGGCTTCGGTGAAGTGCGAAGACCGACGAGGGGAGTTCGCATCCGGCCCGATGGACGATCACGCCTCGTAGCGAAGGGCATCGATCAACAACGCGAAAGCCGGTGAGGGCCGGCGGCGGCTCGGGTAGTAGAGATGGTAGCCGGAGAAGGGTGGGCTCCACCCCTCAAGTACGCGAACGAGGGAGCCGTCATCCAGGTGCGCTTGCAGCTGATCCTGGGGTAGGTACGCAATGCCGAAGCCGTCCAAGACAGCACACAGGATCATGCCGACGGAGTTGAACGTCAGTTGGCCATCTACGCGAACCTTGATCGCGCGCCCGTCCTTCTCGAACTCCCAGGCGTAGAGGCTGCCATACGTCGGCAGGCGCAGGTTGATGCAGCGGTGCTCGGACAAGTCCTGCGGGCTGCGCGGCATCGAACGAGTTGCGAAGTAGGCGGGCGCGCCGACGGCGGCCATGCGCATGTCGGGTCCGACGCGAACCGCGATCATATCCTTGGCCACCATCCCGCCGAGGCGGATTCCCGCGTCGATGCGCTCGGCGACGATGTCGGTCATGCCGTAATCGACGATCGTCTCGACCGCGATGTCAGGATAGCCCGGCAGCAGGCGCCGCAAGGCGGGCCAGAGCACGGTGCTGGCGGCATGCTCGTCCGCGGTGACGCGAAACGTCCCCGCCGGTCGATCCCGCATCGCCGCCAACGCGGCGAGCCCTCCCGCGATCTCTTCGAAACGCGGTGCCACGGTCTTGAGAAGGCGCTCGCCGGCCTCGGTCGCCGACACGCTCCGTGTCGTACGCGCGAGCAGGCGGACGCCGAGACGCGCCTCAAGCCCACGAACGGTCTGGCTGAGCGCCGGTTGCGAGACGCCGAGCTGTGCTGCGGCCCTGGTGAAGCTCCCCGCCCGAGCGACGGCGACGAAGGCGAGCAGGTCGTTCAGGCTTTCCCGCATCATCCATAAGACCTGCTCATAAGATCATGATCATTGAGGCATCTAATCCGAGCCGGACGCGAAGGCTAGCTTGGTTCGGAAGCCATTCCCGCATCGCGTCGCGGCCGGCACCCTTTGCGATGGAGCAACCATCATGAACATCAAACGCGCCGGCTCGCAGCCCTCGGTGAGGGGGCCGGGTGAATGGTTCACCGGCACGGTCCGGATCGACCCGCTGTTCAGCCCCGCGGAACCGGCCCGCGCCGGCGGAGCCCTCGTCACCTTCGAACCCGGCGCCCGCACGGCCTGGCACACCCACCCGCTCGGCCAGACGCTCATCGTCACCGCGGGATTCGGACGGGTCCAGCGCGAGGGCGGCCCCATCGAGGAGATTCGCCCCGGCGACGTGATCTGGTTCCCGCCGGGCGAGAAGCACTGGCACGGCGCCGGACCCGCCACCGCGATGAGCCACATCGCCATCCAAGAGGCGCTGAACGGCAGCCCCGTCACCTGGATGGAGCAGGTGGACGACGGACAATACGGAGCGTGATCCACCGCGACCGTTCCGGCCCGACGCGCGGCGCCATCCGGGTGGGAGCCCTGTGCGGACCGCCTGCCCAGACATCGAAGATCACGAAAATGCAGAGCCACCCATGACTGCGACCCAGGCCGATGCCGGCAGATGCGAGAGCGAGAGTGAAACCGATGCAGCGACATCCGGGGGTTGGGGGGCGGTGTTCGCCCTGACCCTGTGCGTGGCGACGCTGATCGCGTCCGAGTTCATGCCGGTCAGCCTCCTGACGCCGATAGCCGCCGACCTCCACATGTCGGAGGGCAATGCCGGTCAGGCCATCGCCGTTTCCGGCATCTTCGCGGTGGTCACGGCCCTCGCCATCGCATCGGTCACGCGCGGGATCGACCGCCGCACCGTCCTGCTGGCCCTCGCCGTGCTGATGATGGCCTCGGGCCTGATGGTGGCCTTCGCGCCGAACGCCGGCGTCTTCATGGCCGGGCGTGCCTTGGTGGGAATCGTGATCGGAGGCTTCTGGTCGATGTCGGCCGCCACCGTCATGCGGCTCGTCCGCAAGGAGGATGTGCCGCGGGCGCTGTCTCTGCTGAACGGCGGCAACGCCTTGGCGACCACGGTGGCCGCGCCCCTGGGCAGCTTCCTCGGACAGTATATCGGTTGGCGCGGCGCGTTCTTCGCCGTCGTCCCGCTGGCCGCCGTGACCCTGGCCTGGTTGTTCGTCAGCCTTCCGGCGATGCCGTCCGACCGCAAAACCACGGATGGTACGGTCTTCCGGGTCCTGCGCCGTCCTCAGGTTGCCTTAGGGATGCTCGCCGTCGCGCTGTTCTTCATGGGCCAGTTCGCCCTCTACACCTACCTGCGGCCATTCCTCGAGACGGTGACGCGGGTCGATGTCCCGACGCTGTCCCTGATCCTTCTCGTCATCGGTGGAGCCGGCGTGCTCGGCACCTCCCTGATCGGCTTCGCCCTGCGGACGCGGCTCTACAGCCTCCTGATCGCGATGCCGCTCGCGATGGCTGGCATCGCCATCGCGCTCATGGTGGTCGGCGGGTCGGCGGTCGCATCCGCGACCCTACTCGCCGGGTGGGGCCTGATCGGCACCGCCGCGCCGGTGGCGTGGTGGATGTGGTTGAGCACGGCGCTGCCCGACGATGCGGAGGCCGGCGGCGGGTTGATGGTGGCCGTCGTCCAACTGGCGATCGCCTTCGGGGCGACCCTCGGCGGCTCCGCCTACGACGCGGGTGGCTACCGATGGACCTTCGCGGTCAGCGCCGCCACCCTCTTCGCCTCAGCCATTGTGTCGATCCTGGCGTGGCGTCGCAGCCGGCGGACGTAGCCCGCCATCGCATTCTCCTACCGACGATCGGCACGACAGCGTGGGTGTCGACGCCGGCACGCCGCCGGATTTGCGGTCAGCCGCGATGCCGCAGCGCCTCGGCCAGGACCGTGAAGGCCGGGGCGGGCTGCCGGCGGCTTGGATAGTAGAGGTGATAGCCAGGGAACGGTTCGCACCAGTCTTCCAGTACCCGCACAAGCCGCCCGTCCGCCACGGCCGCCACCACCATATCCTCCGGCAGGTACCCCAGCCCAAGCCCAGAGAGCGCAGCGTTCCGGATCAGGTTGAGGCTGGTGAAGACGATCTGGCCCTCGACTCGGACTGCCAGTTCGCGGCCTGCCCGCTCGAACTCCCACGGAAAGAACCCTCCGCGCGTCGACCGTCGCAGGTTGATGCAGCGATGGTCGGTCAAATCTTCCGGGTGTCCGGGCCTGGAAGCGCCTTCGAAATAGCCGGGCGTTCCGACGACGGCCATGCGCATGGGCGGCCCGATCCGCACCGCTACCATGTCCTTTTCGACGTGCTCGCCAATCCGCACGCCGGCGTCGAAGCGCTCGGCCACGATGTTAGTGAGAGACTGCTCGGTGACGACCTCGACGTTGATATCCGGGTAATCCGGCAGCACCCGTTCGAGGACGGGAAACAGGATCGTCTCGGCCGCGTGCTCCGGCGCCGTGATCCTCACGGTTCCGGCCGGCTTGTCCCGCATTTCCGTAAGGGCCGCGAGTTCGATCTCGATCTGCGCGAACTGGGGACCGACGACGCAGAGCAGTCGCTCTCCGGCCTCCGTCGTAGAGACGCTGCGCGTGGACCGGTTCAGCAATTGTTGCCCCAGGCGCGCTTCGAGTCCCTTCAGCGCATGGCTCAGCGCCGACTGAGTGATGCCCAGCCGCGCAGCGGCCCGGGTGAAGCTGCCTTCCTGCGCCACCGTGGCAAATGAAAGCAGGTCGGTCAGGTTTTCACGCATCGTTGCCGGTCTCCGGCTGCCTTTTTGCCCATGGAAATCGTGGTTTCGCACGTGCCAACGCGGGATTCGGCGCATTTCGAACGGCGCAGCCGCCCAATCCATAAGCCAGACTCATAACGCCATGTACGTTCGAACCCCTAATCGTCGAAAGCGTGTGCGTTACTTTGGAGCCTATCCAAGGTGTCCGCGTTTCCGTCGGGCATCCGCCTTGAATGGCGGGGGCCGCGCCCCGGCCGTCGCCCCTGCAACGGGTTCGGAGACCGAGATGGAACGACCGAGAGACCTCGAATTGAACCGGAGAGACTTGATGGTGGGAGCATCCGCCGCTGCGACATTGGTCGCCGTGCCGTCGGCCGCAGGCGCCAGGCCCGCCGCAACCGACGCACCGGTGCTGGCGAAGGTCGCCCTGACGGTGAACGGTGAGAGGCACGAACTCGAACTCGACACGCGCACCACCCTACTCGACGCGGTGCGGGAGCATATTCACCTGACCGGCGCGAAGAAGGGCTGCGACCACGGCCAGTGCGGCGCTTGCACGATGATCGTCGATGGGCGGCGCATCAATTCGTGTCTGACTCTCGCGGTGATGCACCAGGACGATGCCGTGATGACCATCGAGGGTCTCGGCAAGCCCGGGGACCTCCACCCAATGCAGGCCGCCTTCATCAAGCATGACGGCTATCAATGTGGCTTCTGCACGCCCGGCCAGATTTGTTCGGGGATCGCGGTGCTCGCCGAGATCAAGTCCGGCATCCCGAGCCATGTCAGCGCCGACCTCAACGCAACCTACGAGGCCACGCAGAACGAAATCCGCGAGCGCATGAGCGGCAACATCTGCCGCTGCGGTGCCTATTCCAACATCGTCGAGGCGATGACCGAGGTTGCCGGGAGGCAGGCATGAAATCCTTTACCTACGAGCGTCCGAGCTCGCCCGCCGAAGCTGCTTCCGCTGTCGCGAAGACGCCCAACGCCAAATTCATCGCCGGCGGTACCAACCTTCTCGACCTGATGAAGCTGCAGATCGAGACACCGGCCCACCTCGTCGACGTCAATGGTCTCGGTCTCGATCAGGTCGAGCCGACGTCGGATGGCGGCTTGCGGATCGGTGCGCTGGTCCGCAACACGGACCTCGCCGCCGATGCCAGAGTCCGGAAGGATTACGGCGTGCTGAGCAGAGCCCTGCTCGCAGGGGCCTCGGGGCAGCTCCGCAACAAGGCGACCACCGCCGGAAACCTGCTGCAGCGGACCCGGTGCCCGTACTTCTATGACACAGCGCAAGCCTGCAACAAACGCGAGCCCGGCTCGGGCTGCTCCGCCATCGGCGGGGTGTCACGCCAGCTCGGTGTCATCGGCACGAGCGAAGCCTGCATCGCCACCTATCCGGGCGACATGGCGGTCGCCATGCGTGTTCTCGACGCCACCGTCGAGACGGTGGATGCCACCGGCCATGAGCGAAAGATCCCGATCGCCGATTTCCATCGTCTGGTCGGCGACAAGCCCGAGATCGATACGACGCTCCGGTCGGGTGAGCTCATCACCGCGGTGACGCTGCCGAAGCCGGTGGCCGGGACGCACATCTATCGCAAGGTCCGCGACCGGGCCTCCTACGCCTATGCCCTCGTCTCGGTTGCCGCCATCATCGGCAAGGACGGCACCGGTCACGTGGCCTTCGGTGGGGTCGCACCGCGTCCCTGGCGCGTCGAGGCCGCCGAGGCAGACCTGCCTCGTGGGGCCAAAGCAGTGACCGACAGGGTCTTCGACGGGGCGACGCCGACCCACGAGAACGCATTCAAGCTGAAGCTCGCCGAGCGCACGCTCGGCGCCGTCCTGACCGAAGCGAGGGCCTGAACCATGAAGTTCGACACCCCTGCGGGCACCAACCCGATCGACCGGCTCAAGGTGGTCGGCAAAGCGACCGACCGGATCGACGGTCCCTTCAAGACCACGGGCACTGCTCCTTACGCCAACGACTGGCATGACCCTCAGGCCAAGCTGGCCTACGGCGTCGTGGTGAGCGCCGGCATCGCCAAGGGCCGGATCGCAGCGATGGACCTCGGCGCGGCCAAGGCCGCTCCCGGCGTGGTCACTGTCGTCACCGCCGAGACCGCAGGCAAACTCGGCAAGGGCAAGATGAACACCGCCAAGCTGCTGGGCGGGCCCGAGATCGAGCATTACCACCAGGCGGTCGCCGTCGTCGTCGCGGAGACCTTCGAGCAGGCTCGCGCCGCCGCGGCCCTGGTCAAGGTGACGTACACATCCGAGAAGGGCAGCTTCGACCTGTCCGCAGCGATGGATGGCGCGACCGATCCCGGCGACGTCCAGGGCAGCCCGTCCGGCACCGCCGTCGGCGACTTCGCCGGTGCGTTCGCGTCGGCGCCGGTCAAGCTCGACCAGCGCTACGCCACCCCGGATCACGCCCATGCGATGATGGAGCCCCATGCCTCTGTCGCGTCCTGGGACGGCGACAAGGTCACGGTCTGGACTTCCAACCAGATGATCGGCTGGGGCGTGCGCGACCTCGCGTTGACCCTGGACGTACCCAAGGAGAAGGTCCGGTTGGTCTCGCCGTTCGTCGGCGGCGGCTTTGGTGGCAAGCTCTTCCTGCGGTCGGAAGCGCTCCTCGCGGCGCTGGGAGCCCGCGCGGCGGGACGGCCGGTGAAGGTCGCTCTGACGCGGCCGCAGATGTTCAACAACACGACGCATCGGCCGGCGACGCTCCAGCGCATCCGCATCGGCGCCACGCGCGAGGGCACGATCACGGCCATCGGCCATGAGAGCTGGTCGGGCGACTTGGCCGGCGGCGGCCCGGAGGCGTCGGTGATGCAGACGCGCCTGCTCTATGCGGCGCCGAACCGGATGACGGCCCTGCGCCTGGCGGTGCTCGACCTGCCGGAGGGCAACGCCATGCGGGCGCCGGGTGAGGCTCCCGGCCTGATGGCGCTCGAGATCGCCATGGACGAGATGGCGGAGAAGCTCGGTCTCGATCCTGTCCGGTTCCGCGAGATCAACGACACCCAGGTCGACCCGGAGAAGCCGGAGCGCCCGTTCTCGCAGCGGAGCCTCGTCGCGTGCCTGCATCAGGGTGCAGAGCGCTTCGGATGGGCCAAGCGGGCGGCCAAGCCCGGACAGGTCCGAGACGGGCGTTGGCTCGTCGGGATGGGCGTGGCCGCGGCCTTCCGGAACAACATGGTCCTGAAGTCGGCCGCCCGCGTCCGACTCGACGGCAACGGCATCGTGACGGTCGAGACCGACATGACCGAGATCGGAAACGGCAGCTACACCATCATCGGCCAGACGGCAGCGGAAATGATGGGGGTCACCCTCGACAAGGTGGTGGTGCGCCTCGGCGATTCCGACTTTCCCGTCTCCTCGGGATCAGGCGGACAGTTCGGCGCCAACAGCTCGACATCGGGCGTCTATGCCGCCTGCATGAAGCTGCGCGAGGCGGTGGCCGGCAAGCTCGGTTTCAACTCTGCCGATGCCGTGTTCGAGGATGGTCAGGTCCACTCGGGCAACCGTGTCGTTCCGCTCGCACAGGCAGCGGCCGGCGGTGACCTCGTGGCCGAAGACGCCATCGAGTTCGGCGATCTCGACAAGACCCACCAGCAATCGACCTTCGGGGCCCACTTCGTCGAAGTGGGGGTCGATGTCGCGACGGCGGAAATTCGGGTGCGCCGCATGCTCGCGGTCTGCGCCTCCGGCCGCATCCTCAACCCGAAATCGGCCCGCAGCCAAGTCATCGGCGGGATGACCATGGGCGTCGGCGCGGCGCTGATGGAGGAACTCACGGTCGACAAGACACGCGGCTACTTCGTCAACCACGATCTCGCCGGGTACGAGGTGCCGGTCCATGCCGACATCCCGCATCAGGAGGTCGTCTTCCTCAATGAGGTCGACCCGATGTCGTCGCCAATGAAGGCCAAGGGCGTCGGTGAGCTCGGAATCTGCGGTGTCGGCGCAGCCGTCGCGAACGCGATCTACAACGCAACCGGCGTGCGGGTCCGCGACTACCCGATCACCCTCGACAAGCTGCTCGACGGGATGCCCGAGGCGGCGTGACCGCCACGACCGAAGAACAACAGGGCGCGCGGCGGGTGAAACATCCGCCGCGTGCTAGACCGGACAGGATAGCCCGGTGATCGCGGCCGGTGGGGGCGTCCTCTTCGGTAACGCCGCGCCCAGCCTTCAGCCGGGTATCGCACCCGGCGTACCGCAGGCGTAGCAGAACCGTTCGAAGGTGCTCTTGCGGTGGTCGCAGGACGGGCACCGCTCGAAGACGCCGATGCCGCAATGCGGACAGTAATTCGCCGCCGGGTTGGTGAGATCGATGGCGCGTTCGCAGCCCGGACAGACCTTCTTGGCCAGACGCTGCATGGCCTGGTCGGTGGCGATGTCGGTGCGACGCTCCTCATTGGGACGGGCCTCAGCCGCCTTCTGGCGCTCGTTGTAGTCGTGGAGGGCGTTGATGGCGACGCGCCCGACGAGCAACGTCACGATCACTCCGACCCCGTACCGTACGTAGCCGCCATAGCTCGGCAGGTAGGGCACCAGCTCCACGAAGAACGCGAAGGCCGCAGCGAACGCGAATCCCCAGACAAAGGGCCAGTTCCGGGTTTGGCGACGCTTCAGCAGCAGCCATCCGGCCAGGACGAGAAGCGGCAGGGTGAATGCGAGGCGATAGCCGAAGACCCGCAGCTCCTGGCCGCGCTCGGCTGCGTCGAGCTTCTCCTGACCCGCCGCCCGCAGATCGGTCTCGATGCTGTCCTGGGCGGTCTCGCGTTCGGAAAGGTCGAGCCCGGTGCGGCTCAGGGCCTCGAGGCGTTCCTCCACCGCGCGCTCGGCCGCCTTGAGCGCATCGAGCTGCTCGGTACGGGCAATCAGGGCCGGGTCCTGATCGACGCGCTCGGTGGCATTGCGGGTCTTCAGCCAGTTCGCGAAAGTCTCCCGCGCCGATTCCGAGGCCGAGCGCGCCGCATCGAGGGCGAGCTGCGCCTGCTCGGCTTGGCGCCGTATGTCGTCCTGCTCGCGCCGGATCTGCTTCAACGCATCGGTGGAGGTCTGCGCCTGCTCCTTGTCGAGGAACTGTTGAAGGGTGAACCGATGCTCGACCTGCGGCAGGTCGTCGACGAGGAGGGCGCCGAGGCCGATCAGGAACGCCGCAAAGGCGAGCGCCACGAGCCAGAGAACGAAATTGAACCACCGCTCGGACAGTCTACGGCCGGAACGCATATCGATGACCTCGATCGAGAGAGGGAGGCGCGCTCGCGCGGATATCCGGTGCGAGAGCCGAATGCGGGGCGTCCCGCAACTTTACGCGGCAGCGCCAGCATTCCTCAGGAAGGGACGTCAATCGACACGGCCCAGTCCTCCATGCGGATTCGGACCGGCGAGTGCAACCCGGGGCTGAGCGCATGCGGGTTGGCTGCAAAGATCCTCGGTGCATGCGCCACATCGGAGCAGGCTCGCGGAAAGTGGTCCGCCGACGCATCCTGCGCCTTGCGCGGCGCAGGTGAGTGCGAAGCCGACCAAGCCTCTTGCCACCGACTCCCGCCTACGGCAGCCGCCTGAATCCGGCAAAGCTCCGCTTATCGCTTCCCAGCTCGCTGGTCAGACGAATCGAGCCAGATCCGATGCCGGCCGATCGGTCAGCTCGCAAGCTGGCGAAGCTCGCTTCGTGCAATACCCACAAGCGTACGCAGCGCGAGAAAGCCGATCGTTGAGGTGGTCCCGCCTTCCTGGACAGTTTGGCGGCTGAGCTAAGCTATACCCCGG
>NZ_JAAHTB010000047.1 GCF_010692745.1 Methylobacterium sp. BTF04
CCCTCACGTCGGGGATAGCTTAGCCTCCTGTCCAGATTTCCAGCACCACCTCACCTGCTGTTCACCGGAACGGTCTTCGACCTGAAGCAGCAGAACGTGCTGACGCCCGATGCGTTGGACTTCCGCTTCAACACCCAGGCCGGCGAAGCCCGGGTTCGCGGGCTGGAACTCGAGGCCAAGGCGAGCCTGACCGACAGCCTCGACATCGTCGCCTCCTATGCGGCCATGAACAGCCGCTTCACCAAGGCGAACGCCAACGCCGCAGGGGTCGGCATCGTCGGGAACGAACTGCCCTTCGTGCCACGCCAGCAAGCCTCCGCGTGGCTCGATTATACGATCCGAACCGGCGACTGGGCGGGCCTCGGCCTGGGCGCGGGGGTGCGCTACATCGGCGTTTCGGTCGGCGACAACGCCAACCTCTACCGGACTCCCGTGGTCACGCTCGTCGACGCGGCCCTGCGATACGATTTCGGGTATCGCTATCCCACGCTCAAGGGTGTCGATCTCGCACTCAACGCGACGAACCTCTTCGACAAGACCTACGTCACGACGTGCATTGCCGCCACCGGATGCTTCTACGGGAACAGGCAGACGATTCTCGCGACACTGCGATATCGTTGGTGACGGCCAAGGAACATCGGCGTCGAAGGGCTCGGACAGATGGGTCGGCCAGCATCGTGGGCGACCCGCTTCAGAACGGATGATCCGGCGATCGAGGATGCCCCGACCGGTTCGGCTGTGATCCCTGCGGGTCGGCGACGACCCCGTCGCGCATCGCCGCATCGACGGTGTTCGACTGTCTCGGCTCCCGTCGATCGCGATGTTTCACACGAGGTCTGTGCACGGTCGGGACAGGACAAACGCTGTCATTCAACGTCTGCTTTGACAGTAATCCCCCCGGAAGCGGTTGGTCAGAAAATCCTGAAGAGTTTCGGGCGCCGTCAGGCGTACGAAAGTCGTGGAAGAACGAACCCGCGGGATGGCGGGCGCGGAGTTATGGGGATTTTGGCAGACTGTCGTCCCCATCGAGGGACGGAAGGCGCGTGATGACCAGCGCCTGGGTGCCTGAGCGCTCCCGGATTGCTCGGTCTCCGGCGTTTGGCGGAGCGCGACAGGGTCGGGCGACAGCGTTTGTGAAGACCATTCTGGCGTTCGGCACGCGGAGAGGCGTGCCCCGAGGTGCGCCTCCTCGGATGTGTGGTGGTGCCAGGCCATGCCGGGTCATGGCGTACACGCCCGGTTGGGCGCGGGGCTGAACGGCGGCCCGCGCGGCTGGTACCAGCCTGCGAAGGAGCCGACGGTTCTCATGGGACCGCCGCAGCGGGGGCAAGGCGGTCGAACGTCGGTCGCAGCGTCTCGGGTGTCCGGTTCAGGGTCGGTGGATCGCGGCGGGGCCGGTGTGCCGAGGATCGTGCGGATGTGGGCCAGAGCGTCCTTCCGGTTCGAGCCGGCGAGAAAGCCGTAGTGCCGAATGCGGTGGAAGCCGCGCGGCAGGACATGGAGGAGGAAGCGCCGGATGAACTCCGTGGCGGACAGGGTCATGACCCGCGCCTGCCCGGCTTCGGCGCGCCGATAGTCCTTGACGCGGAAGCTGACGTTTTTCCCGTCGAAGGCGAGGATGCGCCGGCTGGAGATGGCGACGCGGTGGGTGTAGCGCGACAGATAAGCGAGCACGGCCTTCGGTCCGGCGAAGGGCGGCTTGGCGTAGACGACCCAGCGCTTCCTGCGCACCGGGGCGAGCGCGCGGACGAAGGCTTTGGCGTCGGAGAGTGGGGCCAGGGTGCCGAAGAAGGCGAGCGTCCCGGCCTCGTGGAGGGCAGCGAGCCCTTCGAGGAACAGGCGGCGGAACAGCATGCCCAGCACCCGCACCGGCAGGAGGAAGGCAGGGCGCGACGCGACCCATCGGGTCCCGTCCGGCGAGAGGCCGCCGCCGGGCACGATCATGTGGAGATGGGGATGGTGGGTCATGGCCGAGCCCCAGGTGTGGAGCACGGCGGTGAGGCCGATGCGGGCACCGAGGTGCTTCGGGTCGGCGGCGATCCGCGTCATGGTCGCGCTCGCTGCCCGGAACAGCAGGTCGTAGACGGCGGCCTTGTTCTGGAAGGCGATGGTGGCGATCTCGGCGGGGAGGGTGAAGACGACGTGGAAGTAGCCGACCGGGAGAAGGTCGGCCTCGCGCTCGGCGAGCCAGTCGCGCGCCGCCGCGCCCTGACAGCGTGGGCAGTGCCGGTTGCGGCAGGAGTTGTAGGCGACGCGCAGGTGGTCGCACGCGTCGCAGCCCTCGACATGCCCGCCGAGGCTGGCCGTACGGCACTGCTCGACCGCCGCCATCACCTTGAGCGCGGCCAGGTTCAGGTGCCCGGCCCCATCGGCGCGATAGGCGGGACCGGCGGCGCGGAAGACGTCGGCCAGCTCGATCGCGGCGCGCATCGCCTCAACCCGGTGCCGGGCCGTCCATGTGGAACAGGGCGAGCTTGTCGAGCGGGCTCGTCACGGCCCGCACCGTCCGCGTGGCGACCTTGGCGTAGAGCGCCGTCGTGTCGAGCCGGGCGTGTCCCAGCAGGACCTGGATGACGCGGATATCGACGCCGTCCTCCAAGAGGTGGGTGGCGAAGGAGTGGCGCAGGGTATGGGGACCGACACGCTTGGGAATCTCAGCCGACCAGGCCGCCTCCACCACGATGCGGTGAAGCTGGCGCGTGCTGATCGGCCGTGCCCAGTCCTGTCCGGGAAACAGCCAGCCCTCGCGATGCAGGACGCCCTGCCGGTGTCCCTCGGTCCACCAGCGCCGCAGGAGACCCAAGAGATCGGCGGACAGCATCGCGTTGCGGTCGCGGCCGCCTTTGCCGCGCTCGACCCGCAGGAGCATGCGCGTCGAGTCGACATCGCCGACCTTGAGCGCCGCGACCTCGGCCACCCGCAGTCCCGCGCCGTAGGCCACCGACAGGGCCGCCAGATGCTTGAGGCAGACCGTGGCGCCGAGCAGCCGGCGCACCTCGTCGGCGCTCAGGACGTCGGGCAGCGGGCGCGGATGGTTGAGGCGGACCAGCCTGCGAGCGAGGTCGGGCCGCTCGATCGTATGGACGAAGAAGAACCGCAGGGCCGAGACGATGGCATTCATCGTCGGCACCCCGAGGCCGACCTCCTGCTGCGCGATCTGGAAACGGCGCAGGTCGTCGACGGTCGCCGTGTCGGGCGAGCGCCGCAGGAACGTCGCCAGACGCCCGACATCGCGGATGTAGTTGCGCTGCGTCTCACGGGAGAACCGACGCAGGGTCATGTCGTCGGTCAGGCGCTGACGCAGCGAGCCGACGGCAGCGGCGGGAACGGCAAGGATGGTCATGGGATGGCTCCACTCGGATGAAGGGAGCCACGATCGTCCGCCCAGGCCGGGCGACGCTCAATCAGTGCAGGGCGCTCGTCTCAATCCGAAAACCTCGAAGCTGCCACCCATCCCGCGCGAGCGGGTTCGTTCAATCACCCAAACCGATCGTACTCTCGATTTGACCAAGTAGCCCGGACTCGGACCTTTCCAGCGCCGGCTCACTGTCGAAAACTGTCACTCGAACGCCCAAGCCGACCGCGCTCAACCCGCGATCTGACGATCGCCATCCCCACCACCAACCCGGCGACCCCTCCGTCAAAGTGTATGCAATAAGTGTATGCACTTTGACCAAGTTTGAGGCATCGGGTGTGCATGAGCTCGAATTGATCGAGGCTTTCCAGTGCCTTGGCGGATGGCACGGCGGTTGCGGTGATCCGGGACATTCCGCCGGAGACCTCCCGCCATGCGCAGCCGCACCAGCCCGCCCCTGACCCGTCGTGTGGCCTTCGGCGCGGCCTTGCTGCTGGGCGTTTCCAGCGTGTCCCTCGCCCGGGCCGCGGAGCCGATCCGCATCGGCCTCGTTACCGCACTCAGCGGGCAATCCGCGAAATCCGGCGAGGCGATCTCGCGCGGCATCGGCCTGGCCATCGACGAGATCAACGCGGCCGGCGGCGTCCTCGGCCAGCCCCTCGAACTCGTGTCGCGGGACGACGAGGCCAATCCGTCGAAGGGCGTGCTCGCGGCGCGCGAGCTGATCCAGCGCGTGGGCGTCGTCGCCCTGGTGGGCGGGCTCGACACGCCCGTCTCCATGGCGGTGGTGCCGATCGCCAACCAGATGAAGGTGCCGTTCCTCGGCCCCTGGGCCGCCGGCACCGGCATCACCCGTAACGGCGCGGCGGACAACTACGCCTTCCGCGTCTCGGCGGTGGATGCCCTCGTCGACGAGGCCCTGGTCGCCTACGCGGTCAAGACCCACGGAGCCAAGAAGCCCGGCATGATCCTCGTCAACAACGCCTGGGGCGAGTCGAACCAGCAGGGTCTCGTCGCGGCCCTCAAGGCGGCCGATCTGCCGAGCGCCGGCATCGAGAAGTACGAGGCCGCCGACGTCGACATGGTACCCCAGCTCACCCGCCTGAAGGAGGCCGGCGCCGACACCCTGTTTCTGGTGGGCAATGTCGGACCTTCGGCCCAGGTGGTGAAATCGCTCGACCGCATGGGCTGGACCGTGCCCGTGGTCTCGCATTGGGGCCCGGCCGGCGGGCGCTTCGACGAACTCGCCGGCCCGAATGCCGGTAAGGTCCACTTCATCCAGACCTTCACCTTCGCGGGCAACACCTCGCCGAAGGCCCTGGCCGTTCTCGACGCCCTGAAGAAGAAGTATCCGGCGATCAAGTCCATGGCCGACGTGACCCCGGCGGTCGGGATCGCCAACGCCTACGATGCGACCCACCTGCTCGCGCTCGCCATCACGGCGGCCAAGTCCACCAAGGGGCCGGAGGTGCGCGACGGCTTCTACAAGATCGCGACCTATCCGGGCCTGATCAAGACCTACGACACGCCCTTCGCCCCCGGCCGGCACGACGCCCTCGGCCCGAAGGACTACGTCTTCACCCGCTTCCAGAACGGCGAGATCGTCGCCGTGACGAACTGAAGCCCGCCGGATGCTGACCAGCACCCTCGTCACGGGCCTCGGCCTCGGCTCCATGTACGGGCTGATCGCGCTCGGCTTCCACATCACCTACGCGGTGTCGGGCACGGTCAACTTCGCGCAGGGCTCGGTGGTGACGCTGGGCGCCGTCCTCGGCTACTGGCTCGGGGTCACCCTCGGCTGGCCGATGCCGCTCGCGGTCGTGGCCGCGCTCGCCGGCTGCGCCCTCTTCGGCGTGGTGGTGGAGCGCCTGCTGGTGTGGCCGTTCGTCGAGCGTGGCTCGGATGCGTGGCTGCTGGCCACCGTGGCCGGGGGCATCATCCTCGACAACACGATGCAGTTCACCTTCGGCAAGGAGCCGCGGAGCCTGCCCTCGGTGCTGGCCGTGTCGCCGGTGCAGGTCTTCGGCACCGGGATCTACCCGCTCCAGCTCGTGATCCCGGTGATCGGCGTGGCGGTCGCCCTCGCCATCCGCATGGTGTTCCGTCGCACCGATCTCGGGCGGGTGCTCCTGGCCGTCGCCCAGAACGCGGATGCGGCCCGCCTCATGGGCATCGACGTGCGTCGGACCGTGGCCTGCGCCTTCGCCCTGTCGGCGGTGCTCGCGGGCGTGGCCGGCCTCCTCATCGCGCCCCTGTTCTCGGTCTCGGCCGAGATGGGCGCCCTGTTCGGGATCAAGGCCTTCGCGGTGGCGATCCTCGGCGGCATCGGCTCGGCCACCGGGGTGGTGGTGGCGGGACTGCTCTACGGGCTTCTGGAGGCCGGGGTCACGGCGACGCTCGGCTCGGCCTACACCCAGCTCATCGTGTTTTCGGTGATCATCCTGGCGCTGGCGCTCAGGCCGGACGGCCTGTTCGGCCGCCGTGCCGTCAACAAGGTCTGACGGCATGCGCCCTCTGAACGGAGCGCCGGCGATGCCCCTCGCCATCGCGGCCCTCACCGCGATCGGCCTCGGTCTCGTCGCCGGCTCCAGCGGCTACGGCAACTTCGTGATCGCGCTGGTGGCCCTCACCACGGTTGCGGGGGTGGGCCTCAACGTGCTGCTCGGCCTGACCGGACTGATCTCGTTCGGCCATGCCGGCTTCTACGCCATCGGCGCCTATGCGAGCGCGATCCTCACCGGCGCGGGCGTCGATTTCTGGCTGGCCCTTCCGGCGGCGGCCGGGCTCTCGGCCCTCGTCGGCATCGTGCTGGCGGTGCCGGCCATGCGGGTGAAGGGGCCGTACCTCGCCATGGTCACCATCGCGTTCGGCTTCATCGTCGAGCACGCCCTGATCGAAGGCGGATCCCTCACCGGCGGCCAGAACGGCCTCGTGGTGACCGGCGGCCCGGCCCTGTTCGGCGTGCCCTTCGCCGAGCGCGAACTCGCGATCCTGGCCGTGCTCGGGGCCGGGGCCGCCCTCTACGGTTTCCACCGCCTTGCGCTCAGCCGCCTCGGCCGGGCCATGCGCGCCGTGCGCGACGCCGACGTGGCGGCGGCCTCCCTCGGCTTCGATCCCGTGCGGGTGAAGACCCTGGCATTCGCCATCTCGGCGGCCCTGACGGGTCTTGCCGGGGCCGTGCTTCCGCCCCTGATGCTGTTCATCGCGCCGAGCTCGTTCCCGTTCTCGCAGTCGATCCTGTTCGTCCTCGCCGTGGTCGTCGGCGGGGCCGGCACCGTCCTCGGCCCGCTGTTCGGCGCCCTCGTCACCGTGCTCCTGCCCGAGCTCCTGTCGGGCCTGGCCGAGTACCGGCTGCTGTTCTTCGGCCTCGCCACCCTCGTGGTGCTCTGGCTCGTCCCGGCCGGCCTCGTCGGCAGTCTCGCGCGCCTTGTTCCCCGTCGAACGGAGACTTGGCCCCGTCGCACCGAGGGCCACGCGACGGGGGAGGCCGACCTAGCCGGCTTTCTCGGCGACCGGCCGGGCGAGCCGCTGGTGGTGGAGGCCATCGGCATCCAGTTCGGCGGCATCCGCGCGGCCGAGGACGTTTCGTTCACGGCGAAGCCCGGCGCCGTCACCAGCGTCATCGGCCCGAACGGGGCCGGCAAGACCACGGTGCTCAACATGGTCTCGGGCTTCTACCGCCCGAGTTCCGGCGCGATCCGTCTCGGCACACGGGACCTGACCGGTGCCCCGGCGCAGACCATCGCCCGGGCCGGCCTCGCCCGCACCTACCAGACCACGCGGCTGTTCGGCTCGCTCGGCGTCCTCGACAACGTGGTTCTGGCCTTCGCCCCCGGCCAGCTCTGGAGGCGGGCCGGCCGCGACGATCGAGCCAAGGCCGCCGCCCTCCTGGCCTTCACCGGATACACCGGCGCCCTCGACCGGCGGGCCGACGAACTTCCCCATGTCGACCGGCGCCTGGTCGAGATCGCGCGGGCGCTCGCCGGACGGCCCCGGGTGCTCCTCCTCGACGAGCCGGCCGCCGGCCTCACCCGCGCCGATACCGACCGCCTCGGGGGTCTTCTGCGCCGGATCGCGGCCTGCGGCGTCGCCGTCGTTCTCGTCGAGCACGACATGCCCCTGGTGATGGGCGTCTCCGACCACATCCTCGTCATGGATGCCGGCCGCCCCATCGCCAGCGGTGCCCCGGCCGCCGTCCGGCACGATCCGGCGGTGGTTCGCGCCTATCTCGGGGCCGCCGACACGCCGGCCCGGCCGCGCGAAACTCCGTGGTCCGGGCCCGCCGACGCGGTGCTCTCCGCCCACGGCCTCACCGCCGGCTACGGCGCCGCCCCGGTGCTCGAGGGCGTCTCCCTGGAGGTCCGCCCCGGCGAGACCGTGGCGCTCCTAGGGGCCAACGGCGCCGGCAAATCCACCGCCATGCGGGCGCTCGCCGGTCTGCTGCGTCCGGTGCAGGGCGGGATCGTGCTGGAAGACCGGGCCGTGGCCGCTTTGCCGGCGCACCGGATCGCCCGCCTCGGCCTCGCCCTGGTGCCGGAGGGCCGGCAAGTGTTTCCGGAACTCACCGTCGTCGAGAACATCCGGCTCGGGGCCCATGGCCGCCGCGCGGCCATCGATCCCGCCGAGATCGAAGCGCTCCTGACCCGCTTCCCCCGCCTGCGCGACCGCGCGACGAGCCGGGCCGGGCTCCTGTCCGGGGGCGAGCAGCAGATGCTCGCCATCGCCCGGGGGATGATGGCCCGCCCGCGCATCCTCCTCCTCGACGAGCCGTCGCTGGGCCTCGCACCCGCCATGATCAATGCCCTCTACGCCGTGGTCGCAGACTTGCGCGATCGCGGCACCACCATCCTGATCGTCGACCAGATGGCGGCCCTCGCGCTGACGGTGGCCGACCGGGGCTACGTGCTGGAGCAGGGTCGTGTCGTCACCGAGGGTTCAGCCGCCGAACTGGCCGCGGACAAGGATCTGGAAGCGGCCTATCTCGGCGCGGCGTAAGACCGGGTCCGGATTGCCCGCTGTCCACGCAATCCGGTGGGTCGATCGGGTCTTGCGCGCGCTTAAACGCCGGCGCTTGCTTCCCGGGCTTCAGTACAGCGCGCATCGAAGCTTCGGGCCAGCGCGGCGAGACTGACGATCCCCAGCCGAGCGATCAGCAGCGCCTCGGCCTCCCGCAGCGCGTCTTCCACCGCCGCGTTGACGACTTTCTCGACGGCACACCCTGGGTTCACGTGTTCGTTGCCGATCGCGAACAGGCGTGGGCCACCGACCGCGCGGTGAACATCGAGCAGCGAGACGGTTTCCAAGTCTGCGGCGATCGTCCAGCCGCCGCCATGGCCCTTCTCGGAGCGCACGTAACCGGCATCGCGCAGCCCCGCCATCGTGCGACGGACCACCACCGGATTGGTGCCGAGCATCCGCGCGATCGCTTCGGAGGTCATCGGACCATCGTGCCGCGCCATGTGGAGCAGCACGTGCAGCATTCGTGAGAGGCGGCTGTCGATACGCACGCCCCGACCTTTCGCATGCGAGCCCCAGTTGGCAAAGGCGCCCTATCACGATACTTCTCATGTTGCGTGATAAGGGAAGCGTCGAGAATGCGAGAATTCGAAAACCCGGATCGGTGGGACACCGTCGCCCGGCATTACGAGCAGACTGCCCATCCTTTCACGGCGCGCTACGCGGAGGCGGCGCTCGCGCGCGTCGCGCTCACGTCCCGCAGCCGCGTTCTCGACGTCGCGGCCGGTGCCGGTGCTCTCGCCCGCGCGGCAGCGCGAACCGGCGCGCAGGTGGTCGCCACCGATTTCTCGCCCGGGATGGTGGCCCGCATCGCGGCGGCGGGGCTTGCGAACATCGACGCTCGGGTGATGGACGGCCAGGCACTCACCCTGCCCGATGCCAGCTTCGATGCGGTCTTTTCCATCTTCGGCGTCATCATGTTCCCCGACTGGCGCAAGGGATTGGCCGAGATGGCACGGGTGACCTGCATCGGCGGCTACGGTGTGGTTGCGACCTGGAGGGACGAAGGCGCGGCGACCTTCCTGCTGCTTGGTCGGATACGCCGTACGCTGTTCCCCGATCGCCAGAGTGTGACGATGCCCGAGGGCGTGAAAGCGCTCAGCGAACCGCAGGATTTCGCGCGTGAACTCGTCACGGCAGGATATCGGGATCCGCAGATCGAGCCGGTCGTCCACGATTATCAACTCACCGTCGAGGCACTCGCCGACCCGGATTCCGTGTTCGGCATGTCGCCGGATTGGACCAGCCTGACTGACGCGGATAAGGCGGCGGTGGTGGCCGAGGCGCGACGGATGGCTGGGGATCGACCGACGTTGGCAATTCCCTCGACCGCCCTGGTCGCGGTGGCCCAACGCTGAGGAATAGCGTCGCTAGATGGATCAGCCTCACGCGCACGACGCGGTGAGGACGAAGTCCGGGCTCGGATGAAACCGTCGCGGGACAGGGGATGGAGGTCCGCCCAGTGGGTCGATTCGCGACCTCGCACCGAGCCCGGCGGCATCAGGCCGGTGGAGCGTCATGCGCCGGCGGTCCTCGTCCGGCCATTTGAAACGGGCGGCTCATCGCCGCCCGCTCACTCAACCATCGCCATGCAATCGGCGATGCACCACCATCGAAACCCGGTCACCGCATCGGGCAGGCCGATCAGGTGACCGGAAGACGTTCAGAACCGGTAGGTGAAGTTGCCCTTGACCGCGTGGTCCTGCGCCCTTTCGCCGATTTGGCCGGTGTAAGCGACGCCCAGCGTGGCATTCCGTGCCACGAGGACGTCGAGACCCGCCTCGGCGACCAAAGCGTTGCGATCGATCGGGAGCCCCGCCGAGAGGAAGCTCGGGCCGGTGCCGAAGGCCAGAAGCGCCTTCGGCACGACATCGCCGTAGGCCCGGCGGTACCCGACGAGGCCGTGGACCGAGACCGGGACGCCGAAGCCCAGATCGAGGCTCGTCTGCGCCCGCACGCCCACCGTCGAGGTGCCGATATCGTAGTCCCGCGCCAGACCGGTGAGCGCGGCGATCCCGCCGGTTTCGGTGAAGCGGTCGTGCCCGATGCTGACATAGGCCGCCCCGACGAAGGGCTCGATGTAGGACAGCGAGGTGGCGGTGAGCGGTGCATTGCCCTTGGTGATCAGGGCCGGCGCCGCGGCACCGAATGCGAATCGGTAGCCGAGTTCGCCAAAGCCCTGGACGGTCGAGCCACCGGTGCGCGCGGATTCACTCTCGGTGACGCCGGCAAAGCTCACGGCCCGGCGCAAGCGGGTCGCGTTATCGGCATAGACAGCGCCGAGGCGCAGCGAAACCGGGCCGACCTCGTAGCCGCCGTAGACGCCCCCGAACCCGCTCTCGATCGTGCCCGATTGCAGGCCGCCGCTCGTGTCGAGCTGAGTGATCGTGTAGCCGCCGGCGACGCCGAAGCGGAACCCGGTCTCGAGCCGGGCATCGGCACCGAGCACGAAGCCGCTGGTCTGACGCGACAGGCTGGCTGCGTTCCCGTTCGAGCGGGCTTGCCCGAAGCTGCCGAAACCCTGGCCCCAGACTCCGAACACCCGTGGGTCCATCACCCGCATCGGAACCTCGACGATGGGGGCCGCCCGACCCGGCAGATCGGCCGTGTAGGTCGCCGGCAGGCTGCCGTAGCTGGTGCCCTCGAAAGCGCCCGGCGTCGTGCCCCAGCGCATCCGATCGAGGATCGCCTCGCGCACGAAGAACGCGGTCTCGAACTCGGCCCCGACCGACGAGGCATGGATATCCCCCGACAGTGCCTGGAAGGCACCCTGCGCCTCGGGGGTCGTCAGCCCCACCGTCCGGGCATAGACGCCGCTGCCTGCCCCGCCGGCCTGGATCGCATCGGCCAAGGCGGCTTGGTTGCGGGTCTGCGCAATCGTCGAGAACGCGATGTCATTGCGGGTCAAGGTGAGGTCGACCTCGCTCGGCTGGTAGCGCAGCGTCGGGGTCAGGAACGCGAAGTTCGCTGTCACGCCGGCGAACTGGCCGGTGACGCCACCGGTGGCGTTCAGGATCGCGTACTGGGTGCGCGGGTCATAATTGCCCGCCGCCGCCAGCACCTGAACGGTGCCGCCGTTCAGCGTTGCGCTGCCCGAGGCCGCGATCCTGTCGGACTGCCCGGCCGCATTGGCCTCGACCTGGTAGGTCGATCCCGGAGCGAACGCCACATTGCCAGCCACGGTCAACGTGCCGATCGAGTTGCCTGGCGCCACGGTGCCTCCGCCCAGCGCGGCGATGCCGCCCACGGTCCCGTTGCCGCCGAGGAGGCCGCCCGACCCCACCGTGACCAGGCCGGTGATCGTGCCGTTGGCGTAGAGAGCGCCGGTATCGCCGATGGTGACGTCGGTGGTGACCCGATCGGCCGTGTCGAGCCGCAGCGTGCCGATGACGTTCTGGAAGTAGCCGGCGGCCGAATAGAGATCGATACGCGACCAGTAGCTCAACGCCGTGCCGTAGAAGGCCGCGAGTGCATTGGTCTCGGTGTTGACGAGGATCTGGTTGATCGTGCTGGTCTGAAGGCTGCCGTAGAGGCCGCCATTCGGAGCGATGGTCGCCGCTGCGGCGGTGCTGCCGCCAAAGACGGTGGCGAGAAGGATGGACGCATCCGGACCGCCGACGGCCGCGGCTTCACGCGGCGCCTGCGCGAAGGTGAGGATCGGCAGATTGTAGGTCAGGCGCTGCTGGTACAGGGCCTGGTTGGCCGCGGACGGAACGTAGGGATCGTTCGCGGTGTTGGCGGCGCTGGTCGCACAGGTGGCGACGGCGGCGCCGCACTGCGCCGACAGGTAGCCCGATAGCTCGGCTCGGGCCTGCGTGAACAGGCTCGGCAGGTTGATCGCAGCGCCGACGCCCGTGGCCGACCCGCCGGTGGTGGCCGCGTTGTTCATGTAGAGCGGGTTGGTAAAGGCCTGGGCCAGGTCATAGGCGGCGAAAGCGCGGCTCGCGATGATGTCCAGCGGGTAATGCACGCCGAGCACGATACGGCTGTTGCCGTACTCGGCGCCCCGCGCCAGCATGCTCTGGAACAGCGACGGCGTCAGCATCCCGAGCAGGATCGAATCGGTGAAGCCGTAATTGGTGTGGCCGCTCGGGAAGGACGGGTTCGTCGCCAGACCGCTCAACGCGGTCGGATCGAACACGTTGATACGGTTCGCAACCGCCTGCACGGGGCGCGAGCTCCCGTAGACGTCCTGGCCGGGCTGGGTGTTCGACACGCCGGCCGCCAGATCGAGGACGCTGTTGGTGGTGTTGGGCAGGCCGTTGAACGTCGGCAGGGTGTAGCCGGCCGGCGCGACGGCCGGGACAGCGACGTAGCCGACAGGCGTCGTCGACGGGTTGGTCGCCGCGCCATTGGCGAAGTAGTTCTTCGCGACACCAAGGTCCGAACTCGTGAAGGTGTAGGCCCGGTTCAACAGGTCGAAGGTCTTGGCGAGCGGGCCGGTGGTCGCGGTACTGGCCCTGATCCCGGTCTGATAATTGGCGCCGAGGACGACACCATAGCCGCCCACCGCCTGGATCGGATTGATCGTCCCCCGTGCACCACCCGCCACGTTCTGGACCGCCTGCAACGGCAACCCGCCGGCGAGGTTGTCGCCGGGGCCGAGCGCGACCACCGAGCCGTCGGCCCGGGTGATCGAGCCGAGGAACGGGGTGTTTCCCGGCAGCGCCTTGTCGCTGATCGCCAGCGCGCGCTGCGCCGGGGTCGATCCGTTATTGGTGGCGACCGCCTGATCCAGGTTGCCTTGCAGCGTCGCACGCCCGACGGCCGTGGCGTTCAACTGCAGGAACGGCGACAGCAGGTTGAGAACGTTGACGTTGGACGGCACCGTATTCACGGTCTGCCCCAGGGCCGCCGTCGATCCGTACATCGCGGCCATGATGGCGGCGATCGAGACACTTTGCTTCAGGTCCATGGCTCAGCCCTCCCGCCGTTACCAACGGCTGTCGGTGAGGTCCTAGCGAAGTCCGCGCTGAAGTTTATGTTATAATCCCGTCACACTACATCCACTCAGCGCATGTGATCTTACAGTAACACTCAAGTAATATAGGCGGCAAAACAAACAGGATCGAACGTCGTCATGTTTCCGGTGGCCTGCCCCATGCAAAGTGGTCCTCCCCGAGATATGGCTCTGAGCCATGTGGAGGATGTTGTCATGGGACGGAAGACGCATCCCGCCGAAGAGATCGTTGCCAAGCTCCGGCATGTGGACGTGCGCGCATCCGTCCCGGTCGACGAGGATCGGACGCTATGGCCCCGCCATTGGACATCAAGGCGTTGTAAGGTGAAGCTGCAGGACTTTGTGCAGTGACGCGCAGGCTCTTCACTTTATTTACAAATATAATGGCCTCTATTCGCGGTGTTTTTCTTATGCACCGATGATGCGCGCCACTGAATTCTGATTGACCGGTCTTCACGGACGGGCGAAGCGAGTGAGGCGCCCGCTTTTTGAAGCGGGGCTTCGCCGGGTTCGGCGGATTGGGGTGCGACGCAGGCTGCTCAACGCCTCCCCGGAACTGAGTCTCAGGGGCGCATTCGCTCTCTATCCTGGCGTCGTCCGGCTCGCCGTCTGCTTCAATTCGCACGGGACAAGATTTCGAACCTTGGCGTAGGCGCCGCGGCGACGGGCGATGGAGCCTCCTCGGCTCAACATCTTTCGGAACGTTTCTCAACGACGCCGGTTTGTTGGGTTAGTTCAAGGAGAACACGTTATGCTGACTGGCGGACTATTGTGGCTTATCGGGATTCCGATCCCGGTCATCATCCTGGTGTGGTTCTTCTTCCTGCGTGGGCGATAGCACAGCGGGTCCTTTCCCAGGCGCAGGCGATACGCGCAACTGGTCGATGAGGCCCGCCTGCGCCGCGAGCTAGACGAACTGGGCGTAGCGCAACCGTAGGGCATCTCGCATCGAAGCGAAGCTGAGCGCCATAGGGCATGCGTTAAGGGAGAATCGCTCCCGAGCAGGAAATTGGCTTCCTCCGCCCAAGCAATCCTGCGGCTTTTACTTAGGCGGGCAGGATGACCACCTTCGTTTTGACGGGTGTTCGCGAATACAAGTGGATCATGTCCTGGCTCAGCAGGCCGACACAGCCACTCGTGATGCCGGTGCCGATCGTGTCCGGCTCGCTGCTGGCGTAGATCGTGTAGAGCGTATAGGCGCCGTTCTGGTAGAGGTGCAGGGTACGGGCGCCGAGCGGGTTGTCGAGGCCGCCGGGCATGCCACGGGCGTATTTAGCGGCCTCGGGCTGACGCCGGATCATTTCCTTGGGCGGGGTCCAGGTCGCCCATTCGGACTTGCGACCGACATAGGCGTCACCGCTCCACAAGAATCCATCGCGGCCGACATTGGCGCCGTAACGGGTGGCGGCCCCATCGCCTTCAACACGGTAGACGTAGAAGTTGCCGGGATCGACGATGATCGTGCCAGGCGCTTCCTTGGTCTCGTAACGGACTGTCCGGCGATAATATTTCGGATCGACTTTGCTGATATCGGTTGCCGGGATCGGGAATTTCTCGTCCGGCATCGGCCCGTAGACCTTCGCCGCCTCGGCGAGGATCAGGCCGTCGGACGTCGCGCAACCGGCGAGCCCCAATGCGCTCAATCCAGCGGCCGAGCCGGCCAGGAACGACCGGCGGTCGAGCATCCGCGTCCGGCGCCCGAGCGGAGCGATCGCGTCGCTCGCGCCGACATCGGCCTTCGCACCATCCATGATCATGATACCGGACTTCCCATGCCCTGCTGCCCGAAGAGCGAACCCTCCGATCGTGCGTACTGCCAAGCTGAGAGTGGCAAGGCCCAGCGCGACTGGCAAGCTCGGCTTTTGCGTCGAGACTATGGCGAAAGTCTCTCGGCGTCCGAGATCGGGCAGCGAAAGCTGCTTATGCGTGCCAAGGGTGGGGATGATTGCTTGAGGGGTGCGCACCGAAGCGCGCCCGAAGCACACGGCTATGCCTAGGCTCCCTCGATCTCCGACGACGTCGCGTCGCAGATCATCACCAGAGCCTAGGCGACTGGTCCTTGACGCGTGAGAGCACTACCGCCGGCTGAGTTCTGGTCGCCTGCGTCGAGCCGCGACTCGACAATCTGCGGAAGTGCATCGGGCCGGACGTCGACTTCATCGACGACTGAAACATCCTCGACGTACTGTTGCAGGCGCACGCGGCGATGCTGCTCTCGCTCGACCGACTCAACCGCATGGTGCTGGAGATCGCCCGCGAGCATGCGGTCTGCCGGAGGCCGATGACGGTGCCGGGCGTCGGAGCCGTGGTCGGCCTGACGTTCATCGCTGCCATCGAGGACCCGGCCCGATTCGCCAAGTCGCGCTCGGTCGGCGCGATCCTCGGCTTGGTGCCGCGCAAACACCGGTCTGGGGAGGTGGACCGCAACGGGCGTAGCACCAAGACCGGCGAGACCGAGGCGCGGGCGGCGCTATTCGAGGCAGCACACGTCATGCTGCACCGGGTGAAGAAATGGTCCGGGCTGAAGGCGTGGGCAACAAAGGTGGCGCAGCGCCAGGGTAACAAGCGCGCAACGGTTGCACTGGCGCGCAAGATGGCGGTGGTGATGCACCGGATTTGGGTGGACGGCACCACGTTCCGCTTCAGCGCGCTCAAGGCTCCGGCGGCCGCCGCCGCGTAGGCATTTTACGGTTCATAGAGATCGGGGCTGGGCGCGCCTGGCCTCGTTGGGTCGTCCTCACGGGGACGGGCGAGAGATGAAGCCGGAATGACGGGTGTGCTGGCCGCCGGGCCAAGTCCGCTGTCGCATATAGGCTCGCCTCTCATCGGAACGCGATCATGTGGCGGCCCGCGAGCCGACCACGGACAGAAGCCAAGAGCCCCGTGGGTACGAGATCAGAGTGTGCAGTGGCTCAACCGCCAAGCGCGCGCCCAGCGCGACCGGGGAATATCAGCTCTCGACCCCCTGCGGCCGCTCCAGGGATATTGTCGCCTGCTCGAAAGCGGACATAAACCAGGGCATGAGCGTTCCCCTGCGCCCCTCGCCTTCTGAAGCCCTGACGATTGCTGGAGCCATAGTACGCGAGCGATATCCGGGCGCCTGCTTCGCCTTTGTCGCCGGGTCGATCATGCGAGGCGAGGGCACGAACCTGTCCGACATCGATCTCGTCATCGTCTTCGACGCACTGGAGGCCGCGCGCCGCGAGTCCTTCACCTTCAAAGGCGTACCGGTGGAAGCCTTCATTCACGATCCCGGTACGCTGGCTTGGTTCATCAACGATGACGCAGCGCGGGGCCGTCCCTCGATCCTCAACATGATCGCTGAAGGTCATGCCATCGGTAGAGCCCTTGATCGGGCCGAAACGCTCCGAGAATCCGTCTCAATAAGGTTGAGAGCTGGCCCACCGGCGTTGACGCAGGCCGAGCTGGATGTGTTTCGGTACGAGATCACGGATGCAGTGGACGATCTGCGAGGGGAACGGAACGTGCCCGAGCGTCAGGCCATCGGCATCATGCTCTATCCCAAGATGGCCGAGCTGGCGTTACGGGGCCGAGGCCAGTGGAGCGGCGTAGGAAAGTGGGTGCCGCGGCTGCTAGCGAAGAATAACCAAGCACTCGGGGATCGCTTCGATACCGCGTTTCGAGCGCTTTTCGAGGCCGGTCAGCCGGATCCCGTGATCGCTTTGGCGGAGAGCGAATTGGCCCCGCACGGCGGCCGATTGTTTGACGGGGATCGCCGAACCGCGCCTGCAAACTGGCGTGCTTGAAGGCTTTAGCAGGCGATGGACCGGTCCTGATGTAGTGCACCGCAGACCATCCGCCTCGGAAGCGACTTTGCCAAGGCGCCAGGACAGCCATCCGACTGTCCACGATGATGGCAATGAACCTGCGTCCGCTTGCGTAAGTCATTTCTTCCGACGCGGCCTGACGATTTTCCACCCTGTTCGTACTTTTAAAAAAGTGCAGGAGCACGGCGCCCCTTGACGGTGGAGGCCCGATTACAGAACCCGTCGTTGCTCGACAGTACGATCACCGGCAGCTTGGCCAGGCGGGCGTCGAACACGCGCTCGCACGAGCAATAGAAGGAATTGCCGTCCGAGCGGGCGTAGGCCCGGGCGCTCATTCGCAGCGGCGCTTTGCGCAGACCGAACCGGAGACGACGCCCCAGACCTCGATGACGGCGTCGGGGGAGAGCTGGAACTCGGGGACGCGCGGGTTGGCGAAGTACAGCGAGATCCGGGGCCCCTGACGCTTCCAGACCTTGAAGGAGCGCTCCCCGTCGATGTCCACCACGACGATGTCGCCGGTGCGCGGGGTGAGCGACCGGTCGACGACCGCGAGGTCGCCATCGAACAGGCGGGTGAGGATCATGCTGTCGCCGGCGACCCGGACCAGGAAGGTGGCCGGGCGATTGACGATGAGCAGGCGCTGGAGGTCGATCTCCTCCTCGATAAAATCGTCTGCCGGGCTCGGGAAGCCAGCCCGGACGGCCTTGGCGAGAAGGGAGATCGGCATGGGAAAGCCGATGGTGACAGCGGTGACCTGCATGCTGCTCCTCCGCGAATCTTGGAACAAAAGAAGAGCACGTTCCTACGGTTTCGTACCGCGGCCACGCTTGGTCGGCGAGGCACATTTTGGTTGGCGCGCGCTTGTCGGGGCGGGTGCACGTTCCGCCGTCGATCCGTGGTGGCGAATGGAAACCGGCGCGGATTCTCGACTTCGACGCGGTAGCGATAGCGGATAGCGCAACCTGCTATGGCTACCGGCTCGGTAGGAATCCGGCAACCACGATGGCTTGCGTGCTCGGGAGCACTTGGCGGTGCCCTAGGGGTGGATCGACCCGCCCGCGCGAAGGCGACGGATGATAGGGCCTCTTTCAATCCAGAGGTCGGCTCGGCCGCGGACCCGCCAACACCAAGACGACAGCATGTTCCACCTGATTTTCGGTCTGCCCAGCCTTTACGTCATCACCCGGGTGCTGTGGCCGCTGCCGTGGCCGTTCGCACTGAAGGCGGCCATCGCGGTCCTTCTGTTGATCGCCTCGCAGTACCACCTGTGGAGCCGCCTCTCGTCCGGCTCCGTCTTCGCGCCCGAGTTCCCGCGGGTGCTGGTGGTACTGTTCAACTGGGCCTTTGGGGCGATTTTCCTCGTGGCGGCGATGCAGTTGGCACTCGACGTCGCAGCGTTGGGGTCCAGACTCGTGCCGGGTGGCAACTGGGCGATCCCCGCCGGGTGGCGATACGCCGAGGCAGTGCTGGCGATGATCCTGTCGGCGGTGGCGGTGCAGCAGGCCGTGCGGGTGCCACCGCTCAAGGACGTCACCGTCGAGATCGAGGACCTCCCGGCCGGCTTCGACGGCTACACCCTTCTTCAGCTGACGGACCTGCACCTCAGCCGCCTTTTTCCGGCGGGGTGGGCGCGGGAGGTGGTGGCCCGATCCAACGCACTCGGCGTCGACCTGATCGTGGTCACCGGCGACTTGATCGACGGGTCCCTCGACGCCCGTCGTGCCGACGTCGAACCGCTGCGCGCTCTCCAAGCTCCCGACGGGGTCTGGGCGATCCCCGGCAACCATGAGTATTTCTTCGAATACGCGGCTTGGATGCGCCACTATGCCGGCCTCGGCATGGGCGTTCTCGAAAACCGGCACACGGTCCTGCGCCGCGGTGCCGATGCCCTGGTGCTGGCCGGCGTGACCGACCTGTCGGCCTCGCAGTCGGGCCAGCCGCCCCACAACCTCGGCGCGGCCCTGGCCGGTGCACCGTCGGGCGCTCCCATCGTCCTGCTGGATCACCAGCCGAGGAAAGCGGGCAATGCGGCCGCGAAGGGCGTGGCCCTCCAGCTTTCCGGGCATACCCACGGCGGGATGATCTGGGGCCTCGACCGGCTGGTTGCGCGGGGGAACAACGGCTTCGTCTCTGGTGCCTACGCGGTCGGCGGCATGACGCTCTACGTCAACAATGGCACGGGGCTGTGGCCGGGCTTCGCTCTCAGGCTGGGGCCGTCGTCCGAGCTGACGCGCATCACGCTACGGGCCAAGCCCCGACCTCGGTAGACCCGCACGACGGCCTTGCGCTCGTCGGACCCCCACGCCGATCTCGCCGACGATGAAGTGTGGCACGTCGGCCCGGAAGATCAGCCGATTGCGCCACGAGGACGGTTCGGAAGGAATTTCGTAGCGGCGGCCACGGAACCGGGCGTCGGGACGACGGGTCGGGCGAAGGTCCATGCGATGCCATGTGGCGGATACGCATTTCCCGGGAGTTCGACAGGACCGGCCGGCCACCGAGGACGGCTTGTTCCAGAACCCGAGCAGCCCGAAGGTCCGTGTCTCATCGGGCTCGTCGATGGAGACAGTCCCCGTTCGCCCCGAGACCAGCCTCGTCCGGTCCGGGACCTCATCCAGGTTGATACGGACACGGATGCGCTGTGTGAGGCGAACCCAAGCGAGAGTCGGGTTGACGTCGGCCAGCAGGTTTGCGCCCGCGGTCCGCTCAGTCGCTCCATAAAGCCGTCATGCTTGGTCCGGGGCTACGATTTCGTGGGCATGCCCTGCTGAGGGAGAGACATTCGCCCTCTTCGACAGGGTAGTCGATTAGGTCGCGGTCTCATCGTTGATCCCCCGTGCGTTGAGCGGTGAGATCGATGAGGGGGATCGCGATGACCAGCCTACCCGAACTACCACCCGAGGCTTTCGCCAAGCAGGACCGAACGCCGGACGCTCTGTTCTACGCCCAGCCCCGCTTCGTGACGCACATCGATGATGCGGCGATCGAGGCCGTGACGCAGCTCTACCGCGAAGTGCTGCCGCCCGGCGGGCGCATCGTCGACCTGATGTCGAGTTGGGTCAGCCATCTGCCTCAGGAAGTCGCCTACGGCGCCGTCATCGGCCATGGCCTGAACACCCGTGAACTCGCCGCCAATCCTCGCCTGACGGAGTCCTTCGTCCAGGACCTGAACAGCGACCCGGCCCTCCCGGTCGAGACCGCGAGTATCGATGCCGTCCTGCTATGCGTAGGGGTGCAGTATCTGCAGGATCCCGTCGCCGTCCTGCGTGAGGTCGCCCGGGTGCTCGTGCCGGGAGCGCCCGTGATCATCACCTTCTCAAATCGCTGCTTTCCAACCAAGGCGGTTGCAATCTGGCAAGCGGTCGGCGGCGATGACCAAGCACGACTCATCGAACTTTACCTTCGGCATGCCGCGTTCACGAACATCGAGACCCATGTCGTTCTGCCGGATGGCGGCGCCGGTGATCCGCTACGCTCGGTGATCGGCCGTACATCGTAGGACAGGCAAGGGGCATGAGGATCGTGGCTGCCGAATAAGCCATTCGGCATCGGATATGCCAGCACGTCGGGAAACAATTCTACGAACGTCCTTCTCACAGGAATGGGGCATGCGTCCGTCCGGATAAGCGATGACGAGGCCGTTGCCGATCGCCGTCGCGATGATGCCCGCGACGATCACCGCGTGGACGTAATGGAAGTACGCACCCAGCAGGCCCGGATCGGTCGAGGGCGTGATGGTCGCACTGCCGTCCTTGCCGCTGGTGCCGTAGATCCACGACATGGCGAGGCTACCGAAGAAGGTGGGCAGGAACGCGCTGAGTACGGGCGCATCCCAGACCTCGACCTCGGCGCGGCGCGCAACGCATACCGCGTAACGGCATCCGCTACGGGTCACGAATTTCGAGATGCGTGAGTCCGGCCCAGGTCGATCAGCCGATCAGGACGACAGCCTTTCGCACGTAGGTCGGCTGGTCGACCTGTCCGACGATGAAGTGGGCGACGTCAGCGCGCGAGATCAGGCCGTTCCGCCACGACGAGGGCTCGGCGAGAACCTTGTAGCGGCCGGTCGCCGATCCGGGCGTGAGAACCCCTGGCCGAACGAACGTCCAGTCGAGACCGCTCTTGCGGATGCGGATCTCCTGCGCATCCTTGTCGTCGTAGGCGCGACCGAAGACGAGCCGGAACGGGACGCGCTGAAGCAGGCCGATAGAATCCCGGCTGTCACCCGTGCCGAAGCCGGTGACGGTTAGGAGGCGTTTGACCCCGGCCTTCTCCATGGCCGGCACCAGCACGTTGGTCGCGTCCGAGAACAGCGTCACCGGGCCGAGCAGGTCCTTGAGCGGCACCCCGAGCGCTTGGACGACGACGTCGACCCCATCGAGGGCGGCGGCGACATCTCCAGCCTTCAGCGCGTCGCCCGTGAAACGCTCCAGGCCCGCGCCGGACAGGGTCATGGCCATGGCTGAACGGGCGAAGGCACGGACGCGGTGTCCTGCCGCGAGGGACGCTTTCACGGTCTCCAGGCCGATGCCCTTGCTGGCGCCGATGACGAGGACGTGGGCCATGGTCGTTTCCTGTACGGCGGGTTGCGCGACAAGACCCGATCAACCGCGGACGCGCCATGCGGTCGCTTGACCGGCCGCTCTTCGGTTCGACGACCATGCGGTCCTGGAAGCCCGAGATCTCGTCGGCATGCCCCCGGGCGTTGCGGAAGTCCCGCTGATCGAACGCGGCTAGGCGGAAAGTCTCAGGATCACTGCGGAAGACCCGACGATGTGAGCCAGGGTCACTAGGACTGACCCGGTATGAAGGATGCCGAAGCGAGCGCGATTGCCCATGTCGGTCGCCCCATTGATGGCCGGCATGAGTATCTGGCGCGCGAGGAGTGCCGTGACGGCGATAAGTCCCAGTATGAGTGCCGATGCCATATCGATGGTGGCTGTCAGCGCCGCGCCGCCGAGGGCGCACGCTATGACGAAGAGGTAGAAATGCGGGAAGGCGCGGCGCAGGAGGGGGCCTGCCGCGTCGGCGGGCAGCGCGCTGAACAGAAACGACGCAAAGCCGAACGAGTACAGGACCATCCCGCCGAACAGGAGGGCCGTCACCAGGATAGCCACTTGCGAGAGCATCGTTCCAAACCTCTATAACTTCAGCTCGCCCTCATGGGCGGCATCCAGTTCGCTCGGCCGCGACAGCCGTCCCCTTCTTCGTCGTGAAGCGCTTCTCTGATTCAGGAGCGAGGCAAGGGAACGGCCGGCGCTCAGATCGAGTCTTCCGGTGTCTGCTTCGTGCAGGCCATGAACACATCGCTGATCGCCAAGTCGGCATGGGCATTCATACCCGCAGCGTCATTGAGGCAGGACAGCACATCCTTGCGCGGAGCACTTCCTTCGCTGGATTTCTCAAGCTGCTGCAGCAGTCGGTCACGGTCCGCGCCCGTTGCGGCACTCCAGTCCCGCAGGGTGTCCTGCGGTTGCAAGGCCAAGGCTGGCGTCGCAATCGATGCCAGTATCAAAATCAGTAAAGAGCGAACCGGCATCTTGGATATTCCCCAATCGAGGTGGTCCTGAAATAGTCAGCGGCAGCTTGATTATGTCGCTTCAAAGGGCCTAGCGAACGAGCACAACGGCAGCAATCCAAGTCGGCAATCGTGTTTTCCGCTAGCACCCACTGGTAGAAAGGCGTGACTTGCCAAGGACCTCCCTGGGCAGGAAACGACGTTCCAAGTTGCACCAACGCTATCTGTGAAGCCGAACTGCCTGACCATCTATCAGTTTCTATGTTTTCCAGAGCGGGGGCAGCGGGAGGAGAC
>NZ_JAAHTB010000048.1 GCF_010692745.1 Methylobacterium sp. BTF04
TTCTTCTCGCTCCTCATCATCACGGTGAGCTTCCTGCCGATCTTCACCCTGGAGAACCAGGAAGGCCGCCTGTTCGGGCCGCTCGCCTTCACCAAGACCTTCGCCATGGCGGCGGCCGCGATCCTGTCGGTGACCCTGGTCCCGGCGCTGATGGTGCTGTTCGTGCGGGGCCGGATCATCCCGGAGCATCGCAACCCGCTGAACCGGCTCCTGATCTGGCTCTACCGGCCGCTCATCGCCGGCGTCCTGCGGGCGCGGGTCCTGACCATCCTGCTCGCCCTCGGCGTCCTGGCTGTGACCGTCTGGCCGGCCCGGCAACTCGGCTCCGAGTTCATGCCCGACCTCGACGAGGGAACGCTGATGTACATGCCGACGACCCTGCCGGGCCTGTCGGTGACGAAGGCGGCCGAGCTGCTGGCAACCCAGGACCGCATCATAAAATCCTTCCCGGAGGTCGCATCGGTCTACGGCAAGGCCGGGCGCGCGAGCACGGCGACCGACCCGGCGCCGATGGAGATGTTCGAGACCATCATCACCCTGAAGCCGAAGTCCGAGTGGCGGCCGGGCGTGACGCAGGCGAGCCTCAAGGCCGAGATGGACAAGGCGCTGCAGTTCCCCGGCGTCTCGAATGCCTGGACGCAGCCGATCCGCGCCCGCATCGACATGCTCTCGACCGGCATCCGCACACCTGTCGGCATCAAGGTGCTGGGCACCGACCTGAAGGAGATGGAGGGTGTCGCCCGCCAGGTCGAGGCGGTGGTGCGCAACGTGCCCGGCACGTCCAGCGCCTACGCCGAGCGGGTCATCGGCGGCTACTTCCTCGACATCACCCCGGACCGCGAGGCGCTCGGTCGCTACGGTCTCATGGTCGGCGACGTGCAGGACGTCATCGCCACCGCGCTCGGCGGACAGAGCGTGACGAACACCGTCGAGGGCCGCGAGCGCTACACGGTCAACGTGCGCTACCCGCGCGCGTTCCGCTCCGACCCGCGGGCCATCGCGGACGAGGTCCAGGTGCCGCTGCCGGCCGGGGGCACGGTGCCGTTGCGCGAGGTCGCCAAGGTCACGCTCACCCGGGGGCCGACTTCGATCCGGACCGAGAACGGGCAGCTCGCGGTCTACATCTTCGTCGACCTGACCGGACGCGACCTCGGCGGCTACGTCGCCGACGCACGCGCCGCCGTGGCGAACGAAGTGAAGCTGCCGCAGGGCACGACCCTGCAGTGGAGCGGGCAGTACGAGTACCTGGAGCGCGCCGAGGCACGCCTCAAGATCGTCGTGCCCCTGACGCTGCTCGTCGTGTTCCTGCTGCTCTACCTGAACTTCCGGCGCCTGACCGAGACCTTCATCGTCATGCTGTCGCTGCCCTTCGCGCTCGTCGGCGGCGTCTGGCTGATGTGGTGGATGGGCTTCAACATGTCGGTCGCCGTGGCGGTCGGCTTCATCGCGCTGGCCGGCGTCGCGGCCGAGACCGGCGTGATTATGCTAGTCTACCTCGACCACGCGCTGGATGAGGTGCGGGCCTTGTGTGACCGCGAGGGACGCCCGCTTGCCCGGGAGGACCTGCGGCGGGCCATCATGATCGGCGCGGTCGAGCGGGTGCGCCCGAAGATGATGACGGTCACGGCCATCATGGCGGGCCTGATCCCAATCCTCTGGAGCACGGGCGCCGGCTCCGAGGTCATGCAGCGCATCGCGGTGCCGATGATCGGCGGGATGGTCTCCTCGACCGTGCTGACGCTCGTGGTGATCCCGGCGGTCTACGCCCTGGTCAAGGGCTGGGGGCTACCGGGATCCGATACCGCGATGGAATCGGTCGAACCTGAAAAATTGCCATTGGCAGCCGAGTGAGGACGGGAGAGCGAACATGATCGACACGACGAGGACGACCCGGCGCGCCGTGGTCCTGGGCATGGCGGCATCGGTGGCATTCGCGCGGCATGCCCTGGCGCAGGGCCTGCCAACGGCCGCGGTGACGAAGGACCCGACCTGCGGCTGCTGCGAGAAGTGGGTCGCCCACCTCCGCGAAAGCGGGTTCACTGTCTTCGTGACCGAGGGACCCGTGAACCCGCTAAAGGCCCGCCTCGGCGTGCCTCGGGACCTCGCCTCCTGCCACACCGCCCAGGTCGGAGGTTACGTGGTCGAGGGGCACGTCCCGGCAGGCGCGATCAAGCGCCTCCTGGTGGAGAAGCCCAAAGGAACCGGGCTGGCCGTTCCCGGTATGCCCGCAGGTTCCCCCGGCATGGAAGTCGATAGCATGGAGCCAGATACCTACGACGTCGTCCTGTTCGCGCCGGAGGCCAGAAGCGTCTTTACCCGTTACCGCGGCGGAAAGCCGGCCTGAGGCCGGAAGCGGCCATCGGCGTTCGAACCCGTCTTCCAGGTCGACCGTCCCGGTTCGTCGATGCGGTCGTCAAGCTGGGCGCCGCCTGAGGTTCTTGGAAACCTCCGTCCCCGAAGCGCGGAACCTGGCGCTTCATTCCGTCTATCCAGTTCTCCCTACCCTCGACCGCGGTCGCGACCGCGAGGATGCATCCGGCTAGGCTTCCTATCGCGCGCCTTCCGTGCCGCCGGGCCTCTCGACCTGCCCACGACGCTGGAGCCGAAGGGCCACGATCCAGCACAGGGCGGCCCAGGCCGATCCCACGCACCAACCCGCGAGCACGTCCGTGGCGTAATGCACCCCGAGGTAGACCCGGCTCAGTCCGACCACGATGGAGAGGAAGACTGCGCATCCCGTGAAGTACGCCTTCAGGCGAGCGTCTGCGGCGACTCGCGTCATGAGCGCTCCGAGTGTCAGGAAGGTCACCGCGGAGAGCATGGCATGGCTGCTGGGGAAGCTGGAGGTGAAGACCTGGATGCTGTCGGGGATGTCCGGACGGGGCCGGCTGAAGAGCAGCTTCAGCCCGAAACTGACGACCGTTCCCCCGAGGATCGAGCCCACCAGCAGGACGGCGGCCCCGCGCTTCCGGATCAGGAGCAGGTAGCCGACCACGCTCGCCAGGAGGAAGCAGAGCACGACCATGCTGCCCAACGCGGTCACGTCGCGGGCCATCTCGTGGAGCCAGGCCGGGCCTATGGCGTCCGTGGCGCCGATGGGGCGGAAGAAGTGCGCGATGCGGGCGTCGAAGGCCGTCGTGTCGCCCTCCATGACCTCCTCGGCGAGGAGGCCGAAGCCGAAGATGAGGGCGGCCACGCAGAACAGCGACGCGATCAGGCCTATCTCCCGCCGGCCGAGACGCGCGACGATGGCCGCCGGGGCGGGTGGGGTGACTTGGTTCATCGATCCTGGTTCCTGGTCGGATGCAGGGTCCCGGCGGCGGGCATCAGGACGCGGTCGCGTCCGCCCCCGGATGCCGTCCGGCCCTCTGTGGCAGAAGGACGATCAGTGCGACGATGAAGGCCGCGATGACCGCGGAGGCGAGCGGCCGGCTCAGGTCCAGCCCTCCGTCGGCGGCCGGCTTGTCGAGGAAGTCGCCCACCATGGCACCGAGCGGCCGCGTCAGGATGAAGGCCGCCCAGAACAGCGCGACACGCGAAACCGAGGTCCGGTAGTACAGCACGATAACCACCGCGAGGGCGGCGGCGAACACGAGGGCCCCGCCCTGGTAACCGAGTCCGCCCGTGTCCGCGAGCCAATCGCCGAGTGCCGTCCCAAGCGTCTGGGAGAAGGTGATGGCCCCCCAGTAGAACGCCTCGATCCGGGGGGTCGAGACCGTATCCACCGACACGGTGCCCTCGGACGCGTACCAAAGCCAGAGCACCGCCGCGAGGCAGGCGAGGAGCAGGGCCGACCCGCCGGTGTATCCGATGCCGAGCGAACGGTCGGCGAGATCCGCCATGGTGGTGCCGAAGGTGGTCGAGGCGACGATGGTGGACCAGTAAAGGACGGGGTTGAACCGTTTTGCCATGATTTGCGCGACCACGAGGCCGAGCAGCACCACGGCGAACAGGAGGGTGCCGGCGAGGTAACCCCAATTGAGCGTCATGGTGACGGTATCGCCGCCGGTCTCGCCGAGCGTGGTCGCCAGGATCTTGATGATCCAGAAGCCGAGCGTGACCTCCGGGACCTTGCTCAAGGAGCGTTCGATGGTGTCGTTCATCGCATAGGATCCTTCTGCTGGAGGTAAACCTTAGGCGGCATCGACGCCGACCGCATGGCGACCGGCACGCTGCGGGATGAGGAGGACGAGCAGCACCATGACGAACGCCAGCACCGCGGAGATCGTGATGTCGTCGATGCCCAGGCCGCCCGACGCCGCGGGCTTGTCGAGCGAGTTGGCGAGGGTCGCACCGAGCGGCCGCGTGAGGATGAAGGCGGTCCAGAATAGCAGCGGGCGGGATACGCGCGTCCGGAGATGCAGGGCCGTTACGACGGCGAGGGCGAGGACGATGAGGAGCGCGCTGCCGTTGTACCAAAGGCCGGTGCCGTCTGCCATCCAGTCACCCAGCGCGGTTCCGAGCGTCTGCGAGAACATGATCGTGGCCCAGTAGAACCCTTCGGCCTGCGGGGTCCGCACCGATTCCACGGCGACGGTGCCCAGGGCGCGCTTCCAGAGGAGGAGGGTCGCGACGACCGAGGCGAGGAGGATCAGCGATCCACCGAGGTAGCCGATGCCGAGGGATCGGTCGCAGAAATCCGCCAGCGTCGTGCCGGCGAGCGTCGTCGCGGTGATCACGGCCCAGTACAGGGTGGGTCGGAAGCGGGATGCCCGGATCTGCGCCGCGAGCAGCACAGCCAATATGGTCCCGAAGATCGCCGTACCCGCGAGATAACCCAGGCCCAGCGTCAGGGCGACGGCGTTGCCGCCGACCTCGCCCAGCGTGGTGGCCACGATCTTGATCGCCCAGAACCCGGCGGTGGCTTCCGGCACCTTGCCGGGTTCCATGGGAATGGTTCGCTCGGGTCGTTGCAGGAGGATGCCTTTTGGGAAGCCGGGGCCGGTTCAGGCGGTCTGCGTCCGGTCGATGACCGCAAGCAGCTCGTCGACCGCGCGACGGCAGGCAACCGGGTCGGCGGGCGATGCCCGTAGCGCGTCGAGGGCGCCATCGATGGCCTTGTCTACGACATGCCAATCGGCGGCCGCGCGCGGCTTGAGCCCCGCCTCGGCCCCGTCCCAGGACAGTTCGAGGTCCTTGATGCGCGCCTTCGCGGCTGGAAGATCGCCCCGGTCGGCGAGAGCCTTCACCTCGACGACGATGGCCCGGAATTTCGAGAGGTCGCCAAGCTTCGACATGGCAGCCGTAGCCGGTGTGGCGCCGGAGGCGTCCTGCACCGCCAGCAGGACGAGGGGTGCGGCGGTGCCCCCGATGATCACGGCGGCAACCGTGGCAAGGATTATGGTTCTCATGGTCTTCGCTCCGGCTCTTGCGGCGTCGGGTAAGGGGAAACTGGAAGGCGGTCGGGCCGCTCGCGGAAAAGCTCAGGCCCTGCCCCGTCCCTCGGGCTCTCGTGATGGCGGGACCAGGCTCAGCCCCCCCACCAGGGCGACGATGACTACAAGGAAGACGAGACTGGTATTGGCCGTGCCGAACCCGAGGCCGCCGTACTCCCGGGCCTGCGAGAGGAGATCGCCCAGGGACGCGCCGAGGGGCCGCGTGACGACGTAGGCGAGCCAGAAGGTCAGCACCGGGTTCGCCCCGAGGCCCCGGGCGAGCGCAAGGGCGGCCAGGACCGTGCCGAAGATGACGACGCCGAGATTGAAGCCGAGCCCGAGCGCCTCCGTGGCGAGGTCGCCCGCCGCCGTGCCGAGCGCGAAGGTCAGGAGGATGGCGAGCCAGTAGAACGCCTCGCGCCTGAGGGTGACGATGGCATGGATCGAGAGCGTCCTCTCGGCCCTGAACCAGACCGCGAACACCGCCGCGAGGGCGCACGCGAACACGCCCGTGCTCACGAAGAGGCTGACACCGAGCTTATCGGTCAGGATGTCGGTGACCTGCGTGCCGACCACGCTGACCAGCACCACGGTCAACCAATAGATCCAGAGCTTGTAGCGCCGCTCACGCATCTGCAGGGCGAGGGCCCCGGCGAGGAGGGCGGCCGTGATTGCGGTCGTGGTCGCCGCGCCGAGGCCCACGTTGACGGCGAGGTAATCCGCGCCGGTCTAGCCGACCGTCGTCGAGAGGATCTTGATGACCCAGAAGCCCGCGGTGACCTCCGGGACCTTGTTCAGGACCCGGCCCTGTATCCCGTTCATTCCCGTCCCCCCGTCCGGCATCGTCCGCGGCGGGTGATAGCCGGCCAGAATGAGGACAGAATGAGCGTGTGCCCGGGGTTGCCCGGATGTGGCCCTCAGGCCTGCAGTCGGACCTCCGCGATCACCCCTTGCCCGTCGCGGCGGTTCTCGACTGTCAGGCCCAGGCCGTTTCGCTCCGCGGCGCGGCGGGCGATGGCCAAGCCGAGGCCGGTTCCCTCGATCCCCGGCGGCGCGGCCCGGAAGAAGCGGTCGAAAAGGCGCGATGCGCTGCCCGGCGGCAGGCCGCAGCCGGTATCGCGCACCGTCGCGACTACCTCTCCGTCCTGGAGCCGGAGCATCACGTCCACCTGCCCGCCTGCCGGGGTGTAGCGAAGGGCGTTATCGATCAGGCTGGCGAAAAGGGTCCTGAGCTCGTCCTCGACGGCGCGAATCCTCGCAGGCGTCTCGATCTCCACACCGAGATCGATGCCCTTACCTTGTGCGAACACGACATGGTCGGCGACGCAATCCAGCAGCACCTGTCCGAAGTCGACGGTCTCGCGACTTCCCGCGGTGTCGTCGAGGCGGGCGAGGCGGAGCAGCTGATCCACCAATCGGCTCGCCCGAGCGATGCCCTCCGCAAGCGCCGTGCGGCGTTCGCCGTGATTCCCGTCGAGGGCGCCGATCTGGATCTGCATCGCGGCCAGCGGCGTCCGGAGTTCGTGCGCCGCGTCGGCGACGAACCGTTTCTGGGCGTCGAGCGCGGCCTGCAGGCGCCGGATCAGGCCGTTCATGGCCTCGACCAGCGGCGCGACCTCCGCCGGCACGCCGCGCGAGGGAAGCGGGCCGTTCGCCGTCGCGCCCCGTCCCGCCAGATTCTGCACCAGGTGGTCCAGCCGCCCCAGGACCCGGTTCATCGCCCAACCGACCACGATCCACGACAGCGGGATCAGGAGCAGCAAGGGGGCCAAGGCCCCGAGCGCGGCGTGCCGTGCGAACTCGGTCCTGACCACCTCGCGTTGCGCGACCCGGACCATCGTGGTGCCGTTGGCCGTCGCGTAGGTGCGCCAGGCTTCCCCGCCCATGACGACGTCCGCGTAGCCGGTGCGTTCAGGACGCAGTGCGTCGACGCCGCGGTCGCTGCGTAGGAGCTGCCCGTCCTTCCAGATCGACACGGCGAGCTGGTCCTCCGGATCCTGGTCGGCGGCCGGCGGGGCATCCGCGTCCGTGAGCCCGGGGCCGGCGTTGAGGGCGACCTGCCGCAACTGCCCATCGAGGAAATCGGACGCCTCTCCCCGCGCCAGGACGTAGGCCGCGACCATGGCGGCGAGGCCGATGCCGGCGAGGAGCGCGGTCATCCAGCCGAGCGCGGTCCGGCGCAGGGAGACGGCCCTCATGGCTTGGGCACCATCCAGCCGGCGCCGCGGACGTTGAGGATCGCGCCCTTGCCGACCTTGCGGCGGATCGTGAGGATAATGGCGTCTACAGCGTTGCTCTCGACCTCCTCGCCCCATCCGTAGACGCGTTCCTCGATCTGGGCCCGCGACAGGATGCGGCCCGGCCGCTCCATGAGGGCGTGCATCAGGGCGTACTCGCGGGCGGAAAGGACCACGACGGTTCCGGCGTGGCACAGGGCGTGGGTCTCGGTATCGAGCTCGGTGTCGGCGGCCACCAGCCGGGCGCTCGCCCGTCCCGCCCGGCGCCGGAGGATGGCGCGCATCCGCGCCAGCAACTCGCGCATCTCGAACGGCTTCACCAGGTAGTCGTCCGCCCCGAGGTCGAGGCCGGCGATGCGGCTGTCGAGGCCGTACCGGGCCGTGACGATGAGCACCGACGTGTCGATGCCCGCCGCCCGGGCGGATCGGAGGATCTGGAGACCATCCCCGCCCGGCAGGCCGAGGTCGAGCAGGACGAGCGCATGGCCGCCGTTGTGCAGCGCGGTCTCGGCCGCCACGCCGTCGCGGACCCAGTCGACGGAATAGCCCTCGGCCGAGAGGCCGTACGAAAGCCCTTCGCCGATCATCTGGTCGTCCTCGATCAACAGCACGCGCATCGTTCGGTCCGGTCGGCTTTGACTGCGAGCCTTCGCCATGGACGGCACGATGACGCATCCTCTGCCTCGGGCTTCATCCCCGATAGGCCACGAGCACCGCCCCGGCGGCGATGAACACGACGCCGAGCCAGTTCGGTAGGGACAGCCGTTCGCCGAGGAAGACGACCCCGAAAATGGCCACCAGATCGACGCTGAGCTTGTCGACCGGGGCCACGCGACTGGCCTCGCCGAGTTTGAGGGCCCGGAAGTAGTAGATCCACGAGCCTCCAGTGGCGAGGCCCGATAGCACCAGGAACAGGTAGGTCCTGGCGGAGACCGACCCGACCGGTTGCCATTGGCCTGTGCCCACCAGGATGGCGCCGGGCGCACAGAGTATGACGATCGTGCGGATAAAGGTGGCGAAATCGGAGTTAAGGTTCTCGATGCCGACCTTGGCGAAGATCGCAGTCAGCGCCGCGAAGGCGGCCGAAAGCAGCGCACACAGCTGCCAGGATCCGAGCAATGATCTCATGTCGTGTTCTCCGGTGTGACTTCGCGGACCTGCGAAACGCGGCGAGGCAGTTCGCGGGCGAGCGCCGCTCGCCTATCGGACCGAGCCGGGTCCGTGACCTTCGAGGAGCACGCCCACGGGGATCACGGTGCCATGCACCGGGACAACAACATGCGGGCGGCCGTGGTGCACGTAGTCGCCGACGCCGCCGTCTCGGTGCTGGTGATCGGCGGCCTGCTGCTTGCCCGGTCCCTGCGATGGACCTCGATGGACCCGTTGGCCGCCATCGTCGGATCGGTCGTGATCGCGAGCTGGGCCTACACCTTGGTGCGGGACACGGGTGGGGTCCTCCTCGACATGCAGCCCGATCCGAGCCTAGCTCGTAGGGTCCGGGAAGCCGTCCAGGCGCAGGGCGACCGGATTTCGGACCTGCATCTCTGGCGTCTCGGACCCGGCCACGTCGGAGCCATCGTCTCCGTGGTGACCGCCCAGAACCGGGGTCCCAACTTGTAACGTCGCCTGCTCGATGTTGGCGGCAACCTCTCGCACGTGACGGTCGAGGTCCGCGACGAGGTGTATCCGTAGTCACCGCGAGGCCCTTGACCTTCCCACCATAGGAAGCACCATCTCGACATGGCGTCACTCAATCGGATAGTCGTCATGTTCGAGATCAAGGTCACCAGGATGAACTGCGGCGGTTGCGCCAAGTCGGTCACCCGCGCGATCCACGGTGTGGATGCCGGCGCCACCGTCGCGATCGATCTTCCCACCGGCACGGTCGCGATCACGAGCCCCGCCGGGACCCCGGCCGGACGCTTCGTCGATGCCGTCCGGACCGCTGGCTACGGGGCCAATACCTTGCCCTTTGCGGCCTGATCGACAGGCATCGGAAACAAATCGCGGGAAGGCCTGGAGGACGGACGGGGGCCGGCTTCCAGGCCCGCGATGATGGGGCAATCCGGGCGCCCGTCGCCGTCGCAAGCGAGGCTGAGGCCACGCAGGACATCCGCCATCTCCTGCAGGTGGCGGGCCTTTTCTTCGAGTTCCTTGATGTGGGTCAAGGCCAGGGCCTTCACCTCGGCGCTGGTACGGCTGGGGTCGCCCCACAGCCCGAGCAGCACCCGGATGCGGTCCAGGGAGAAGCCGAGGTCCCGGGCCCGCCGGACAAAGCTGAGCCGGTGGACGTCCTCCGGGCCATACTCGCGGTAGCCGCTGTCCTGGCGGTCGGCACGGGGCACGAGCCCGATGCTCTCGTAGTGCCGGATCATCTTGGCCGAGACCCCGGAGGCCCGGCTCGCCTCGCCGATGTTCATCGTGAAAGCCCCTCCGTTGACCTTCCCAAGTTAGGAAGGTGCAGAACGGTCCGCAAGCCCAATCGGCCGGTCCGGGTCCGTTGCTTCCAAGGCGGCGAGCGGACGGTATTTCGGCCCGACAACCCAAGGAGTTTCGATGCAAGCCACCGCGTCCCGCAAGGCCGTCCTGTACCGCATGGTGATGCCGGCCCATACCTGCCCCTATGGCATCAAGGCAAAGGACCTGCTCGAACGCGAGGGGTTCGCGGTCGAGGATCATTGGCTCAAGACCCGTGAGGAGACCGACGCGTTCAGGGCCGAGCACGGGGTTAAGAGCACGCCCCAGACCTTCATCGACGGCGAGCGAGTCGGCGGCTTCGACGACCTGCAGCGCCACTTCGGCAAGGCCGCCGACGACCCGAACGCCACAACCTACCGACCCGTGATCGCGGTGCTCTCGATGACCGCGCTGATGGCCCTGGCCGCCAGCTACGCCGTGACCGGCACGCCCCTGACGATGCGCGCCGCCGAGTGGTTCATCGGCTTCAGCATGTGCGTCCTGGCGCTCTTGAAGCTGCAGGACGTCGAGACCTTTTCCTCGATGTTCCTGGGCTACGACCTGCTGGGCAAGCGTTGGGTGCGCTACGCCTATGCCTACCCGTACCTGGAGGCCGGGGCCGGCGTCCTGATGGTGGCGGGGGCCCTGAACTGGCTCTCGATCCCGGTGGCGCTGTTCATCGGTGGCGTCGGCGCGGTCTCGGTGTTCAAGGCGGTCTACGTCGACAGGCGCGAGATCAAGTGCGCCTGCGTCGGCGGCGCGAGCAAGGTGCCGCTCGGGTTCGTGTCGTTGACCGAGAACCTGATGATGGTCACCATGGCCGTATGGATGCTGGCGGCACACCATTGACCGTTGCCGCTTTCACATCAGTGATCTGTGGCCCACCCCTTCTCGTTCCTGGTCCGGCTGATGGCGACCGGAGGTCGCCGTGATACCGCCGGCTTCCAGACTAAGGCTGGACGACCATCGGGAACTTGTCGACCAGGGTTTTGCAGAGGGCGTCGCGATTGCGGACGGCCCGCCATCCTTCGAACTCCGCCGCGCCTGAACGGATTGCCTCGGCGCCATGGAGGCTGCCGAGCGCATCGAAGCATGCGCGGGCCCGGTCCACGATGCCGGGGTTGTAGCGGCTGAAGCCGCAGGCCATCGAAGCCCTGCGCAGCATGCCGTGCATCCTGAGGAACCCGGCACAGTCGAAGTCTTCTGCCGAGGCGGGCTGCGCGAGAGAGGCGAGGGTTAGCACGCCCAGGAACACTTTGGTCCCGATGGCCCGAAGTCCCCTAGCCATCGACGCCCGCCCGTTGGTCGCCCTTCGCGCCCAGTCCGGATGGACCGTCATCGCGACGAAGCCAGGGAAGCCGGATATGCGCCAGGTACGGATAGACGGCGGGTAGGACCACCAGCGTCAGGAGCGTCGCGGTGACGAGGCCGCCGATCACCACCGTGGCGAGCGGACGCTGTACCTCGGCGCCCGCGCTCGTCGAGAGCGCCATCGGCAGGAAACCGAGGGCCGCCACCAGCGCGGTCATCAGGACCGGCCGTAAGCGCATCTCGGCTGCGCGGGTCGCCGCCTCGCGAGCATTGAGGCCGACCCGTTCGAGGTCGCGGATGTAGCTCGTCAGTACCACGCCGTTGAGGATGGCGATGCCGAAAGTCGCGATGAATCCAATCGCCGCTGAGATCGAGAACGGCAGCCCGCGGAGATACAGGGCGACGATGCCGCCGGTCGCGGCGATGGGCACGTTGAGGAAGATCAGGCCAGCCAGCCGGATGTCGCCGAACATCACCACGAGCAGGACGAGGATCGCGGCCATGGCAGCCGGCACCACGACCGAGAGCCGGCTCGTCGCCTCCTGCAGGTTCTGGAACTGCCCGCTCCATTGCAGGGAGTACCGCGGCGGTAGGGGAACCTGCGCCTGGACCGCTGCCTTTGCGTCCGTCACGAAGCTTTGGACGTCGCGGCCGCGGACACTGGCCTGGACCGAGATCCGACGCTGGAGCTTCTCCCGGCTGATCTGGGCCGGTCCCGTCGCCACGTCGACCGAGGCGACCAGCGAGAGCGGTACCAGCGCCTTTCCGCTGCGCCCCACGGGCAGGTCGCGAATGCGGGCGATGTCGCTGCGGTCCGCGGATTTCAGGCGGACCACGATGTCGGTGATGGAGTTGTCGTCGCCGTAGATCATGCCAGCGGTGCGGCCGCCGATGCTCTCCACCACGTCGAGGACGTCGCTGACGTTGATGCCGTAGCGGGCCGCCGCCGCCCGGTCGACCTGGATGGACAGCGCCGGCATGCCCGCTTGCGCCTCGGCCTTCACGTCGGCCGCCCCCGAGACGCCGGAGACCGCGCGCACGATGGCGTCTGCCTTGTCCTTGAGGACCTTGAGGTCGTCGCCGTAGAGGCTGATGGCCACGTCGCCGCGCACGCCCTCCAGCAGATCGTCCATCCGCATCTGGATCGGCTGCGAGAACGCGTAGGACACCCCCGGCACCTCCGCGCGCAGACGCTTGTCGAGGGCGGCGACGAGGCCCTCCTGGGTGTCGGCCGTGGTCCAGGTCGAAGGGTCCGTCAGCGTGATGAAGCTGTCGGTGGACTCGACGCCCATCGGGTCGGTCGGGATCTCGGCGCTCCCGGTGAGCGACACGACCCGCTTCACCTCGGGGAAGCTCTTCAGGGTCTGCTCGATCCGGTGCATGACCTTGAGCGAGGCGTCGAGGTTGATGCCGGGCAGCTTCTCCGACGTGATGACGATGGAGCCTTCCGAGAGCTTGGGCAGGAACTCGCCGCCCAGGCGCGTCGCCAGGAAGCAGCTCCCGCCGAACAGGGCGAGCGTCACAAGGACGGTCAGGCTGGTACGGCGCTCGGCGAGCCGCAGCACGGGCGTGTAGGCGCTGCGGACCCAATGGACGAGCCGCGTCTCGCGTTCACCGATGCCTGGGCCTGCCAGCACGATAGCGGCGAGCGCCGGCATCAGCGTCATCGTCAGGACCAGCGAGCCGGCCAGCGCCAGGATGACGGTCAGCGCCATCGGCCGGAACATCTTGCCCGCGACCCCTTCGAGGGCGAGGATCGGCAGATAGACCATGATGATGATGGCGACGGCGAACAGGATCGGGCGCGCCACCTCGACGGTGGCTTGGCGGATGACCTCCTCGGCCGGGCGCTCTGGGTGCTCGCCGCGGGCGCGCAGGACGTTCTCGATCATCACCACGGCACCGTCGACGATCAGGCCGAAGTCGATGGCACCGAGGCTCATGAGGTTGCCCGAGAGCCCGAACAACCGCATCCCGGCGAACGCCATCAGCATCGACAGGGGGATCGCGGCCGCCACCACGAGGCCGGCCCGGAGGTTGCCGAGCAGCAGGAGCAGCACGACGATGACGAGCACCGCGCCCTCCATGAGGTTGTGCTCGACGGTGCGGATGGTCCGCGCCACCAGGGTGCTTCGGTCGTAGTACGGCACGATCTCGACGCCCGGCGGCAACTGCGGGCGCAGGGCCTCGATGGTCTGCTTTACGGCCACGACCACGGCGCTGGCGTTCTCGCCCTGCTGCATCATGGCGATGCCGACGACGGTCTCGCCCGCCGCATCGTGCGTCACGGCACCGAGACGCACCTTCGGGGCTTCCACCACCTCGCCCAGGGTCGCGACCGTTACCGGCACGCCACCGGGACCCGTCGTCACGACGATGTTGGCGAGGTCCTTCGTGTCCTTGGCGAGCCCGAGGCCGCGGATGACCTCCTGCTGGTCGTTGTGCTCGATGTAGGCGCCGCCGCGTGCGGCGTTGTTCTCGCCAAGCGCCGTGTAGACCTGGGCCATGGTCACGCCGTAGCGGTGCAGGCTCTCGGCGGCGATGCGGACCTCGTAAGTCGGCATCTGTCCGCCGTAGACGTTCACGTCGGCGATGCCGGGGGTCAGCTTGAGCTTCGGCGCGATGGTCCATTGCAGGATGCGCTTCAGCGCCATCGGCGAGTAGCCCGGCCCCCGCACCTCGAACTGATAGATCTCGCCCAGCCCCGTCGCCATCGGCCCCATCTCGGGATCGCCGATGCCGGCCGGCATCATGGTCTTGGCCAAGGGCAGTCGCTGGAACACTTGCGAGCGCGCCTCGGTGATCGACATGGCGTCGTCGAAGGTGACGTAGACCGCCGAGACCCCGTAGCGCGAGGTCGAGCGGATGCCCGACAGGCCCGGCGCACCGGCCATAGCATTCTCGACGGGGAAGCTGACGAGGCGCTCGACCTCCAGCGGCCCCAGTCCCGGCGACAGGGTCAGGACCATCACCTGCTTCGGCGACATATCCGGCACCGCGTCGATGGACAGGCCTTCGAGGTTGACGATGCCGCCGACCGCGCCGGCGAGTGCCAGGATCACGACGAGCCAGCGACGGCGAATGAGAAGGGCGAACCAGGCGTTCATGGCGGCCTCAATCTGTCGAGCCGAGGAGCGCGCGCATCAGGATGGCCTTTAGGCCGAAGCTGCCTTGCGTCGCCACCGTCTCGCCCGCCTGGATGCCGGACTTCACCTCCACCCAATCGGCACGCTGGACCCCGAGGGTCAGCGCCCGCTTCTCGAAGCGGTCGTCGCCGGTGCGCACGAAGGCGATGGGGCCACCCTCGGTCTGCTGGATCGCGGCGGCCGGCACCGTCACGCCTTCGCGTCCGAGATCGGCGGCGATCTCGACGGAGACGAACATGTTGGCGCGCAAGCTCCCATCGGGGTTGGCGATCTCGATCCGCGCCGGAGCGGTGTTGGTCATCGGGTCGATGGCCGCGTTGACCGATCGTACACGGCCCTCGAAGCGCGGATGCGCCGCGACCGGGGCCTCGATGGTCGCCCGGTCGCCTTCCTTCACGGTCGAGATGTCGTGACCATAGAGGTTGGCAAGGACCTGGATCTGCGAGGGATCGGCCACCGTGAAGGCGTCGCGATTGGTGTCGACCACTTCGCCCAGGGTGATCCCGGCCGCCGTGACCACGCCGTCGATCGGCGAGACGATGGCGCTGGTGCCGGTGGCTTCTCCGGGCGCAGGGGCCAGGCGCTCGTACTGTGCACGATAAAGGTCGACCTGCGATTTTGCGGACAGGGTCGCGGCATGCGCCTTGGCAAGGTCGACCTGGCGCCGGTCGACCTCGGCCTGGGCCACGCCACCGAGCTTCACGAGGTCGATGCCGCGCTTGAGATTGATCTCGGCGACCTTCTCGGTGGCCTGGGCCTCGCCAAGGCTGGCCTGGGCGGCTGCAAGGCCGTTACGGGCGTCGAGGACGCCGGAGGCATCGAGCGTGGCCAGCGTCTGGCCGGCCTTCACCCGGTCGCCGGGCTGCACCGAGAGGCTGAGAACCCGGCCCGAGGTGCGGGGCTTCAGGCGGGTGACCCGGCGCTCGTCGAAGGCGACCATGCCGGGGGTTCGGACGGGCAGGATGATCCGGCGGGTCTCGGATTGCCCGAAGGCAAGTCCGAGGCGGCGTTGTCCATCGGTATCGAGCCGGACGACGTTGTCCTCGGTCGGCTGTTCCGAAGCGGCCGGGGTCGTCGTCGCGGCCTCGGGTGCCGCGGGCGCCAACCCGACCGTCTGGAGAAGCGGTTCAACAAAAGGCCGGACGGCGTCGTGATACCACCAGCCAGCCAGCCCGAGCGCGGCCAGACAAACGACCAGGACCCACCGCGAACGACGTCCGAACCGCGTGGATGCAGGATTAGGTGACGCGGAGCCGATAGGTGCTTCCACCGTGCCCGATCCGCCGGCATTCTTATACTCGCGCAAACCGCCACGGTCGACGATCTCGGCATCGCCGGTCCCGGGCATGTTGGTCTCCGCCTCCTTCAGCACGATGTCATCCACGGATCAGATTAGAGCTGTTCTAATACATAGAGTGTACGACCGAACCCGCCATTAAATTCGCGTTCACACTCGTGGTCCTGGAGCTGGTTCCGAACCACATCATGCTTCGGAACATGGGCGTGGGCCCGGGAGTGGACCGGGTTGGCCAAGCTGCTGCTGATCGAGGACGACGCCGCGACGGCCGAGGAGATCCTTGCCGACCTGCGCGGGCGCGGGCACGAGGTCGCGTGGGTCGCCACCGGGCCGGAAGGCGCGGATGCGACCCGTTCGGGGACCTGGAACGCCATCATCCTCGACCGGATGCTTCCGGGCCTGGACGGGCTCACCCTGCTGCGCGACCTCCGCGGAACCGGCGACCGGACGCCCGCGCTGGTCCTGAGCGCGCTCGGCGACGTCGACGAGCGCATCCGCGGCCTGCGCGCCGGCGGCGACGATTACCTGGGCAAGCCCTTCGTTCTCGGCGAACTCGCGGCCCGGATCGAGGCGCTGTTGCGGCGTCCGACGGACTCCCGCGAGACGGTGCTCAGGGTGGGGACACTGGAGCTCGACCTCATCGCCGGGACGGGACGCCGGGGCCTGCGCGACCTCGACCTCCTGCCGCGCGAGCTCAAGCTGCTCGAATACCTGATGCGCCGCCCGGGGCAGGTCGTGACCCGGGCGATGATGTTCGAGGAGGTCTGGAACTACCGGTTCGCACCCAAATCCAACCTCATCGACGTCCATGTCGGACGCCTGCGCAAGAAGCTTGAGGTCGATGGCGAGCCGATCCTCATCCACAATGTCCGCGGAGAGGGCTTCACCCTGACCCCCGATGTCTAGGCTTGTCCGTTCCTTCGCGTTCCGGTGGGCCCTGGGCATCGCCCTGTGGTCGACGCTCCTCTCGCTGCTGCTCTTCGCCTTCGTGTACTGGCAGACCGCGGCGTTCATGCAGGACGAGCTTGCCCAGGTCCTGCGCCACGAGGCCCGGTACGCCTCCGGTGACCCGGCCAAGGCGGCCGCCCGCATCGAGACGTGGGTCAGCGAGGACCTGCACAGCGTCCACTTCGCCGGCCTGTTCGGGGCGGATGGCCGCAAGCTCGCCGGCAACCTCGACGTTTGCCCACCGGAGCTGCCCCTTGACGGCGAGGTCCACCGGATCGGCACACAGGTGTCCATCGCGGGACGGCGCCTGCACGAGGAGCTCTGGTCGGCCGCCCGGTCCCTTAAGGACGGGACCGTGGTGGTCGTGGCCCATGACACCGACGAGATCGACCGCGCCAAGGCCACGGTGATCCGGGCCCTCGGCCTCGCCCTCGTCCCGACCCTGGCCTTTTCCATCCTCGGCGGCGTGCTGCTCGCCGGGCGTGCCAAGCGCAGGCTGGCATCGACCGAAGCGGCGGTCGCGCGGGTGATGCGCGGGGACCTGCGCCAGCGGCTGCCGGTCGGCGAGGCGGGGGACGAGTTCGACCGCTTGGCCCAGGACGTCAACGGCATGCTCGAAGAAATCGAGCGCCTCATGGAGGAGGTCAGGGGGGTCGGTGACGCCGTGGCCCACGACCTACGCACGCCCTTGACGCGATTGCGCCTGCGCCTGGAGCGAGGCCGCGAGCAGGCCCGCGACATCGGCGAACTTCGCGAAGCGGTGGACCAGGGGCTGGTCTGGATCGACCAGACCTTGGAGATGGTGACGGCGGTGCTACGCATCGGCGAGATCGAGCATGGCCGCCGCTGCGCCGCCTTCGGTCCGGTCGACCTCGGGCTTGTGGTGAGCGAGGCGGTGGAACTGTTCGAACCCCTGGCCGAGGAGAAGGGGATCGGCCTTAGCCTGGAAGTCGACGGAACGATGCCCGCCATCGAGGGTGACCGCAGCCTGATCTTCGAGGCGGTGTCGAACCTTCTCGACAATGCCATCAAGTTCACGCCCGTCGATGGCCGGGTCAGGGTCGACCTGGGCCGGCGGGGGGACCTCTTCGTGGTGTCCGTCGAGGATACGGGACCCGGAATCCCCGTGGACGAACGCGAACAGGTGTTCAGGCGGTTCTATCGCGCGGAGCCGGCCCGCCAGACGCAGGGCAACGGGCTCGGCCTCGGCCTCGTCGCCGCCATCGCCAAGCTGCACGGGTTCGCGCTGGCCGTAACGGAGAGTTCCGGCGGAGGTTGCCGCATGGAGGTTCTCTGCCCCGCCTCGCCCCGAGGGTAGGCCGGGAGGGGCGTTCGCGCATCGGGGGATATGTGCGCGGATGCATCCAGATCTTTCGATGTCATGGATGGCGAGGCGAACCTTCTCGCCTTTGAAGGTCCGGACATCGACACGCGTTGGAGTGATGTCGTGCGTCACGCTTTGCCGCCGAGCACGCGCATGGCGTTGAGCACGACGGCGACATCGATGACTTCCTGGATCAGCGCACCCTGCAAGGGTGAGAGATAGCCGAAGGCGGCGGCCACCATGCCGAGGACGGACAGGCCGATGCCCGCGAACACGCATTGCAGGGCGATGGCGCGGGCCCGCTTGGCGATGCGGATCGCCTGCGCCAGTCCGTCGATGCGGTCGACGAGAAGGACGACGTCCGCGGCTTCCGCGGCCGCCGCGGCCGCCGCGGCACCACGCGCGCCGAGGGCCACGCCCAGATCGGCCGCTGCAAGGGCGGGGGCGTCGTTCACCCCGTCGCCGACCATCATCACGACGCCCTGCTCGCGCTCGGCCGCAACAAGGGCGGTCTTGCCTGCTGGGTCGAGGTCGGCCGCCACGGCATCGATGGGCAATCCGACGACCAGCCCGTCCGCGACCGCCTTGCGGTCGCCCGTGGCGAGGACGATGCGGTTGATGCCGGTCGTGCGCAGGGCCCCCAGGGCCGTGACGCCTTCCAGGCGAAGGGGATCGGCGAAGCCCAGGATGCCGGCAGTTGCGCCGTCGATGGCCACGAGGACGGTTGCGGTCACCGCCGGAACGCCCGCTTCGGAGGGTGGCGGTGTCGTGATGGTAAAGGCGACACCCTGGGCCTGCATGAAGCGCGGGCCACCGACGAGAACCCGTTGGCTGCCGACCCGACCCGCGATGCCCTCCCCGGGGGTCTCGACGACGTCCGTCGGTTGCACGAGAACCAGGGTCCTCCCGTGTGCCGCCTGCACCAGCGCTCGGGCCGTGGGATGCACCGAGGCCTGGTCGAGTGAAGCGGCGGCCCGGACGACGGTCTCTTCGTCGAGCCCGGAGAGGGTCCGCACCGCTTGAAGTTTCGCGGTGCCGTGGGTGAGGGTTCCGGTCTTGTCGATGACCAGGGTGGTGATCCTGGCGAGCGTCTCCAGGGCCGCGCCGCCCTTCACCAGCACGCCGATCCCGGCGGTCCGGGACATGCCCGAGACGAGCGCCACCGGAACGGCGAGGATCAGCGGGCACGGGGTGGCGATGACGACCACGGCCAGCGCCCGCAACGGATCGCCGGTGAGGAACCAGGCTGCGCCGGCGATGGCGAGCGTCAGGGCGAGGAAGGCGAGGCCGTAGCGATCCGCCAGGCGCGCCATCGGCGCCTTCTCGGCCTGGGCCGCCTTTACGAGACGGACGATGCCCGCGTAGGTGCTCTCGGATGCGACCCTCTCGGCGATGAGCGTGAAGGCCGGTCCGACATTGATCGCGCCGCTGAGGGCGGCGGCCTTCGCCTCGACGGTGACCGGGAGGGCCTCTCCGGTGAGCGAGGCCTGATCCAGGACCGCACGCCCGGCATCGACGAGACCGTCGACGGGCACGACGTCGCCGGTCCGGATCAGCAGGCGGTCGCCGGGGACCACGTCCGCGACGGGAATCTCATGAAGCCCGCCGTCCTGCTCCCTGAGGGCGAAGCGTGGTTACCGGGAGAGCAGGGCCGACATCTCGCGACGGGCTCGGCCGGCGGCATAGACCTCCAGCGATTCGCCTCCGGCATACATCAGGGCCACGACGACCGCGGCGAGGGATTGCCCGAGGGCCAGGCCGCCGCCCATCGACAGGGCAGCCACGACGTCTAGCCCCACATCGCCGCGCAGGAGGCTCGTGACGATCTGGCCGAGGAGCACGGCGAGAACCAGGCAGGTCGCGGCGGTCCAGATCCAGGACGCCCACGCTGCCCCCGTCGCCTGTGCGGCGAGCCCCGCACAGAGCCCCATGAGCGTCACGACGACCAGGCCGATCCGAAGCCAGCCCCAACGGTCCATCGCGAACAGCGTTGCGACGGTTGGGGCGGGAGCCGCCAACGGCCGTTCCTGGATGCCCTGATCGGTCATCGCCATCGCCGGGACCGGCATGCTTTGGTTCGCCTTTTTCCGAATGTCCGCCCGGGTCGGGGGCGAAGGATGCGAGGCCGCGGGTTGCGAGGGCACCGGGCCGACCCGCCGCGGTCGACGGACCACCAGCCGCATGACGTCACGGAAGCCGCGGTCACGCGTTGCGCTGGATCAAGGACGCGGGCGTCCGATGGCTGCGAGCTGAATGCTGGAGGTCATCCCAGCCGCGGAGCCGTCCGGCGACTCCGAGAGTAGCGGGCAACGAATGGCGCTACGCGCTACGCTGCTGCCGGCATCCGCGACCCGGTTCGTCGATTGGTCGTATTCGAGGCTGATGAACGATAGACATGGAAAATGACGCAGTTGATCACGTCGGCGGGGATGTGCTTGCTCTCCGTCACCTGCACGCCGTGCGGGGTCGGCAGGCGGCGAAGCGCGAGAAAGGCGGCGAGCATGCCGACCGCGCAGATCGCTACCGCCAACGATGACCAGACCGGATTCATCAAGGGGCTGGCGCACCGCATGATGACAGCATCTCGGTTTCGCCCGGCGAGCGAATGATCCGATGCCGTCCCTCACCCATCAATGCGAGGGTAGCGCTTCCTCGACGGTACGCCTCGTCTGAAGTTGCGTCGCTACATGAGACGCAGGGCGGAGTAGCGTTTCAAGATGTGCGCAGGCGACATTCAACTCTGCGGTAGCGAATCAGATCTGGCGGCGGATGCCTTTTAGTGAGGTGGTGCTGGAAATCTGGACAGGAGGCTAAGCTATCCCCGACGTGAGGG
>NZ_JAAHTB010000049.1 GCF_010692745.1 Methylobacterium sp. BTF04
TGGTCAGAGCATCCAGGTTCTGCGAGCACTCCTGGGGAAGTGTGTCGGTGACCATCAAACGGATCAGAACGCTTCGTAGGGCGGCTGGATGACTGATACTGATGACTATGGGGCCGAACTGCTCGCACTCGCGATCGAGAACAGCGAGCTGCGGCTCCAGCTGGCTCAGATCCAGGATCAGTGCGTCGAGCTGGCTGTCGACAGCGGAGAGTTACACGCCGAGATCGAGACGTTACGCGCGCAGCTTGTTGAATGCAGTGAGCAGCGGAACGCTTGGCAGGCCGAGGCTGAGCATTTCCGTTCACCGGCGCGAGGATTAGTCCGATGAAGCAGCGGCAGGGCCGTCCAGATTTCGATGCGCTGACTGAAGCCCAACTCATTGCGGGACGGACAGAGGCACGCTGTATTTATCTCCCGTCCATGACTCCCCAAAATCTCGGAGAGCTTATGGATGTGATCGACCATGTGACGGAGGTAGCTACGGGCGATCGTAGCTTCCTCCACCTCAAGCCCAGATCAAGCCCCGCTATTCATGATCAGATCGAGCGGCAAAGTAGACTGACACTTATTCATTCAGAGCCATGGCTTCCTGGACGACCGGCTGACGAACCTTCGTGATAATGACAACCTCACCATCGCGGCTGATTTCGATGGTTTGTGCTTCTGCACCGAGCTGCCTGGGGCTGGAGAGCATCACGCTCTGGCCGGAAGCCAACACAGTCTCGAAGGCAACAGTCGGTGCGGCAGCGCGAGGAACGACAGCATTTTCACTCCGCGAGGAAGAGCATGGCACGTAGTATCCCGGTTGAAATTCCGCCCTTCTCTTTCCCAACGCGGAAAGCGGCTCAGACGGCCGTGCAGGATCTGCTCAAGCGAAACCACAATAAGGATCTTGTTGGCGAAGATCTTCGGCTTGCAGAAGCTGTATTGAAGGCGCACCCACACGCAGCTCAGAAACTTGCAAATGGCTACATCGGAATGCGGGTTGCTCAGGATCCCAATTATAACACGTGGTGCTTATGGGTTCGCCCCGTGACAGGTGCCTTGGTGGATGTCAGCTACCAAGTCGCCCTCGGCATTACCTCGGCGGAGCCTACACTCTACACGGCTGGGCGGCACCTTCTGAAAGAAGCTATGGAGACCAAGAGGCAAGTGGCATTTGCTACTGGGACAGTGACGTGTGCTGTGTCAGGCAAGCTCCTTCATGAAGGCGATGCTCATGTAGATCATGCGCCACCGTGGCCTTTTGACAAGATCGTTCGCTCCTACGTGGAAGCACACGGCATCCCATCGCTTAGGCATGAAGGAACGCAGGACCTATTTAGCGAGCCCAGCGATGCCGAACGATTTCGCGCCTACCACGATGGTCTTGCTCAACTCCGGATTGTTGATCGGCGCGTCCACTTATCGGAGCTGAGACGCACACCGTCCTGATTGGCATCCAGGAAGGCCTCCTGGCTGAAAATCGTTGCACTGATCATCAGCGAGGGCTGAGGAAGGCGCCATTGACAGTCCTCTACCCCTTTGTATCGTTCTGTCGAACGTTCGTTCGACAGAACGATACACACAGCGGAGCGAGAGCCGGCAGATGGCCCAGGGCAAGTTCGTCGCCTACTACCGGGTCTCGACCAATCGGCAGGGTCGCTCAGGGTTGGGGCTTGAGGCGCAGCGGGAGACAGTGCGTTCCTTCCTGAACGGCGGCTCCTGGAGCCTCGTGGGCGAGTTCACCGAGGTGGAGAGCGGTCGCTCAGACGAGCGGCCGGAGTTGGTCAAGGCGCTCACCCAGTGCCGGATCAGGGGCGCCACGCTGATCGTGGCGAACGTCTCGCGGCTCACCCGGTCCGTGGCGTTCCTCTCGCGCCTTCTCGAAGCCGGGGTCGAGGTCAGGTTCTGCGACCTGCCGCAGATTGAAGGGCCGACTGGGCGGTTCATGCTTCAGCAGATGGTCGCCGTGGCCGAGCTTGAGGCAGGTCTCATCGGGGACCGCACACGCAAGGCCCTGGCGGCAGCGAAGGCGCGCGGGAAGAAGCTCGGCACTCCGGCCAACCTACAGCGTCAGGATCTCGGGCGTGAACGTGGACGGGCAGCCCGCACCCGTATCGCGGACGCGCGGGCGCTCGATCTAGCCGAGACCATCAAAGACGTTCGCGCTTCAGGGGCATCATCGCTTCGAGAGATCGCGGCCGCTCTCACTATGCGCGGGATCCCGACAGCACGTGGAGGAGCGTCGTGGTCGGCCACACAGGTGCAACGTGTGTCGAATCGAGCAACATAAGGCCAGAAACGACAGATTGGACGAGCGCCTGGTTGCCGCTCCTTACAGCCGCGTGACACAACCCGGTCTAGAAGGATCGGCCGTTCATGAATCATCAGGCGCTGGCGTCGTTTATCTGGTCGGTCGCCGATCTACTGAGAGGGGACTACAGGCAGTCGGAGTATGGGCGGGTGATCTTGCCCTTCACAGTCCTGCGTCGTCTCGACTGCGTTCTCGAGGCCACCAAACCGGCTGTCATGTCTGAGCTGAAGGCAAAGGCCGCCTTGGGCCTCAACCCGGAGCCCTTCCTACTCCGCGCCGCCAAGCAGGGCTTCTACAACACCGATCCGCTCGACCTCACCAAGTTGATGGGCGACCAGGACAACATCCGCGCCAACCTCATCCGATACGTCGAGGGCTTTTCGCCTGCGGTGCGCGACATTTTCGAGCAATTCGAGTTCCACGGCCAGATCGAGCGGCTCGCCAAAACTGGCCTGCTCTACCAGGTGACGGAGAAGTTCGCGCGTATCGACCTGCATCCATCCAAGGTCGACAACGCAGCTATGGGGCTCGCCTTCGAGGAGCTAATCCGGAAGTTCGCCGAGATCTCGAACGAGACCGCAGGTGAGCACTTCACCCCTCGCGAGGTAATCCGGCTCATGGTCAACCTGCTGTTCGTCGAGGACGACGAGGCGCTGACCAAGCCGGGAATCGTGCGGACGATCTATGACCCGACGGCGGGCACCGGCGGCATGCTGTCGATCGCTGGGGAATACCTCGCCGAGCACAATCCGCAGGGGCATCTAACGATGTTCGGCCAGGAGCTGAACCCGGAGTCCTATGCGATCTGCAAGGCGGACATGCTCATCAAGGGGCAGGACATCGGCAACATCGCTCCCGGCAACACGCTATCGGACGACGGGCACCCCAAGCGCCGCTTCGACTACATGCTCAGCAACCCCCCCTTCGGTGTCGAGTGGAAAAAGGTCGAGAAGCAGGTCCGCGCCGAGTATGAGCAGAAGGGCTTCGACGGCCGCTTCGGTCCCGGGCTGCCGCGCGTGTCGGACGGCTCGCTACTGTTCCTCATGCACCTGTTGTCAAAGATGCGGACGCGCGAGGAGGGCGGCTGTCGCTTCGGCATTGTGCTCAACGGCTCGCCGTTGTTCACAGGTGGCGCCGGCAGCGGGGAGAGCGAGATCCGTCGCTACGTGCTCGAGAATGATCTGGTCGAGGCAATTGTCGCCCTGCCAACCGACATGTTCTACAACACAGGCATCTCCACCTACGTCTGGATCCTCAGCAACAAGAAGCCCGAGACAAGGCGTGGCAAGGTCCAACTGATCGACGCTAGCTCGTTCTGGCGCAAGATGCGCAAGACTCTAGGCTCGAAGCGCAAGGAGATGTCTGAAAAACAAATTACCGACGTGACGCAGCTGTTCGGCCAGTTCGTTGAGGCGCGTCTTGCGACCCTTTTCGACGTCGAAGGCAAGGAGGTCGGCCGCGAGATCGTGCTCGATGGCGAGGCCGAACCCGCGATGCCCGAGGGCGGCAAAATCAAGCTCGCGCCGCTCTCTCGCATCTTCTCGAACAGCGCCTTTGGTTATCGCACCATAACGGTCGAGCGGCCGCTGCGCGACGAAGCTGGCAGACCTGTGCTCGGCCAGCGCGGCAAGGCGAAGGGCAAGCCGCAGGCGGACTCAAGCCTGCGCGACACCGAGAACGTGCCTCTCGACGAGAACGTCGAAACCTACTTCAAACGCGAGGTGCTGCCGCACGCGACCGACGCGTGGATCGACCACGAGAAAACGAAGGCAGGCTACGAAATCCCGTTCACACGGCAATTCTACGTGTTCGAGCCGCCGCGACAGCTCGCCGAGATCGACGCAGACCTCGACGCCGTGACAACGCGAATCAAAGCGATGCTTGAGGGGCTGGCAGCGTGACCTTCCCGGCCTATCCAACCTACGAGGACAGCGGCATCGACTGGCTGGGGGCGATCCCCAGCGACTGGATCGTCGCAGGCCTGAAGCACAGGTTTAACATTATCGGCGGCTCGACGCCGAAATCAGACGTATCCAGTTATTGGGATGGCGACCTTCCTTGGATCACTCCAGCAGACTTAAGCAAACGACAATCTCGATTTATCGCACAGACTATTCGGTCAATCACAAAGGCCGGACTAATTTCGTGCGGAACCACGCTGGTGCCCCCCGATAGCGTGGTGCTCTCAACTCGAGCGCCGATAGGTTCACTTGCAATCACGGCCGTTGAGGCATGCACAAATCAAGGCTGCAAGGCCTTAGTGCCTCTCGGGGGAGCAGAAAGCACATTCGCGTTCTACGTGCTGTCTGTAGCGACCGAGCAGCTCAACGTGCGCGGTAAGGGCACCACTTTCCTCGAGCTGTCGTCAGACGAACTAGGGGCCTTTCGCCTCGCGTTCCCCCCGATTCCTCAGCAACGAGCGATCAGCGCTTTCCTCGACCACGAGACGGCTAAAATTGACACGCTGGTGGAGGAGCAGCGGCGTCTGATCGCGCTGCTGAAGGAGAAGCGGCAGGCTGTCATTTCCCACGCCGTCACCAAGGGCCTGACCCCCGACGCCCCGATGAAGGACAGCGGCATCGAGTGGCTCGGCAAGGTGCCTGCGCATTGGACCGTGTCAGCGCTGAAGCGCCTCTTTGCCTCTGCCGACTACGGCATATCGGACTCACTAGAGCCCGACGGCTCGGTGGCTGTGCTTCGAATGGGGAATATCTCAGGCGGCAAGGTGGCCCTCAATGATTTGAAATTTGTCAAAACAGTTGATAAAAATCTTTTGCTTGATATAAACGATCTACTATTCAATAGAACTAATAGTTTAGATCAAATTGCCAAAGTCGGTATCTTCAAGGGCGCTGATTTTCCCGTTTCATTTGCTTCATATTTAGTTAGATTTCGCGCAAATAATCAGAATAGCCCTCATTTTATGACGCTTTTACTAAATCTAGAGCAACTTCTAGGTTTGGCTCGATCGCGCGCTTTTGTTGCTATTGGCCAGTGCAATCTCAACCCAACGAGGTATGGCGAGATCAAGGTCGCGGTTCCACCGATTGAAGAACAACATGAGATTGTCGATGCACTGAAAGGCGCGCTGCATGAGATCGAGGCCTTGATTGATGCAGCTAATCAAGCGCTCGAGCTGCTGAATGAGCGGCGTGCCGCCCTGATTTCTGCGGCGGTAACGGGTAAGATCGATGTGCGTGACGTCGCTGACGTGCTGCCCTTCCCGATCGATCGCGTCCGCGCACGCGGCCTGATAGCGACGGAAATCGTCGAGCGCTCGGCATTTCAGTCGACTTTCGGGCGTGTGAAGCTGCAGAAGATCGCCTATCTCGCCCAAGTGCATGCAGGCGTCTCAGAGCTCGAGGGCGCCTACTTGCGTGAAGCTGCCGGCCCTCTCGACCGCGAGATGATCAGCGACATGGAGCGTGAGGCAGCCAGGCTTGCCGGCATCCGGGTGGAGCAGCCCCACGGCGTAGGTTCAGCCGTTACCTACCGGCTCGGCGATCGACGTGCCGCACATCGACAGGAGCTCACTGCGATGCTTGGCGTGCGCACCGCCAAGTTCGACAAGCTGATAGAGGACACCGCCACGATCGACACCAAGGGCGCTGAGGCAGTAGCGACCCTCTACGCTGTATGGAACGATGCGCTGATCGACGGCGAGACACCACCCGACATGGAGATCGCCCTCGCCGTCCTGTCCGAGTGGCACCCTGAGAAAGCCAGGAAGTTTCGCATCGACGAACTGCAGACGTGGCTCGGCTGGATGCGCCGCCATGGCCTCGTGCCAACGGGCGTGAGACCGAGGACGTCGACTGGCAGGCTGTTCGCATGAGCCTGCACCAAGAGATTAGCTTCGAGGACGAGATCTGCGCACACCTCGCTGCGCATGGCTGGCTCTACGAGCCAGGCAGCGCGGCGCGATACGATCGTGTGCGCGCACTGTTCCCGACCGACCTCGTGGCCTGGGTCAAGCAGACCCAGCCGAAGGTTTGGGAGGCGCTGAGCCGTAGCCATGGAGCAGCCACCGAAGGGGTGCTGCTTGATCGCGTGCGCAAGCAGATCGACAGCCTCGGCGCGCTTGACGTCATTCGTCATGGTGTCGAGATGGTCGGCGTGCGTGGGCTCGTCACGCTCGCGCAGTTCCGCCCCGCGCTAGGCACGAACCCCGACATCATCGCGGCCTACCAGGCGAATCGTCTTCGCGTCGTCCGTCAGCTCCGCTACTCGATCGCGAACGAGAAGTGCCTCGACCTCGTGCTGTTCCTAAACGGCGTGCCGGTTGCGACTGTCGAGCTCAAGACGGACTTCACCCAGTCCGTCACGGACGCTATCGACCAGTATCGCTTCGACCGGCTGCCACGACCGAAGGGACAAACGCCCGAGCCGCTGCTGTCATTCCCCAGCGGCGCACTCGTGCACTTCGCGGTCAGCAACACCGAAGTGCACATGACGACGAAGCTCGCTGGCCCCCCGACGCGCTTCCTGCCGTTCAACAAGGGGGACCATGGCGGCGCCGGAAACCCGGCGAACCCGAACGGGCATCGCACCGCATATCTCTGGGAAGAGGTCTTCGAGCGCGAGAGCTGGCTCGAGATCATCGGCCGCTATATCGTCGCCGAGCGCGATGCGAAGCGAACGCTCACTGGCTTGATCTTCCCACGCTATCACCAGCTCGACGCCACCCGAAAGCTCGCGGCGGCGGTGCGGGCCGAAGGGCCGGGCGGCAAATACCTGATCCAACACTCAGCCGGCTCGGGCAAAACCAACTCGATCGCCTGGACGGCGCACTTCCTCGCAGACCTGCACGACGAAGCGGACAGCAAGATTTTCTCGACGGTGATCGTCGTCTCTGATCGCAACGTAATCGACTCGCAGCTTCAGGACGCGCTCTTCGGCTTCCAGCGCACCACCGGTGTGGTGGCGACCATCCGGAGCGAGGGCAGCGCCAAAAGCGGACAGCTCGCCGAGGCGCTGGCGCAGGGCAAGAAGATCATCGTTTGCACCATCCAGACCTTCCCCTTCGCTCTCGCGGCGGTGCGCGACCTTGCGGCGACGGAAGGCAAGCGCTTCGCTGTCATCGCCGACGAGGCGCATAGCTCGCAGACCGGAGAGGCTGCCAACAAGCTCAAGCAGCTTCTCTCATCGCAAGAGATCGCCGACCTGCAGGATGGCGGCGAAATGAGCGCCGAGGACATCCTCTCCGCACAGATGGCCGCGCGGGCGGGCGAGACCGGCCTCACCTACGTGGCCTTCACTGCGACGCCGAAGGCCAAGACCCTTGAGACTTTTGGTCGGCGACCTCAACCGGATCAGCAGCCCGGGTCGGGCAATCTGCCGGCTGCCTTCCACGTCTACTCGATGCGGCAAGCAATCGAGGAGGGCTTCATCCTCGACGTGCTGAAGAACTACACGCCCTACCGGCTCGCCTTCCGCTTGGCGAACGAGGGCCAGGAGTGGGACGAGCAGGAGGTCGAGCGCAGCGCCGCTCTCAAGGGCATCATGCGCTGGGTTCGGCTCCACCCCTACAACATCGCGAAGAAGGTCGAGATCGTCGTCGAGCACTTCCGCGAGAACGTGCAGCCGCTGCTCGAGGGCAAGGCCAAGGCGATGGTCGTGTTGGCGAGCCGCATCGAGGCGGTGCGCTGGAAGCTCGCGATCGACGGCTACATCAAGTCCAAGGGCTACAGCCTCGGCACGCTCGCGGCGTTCTCGGGCGAGGTGAACGATCGAGACTCGAGCGACGAGCCCTTCACGGAGAGCAGCGCATCGCTGAACCCCGGCCTCAAGGGACGAGACATTCGCGAGGCTTTCGGCACCACCGACTACCACCTGCTGCTCGTCGCCAACAAATTTCAGACCGGCTTCGACCAACCGCTACTTTGCGGCATGTATGTTGATCGGCGGCTCGGAGGGATTCAGGCCGTTCAGACGCTGTCGCGCTTGAACCGCGCGCACCCAGGCAAGGACACCACCTACGTCCTCGACTTCGTGAACTCCTCCGAGGAGATCCTCACCGCGTTCCGCGCCTACTACGACACGGCAGAGCTCGAAGGCGTCACCGATCCGAACATCGTGCTCGACCTCAAGGCCAAGCTCGACGCGAGTGGTCACTATGACGAGTTCGAGGTTGACCGGGTCGTGGCGGTAGAGATGAACCCGAAGGCAAAGCAGGGCGATCTGATCGCGGCCATTGAGCCGGTCGCGGATCGCCTGCTCAAGCGCTTCAAGGCGGCCCAGGAGCGGCTATTGAGCGCCAGCGAGCAAGAGGACACCAAAGGCACGAGCGACGCCCAGGACGAACTCAACGTGCTCTTCCTCTTCAAGAGCGACATGGCCGCCTATCAGAGCGCCTACAGCTTCCTGTCGCAGATCTTCGACTACGCCAACACCGCCGTCGAGAAGCGCTTCCTTTTCTACAAGCGTCTCGTCCCGCTGTTGGAGTTCGGGCGGGAGCGCGAAGGCGTCGATCTCTCGAAGGTCGCGCTCACCCATCACAACCTCAAGAACGAAGGCCAGCGCCGGCTCGACGTCTCTGGGCGCGACGAGACCAAGCTCACGCCGATGACCGGAATGGGCTCGGGCTCGGTCCAGGAGAAGGAGAAGGCACTCCTCGCCGCGATTATCGAGCGGGTGAACGATCTCTTCGGCGGCGACACCACCGAGGGCGATCAACTCAGCTACGTCACGACACTGCGCGACAAGATGCTTGAGTCCGAGGTCCTGGCCACCCAGGCAGCGAACAATACGAAAGCCCAGTTCGACAACTCGCCCACACTGCGAGCCGAGCTGATGAACGCTATCATCGACGCCTTCGAGGCCCACGCCTCGCTGAGCAAGCAGGCGCTCGACTCGGAGAAGGTGCGTGACGGCCTGAAGGACGTGCTGCTCGGGCCTGCCCAACTCTACGAGGCGTTGCGAACGCGTGCAGGTGATACGCAGGCGGGGGCATGATTCCTTGTAGCCGTCTCGGCCTCTTCAAGGCACTTGGTGGTTGCGCAGCTCCATGAGATCAAGATCCCAGGGCTCGACGCACAGCGTCAGGCTCGCGCTCGATGACACGTAGGAGCGCCTGCATCGCGGCATCAGGTCGGCGGCGACCTTGCTCGTAAGACTCCATCGTCCGCGCCGAGATCCTGAACTGCTGCTCGAACTCCTTCGTTGAAGCGGCCACCTTGCGCCGGATCGCCTTCACGCGTTCGGGCGTGATGACATCGTCAGGCACCTCGTAGCTCACGGCCTCCACCTCACCACGCAGGTAGGCTGCCATCTCCTGGAAGGCCTCGACCAGATCGTCACCGACAGGAGACCCTATCGCCTGCTGTGTGCTGCGCGTCATGGCTCGACTCCTTTGATGCTCGCGATCGCTTCGAGGACCGCCTTGCGCTGCTCCGGTGACAGGTCGTCTCGCTCGTTCTTCGGGTAAGCCGTCATCATGAACAGCACGCCGGGCGCGATCGCGACGTAGTAGATTGTGCGGCCGCCCCCGCTCTTGCCCCTCCCTGGAAGCGGGAAGCGAGCTTTACGCGCGCCTCGCAGGCCCTTGATCATGGGGTGGGCGTCAGGGGCTCTGACGATCATCGTCTCGATCTCGGTCACGACCGCCTCGTCGAGGCCCATACCCTTCATCGCCCGGATGTAGGGCTTCAGCCGAACGACTTTCATGTGGTCAAACTACCACATTAGCGCGCTACGACAATGTAGGAGTATTACCGCGAGATCCACCACGGCATGCATGGGCAGGCGAAGAACGAGGCATTGGTCGAGGTGGTTCGTAGGAAGGAGAAGGCCTCTGGCGCATGACGTCCTCCAAGACCCCCTACTCCCTCAATGAGGCAGTCCCTGACGCTTGGCGATTTTCGTGAGATCGTCCTGACTGATGTTGCGCAAGGCGTGAAGGAACCTGTCGAGCGCTTCCTTCAGAGTGTGCCCCTGGGCCCGCGCGGCCTCCTCCATCCTCTCGAGCTCCACCTCAGAGAACCTCTGGCCGGTGAGGTGCTCTAGCTCTTGGAAGGCAATGAGGTGTGCAACCTGGTCTCGGATGCTCACCGCACTGGCACCGGATGTTGCTCGCGGTAGACGGCCATCGCCGTCTGGAACAGCTCCTTGTGGGTCATCCTGCGCTTGGCGGCTTCGAGCCGGAAATCGTCGCGCTCGTCCTCCGTCACCTTAAACGAGAGGTCGACCCAGCGCTTCTGGTTCGCCGTGTCAGGGGTCTGAAGCGCTTGGATGAGCGTCGAGGCAGCTTCTGGCTTCGGACGACCTCCTGCGGCAATTCGGGGAGAAGAAATCTTGGTCATGCGAGAGCCTTCGCCTTCTTCAGAATGGTGAACTGGGTGGTATCTAATACCAGCGCTTTCAGCAGGCACATCCAAGGGCAAAATTAAACCATCAACGAGCAATCCGCTCTGCGACCGAGAAAATCAGTCATTCCTGTATTCGCCTAAGCGCGAAAGCGCGAACTATAGAGGGCACTCGCTCGGAAAGCATTTAACCGACTTGTCCATTTCGAGCGAAAACGGCTTTGGAGCTGGACATCCACCGGACATGTGCATGACAGGGATGATACATTGTGAGGGCGCGCTGCATTGTTCGGATTAGACAGCGAGTGGACAGGATGTCCGTTAATCGGACAAAGTCGTAGGCCATTCAGGACATGCCATCAGCACCAATCTGCCCTCGCTGCGGTCAGCCTGCAGTTAAGGTCATTCTGAGCTCCGGCCGACATCGCAATCGCTGCTGCGGCCTCTGGTCGGCAGGTGACAAGCCGCTTCGGGACGAAGTCGGACATCGAGCAGCTTGGGAGCTGAAGTCTGCCCGGAGAGAGGCACACACGCATTTCGACCGCCTCTGGAAAGAAGGGCGTCTGGAGCGAGAGGCTGCCTACGTTCGCCTTGCTCAAGAACTCGGTATTGAGCGTGACGCCTGCCATATGAGCTCAATGGACGCTGAGATTGCCAAGCGTGTGCCTGCCGTGGTCAAGGAAATCTGGACATCTCTGACACATACAAAAGGTTCTTAAGGGGTTCGCTTCCTGTGTCAGTTCGAGTGCGCCAGCTACAACATGAGCCTGATGCCGCTGAGACCATAAGCAGTTTACAATTGCCCCAGGATCGCCAGGGAGGGGATTTGCCATGCCCCGGCATATCCGACCACCCAGAATGATGCCGGCCGCTGGTGAGCCTGCTAAGCGGTTATCTTCTTGCCATTGAGCAGTGCCTGCCGGTGTCTCAGGGAGCGAGTAGCGCCGGATCGCGTTGCGTCTACGACCCCAATACCCAGGACAGCCTCGATGCATGCGAACCGACTGATCGAGACCGAAGCGGTCCTCGCTCGCACCGATCGGGATTGGCGATCCGAAGTGATACGCCTTTATGGTCCTAATAGCGTCCTTCGGTTCGCCTACACCTGGGAAGGCCGCGGTGAGGATGGAACGCCGGTCCGGCGCACCTACGATGCCCGGCAACACGCGATCGCCTCATGGCGCCAGGAACGACGGACGGCGAGCTAGCTCCGGTAGCTGGGCCATGTCCACCTGGACCGCCTCCGCTTTCGGACTGTGGGCTGCCTATTGGGCCGCGATGTTCGCGCAGATCGCGCAGATCGCGCATCTGCGGGCCATCGATGACGGCGTGGGCGCAATGGGGTGTTCGTGGATTTCTCGCAGCCTCCTCGCCGTAGGGTTCGCCTTTTTCCTGTTGGCGAAGGGCCTGTGACGCGTGTGCAACCTCTACAGTTTGAACAAGGGGCAGGACGCGATCCGAAAGGCGTTTGGGGTTGATCGCGACGAGACCGGCAACATGCCGCCGCTGCCCGCTATCTTCCCCGACCAGATGGCACCGGTAATCCGGATCGCTGATGAGGAACGCGAACTGACGATGATGCGCTGAGGCTTCCCCTCTCCGATGAGCAAGTGGCCAGAGCATCCGGTCACGAACGTTAGTAATGTGAAATCGCCCTGCTGGCGCCCATAGCCGGAGGCGATGCCTTCTTTAAAATGACAAGAACGCTTCTAGCTGAGCGGCATAGAATCGCTAAACCTTACGAAAATTTCATGCAACACGCCCTCATCGGTGGCGTTTTCAAATCAGCCCCAGGGCAGAACGACGATTATCGAAAAAGACCGCCGTCGCCCGGTTGGGACGCATCGGAGATGCCGTCATGACCCGTTACAAACTTCTGGCCGCCTCGCTCACCGCCTCGATCGCCATTGGTGGCGCGGCTTATGCGGCAGATCAGGCCACTACATCCTCCATGTTGCACGAAACCGCTATCCAGAAGGATGTTAGCAAGCTCTCCGTAGATGGAGCTAAGGGCTTCCAAGACTTGCATCAAGCACGGCTCGCAATCTTCGACGCGGATCCAGCTCGGGCCAAAACACTGATAGCTCAGTCCCAAGCGGCGTTGGCTAAAGCGAAGACCGACGAGAGCGTCTTCACGAAAGCCGAGGCTGAGCTGAAATCGCCCCCTGTCGGCAAAGAGATGGCGATGAAGAATGCTAAAGAGATGAGCAATGAGATAACTAAGGCGGATATGAAAACGCCGATCGCATGGTTGCCTGTCGACGGCCAGTTACTGCTCGACGAGGATTTCGTCGCTACTCCCCAGAAGGCGGCCGCCGTTTCCGACGCCAACAAGAATCTTGAAAAGGGAGATCGGAAGGGAGCCGTCGAAAAGCTCAAACTTGGCGGCGTGAGCGTGAATTTCACGATGGCGATTGTTCCACTGGTTAAGACCACATCGGATGTTGATCAGGCTGCTAAGTTACTCGATCAAGGGAAATACTACGAGGCGAACTCTGTCTTAAAGCAGGCAGAAGATGGGCTTCGGTTCGACGTAATCGATGTGACAACACTGCCGCAGAAGAGCTCGGCGAACTCCGCAGATGCCAAGGGAACGGAGGCAATGCCGTCCTCGACCGGAACCGTCAAACCCGCGCACTGACGAAAACCGATATCGACTTGGAGGGGTGTCACGGTAGTCGCTCGTCACTTCAACAAAATCTTGTTGCCTTCATAGTCGCAGGCTGCGGGTTCTGGGATTTTCTGAGTTGACCAGTGCCCGGGCGCATCTCTCCAGCCGATTCCACTGAATATGCACTGAAGTGTGCACTCTTTGGGATCAAGCTTAGCGTAATGTCCGAGCAGTATGAATTTGACGAGGTGGGGTTACAAATGGTTCTCAAAGTGACCCCACCTTGACTTGAAGTCCGTCAATATCAAAGCTGCTTAAGGCTGTTTGTGAGAGACGTCACGGTCGACCGATTTATAACCGCGACCTGACTCTGACCTGATTTTGGTTAGTAGAGGGCCTCACAGTGGTGCCGCCTGATGCGGTCCCACCAACCATTCTCGCAATTTTGTCCAGCGCCGCTTCGCGCCCCCACCCCGAACCGCCATACCAATCGCTTTGCGTTGGCCGATCAGGACGACAAGCTGTTTGCCGCGCGTGACGCCGGTGTAGAGCAGGTTCCTCGCCAGCATGTTGAAATGCTGCGTCACGATCGGGATCACCACGGCGGGATACTCGGAGCCCTGGCTTTTGTGGATCGTCGTTGCGAACGCCGGCACCAGCGTGTCGAGCTCGCCGTAGGGGTAGACGACCTCGCGCCCGTCGAAGGTGACGACGACGGCGCCTTCCTCCTCGTCGATGCGGGCCACCATGCCGAGATCGCCGTTGAAGACGTCCCGGTCGTAGTCGTTCTGGGTCTCCATCACCCGGTCGCCGGAGGCAAAGCGCCAGCCGAAACGCTCGATCTGCTGAGCTGGGTTCGGGTTCAGCACGCGCTGGAGCTCGTGATTGAGGTTCCGCGAGCCGAGGGAGCCGCGCAGCATCGGCGTGAGGACCTGGACGTCACGGATCGGATCGAGCGCGAAGGAGCGCGGAATGCGCTTGGTCACGACCTCGATCAGCTTGGCGACGCCGACGTCCGGATCGTCGATCTCGATCAGGTAGAAGTCAGACTTCTCACTCGCCTTCGGCCACTCCGGCATCTGGCCCTGGTTGATGCGGTGCGCGTTGACGATGATCCGGCTCTCGGCCGCTTGCCGGAACACTTCAGTCAGCCGCGCCACCGGCAAGCGCCCCGACGCGATGACGTCGGCCAGCACCTGTCCTGGGCCGACAGAGGGGAGCTGATCGACGTCGCCGACCAATAGGAGCCCGGCGCGCTTCGGCACGGCCTTCAGCAGGGCGTTCATCAAAGGCACGTCAATCATCGAGCACTCGTCGAGGACGAGCAGGTCACAGTCGAGCGGGTTCTCCTCATTGCGCGAGAAGCCGCCGCGCTTTGGGTCGATCTCCAGCAGCCGATGGATGGTCTTGGCTTCGAGCCGGGTCTGCTCCGTCATTCGCTTGGCGGCACGGCCCGTCGGCGCAGCGAGAAGGACCTTTATGCCCTTGGCCGTAAGAATGCGCAGGAGCGAGTCCAATGTGCTGGTCTTGCCGACACCGGGACCGCCGGTGATCACGCAGAGCTTCGAGGACAGCATCAAACGAATGGCTTCGCCTTGAGATGGCGAAAGCGTCTTACCCGTCTTCGCCTCGACCCATGGCCGCGCCTTGTTGAGATCGATGCTGGGCCAGGGTGGTGAGCCGCGAGCTCGGGTTACGAGTCGTTCAGCGATCGCCCGCTCAGCCGCGTGCAGACCCTTGAGGAAGACACAGGGTTGGTCGTCTACCGTGTCCGCGATGACCTCCTCGCCGCGTGCCAGCTCGTCGGCGACGGCGGTGCGGACGAGAGCAGCCTCGACTTCGAGCAGCTTCTGGGCGAGCACGATCAGCCGCTCGTTCGGCAGGCCACAGTGTCCCTCGTCCATCGCCGTCTGGAGCGCGAACGATACGCCGGCCCGGAGCCGCTGCGGTGACTCCTTCGTCAGCCCGAGACGCATCGCAATCGCGTCAGCAGTTCGAAAGCCAATGCCGCGGATGTCGCGAGCGAGCCGGTAAGGGTCCTCGGTCATGACGACGATCGACTCGTGGCCGTAGGTCTTGAAAATCCGCACCGCCCGCGCCGTTCCGACGCCGTGTGCGTGCAAGAAGATCATGATCTCGCGGACGGCCTTCTGCTCGGCCCAGCCGGAGACGATGCGGGCAGCCCGCGTTGGGCCGATGCCCGAGACCTCCTTGAGGCGCTCTGGATCGGCCTCGATGATCTCGAAGGTGCCTTCGCCGAACAGCGCCACAATGCGCTTGGCCATAGCCGGCCCGATGCCCCGCATGTAGCCCGACGCGAGGTAGCGCTCGATACCCTCGACCCCGGTCGGTGGTGTGGCCTTGAGCGTCTCGGCCTTGAACTGGAGGCCATGCTGCCGGTCAGTGAACCAGATCCCGGTCGCAGTGATCCACTCGCCGGCACCAATCGCTGGCGCGTGTCCGATCACCGGCACGAGATCGCGCTTGCCGCGCGCCTGAACTTTGAGGACGCAGAAACCCGTCTCAGCGTTGTGAAAGGTCACGCGTTCGATCGTGCCGGCGAGCGTCTCAATGGGCGCACTACGGTCAGACGACTTGAGCGCCGTTCCCTGGCTCATGTCATGCACGATGCCGCATTGAGCGGGAACCGTCTACAAGGCTCAGGGAAGCTCGTAGACGCTGATCCGCTAGTTGAGGAGCACGTCATACCGCCAAACCTGTCAGTGAGCTCCTGATGCTCTTTATGGGGCGACCTGTTCGCTAAGGACGGTGATCGCCAAGGAGGTGGCCGGACTTTCTTCGAGCCCAGAAGGCACCCCCTACGAGAAAGCGTAGGATCTCTAGGACTTCGACGTCCTGTCCCGGTGATCTCACCACATGCCCCAGTTCGGGTTCTCCTGGTCCTTCGCCTCCTCCTGTGCCCGGTGGATCTCAGCGACACGCTGGAGGAGACGGCGCACGTTCCCCTCGTTCCAGTCCTCACCCCGGGCTGTTCGAAGACCCCGGAGGTTCAGGCCATCGGCGATCTCCTTGGCAGTTGTGCGCCCTTCTTCGCGCAACTTCGAGATGACCGGCGCTAACTCGCGCGCTCGTTCGAGAGCACCGTCTCGGTTCACCGCGGCACCCTTCACCTGGGCTTCTTCGAGGTTGGTGGGGTTCCCGAGCTGCACCCCCTCCTCCTTGAGCTTCTTCAAAGCGCGCTTGGTGTTGATGCTGATGAGCTCGCCCTCGTGCTGCGCACGCGCGGCTTCCGCCATGAGGACGGCGTGTGAGGCTCCCTCTCCGGACTTGCAGCTCAAGACCTTCAGGCGCCCTCCCATAATCGCTTCCTCGATGGCTTCCACGTTGCGTGCGAAGCGATCGAGCCCGTCGACGAGGATCGTCAGCTTCTTCTCTCGGGAGAAGCTGATCGCGTCCATGACGCCCTTCCGCCCCCTGATGCTGTCCTCGCCCATGCCGGTCTCAGCGTCTCTGAAAGTCTGAACGATCCGGTAGCCCGCGTGACGTGCGAACTCGCGGATCCTGGTCATCTGAAGATCGTGCCCGTTGCCTGCCTCTTCCTGCTTCTGAGTCGAGACGCGGGTGTAGGCGATGGCTGGCCTGAGGGTCTGCTTCATGGGTCTCTCCTGATCGCCTCTATATGATACCTTTTTGAGGTGTGCAAGAAGTAAAAACTACATTTGCTTAGAGAGATACCTCTTGCCTTTTAGAGGTGTGCACGCCCCTTCGATAAGGCGCCCAAAACCAGGATTAGACTCAGGTCCATCGTTCGTGCTGATTGCCGTTATGGCTTTCAAACGCCAGTTATTTATCGTAAGCAAAAAACATCAACCGCTGACTGACGCACGTAAGGACTGACACATGCCAAGCGTTGTTAGTTTTGTCAGTCAGAAAGGCGGGGTCGGGAAATCGACCTTGGCGCGCGCTCTGGCGCGGGAAGCCGCTGCCGGCGGCCTCGCCGTCAAAATCGCAGATCTTGACCATGAGCAAGGCACCTCGACGAACTGGGCGCGCCGCCGCATGTCGGCCAGTCTTGAACCCGTCGTCGCCGTTGAGCCGTTCAGGACAGCCGCCGATGCCTTCAAAGCCGCCGAGCATTTCGATCTGATGATTATCGACGGGCCGGCGCGGGCCTCGGCCGGGACGCTCGAAATAGCGAAGGGATCCGCCCTGGTCGTTCAGCCATCAAGCACGTCGGTGGACGATCTTGAGCCCGCGGCCATCGTCTTCAACAGCTTGGTCCGGGCAGGTATCTCAAGGGCAAAACTGGCGCTGGCACTAGTCCGGGTTGGCACTGAAGCCGAAGAGGCGTTCGCTCGCACATACATGGGGGAGGCTGGCTATGACGTGCTGCCAGGCGCGCTCCTTGAGCGTCCGGCCTATCGGCAAGCTCAGAACGAAGGCCAAGCCGTGACTGAGGTCCGGTTCAAAGGTCTGAGCGAGCGAGCCGACGCGCTGGTGCAAGCCATCATCGACCGAGCCGGTGTGTAAGTTAAAACTATCAAGAAATGACGAGCGTTAGCGTGGCAAAATTTCAGACCAAGTCCGTTCCGAAGCCGCCGTCGAGCGACACGGCGGTCGATCTCGCCGCGTTGGCAGAAACAATCACAGCGCCGGAGCCTGTGCCCGTGGTGACCAAAGAACCCGGGAAGCGAGGGAAAGGTCGACCGCCGAGCCAGGAGACGCGCACGGTGTTCGGGACGCGCTTGAAGGCCGAGACAATTGCCGACGTGGAAGCGCTCAAGGCGGGCCTGCGCCTCAAGATGCAAGGCGAGGCTATCGAGCGCGCCGTTGCATTCTACCGAGCGCATATAATTACAAAGACCCGCAGGGAGTTGAGTCTCGAGCCCCAGGTCGCTGACGAAGCTGTGCTCCTCAAGGCGTTCAAAGTCGATGACTAGATCGTAGGTGTCGGCCCGCTTCATCGAACGAAGGAATGCACTCTGCGCGAGACTTTTTATTGAATGGCATGCTGCAGATCTCAGCACAGGGCGCGTTTCTTAACGGTCCTGCCGTTCGCTATCTCGAAAGCCCCTTTCATCGGCCTTAAGACCCGCTGTCTGCTTTCGGTTTGAACCTTGGTATTCGTGGTGGGTGAGGAAATAACCCCACCCCCCGAAGCCGAAACGCAGCGAGCAAGTCTCATCCAGGCCAGCCACTCCCGGCTGATGATCCGCACGATATTGCTCAAGTTCCTCCAGGCGCTTTGACGGCGCTCAGTGACAGTGACGAGGCCCAGAGCGCGCGCGCGGCGCAGGGCGGCTTTTGTGGTGCTGCGGCTCACGCCCGCGATAGCGGCAATGGCGTCGAGGTGCAGCCGGCAGTCGCCTCGCTTGGCTACCTCGACGGTGACGACGGCAAGGGCCGCCTGCTCAGCGAGTGTGAACTGGCAGGCAATTTGAGGGGGGAGCCGGCCGGCAGCGGCCCAACGCCTGCGCCGCGCCATGCTGGCATCGGTGCGCGGTCTTGATCCAGTCCGTAGTTTTACGGGACCAGGGGCAGGGGAGGCGGCCGGAGCCTTCCGGGCCTCTATGAGCGCGGACAGGGCCTCAGCTTCATCGTCGGTGACACTGCCTGCGGCGTAGGCGGACCAGAGCAGCCGATTGATCTCGGGCAGCTTGTCGCGCGGCGCGGCCTCGGCGGCCTGCCGGATGGATGATGCAAACACGTTCAGCCCCTATGGGGCCGCTTCGGGCAATACGAGATCGTGCAGAGAACTCGCGTTCTCCGCTTGACGGCTCAGGGCCGAATATGGTGTGGTGGAAGCAGTTCGGGGGCTTCCACGCACCCATCGATTTCCAAAGCCTCGACCTTGCAGGGTCGGGGCTTTGCTCGTTTTGAACGTCTGCGGCTCGTTGCGTTGATCCTTCGTGCGCGAGTGCGCCGATCGTTAACCGTGAAGCTTGTCAGCGAGTCGGTCAACCCGTGGGCAGGTCGGACGCCTTGATGGTCGCGGCGAGCGATGCGCGGTTCTGCGCATGCTGGTAGGCGACGGGCTCAATATCATCGATAGTGAAGTCAGCATCTTCAATTTCGACTTCTAAAAGCTCATATATCGCACTGTCTGTAGAGAAATTCATTATTCTTTCAATATGATCCCTCAGGGCAGGCGGTAATTCGGTGCGGCCATACTCAAGATCGAGCTTTTCGATATCGCACTGAGTAAACATCATCTCCTGGATCGCATTCTGTGCAATTCCGTTTTCCGAGCTCCATAGAACGGTAAGCTTCCGATAAGCCGCTTCGGGCATGGGATAGGTCTGGATGGCCGGCTTCTTCTTCATGATGCAGATTTTCCTTGCTGACGGCGGCGCTGCTGCGCTGCCGTTGGTGTGAGTTCTTGGTTGGCTTCTGAGTGGTGCGACCAAGGTCGCGCCGTTTACTGTTCAGATTGTTCCGGCACCTCCTCTGAGCGTCGTGACCGGAAATGAACGCCGCACCTCCTTTAAAAGTCGGACCTTCAAGCTCTCTAGACGCACCATCTCGGCGACCGCCTTTGACCGCTCGGCCGGGTCACTCATGTCGGCAGTGCCGGCCTTAGTGATGGCGGCTTCGATCTCGCGGACCTTGAACCGGTTGATGATCCGGGCGAGCGCGTCGGCGCTGTCGACGAGAGCGCCGACCATCCGCTGGGCCTTCCCGAGCGAGCCCCGTTCGATCAGGCCGCCGATGCGTGTCCACTCTTCGCGCCAGTCCGGATCTTCGTCCTTCGACAGGTCCGGAAACTGAAGGCCCACACTGTCGAAGGTGTCGTTCAGGAAATCGAGTTCGTGAGCCTCGTCATCGGTTGCGACGTAGGCCGCGAACGATCCTGCGATCACGTCGGCTGTCTCATCGTGCGAGGTCTTTTCGGCTTGCTTGAGGCGGGCTCGGTAAGCCCGCTGCTTCTCTGACGGCGTCATCGCCATTCGCACCTCCTTGGTCACAGGCAACGAGTTACTTGTTACCGTTATCGTCGTCAACCCGTTGCTTTAGTCCCTGAGCGCGTCGGGGATTGGCATGCGGGTGATCCAGAGCACGGGCGAGTCGAGGCCGTAGTGATTGACGATGACAGTCCCAAACACCGGATGGGTGCCTACGGTGATCTCCTCCGCCCCCGCGACGTGCCGGGTGTGGATCGTCAGGTCCGGCCACGAGGCGGCGTGTTCGTCCGTATCGAGAAGCTACTTAGACATCATTCAAAGAATTTTTGTTAGTATTTATTAATATGAGCTATCTTCTAATTTCGATAGAAAGTTTAATCGCACGTTGGATGATGGCCCCTCAACGAGCAGCTGGCGTGTCACACTGGTCAGAGCATCCAGGTTCTGCGAGCACTCCTGGGGAAGTGTGTCGGTGACCAT
>NZ_JAAHTB010000050.1 GCF_010692745.1 Methylobacterium sp. BTF04
CCGCGACCTCCGGCGTGACAGGCCGGCACTCTAACCAACTGAGCTACGCCCGCATGACGTCCCGCCCCGTTTCCGGCGGTGTCGGGGGTCTAGTTTCCGCACCTCACGCTGTCAAGCAATCCTCTGCCGCATTCTTCGGATAATCGCTGCGTCTTATGCCTGTGGCGCCCCGCCGGATGGGTCGCTTTTACGGGCCGTGCAGCGCTGCGCCCCCGCGATTCCGGTCGGAATCTGGCGAGACGACAGACCTCGGGCTGGGTTCGCCATTGAAGCCGCGTCTCTTTTCTGTCATACGCGCCTCGCGTTGAACCGCCCGGCCGATAGGGCTGCCGTGGCGGTTCGTGCTGCTCCATCAGAAGCATCAACCGAGCGCAGGCCTTCGATCCGTTCCGGATCGGGGTGCATGCGCGTTCAGGAGAGCGAAATGCCCAAGCTGAAAACCAAGTCGGGCGCGAAGAAGCGCTTCAAGATCACCGGCACCGGCAAGGTCATGTATGCCCAGGCCGGCAAGCGCCACGGGATGATCAAGCGGACGACGAAGCAGATCCGCAACCTGCGCGGCACCACCACCCTGTTCGAGGGCGATGCCGCCAACGTGAAGAAGTATTTCCTGCCCAACAGCCGGTAATCCTTCACGGCGCCGATACTGCTTTTTTCGTAATCCAGGAGAGAACCCATGGCCCGCGTCAAACGCGGCGTGACCAGTCACGCGAAGCACAAGAAAGTCCTCAAGGCCGCCCGTGGTTATTACGGTCGCCGCAAGAATACGATCCGGATCGCCAAGCAGGCGGTCGAGAAGGGCATGCAGTATGCCTACCGGGATCGTAAGAACAAGAAGCGCACGTTCCGCGCCCTCTGGATCCAGCGCCTCAACGCTGCCGTCCGTGAGCACGGCATCACTTATTCGCGCTTCATCGACGGTCTGACGAAGTCGGGCATTGAGGTGGACCGCAAGTCCCTGTCGGACCTCGCCATCCACGAGCCCGCCAGCTTCGCCGCTGTGGTCGAGCTGGCCAAGGCCGCTCTGCCGGCCGCCAAGGCAGCCTGAGGCTTCCCAAACTCCACGACGTTCGTCGAGGTGAAAGGCGCGGCCCCGTTCGGGTGCCGCGCCTTCTCTGTTTCGGCGATCGTCGCCTCCCTTTTTGGGCGATCGCAGGGTTTTCTTTCGGAGCTCACAGGGGTTTCGCTTCGCGCGTGCTTGCCTTGTGGCGTCCGAACCGCAAAACCCTCGCCACGCCGTGTCCGACTTCTCCAGGGTCGGTCGAACCGCAGCCGGTGAGTTGAACCGATGTCCGATCTCGACACCCTCGAAGGCGACCTGCTGCGGCAGGTCTCGGAGACCTCGGACGAGGCCTCCCTCGATGCCGTCCGCGTGGCCGCGCTCGGCAAAAAGGGCAGCGTGTCCGAATTGCTGAAAACCCTCGGTGCCATGACGCCCGAGGCGCGCAAGGAGCGTGGCCCGCTCATCAACGGATTACGCGACCGCGTTCAGGGCGCCATCGGCACCCGGCGCGAGGCGCTGGCCGAGGCCGCGCTCACCGCACGGCTTTCCGCCGAGCGGATCGACGTGACGCTTCCCGTCCGGGACGCGCCCGAAGCGCGCGGGCGTATCCACCCGATCAGTCAGGTGCTGGACGAGATCACCGCGATCTTCGCCGATATGGGTTTCGCGGTGGCCGAGGGGCCCGATATCGAGACTGACGATTACAATTTCACGGCCTTGAACTTCCCGCCCGGTCATCCGGCGCGCGAGATGCACGACACCTTCTTCCTGGCCCCCGATCGCAATGGTCAGCGCAAGGTGCTCCGCACCCACACCTCGCCGGTCCAGATCCGCACCATGCGCTCCCAGGAGCCGCCGATCCGCGTGATTTGTCCCGGGCGGACCTATCGCCACGATTCAGACCAGACCCACACGCCGATGTTCCATCAGGTCGAAGGCCTGGTGATCGACAAGGCGGCCAACATCGCCAACCTCAAATGGGTGCTGGAGGAGTTCTGCCGGACCTTCTTCGAGGTCGATGCGGTGAAGATGCGCTTCCGGCCCTCGTTCTTCCCCTTCACCGAACCCTCGGCCGAGGTCGATATCCAGTGTTCGCGAAAAGGCGGCGAAATCCGCTTCGGCGAGGGCACCGACTGGCTCGAGATCCTCGGCTGCGGCATGGTCCATCCGAACGTCCTGCGGAATTGCGGCCTCGACCCCGACAGCGTCCAGGGCTTCGCCTTCGGCATGGGAATCGACCGGATCGCCATGCTCAAATACGGCATGCCGGACCTGCGCCCGTTCTTCGAGGCGGATGTGCGCTGGTTGGAGCATTACGGCTTCCGGCCGCTAGATATTCCGAGCCTGGTTGCCGGGCTGACGGCGTAGATTTCCGAGGAGGCGGGAACGATGACCGCGACGGATATTGAGGCAATCGTGCAGGAGGCGTTGAGTGAAACGCTCGGCCCCTTCGGCTTCGACCGCGCGGACGTGCGCCCGTATGTCGATCATGCCGGTGACGATGCGCTATCCATCGTCGCCCATTTCAAGCCTTCGGCGGCGCCGATCGCGGAGCGACCATCCGCGCGGGCAATGGGAGCGTTGCGGAAGCGACTGCTCGATGACGGTGAAGAGCGCTTTCCCTATCTGAGCTTCTTTTTTCCCGATGAGCAGAGTTCTCCCGACGATGCGACGACGGCCAGTTGATGCCGAAACTCGGTAATCCGCTCGTCTACAATCTCCTCGACGTTGCAGACGGTCTGGCGTCGCTGCCTGGAACAAGAAACGTCCGGAAGGCTGCGATGCGCCGTGCGGTCAGCACGGCATATTATGCCGTCTTTCACGCGCTCTGTTATGTCTGCACCGATGAACTTGTCGGATGGACAAAGACTGGGACGCACGATCCGATCTATCGATCCGTCGATCACGGATCGGCAAAGAGTCGCCTGGCGGGTAAGCATGCGGCGCGGATCGGGACCGTGATACTGGATATCGGCGCTGCCGTAGCCAAGCTTCAGGACGATCGGCACTCTGCCGATTATGCGCCACCCGCGCTCACCGTCAGTCTGGAAGCGACGCTTGTGATTATCGCGTTGGCCAAGGAGACGGTTGCGCTGATCGAGGGGCTCGATAAGCCCCAGCGCTTGGAACTCGCGATTCTCCTGATCGCCAAACCTCGACAAGCCTGAGCTGAAGAATCGAACCCATGAAATTCACTCTCTCCTGGCTCAAGGAACACCTCGACGCCGAGGCTTCCCTCGATACGATCAGCGAGACGCTGACGCGGATCGGGCTCGAAGTCGAAGGCATCGAGGACAAGGCGCAGAGCCTGCAGGCCTATGTGGTCGCTCATGTGCTCACCGCCGAGCAGCACCCCAATGCCGACCGTCTGCGCGTGTGCACGGTGGATGCCGGCGACGGCCAGCCGCTGCAGGTGGTGTGCGGCGCGCCCAACGCGCGGGCTGGCATGAAGACGGTGTTCGCGCCCCCCGGTACCTACGTGCCGGGCAAGGACATCACCCTTTCGGTGGGCAACATCCGCGGCGTCGAGAGCCGGGGCATGTTGTGCTCCGGCGCCGAACTCGGCCTCGGCGACGACCATGACGGCATCCTCGACCTTCCGGCCGACGCACCGACGGGGCAGCCCTACGCCACCTACGCAAAGCTCGACGACCCGGTCATCGAGATCAACCTGACGCCCAACCGCGCCGATTGCACCTCGATCCACGGCATCGCCCGCGATCTCGCGGCGACGGGCCTCGGCAGCCTCAAGCACGCGCCCCAGCCGCCGATCCGGGGCACGGGACCGTGCCCGGTGCCGGTGACCCTCGCCTTCGAGGAACTCGATCGCGGCCTGTGCCCCTACTTCACCCTGCGGCTGGTGCGTGGCGTGAAAAACGGCCCCTCGCCGGATTGGATGCAGACGCGCTTGCGCGCCATCGGCTTGCGCCCGATCAACGCCCTCGTCGACATCACCAACTATCTCACCTTCGATCGCGGGCGGCCGCTGCACGTCTTCGATGCGGCCAAGGTGGCGGGCGGCCTCACGGTGCGTCGCGCCCGCGACGGCGAAGACCTGAAGGCGCTCGACGGCAAGTCCTATACGCTCACCAGCGATACGGTCGTCATCGCCGACGATCGCGGCCCCGAATCCATCGCCGGCATCATCGGCGGCGAGGCCTCCGGTTGCGATGCCGGCACCACCGACGTGCTGATCGAATCGGCCCTGTGGGACCCGATGAACATCGCCCAGAGCGGGCGCCGCCTCGGGATCATCACCGACGCGCGCTATCGTTTCGAACGCGGCGTCGATCCGGCCTTCACCCTGCCGGGTCTCGATCTCGCCACCCGCCTCGTCCTCGAGATTTGCGGTGGTACCGCCTCCGAGGCCACCATCGCCGGCGAGCCGCCCGAGACCGAGCGGATCATCCATTTTCCCTGGACCGAGACCCGGCGCCTGGCCGGTATCGAGCTGTCGCGCGCCGAGATGAGGGTGACGCTGGAAGCGCTCGGCTTCCACGTCGCCGGCACCGGCGACCGCGTGAAGGTGCTGACCCCGTCCTGGCGCGCCGACGTCGAAGGCAAGGCCGATCTCGTCGAGGAGATCATCCGCATCGCCGGCCTCGACAGGATCGAGCCCAAGCCCCTGCCGCGCATCGAGTCGGTGGTCGGCAAGCCGGTCCTCACCGTGATCCAGAAGCGCACACGCCTCGCCAAGCGCGCCCTGGCCAGCCGCGGCCTCGTCGAGGCGGTGACATGGTCGTTCATTCCCCATGACGACGCGGTCCTGTTCGGCGGCGGCTCCGCCGATCTCACGCTCGCCAACCCCATCGCCGCAGACCTCTCGGACATGCGTCCGAGCCTCGTGCCGGGCCTGCTGCGCGCCGCGCAGCGCAACGCCGACCGCGGCAGCGCCGACGTCGCCCTGTTCGAGGTCGGCCAGTGCTTCGCCAGCGACCAGCCCGAGGGCCAGAGCATCCGCGCCACGGCGATCCGCCGCGGGACAGCCGGTCATGCCGGCGGCGGCCGACACTGGGACGGGACGGCCGGTGCCGTCGACGCCTTCACTGCCAAGGCCGACGCGATGGCTCTCGTCGCGGCCTTCGGCATCCCCACCGGCGGTTTGCAGGTGGTGGCCGGCGGGCCGGATTGGCTCCATCCCGGCCGCTCCGGGACGCTGCAGTTCGGGCCCAAGAATCCGGTGGGGTATTTCGGCGAAATCCACCCCCGGGTGATGAAGGCCCTCGACCTCAAGGGCCAGATCGTCGCCTTCGAGATCACCCTCGATGCGGTGCCGCTGCCGAAATACCGGCCGACCAAGGTCAAGCCGGCGCTGGCCCTGTCCGACTTCCAGCCGATCTCGCGCGACTTCGCCTTCGTGGTCGGGCGCGACGTGGCGGCGGGCGACGTGGTGAAGGCGGCTCACGGCGCCGAGCGCAAGTTGATCTCTGGGATCGACGTGTTCGACCTCTACGAGGGTGTCGGCATTCCCGAAGGCGCGAAGTCGGTGGCGATCGCGGTGCGGCTGCAGCCGGTGGAGCGGACCCTGACCGATGTCGAGATCGAGGCGATCACCGCCAAGATCGTCGCCGAGGTGACGCGCAAGACCGGCGCGACGCTTCGGTCCTGATCGCAAACCGGAGGACAGGCTTCATGATCGATCGCGACCTCGTCGACGCCCTTTCGGCGGCCAAACACCTACCGGTCGCCGAACTTCGGCGGGCTCTCAGCGCGCCGGAGTCGATCGCCGACGAGGTTCTGCGCGTGCTCCAGGGGCCCGCTGCGGGCGAGGAGATGCCGGAGGCCGATGCCGACCTGCTGTTCTGGGGCATCCACGTGCTGGCCGCGGCCCGCGACACGCGCATGTTCGCTCCCCTGGTGCGGTTGCTGCATCAGGACGGCGAGACACTCGATAGCCTGCTGGGCGACGCGGTCACCACGACGCTTTCCAAGATCCTGATCAGCACCTTCGACGGGGACGTGGCACCGCTACACGGGCTCATCCTCGACACCACGCTCGACGACATGGTCCGCAACGTCGGGTTCGCCGCCCTGACGTTTCTGACGCAGACCGGCCGCGTCGATCGCACCCAGACCCACGACCTCCTGATCCGCTTCGACGACAAGCGCGCCGCCGTGGAGGGCGATGTCGGTTGGGTCGGCTGGGAGGAGACCATCGCGCTGCTGGGCTTTCGCGATCTCGCTCCGCGCGCGGCGGCGGCTCGCAAGGACGGGCGGCTCGATGACGAGTTCAGTGATGCGGCCTGGTTCCGGACCACCCTGCGGCAGGCCGAGGCGAAGCCCGACGACCTGACACGCTTCGAACCGAGTCAATACGGCACCCTCGACGATCCCGTCGCGGAACTCGCCTGGACGGCGGAGGATGCGGGCCAGCCCGTGCGCAATCCGTTCAAGGATGTCGGCCGCAACGATCCGTGCCCGTGCGGCAGCGGCAAGAAGTTCAAGAAATGCTGTCTCGATACGGTGGTGTGAGGCCTACGCGTCGGTACCGTTCAGCGGGTTCGCCGCGTCCCAACCGTAGCTCAGGGTCTCGAAGCGCATGGCACGCGCGTCGACCATGAGCAGGCGTCCGACCAGCGATTCGCCGAAGCCGGTGATCTCGCGGATCACCTCCATCGCCATCAGCGAGCCCATCACGCCCGCGAGCGCACCGAGCACCCCGGCCTCGGCGCAGGGCGGTACGCTGCCCGGCGGCGGCGGGCTCGGAAACAGGCAGCGATAGGTCGGATTCGGGCGCCCAGCGGCATCCGTCTCGTGCGCCCGGATGGTGGTGAGCGAGCCGTCGAACTGGCCCAGAGCCGCGGTCACCAACGGACGCCCGGCGCGAAAACAGGCGTCGGACACGGCGTAGCGCGTCGCGAAATTGTCGGAGCCGTCGGCGACGACGTCGTAATCCGCGATCAGGGCCACTGCGTTCTCGGGCGTCAGCCGAAAGGCATGGGCCGCGATGGTGACGTGCGGGTTGAGGCGGGTCACGGCGTCCGCGGCGCTCTCCACCTTCGGGCGGCCGATATCCGGTGTCCCGTGGATCACCTGTCGCTGCAGGTTCGACAACGAGACCGTGTCGTCGTCGGCGATCCCGATGGTGCCGATCCCGGCCGCTGCCAGATACTGGATCAGCGGAGCCCCGAGACCGCCGGCCCCGACCACGAGGATGCGCGCCGCCTTGAGGCGCGCCTGGCCCGGCCCGCCGACCTCGCGCAGGACGAGGTGGCGGGCGTAGCGTTCGACTTCTTGCGATGACAGGGCCATGACCGGCAGATAACCCTCGGACGGGCCGGCCGAAAGCCCCACGATTTGCGCGCATCCCGGCCCGCGCCTATGGCCGTGCCGGAAATCCCGACGAGACCGTACCCCGTGCACGATTCCCCCGAAGGCCAATCCGGCGATCGCTCGCCCGTCGCCCTGGCGCAGGCGCTGATCCGCTGTCCCTCCGTCACCCCGGAGGAGGGCGGCGCGCTGCAGTGGCTCGGCGGCGTCTTGGCGGCGGCCGGCTTCACCGTGCACCGGCCGCGCTTCTCGGAGCCGGGTACGCCCGACATCGACAACCTCTACGCCCGGATCGGCACGGGCACGCCGTATCTGCTGTTTGCCGGCCATACCGACGTGGTGCCGGTGGGCGACGCGGCCGCGTGGCGCCATGGGCCGTTCGCCGGCACCATCGCGGACGGGATGCTCTACGGACGCGGTGCCGTCGACATGAAAGGCGGCATCGCCTGCATGCTCGCCGCCGCCCTCGACTATCTCGACACGGTGGGACCGGCGTTTTCCGGCTCCATCGGCTTCCTCATCACCGGAGACGAGGAGGGGCCGGCGATCAACGGTACGGTCAAGCTCCTCGACTGGGCGCGGGCGCGGGGCGAGCGCTTCGACCATTGCCTGCTCGGCGAGCCGACCAACCCCGACGCCCTCGGCGACATGATCAAGATCGGCCGGCGCGGCTCGCTCACCGGAAACCTCACGGTGCATGGCCGCCAGGGCCACGTCGCCTATCCGCATCGGGCCGAGAACCCGATTCCCGGCATCCTGCGACTGGCATCGGCCCTGCTCGAAGCGCCCCTCGATGGCGGCACCCGGCATTTCGACGCCTCGAACCTCGAATTCACCACGCTGGACGTCGGCAACCCCGCCACCAACGTAATCCCCGCCGATGCGCGCGCGACCTTCAACATCCGCTTCAACGAAGGCTGGACGGCACAGACGCTGGGCGAGGAAATCCGCGCGCGCCTGGAGCGCGCCGCCGGCAACGTGGTGCGCTACACCCTCGACCTGCAGCCCTCGAATTCGCCGGCGTTCCTGACCCAGCCCGACGCCTTCACCGATCTCGTCGTCGCCGCCATCGAGACCGAGACCGGGCGGGTGCCGGCCTTGTCGACCACCGGGGGCACCTCGGATGCGCGCTTCATCAAGGATGCGTGCCCGGTGATCGAGTTCGGACTGGTCGGACAGACCATGCACCAGACCGACGAGTGCGTCGCCGTCGCCGATCTCAACCGGCTGACCGCGATCTACACGCGGGTGCTGGCAGCGTACTTCGCTGGGAAATCGGCGCTGGCGAACGGTTAAGCGGCGGCGCGGGCTTGGGGCCTCATCCTCCGGCACAGCCAGCCGCGCCCGGCCCTGTAGCGGCATCGGTACCGATCCCCACTCGACCGGAACCGACGGCTGTTGCGGCCGAGGCGAGCGCCCACGGCGATGTAGATCTGCCGCAGACGCTGGACGTGCGGATCGTCGAGACGCAACTCGATGCTGGCCCGCACCAGCGCAGCACTCGCCTTAAGGTCGGGAACGTCCGTTGGGATCAGCCCCTCGCCCAGAATGACGCGTCCGACTTCGAGGAGAAGCGCCGCGTTGGCGGCGTCGCGCGAGGCGGCCAAGCGCTCCAGGTCGAACAGGGTCCGCACACCGAGCGGCCATAGGCGAATGACCTTGTCGCGTCCGACGGAACAGCAGAGCTGCGCCTGGGCCACCCAATCCATGATCTGATAGACCCCGTACGGCGTCTCGACGAACAGCATCAGCGGGTTGGCGGCAGCGAGATTCTGCGTCGAGTGGATGTGATGATCGTCAAGCCGGACGCGGATATCGCTATCGATGCCGTCGATGATCTCCACCGGCGTGATCTTGAAGGCCTGGAAGACCTCTTCCTCTTCGCGTTTGAAGTTCTTGAGTTTGTCCCGTTGCACGATGTTGCGCAGGACTACCTCCGGCATGATGCCGGCGATGAAGCAGGCCGCGACGACCATTGCCAGCGCGGCCGGAGAATTCAGCCTCGCCTGGTCTGTCACCAGCGCCTTCACCGTCTCGGTTCCGAGCCAGAACAGGCCGACGACGAGGATTGGAGACAACACGGCGCTCAAGAGCATCCGGATCGTCTCGCCGATGAAGCTCCCGGGACTGAGGTCGAAGTTCTTGATCGCGCGGTAGAGGTTGCGCAAGGCCGTGATGTAGCTGCCGGCAAACGCCGCGCACAGTCCGAGAAGCCAGACCATTCCGATACTGTCGGGTGATGGATAGGTGACGCCCGGCCATCGGAACGGCGCCGGATCGGTGTCTCCGGGGACCAGCAGCGAGACTATGAGCGAGAGGGTGTAAAGCGTCGCCAGGCCGGACAGGACGCTGAAGGGCGTGGCGCCGAAGAGCCAGGATAGGGTGGTGTAGTCCTGTTTCCGGCGTCCGGATTCCAAGGCGCCGGCATTCAGGCCCGCATCGGGCGCCGGCCGGCCCTTGGAGCCCACGAAATACTTGTATTTCACGAATTCGAAGGACGGGATCAGCGCCGGGCCGGAGCGGTCGGCGATCTCGAAGACGAGAGCCAGATCGGTGATGACCTCCTGTCTTTGTCGCTTGATCGCCTCTCTGACGGCGATGAAGATCAGTGGTGTCATCACTGCGAACCCAGTCGCGAGGATGATGGCGATCCGGAACGGTATTTCCATGAGGTATGATCTCGCGCTGTCCTCGACGAATTAATCGTTGAGGTTGTGCAATCTGGCGTGATCTTCCCAAAAAATGCAACTTGAAATTAAATACCTTCGGCGGGCTCTCCTGCCGTTGCGTAGTCCACACCCACGAAGGTCAGCCCGCGTGCCGGGGCGAGGGGGCCGCAGCGGCTGCGGTCGCGGCTCGCCAGGATATCGCCGACGTCGGCCGGTGTGAGGCGCCCCGCCCCGGCGAGGACGAGGGTTCCGACCAGCCCTCTCACCTGATGGTGCAGGAACGAGCGCGCCGCCGTCGTCACCACGATCTCGTCGAAATGGCCCATCGGCATGATGGCGACGTCGAGTCGTTCGAGGGTCCGCATCGGGCTCTTGGCCTGGCACTCGGCGGCGCGGAAGGCGGTGAAGTCGTGGTGTCCGAGCAGGGGTTGGGCGGCGGCCTGCATCAGCGCCGCGTCGAGCGGCCAGGGCACCTGCCAGACATGACCGCGGGTGAGCGCCGCGGGGCTGCGCCGGTTGAGGATGCGATAGCGGTAGTGCCGGCGGAATGCCGAATGGCGGGCGTTGAAATCGGGCGCGACGATCTCGGCGCTGAGGATCGCGACCGGCTGCGGATTCAAATGCGCGTTGATCGCGTCGCGGACCACGTCGGTGCGCCACGCCTTGGCGAGATCGAGATGCGCCACCTGATGCGTCGCGTGCACGCCGGTATCGGTTCGCCCGGCGCAGGTGAGTCCGGCGACTTCCCCGGAGAATCTCGTTACCGCCGCCTCGATGGCGCCCTGGACCGAAGGCTGTGAGGTCTGGCGCTGCCAGCCGCGGAACGGAGCGCCGTCGTACTCGATGACGAGCTTGTAGCGGGGCATCAGGTGCTCAGGCGCGATCCGGGCTGCAGGCGCGCCCCCCGCAGAAATTCCGAGCCGCTCGATACGCCGCCCTTGCCGGCACGGCGCAGGGCGCCCAAGCGGATCGCGCCGCTTCCGCAAGCGACAGCGCAGGCTTCGTCGAGGATCAGGCCAGGCGTACCGGAGGCGTCCACCCGTTCCGCCGCCAACACCTTCACGCGCTCGACGCCCTTGCCGAGATCGGCCTCGAAGAACGCGCCGGGGAACGGCGATAGCCCGTTGATGTGGTTGGCGACATCGGCCGCCGGGCGGTTCCAATCGATGCGCGCCTCGTCGTTGGTGATCTTGTGGGCGTAGACGACGCCCTCGGCGGCTTGCGGCGTGAAGCTCAGATCGCCCCGTTCCAGGGCCGCGAGGGCCTTGGACATCAGGTCGGCGCCGAGCGGAATCAGCGCGTCGTGCAACGCACCGGCACTCATGCCGGGAGTGATGGCGAGGCGGGTTTCCATCGCCACCGGACCCGTGTCGAGGCCGGCCTCCATCCGCATCACGCCGACGCCGCTCTGGGCGTCACCCGCCATCACCGCACGCTGGATCGGCGCCGCGCCGCGCCATCGCGGCAGCAGCGAGCCGTGGAGGTTGAGGCAACCATGACGCGGCAGATCGAGGATGGCCTGGGGCAGAAGCATCCCGTAGGCGACCACCACGGCAACATCGGCGCCGTGCCCGCTGAACGTCTCGACGGCCTCCGGCGTCTTCAGGGTCGCGGGCGTCAGCACCGGCGCGCCGAGGTCTTCGGCCATCACCTGCACGGGGGAGGGCTTCAGCGCCATGCCGCGCCCGGCCTTGGCCGGCGCGCGGGTATAGACGGCTGCAATCGTGTGGCCGTCGGCGGCCAGACGCGCCAGCGTCGGCACGGCGAAATCCGGCGTGCCCATGAAGACGACGCGCATCCGATGTGTCCTCGATGAATCGATCAGGCGGCGTCGCGCTTGGCCGCCTTGGCGAACTTCTTCAGCACCCGGTCGCGCTTCAGTTTCGACAGGTGGTCGATGAACAGCACCCCGTCGAGATGGTCGATCTCGTGCTGGATGCAGGTAGAGAGGAGACCGTCCGCCTCGATCTCCTGTTCGGCACCGTCGAGCCCCCGGAAGCGCACCCGCACCCGATCGGGCCGCTCGACCTCGCCGTAATATTCGGGGATCGACAGGCAGCCCTCGTCGTAGATCCGCTTCTCCTCCGATTCCCACACGACTTGCGGGTCGATGAAGATCTGTGGCCGGCGGTCGTCCTCGTCCTTCGACGTATCGATGGTGACGACGCGTTTCGCGACCCCGATCTGGATCGCGGCGAGGCCGACGCCAGGGGCGTCGTACATCGTCTCCAGCATGTCGGCGACGAGGCTATGGATCTCGCCCGTGATGGGACCGACCGGCTCTGAGACCTTGCGCAGGATCGGGTCGGGAATGATGACGAGGGGGCGGATGGTCATGGCGTGCTTCGAACTGGGTCTGATGGAATGGCCACGTGCGGACGGCCCTCGTCCCCGCAGATAGGGGGGCGCCAGAAGCCGGTCAAATGCGGGGTGCCGGGCGGCCCTCGGTCAGAATGGAGTGCGGCTACGGATGGCCGCGGTGAGGGTGCCCTCGTCGAGGTAATCGAGCTCGCCGCCCACCGGTACGCCGTGGGCGAGGCGGGTCACCTTCAGCCCATAGGCCTTCAGGGATTCGGTGACGTAATGGGCCGTGGTCTGCCCATCGACGGTGGCATTGAGCGCCAGGATGATCTCGCGTAAGGCCGGCTCGCCGGCCCTAGTCACGAGGCTGTCGAGGTTGAGATGCTCGGGCCGAACGCCGTCGAGCGCCGAGAGAACGCCGCCGAGCACGTGATAGCGCGCGGTCACCGCGCCCGAGCGTTCCAGAGCCCACAAATCCGAGACGTCCGCGACCACCACGAGGATCGAGGGATCGCGGCTCTCGTCGCGGCAGATGGTGCAGGGCTCGGAAGTATCGACGTTGCCGCAGGTGCGGCACACGACGATGCGCTCGGCCGCGACCCGCATGGCATCGGCCAAAGGCGCGAGCAGCGTTTCGCGCTTCTTGATGAGCTGCAACGCGGCACGCCGGGCTGAGCGGGGGCCGAGGCCCGGCATGCGGGCGAGGAGCTGGATCAGGCGCTCGATCTCGGGACCGGCGACGGCTTGAGGCATGAACAGTCCGTATCGTAGCTGGAAGACGGTGTCGCGTTCGACGACGCGACCGTGCGGAATTCGCGCCGAGAGGGCCGCAGGTCCGCCGGTCGCGAAGGGCATACCCGACAGATAGGGCTCGGCCGCTTCGGTTTCGCCCCCGGACCCGACCGAACCGGGCGGGGTGGCCAAGAATACTGAGTTGGCGTCGAACCCATGGGACCCCACGCGCTCAAATTCTTTTTCCCATTGTCGCAAACGCAATTTGGCGGCAAAATTTCGCCGCTCGCGCTGACACAGTGATTTCGGGGGGTGGCGAACCTGCACGCGGCGGACCTGACCGACCGCGTGGACACCCTATCGGACGAGAGCGGCGCGGCGGTGCGATCAGGTGCCCGAGGAGAGAGACGCGTGACCAATATCGGTGACTTCAACCAAGGGCACGGAGCCGAGACCATCGGCCTGCGCAACCTGAAAGCCGTACACTGGAACCTCGAGGCCCCACGCCTCTACGAGGAATCCTTGCGTCGCGGCGAAGCCGAACTCGCCCGGGGCGGCGCGCTGGTGGCCACCACCGGCAGCCACACCGGACGCTCGCCCAAGGACAAGTTCGTCGTCCGCGACGAGACCACCGAGGATCAGATCTGGTGGGAGAACAACGGCGCCATCACGCGCGCGCAATTCGACACGCTGTTCTCCGATTTCCTAGCCCATGCCGAGGGCCGCGAAGTGTTCGCGCAGGACCTCCATGGTGGCGCCGACCCGTGCCACCGGGTCAAGGCGCGGGTCTTCACCGAACTCGCCTGGCACTCCCTGTTCATCCGCAACCTGCTGATCCGGCCCGAGCGCGAAACGCTGGGTGATTACGTGCCGGAACTGACGATCATCGACCTGCCGAGCTTTCAGGCCGAACCGCACCGGCACGGCTGCCGCTCCAAGACCGTGATCGCCATCGACTTCACCCGGAAGATCGTCCTGATCGGCGGCTCGGCCTATGCCGGAGAGATGAAGAAGTCGGTCTTTACCTACCTCAACTACATGCTGCCCAAGGTCGGGGTGATGCCGATGCATTGCTCGGCCAATGCCGCCCTCGACGAGGCCGGGGATTCGGCCCTGTTCTTCGGCTTGTCCGGCACCGGCAAGACCACGCTGTCCAACGATTCGTCGCGTATGCTGCTCGGGGACGACGAGCACGGCTGGAGCAAGGACGGCATCTTCAACTTTGAGGGTGGTTGCTATGCCAAGACGATCCGCCTCTCGCGCAACGCCGAGCCGGAGATCTACGCCACCACCGAACGCTTCGGCACGGTGATGGAGAACGTCGTGATCGATCCGCTCACCCGCGTGCCGGATTTCGACGATGCGTCGCTCACCGAGAACACCCGCTGCGCCTATCCGCTCGACTTCATCGCCAATGCCAGCATCACCGGCCGGGCGGCCCACCCCAAGAACATCGTCATGCTCACCTGCGACGCGTTCGGGGTGATGCCGCCCATCGCCAGGCTCACCGGGGCGGAGGCGATGTACCATTTCCTCTCCGGCTACACCGCCAAGGTGGCGGGCACCGAGCGCGGCCTGACCGGGCCGGAGGCGACCTTCTCGACCTGCTTCGGCGCCCCGTTCATGCCGCGGCATCCGAGCGTCTACGGCAACCTGCTGCGTGATCTCATCGCCGAACACGCGGTCGATTGCTGGCTGGTCAACACAGGCTGGACCGGTGGCGGCGTCGGGACCGGACGGCGGATGCCGATTCGCGTCACGCGGCGGCTTTTGGCGGCGGCCCTCGACGGGTCGCTGTCCCAGGTCGAGTTCCGGCGCGATCCGTATTTCGGCTTCCATGTGCCGGTCTCGGTGCCGGGGGTCGAACAGCACGTGCTCTCGCCGGTGCAGACCTGGAACAACAAGGTGGCGTTCGCAGAGACGGCGACACGCCTCGTCGGCATGTTCCGCGACAACTTCAAGCGCTTCGAGGCGCATGTGGATGCGGATGTGCGCGCGGCCGAGCCGATTCAGTCGGTCGCGGCCTGAAAGCCGAAGGAGGGAGGCGGCGTCGCGCCGCCTCTTGTCCGAACGCTCTAGAAAAGCTTGAGGCCGGGCGGTAGCGGCAGGCCCTTGGTGAGTTCGCCCATCCGCTCGGCGGCGACCTGTTCGGCCTTGCCACGAGCGTCGTTCATGGCGGCCACGATGAGGTCTTCGAGGATCTCGCGCTCGTCGCCGTTCACCATCGCCGGATCGAGCTGGACGCCCTTGACGAGGCCCTTGGCGGTCATCGTTACGCGCACGGCACCGCCACCCGAGGCCCCCGACACCTCGATCGTGTCGAGTTCGTCCTGCAGGGCGGCCATCTTCTCCTGCATGGCCTGAGCCTGCTTCATCATGCCCATAAGGTCGCGCATCGGAAATCTGCTTTGTCCTGAGCCGTGAACGGGTTCGTCCAGTGATTTGGGGAGGCCGGCGACCCGGCGCTATGCCTCGTCGCCGGGTTCGTCGGTTTCCGCTTCGCCGGTGGGCGCGGCCTCCACAGCCGGCGAGACCTCCGGAGCCTTGTCGCGAACGTCGATGATCTGCGCACCGGGGAAGCGCGCCAGAACCTCGCGGACGAGCGGATGCGAGGCGGCGTTCTGGTGGCGGGTCTCGGTGGTGGCGCGGGCTGCGGCGTCGATGGTCGGCTCGCCGGCCTCCTTGGAGAGGGCGACGATCCAGCGCCGTCCGGTCCAGGTATCGAGCGCACGGGCGAGATCGTTGGCGATGCTCTGGCGTCCGCCCTCGGCGAGTCGGAACTCGATCCGCCCCTCCTCGAAACGAACGAGATGGACCTCGCGTTCGAGCGCCATCTTCAGGCCGATGTCGCGCTTGGTATCGGCCAGGGCCAGCACGTCGGAGAATCGCAGGAGGCGCGGGCCATCCGCCTGGACCTCCGGCATCGGCGGCGGGACGACCGCCAGGGCAGGGCGGGCGCCACCGCCACCGGCTGCCGCCAGGGCGAGGGGCGGGCGCGGTGGCTCGGACGAGAATGTCGGGATCGGCGGCAGCGCCGGCCTGCCCTGGGCCGGGGGTGCAAGAGCTGTCTGGACAGGACTCGTCTGGACAAGACTTGTCTGGGTAATGCTCGCCTGTGCGGGACTCGCCGGAGCCTCTGCCTCCGACGTGATCCTGGCCGGCGTACCGGCGAGAACTTCGCCCTTCATCTGCCGCAGGGCTTCGTCCGGGGTCGGCAGGTCGGCCGCGTAGGCGAGGCGGACCAGGGCCATCTCGGCGGCCGCCAGCGGCCGGGTCGCGGTCTGGACCTCGGGGATCGCCTTCAGCAGGATCTGCCAGGCGCGCGACAGCACCCGTACCGAGAGTTTTCTGGCGAACTCCGCACCGCGCCCGCGCTCGACCTCGCTCAGCGTCGGATCGGCCGCGGCCGCATCCGGTACGAGCTTCAGCCGGGTGACGAGGTGGGTGAAGCTCGCCAGATCCGACAGGATCACCGCCGGATCGGCACCGGCCTCGTACTGGCCGCGCACCTCCGCGAAGGTGGTCGGGATGTCGCCGCGCATCACCGCTTCGAACAGGTCGACGATGCGGCCACGATCGGCGAGGCCGAGCATGTCGCGCACGCTCTGGGCGCTCACAGCGCCGGCGCCGTGGGCGATGGCCTGGTCGAGGAGCGACAGCGCATCGCGCACCGAGCCTTCGGCCGCGCGGGTGATGGCCGCCAGCGCCTCGTCCTCGGCGCTGACGTTCTCGGCCCCGCAGATCCGGGCGAGATGGGCGACGAGGGTGTCGGCTTCCACCCGGCGCAGATCGAACCTCTGGCAGCGCGACAGGATCGTCACCGGCACCTTGCGGATTTCGGTGGTCGCGAAGACGAACTTGGCGTGGGGCGGCGGCTCCTCCAGCGTCTTCAGGAAGGCGTTGAACGCCTTCTCGGACAGCATGTGGACCTCGTCGACGATGTAGACCTTGTAGCGCGCCGAGACCGGCGAATAGCGGATGCCGTCGATGATCCCGCGCACGTCGTCGATGCCGGTATGCGAGGCGGCGTCCATCTCCAGCACGTCCATGTGCCGGGATTCCATGATCGCCTGGCAGTGGCGCCCGAGTTCGGGCATCGCGATGGTGGGGCCGGTATCGGGATAGCCGTCGCGCACGTAATTGAGGCCGCGGGCGAGGATGCGGGCGGTGGTGGTCTTGCCGACCCCGCGCACGCCGGTGAGCATCCATGCCTGCGGGATGCGGTTGGCCGCGAACGCGTTCGCCAGCGTGCGCACCATGGCGCCCTGGCCGATCAGATCGTCGAAATTCTGCGGACGGTATTTTCGGGCGAGCACCCGATACGGGGTCGCGGCCGATGACGGCTCGGGGAAGCCGGGCAGACCCGGTTCATCGCTCGGAGTGCCGGAAGTCGCGTCCATGCCGCCTTAGCGTGGTTAGGATCGGCCCCGGTCGGGGGAAGCCGCCACGCGGGCCTGGAAAATCGACGAAGGTGGGAGGCTGGACAAAGACCCGCTCGGTCTCGTTAGGGCTGCTTCCTTCCGGACCTGACCCGGTTGGCGAGTGAAACGTCCCTCGCCAACCTCCCGATGGCTATATGGCCGGGCCGCGCGGCGGATGCAAGCGCCCCTCGGAACCCCGCCTACTCGGCCTTGCGCTTCACGATGGCGAAGGTCTTCGGGTCGAGCTCGAGGTCGAACTGCTTGCCATTGGCGTCGATGGCATCGTCCACCTCGATCTCGTCGTCCTCGACCTCGATCTTCTTCCACTTGGCGAAGCCTTCCTGCTTGAGGACGGCCTCGATCTTGGTCTGCTCGTCCGGGGTCGGCTTCCGATCGGCGAAGGCCGAACCGGTGAAGGCGAGGCCGAGCGCGATGGCGGCGAGGCTGGTGGTCTTGAACGACATGGGATCTCCCTCGAGGATTTTTATGGGTCGTAGGACGCCGGTCGAACGGGTTCACCGGCCCGAGGGTTCCACCGCGATCGCATCGCCGGGTTCACGCAATGGTTGTGTCTCGCCGGCCCGGTGCCTACGGTCACGCTGTTCCGGAGAGGTCGAGACAGCATGGTCACCCGCGTCGCCACCGTCGCCTTCGAGGGGATCGAAGCGCGGGCCGTCGACGTGCAGGTGCAGATCGCGCCCGGCCTCGTCGCCTTCACGGTGGTCGGCCTTGCCGACAAGGCGGTGGCCGAGTCCCGCGAGCGGGTGCGCTCCGCTCTCATCGCCTCGGGGCTGGCGCTGCCGGCCAAGCGCATCACCGTGAACCTGGCGCCCGCCGATCTCCCCAAGGAAGGCTCGCATTACGACCTGCCGATCGCCCTCGCCGTGATGGGCGCCATCGGCGCGCTGCCGGCCGATGCGCTGGCCGGCTATTGCGTGCTGGGGGAACTCGCCCTCGATGGTACCATCACGGCCGTCTCCGGCGTGCTGCCCGCCGCCATGGCCGCCAATGCGCGCGGCCTCGGCCTGATCTGCCCGGCCGCCACCGGCCCGGAAGCCGCCTGGGCCGGCGAGGACATGGACGTGCTGGCACCCCGCTCGCTGATCCAGCTCGCCAACCACTTCAAGGGCACACAGGTGATGGCGCGGCCGGAGCCCGCCATCGCTGCGCCGGGCGGCCCGTTGCCGGATCTGCGCGACATCAAGGGTCAGGAGGGCGCCAAGCGTGCCCTGGAGATCGCCGCCAGCGGTGGTCACAATCTGCTGCGGTCGTGATACATTAAAGTCGAGGGCTTCCAAAGGAGCGTTGATGCGTTCCTTCGGTCTTTCCGACCCTCACTGCACAGCGTGATTGCTCGACCCACTGCGTAGGACCACCGCAGGTCGCTCTGCTGCTTGTCCGCTAACTCGTGGGGCCTTTCCCGTTACAGGGCGGTACGCCTAGGCCCCCATCGACGAGAGGATGAGCGTTCGGGTTCTTTAAGACGATCGCTTCACTCCGGCGGACCGGACCCCGAGAGGTGGGTATCCGGTGTCCATTGGTCGACCCCCTTCCGGACACATCGGAGGTGACCGGACGGGCGAGTTCAGTCGGTCCGCCGCCGAGCATGGGAACGGCATGACAGTCTATCTAGCTTCACATTGACTCATCAATGGACGCGCGATTGGCATGAGGCCGATCCCACTATTCCATGGTGTGGGCGAACGGTCCGTCCAAGATCCCGACGGGAGACAGGTCTCCGAGAAGCCGGCGCCCGCTCGTCAGGATCTGAATGGTGTCCCGCCGACGGCATTCCCGCCGTGCGGTCTCCTCAAGATCCCGCAACCAAGAAACCAACGCATCGCGATTGCAGTTAGGTTGGAGCAAGGCATCCTCGACGCGGGTCGAGACGCTCCGGTCGAGATCTCGCCAAAAATCCGGCGTCCTAGTCGTATGGTCTGTCATATTTCTACGAACCATTCTCGGTTGTCGGTGCTAACCCGCAACCTAAAAACTTATACGATCAGGTCTATGCCCTATCTAGTTTTTGTAAAATAAACTTCGTGGATTTAAAATAATAAAAACATCTCATCCTATGATCGTATTTGATTGCAGTCTCGCAGCTATACCGGAGGCCGGTGCCTTTTCGAATGCCGGTTCGCCCGATCCGTCAAGATGAAATGGCCCGCAGCGGACGACGTCTCGCGGCCGTCGAGGTCGCGAGACGCTTCACGGCGGCAAGCCGCTCCCTATCCGAAGGGAGCCTCACAGAGCATTCCGGGAGAAGCGGCGGATGGGTCAAGCGCAACGAACCGTGAGCGGCCGGTACCTCGATGACCTCATCGCGCTCCTGGACGAGGAACGGGACACACGGCACCGCGCGCAACGGACCGAACTCGAACTTGCCCTGATCGCCCTCCGGGACAAGGCATCGTCCGGGGGGGCGAGCGAGCGGACCGTGGGCTTGATCCGCGCGGTGCAAGTCATGCTCGCCCTCCATGCGATGCCCGTGGGCTTGGGTGCTCTGCAATAGACCGACCGCAGCTTGGAGAACTAACTAGTGCAGTGACGCGGACGGAGGATTCACTCACTCGGTGAAGCGTGCGAGTCTGGGCAATGGCTCAGACGGTATGCGTACTTCTCGATGCAGCCGACACGACCCGGCTCAC
>NZ_JAAHTB010000051.1 GCF_010692745.1 Methylobacterium sp. BTF04
GCCTTCCCGCTTCAGGTCAAACCCGCTCCACCAAATACCGGGACCAAACATCTAGCGAAAAAGAAGCGGCTCAGGTCTGGGTTTCGACCGGTTAACAAGGCGAGAGAGGGTTGCGCCGATGGGCTGCTCGAAGCCGTGGTAAGTGATTATAGCAATTGCCACACATAGCGGTACGGCGAGGACGCCGGTAAGAATTGTGACGCCAAGTTTACGGTGCAGCAGCGCTACGACAAATCCGTGTGTTAGGTAGAGTGAATAAGAAGCATCGCCGATCTTCTCGATCGGGATGAGCGCACGTTTCGGCCAGCACCCGGCCCGTTCGATCGCTAGGGCGCCGCACACGATCAGGGCGGCCGGGCCACCCCAAGCGAGTGGGCGCAAGGTCTCGCTGTAATGCCAGCCGATCTCAACGGCGACGAAAGCGGCGGCGGCGACGGCAATGAGGCTTAGCCCGCAGTACAACCCGACGGGCCGTATCAGCCCAGCTAGTGCCAAACCTGCAATGAATTCAAGAAGGGTAGACATTGTCCAGAAATGCAGAGGGGGGCTCTCGGGTGAGTAAACTACACCAAGAAATACAATCGATACTATTGCTGTAGATGCTATGAAGCGAGGTGATTTAAACCAAAGGCTTACCGCAAACAAAACGTAAAACAACATCTCGGCGTTGAGTGTCCAGCCTGGAATCAATAGCGGCCAAATATTTCCGGTCGCGTTAACATAGGGTATGAAAAGTAAAGACTTCAGTAAAGACGGAGCGTCGAAGGTAAAGCGAGCGAACAGTCCCGCAGTGGCGCCAGCGCAGAGGGCCAGCGTAGTCGCCCAATAGAGAGGCACAATCCGAATGAGTCGCTTCGCTAAAAACAAACCGGGTGAAACCTTCCTGTCAATAGTTCCCATAATGAACCCGGAAATCACAAAGAAAACATCGACGCCAGCAGCGCCGCCGACAAAGCGGTGGTCACTCAGGTGATGCCCAACTACTAGCAGAGCGGCAATTGCCCTAAGCGCTTGTATTGATCGGTACTGCATGGTGTTTCCCCTAGCTGGAACATTCATTCCTAGGCTGAGCATCACCCCCCCAACAAGTGGGAAGTCTGTAGGCCGATCTCTCCAGAGATGGGTTCGATGCTCACTGACCGCTTCATCCAGCATGTCACGGTCTGGCAGTTGCCGAATTGAACTGCCTTGGCACGACTGAGACCGCCTACTTGCGTTTCTCATATGGTCGCCGCCAAGGGTTCACCTGGAGCATCCAGAAGCCGATCCGGATGTAGGCGAACCCGTGGCGGATGAGGCGCCGAACGCCCGTTGGTGTTTCGAAGTCGTCCATTGCGCCGCCCCTTTTGCCCTAACCCGGCGGGCGCAAACTCACGGCGGCGCTTGAACGATCCATCCTCAAACAACTTACGAGTGAGGTTGCCATCAGCACGAGCACCGCCGGTGCCGAGCCCATAACCGTTGTCCGTGGCGTGGCCGACGAACTACCGATGCACTGGCAGGACCTGAGCGGCGTGGACATCAACATCACTGGGTTCGACATCAGCGGGGAATTGCGCTGGGCGGGGGGGGGCTCGGCCTCTCATCGTCAGGCTTGTCGACGCCGTCAAGGAGCGCTGGGAGTTCTCCTAGACCGCGGGCGACGTCGCCAGCCTACCTCTAATGCTCGTCCCGTTCTTCTCCGTGCTGATCGTCGACGCCCAGGGCGAGCAGCACACCTTCACTATTCCCATCAATGGAACGCCTTCGTGACAGCGGGCTCGGCCCTCGTCGTCCGGGTGCCGATCGCGGCGCAGATTCCGCGCCTCGTCCGTCGTTGCCGCGCGAGCCGCGTCTGCAACGGATCGCGCTTAACACTGGGCACTGCGCACTAAGTCTCGGCTTTACCGGTGATAAAGTGACCGTTGTATCACCGCTGTAATTTGCGATCCTACGCGCGACCGCGCTCAGCCGAAACGGTTCGGATCGTTCGATCGCGCGATGGCGGAGTATTCGGTGGCGCTACTCGCGCATATGCTGCAGTTCCAGTGCGCGCGTCTCGTGGAAACGGCCGTTCCTACGCAGCGCGCTCCAGATTATCGCGCCGCGTGTCGCGAGGTAGGCGGGCATCAGGGCGAAGTATTGCGGCAGCGCCACGCCGACCACGGCGATGCGGGGAATCGGCGCCTCGATTCTGCCGTACAGGAGAACACAAGCGAGCGCTGAGTCTGCCAGCGGGCGAAGGTCACCGGCGCTATACATTCCAGCCTCGCCCGCTCACAATGCCGTCGCCTCAGATCTTTGCGACCCCAGATCGAGAAATAGCCGCCGGCAAGCCTTTACCGCGGCAAGCCCTACCAGAGTGGCCCCGGTCGCAACCGCGTCGTGAAGGGTGAGCGCGATCCCGACGCTGGATCGGCCGCTTCCGGTCCGTCGCCGATTGCTCGCAGTCGAATGTCGCCCCTGTGCACCAGCGGCCTGATGGCGAACGCGCTCCGCGCCGGAGCAAAGAACGGCAAACGCGTCCGCACCGACGTCGTCGACACACAGCGGCATCGCGACGAAAGCGGACCGTTTTTTAAAATCGACGTGCGCTCCTTACGTCGTCCCCAGGCCTGCCAGGACTCGCCGCACTGATGGAGGGGTGCGAGGGTTTTCTGTCCGTCGTCCGTAACAGCCGCGTCACGGGCTGATCAAGGAGATTGGGTCTCACCCCCCTCGCAACGCGGGGATCGGAGGGGCCGTGAAACTGCGCGCGGATCGCCTTCGACGCCGGCGATCTCGCGATGGCGCGCCATGCGGGCGAAGGTTACACACGCGACACAAGTGAAGAAAAGCGGGCTAAAGGTTTGGAATAGGGCAACGCCCTGGAATTCTTCGATCGTCAAAAAAATAACGAAGGCGGCTTGAAAGGCTGAGATGGCGTTGGGTTGGTCCAGAACACTTTTTGCCATGTCCCGGAGAATGAAAATTTGATAAAAAACCAATAATATGACGCCGAGAACGCCAAGCTCTATAGAAAACTGATAATAGATGTTGTGGAAATGAAAGCCGCTCCTGCTGTCGATGTGAAGCATACGCCACAGAAACTCAGCCGTAGCTTTTCCCTGGACCCAAAAATCGGCAAATCCGACACCGATCAGATAGTGATCTCTCGAAAAGCGGTCGGCATAGAACCACAGGACAGTCCGTCCGGTGAGGGTCGGCTCTTTACCGACGAGCCGAAGCGCATCATCCCAGAAGAAGGAGAAAAAAATGCCCCCGACAGGGATCACGATAAATCCGACGCTGATCATCTGCTCGATGTAATCGCGTCTCTTCTGTTTTGGTAGGAGTTGAGCCAAGTTGATCGCAACCAAAATCGTCGTTGCGACGATGGTAATGAAAATGACGGCGACCGAATAGGAAGCGAAGGTGGTTAGAAAACCGATCGGTGCTGCTAGAAGAGCGACCGACTTCCACGCCCAGGAGGTTCGCGGCGTCGCGAGGATAGTAATCGAGCTGAGCACGAGAAGGCCCGCGTAGCTCGAAAGGGTATTCTTGTTGTTTGTGATGCCGACGAGATTCGACATCCCCGTCATGCCATCGAGGCCACGCCTTCCGGAAATCAAGCTCGCGATGACGATCACGCCACAGACGATGTTGATGCTCTGCACGAGATGGATCGGCCGCGCATAGCTGCAGAGGCAGATCGCGAGGAGTATCGTCAGCCCAACCTGAACCGCAGCCCGGAACGTGATGGCCGGGTCGCCGGACCAGAGTGTCGATAGGCCGAGGAGTAGAAGGATTAGCCACTGGATCACGCCAGAATTTACGGCGGTGACAAACATGATCCGGGGATTGGCCGCGACCAGGACGGCCATCACTGCAAGCGCAACTGCTAACAGCGCCGGGCCGAAGAGCTCGTTCACGAACAGCGCCGTCGTGATGAGCAAACTCAGGCAGAACGGGAAGACGTTCATGAGCTTCATGTCCACATTGCACCGTTCTTCGTCAAAGAACGTCGCCTCTCGCTGCGAATGCAAAGGCCTGTTCGCGCCACCACCACTTTATGCGGAAAGTCTCCAAACGGTTACGTGTCCCACCCGAAAATCTGCCGGCATCGGTGTGGTGCCGTCGGGTTTCCCCCCCCAGGATCCACCGACGGCAAGATTGAGGATCAAGTACATCGGAACGGTCTTCATATCCGCAGGGGTCGACGTGCGGTAGACCTCTTTCCGGTCGACATACCAGACGATCTCTTCAGCGCTCCAAGCCACTCCGTAACTGTGCCAATCCTTCGCAACATCGAATGGCAGAGATATTTTCTGGCTGCGCTCCTTCCCCTTTTCACCGCTATGGACAGAGCACCAGATCTCGTTTGCGACGCCCAAACCTTCGACGATGTCCAGTTCACCGTTGACCGGCCACTTCCCCACGATTGGCATTAGCCACCATGCCGGCCAAAGGCCTTTGCCGACAGGGAGCTTGGCACGGATTTCGAAGTAGCCGAACAATTGTGAGAAGCTGAACTTCGTAGTCAAGAATCCGCTCAGATAGGCGCGATCGAACACCACGCTCTTAAACCGAGCGGGCGTTTCGATCGCGCGAATTCGCAGCGACGCATCGGGTTCGACAATGAACGGATCGATACCAAGGGGTGCATCGCCTAGACGGCCATCCTTCACACCGCGGAAGGTCCGGTCGACGTAGAGGCTCATCTCGCTCCCGGATCGGTATTCAGCCTTCGTCGCGTCGCCTTGACCGGTGACGGTGCGCCAACGAGTTGGTTTCGGGGGACGACGCGGCATCTCGCTCGCGTCAAAAATGGCCCAGGTTTCTTCAAACGTGGGTTGTCCGAGTGTCGCAACGTCCATGATCGGAGGAAGTGGTGCGGCATCGGCGATCCCGGCCCAGATGCTGGCGGCCAGCAACAGGACGAGCAACTTTCCAAGCTCGTATGAGGAGCCGGGCTTCGTCGCAGGGACTCGGCCGCACATAGTTCCGAACCTCAAAGTAGCACTCCAGCCTTCGTGTGTCATACCGATACCAGGTAGGTCGAATTGCGTAGCCACTTCTGTGGATTCACCCACTTGTCTGCGACCGTGACGCCTCCGCATCGGCGAAGGGCGCCCGAGCGTTAGCGGTCCTTTACATCGCGGATGGCGTAGGTAACTGCAGTCTCAATATACCCCCAAACCTTTCCGGGTAGAAACACCAGCTGTGCAAGCGCAATTATGACGAAAAAGCTTGCGAGGCGTAGAATTCCCATGGGTTCATCCTCCTCTTCGCGGTCGTACCAGAGCGGATCTTCATGGGGGATCACGGAATGCCTTTACGTTTTCTCGATTATGGAATTGAGGTCGACTTACATCATGGATTCAATCAAAGGTCGACCATGGCTTTAAGGTAGCGTTAATCGTGAATAATCAATTTTTTTACGTAAAAAGTCGGAGCGCAATGTTTGTCGCACCGATGGCGCTCAGTCGAAGGCCGCTGATGGCAAGGTTCGCGGCACTCCTTCTGGCGGCATTCCTCGTCGTGCCCGGTGCCGCTTCCGGCGCGGTCAGCGACCGGCGGTCGCGTAATGCTCTCGAAGGGCGATGGGCCAGCGACGATTTCACCTTGACCATCGATGAGGATGCGATTCAGGCGAACCGCAATCCGTCCAAGCCGTTCGAGTGGGACGCTCTCCACGTCCTAAACATTACAGAGAACATGATCGTCTTCGAAGTCGGCGGCGATCGCTTCGTCGGAATGCTCGACGGCGACCGGATGATACTGAGTATGATCGGGCGCCCAGGGTTCCACACTTTGACCCGTCGGCGTTGAACGCCGATTCCGACGATGCGGTCCAAGCGGTCAATCAGGATCCTCGTCTGACCAACGACAGAGGAGGCCAGCATCGACCTCAGGTCCATCAAATATTTTAACCTCGCTGCAACGAAAACCGACCAGTGTCGCAACTTGCCTCAAACCGAGGCGCGACACTGGTCGAAGCCGAAAGGATCCGAACTAAAATGCCCGTGATCCTTCTGAGCGCTTTCATCGGCGGCGGCGGCGGTTTCTATGGCTTTCTGCCGTACGGATTTTTTTTCGCAGTCGGCGGCGCTTTGATTGGTGGAAGCATCGCGGCCCTCTTCGCAGGGGGCCTCCTAGCAGGATTGCGGCTCCGCTTGTGCAAGATCATCTAAAGAAGGCTGCTCCGCTAGCGCGGCGATCGCTTGACTGGCTTTTCCTGGCGACCTGCCGTGGCAGACCGTGCGCCGCCTTCCCATCGCCGATCTGGCTTGCGGCCGATCGGCAAATTCCCCATCAGCGCCGGATAACGAGAGTCACGATCTGAACCGGCTTGTCGTCCGAGCCCGACTCGAACTCGAGGACGGTTTGGTCCTCACCCTCGAAGTCGGTTGCGGGACGAAAGAAGATCGCCAGCACCGTGAAGGTCGCTCCCCCACAGGTCGTACTGGTTTCGGGGATTTGAGTCTGTCCGGTCCCAACGATGATCGTGCCATGGATCGGCGGCTTTACGATCCGAACCGGTGGCGTCCGTTCAGGCCGACAGTCGGGTCTGACACTGCCGAACAAGCCGATGCGCAAGTCTTGCCCGACTTTTCCTTCGACGATCCGGCTCGCCTCCTTGGCGTGCAGTCCGGCGGGAATCGCGATCGCAAGCGTCAGAATGCTTCCCAGTCGCAGCATGATCGATGGTCTGATTTTTCGGAAATGAGCGCGGCGACGCGCCCCGGCGCAGGCGGATAGGAATCGTTCATGGCGACCGACGTCCCGCCCGCTGCCGGCCGGTGACTGCGGGTCATCGCGCGGGATGAGCGAGGCATGACGGGTCATGTCAGTAGACCCGTGTCGCAGCCACTGCGCTGGCATTGCCAGTCAACCCGGACAGGGCGCTGGTGAACCGTTGCAGGCCTGCGGCAGGTGCCTCCGAAACGAAGATGATGTCGCGGTTCCGCATCGCGAAGTCGTTCGCCAGGAAAAGCGCGTCGGGTCGGCTCAGATCGCAATTGTAGATCGTCGGAATCCACTCACCGGGGTACCCACCGAGGTCGACATTGAGAGCTTCCAGAGTCTTGCGGGACTCCATGCGGTACAGGAAGACCCCCCGGGGATCGGCGCGGGACGGATCGAGTCCGCCAGATTTCGCCGCGGCTTCCGCTAGGCTCATGGTGTCGTTCTCAAAGCTGAAACGACGATTGTTCGTGCCCCCGATGGAGCCCGGAGCGGGGGTGGCGCCGAGGGTAAGGTAGTATCGCGGCTCCTTCGACAAAAACACCGTATCGCCCGGCGCGAGATAGGGATTCTGGTCCGGAGCCTTCACGACGGCGCTGAGCATCGCCTGGGTGTTGCGGTTCCCGCGCTTCAGGTTGACGATGGTCTCATAGGGAGCGCTCCGCGGGCCGCCGCTGCGGGCAATCGCATCGAGCAGGCGAAGTCCGCCCGGATCGACATTGACCCGTGTCGGCAGGTTGACGTCGCCGAGTACACTCACGATGCCCGACCGGCGATCCGCAATGGAAACGACAACCTGTGGCTCGACGGCACGCTGATTCAGGCGTGCCGCGATGTCTTTAGACATTTGCTGCGGCGTGCGTCCGGCGGCCTGGATACGGCCCGCATACGGCACGATGACAGTCCCACTGCTTTCCACTTGCTGCGGCGGGATCGCGACGAAATTGCCGCCGCGCGATGTTCCACCTTCAGGAGCAATGAACAGGCCGCCAGCAGAGGCTTCGAAAATGGTAATGTTGATGATGTCGCCGACCCCGATCGCGGCCTCGCGCGCGGTCGCTCCGTTGAGTATCCGGGGGAAACGCGGCCCCAGGGCCTCTGTATTGGCATTGGCAGACCGCAGAACGGCGGGATTCAGATCAAGGACGACGAAGCCGACTGGAGGGCTCGGCTCCGTCGCCTGCGCGGCATCGGCACGCACCTCACCGCGATTTGGCCCATCGCTTGAAATGAAGGTGCAGCCCGATAGGATCGCCAAAATAAGGACGGACAGGACGCCGAGATACGATTGCTGCCATCTCCGCCGACCGAGGTCGATCCGAGAGTTTTCGACATCTGAAGCCGGCGACGCGCGGCGTTTTGAATGATTATTGTAACTGCGTCGCAACTACTGCCTCCCAGGCATGGCCTGAAGCCGGACTGATCTGGTTCGTCACGTCACAACTACGGGCGCTCAACTCAGATGTCTCCTGGCTTCGAAATTTTCTCTGAATTGAACTGTGAACTGGTGTCGAGACGACACAGTCGACGGTTTGTCACGGCCAGATCGTCGTTCATTGAGGCGGCGAGAACGCTCGATCATCCAGTCGGGCGGACAGAATCTCCATCGCGGAAGTAGAGCCGGATTGCCGATCGGAAATGGGCCGATGCAGGATCCGAAACCGTACCCCGACGGGGATGCCCCTGGCGTGGGTGGCGCCGTCACGTTACGTTAGAAGGGCGCTGTTCGATCGCGGCGCCCCTGTCCCGGTTTTGGTCAGCCCCCCGTAGGGGGGGCCTTCATCAGGCCAATCTGGCCGCCCTTCCGCGACGCGCGCCTAATGAAACCAGAAGTTGTCGTGGCTCAACGCGGCCTGGGAAACGCCCTGCAGCGTAATTGTGTCGGTGGCCGTCAGATGGATGACTGTGTCGTGACCGACGGTGGTGAAGGAAAGCTGGGCGATCGTCGCCGCGACGCTGTCGTCGATCTCGATGACGTCGTGGCCGACGCCACTGCCACTGTGGAACCCGACAATGGTGTCCATTCCGGAATGCTTCTGAAACACGAACGTATCGCTTCCGAGGCCCTTCAACGTATCCGGTGAATTGGCGTTCGATTCCAGCGACAGGCCGGCTTTGAAGCCGGCGACGCTGTGCGACCCATCTTTGTTGGTCAGGTCGGTGATCGTCGTCTTGCCAGAAGCATCCAGCGTGTCGTGCTTCGCGACGTAGCTTTTGCCTTCTATGTTATAAACCGAGTTCTCACTGGTTTGATCGCTGTGCCGCACGGTTTCGCGGGTCAGCGCTCCGTTGGTGTAAGTCTTCAAGCTGGCAATGTCGGCCGATCCCGCCGTGTAGGATGTGTATTCGGACGTGAGGAGCGTACCGACGTACTTTTTCTCGACACTTTCCGTCGGCGATGTGACAGTCTGAGCGGTGATCGCTCCGGATGCATCGTAGGAACTGGTGGTCTTGACGTTCGTCTGCTTGTTCAGCGTGTACTCCCAAGCCTTCGAGCCGTCGCCGTGGCTGCGGATCGTCGAGATTAGGGTCCCGGTGGCATCGTAACTGTCGTGCTCCGCGGTGTAGGTCTGCCCGACGATGTTGCTGAGCTGCACGTCCTTGGTCTTGTCGGCGTGCAACAGCGTTTCGCTGGTCACGAAACCATTGGTATAGACAAGCGTCGCATTCGATCCGTCGGCAGAACTCTCAACTGAGCGAACAACTTTGCCGTTCAGCAGATCCGACGTAATCTTCGAGGTTAGTTTTCCTGCGCCGTCATAGTTGGCGACGCTTTTGCTCATGGTCGTCGCGTTTGTTACAGCGAAGCTGTAGCCATCCCGGATCGCCGCCAGGGCATCCTTGCTTCCAGAGATCAGGTTCGTCATCGCCGCCACGGAGGCGACCGGGATTACGTGGCTGTCGATGAGATAGATCGCCGCTACTTTTCCGGACGCCTGGAGCGTCGGCAATTGGGTGGCAATGTTGGCGGCCGTCTCGACCACCACCACCACGTCGGCGCTCACGTTGGTTGAGCCGACCTTCGCGGACAGGACATGGTTACCGGCTGCGAGATCTTTCAGCGACAGGGAGAATGCGCCCGACTTGTAGTCGGCTCCGGCCGTGGCGAGAAGCGTCGCGCCGTCATAGATCGTCACAGAGGCCCCGGCCGCTGCCGTTCCGGTGAGTGAAGCCGTGGCTACCGCTCCGGTGCCCTTGGTGAGGGACGCAACGCCGAGCGTCGGGGCGACGACCGGGGGGGCAGAGACCGGTGCGGTCACTGCGTCCATCTTGGGTGGGGTCGGCACTACGACGGCATTCGGCTTCGCCGCATAGGCATGCACATAGTCGATCAGCATATGGCCTTCGTTGGGGGTGCTGGCGTCGGTGGCGCCCGGCCAGGAGCCCTTATCGCCGACTGCGAGATTCAGCAGCATGTACATCGGCTTCTTCATGTCGCTTGGGGTCGCCACTTTGGCGACAGCATTGTTGTCGATGTAATAAGTGATCGTGTCGGCTTGCCAATTGACGCCGTAGGTGTGGAAGCCTTTGGAGGTATCAATACCGGTCACGATCTGGGTGTTGGTGACGTTGGGGCCGCCGATTTTCGAGTGAGTGCTCGCATAGACGGTGCCTGGGTCGTTCCCGAGGACCTCGAAGACGTCGAGTTCGGGCGGCCAGGAGAGATCTGCGGGCAGCAGCCAGAATGCGGGCCAGAAGCCCTGTCCGGCCGGAAGCTCGGCCCGGACCTCGAAGTATCCGTATAGCTGCGAAAACGACTTGTAGGTGGTGATGAGACCCGAGGTCCAATCCAGCCCCGAACCGGCGGGGGTCTCTATACCCGGTGTTGCATGGGCGGCGGTAATGTCGAGCACCCCGTCCTTGATGCTGAACGGGTTCACGCCAACCGAGCTGTCCGAGTAATACTGATCCTCATGATTGGTCGGCAGCGTGCGCGCGCCGGTTCCGTTGGTCGGGAACTTGGTCATCCACGTGGTGGACTTGCCGGTTGCGGAACCTGAGAACGAATTGAAGTCGTCCGAGAAGGTCAGGGCGAATTTCGAGAGATCCAACGGCAGGGCGAAGTTCGCTGCGGTGAAGTCGGCAACTTTATGGTCGCGAAGGGTAAGCGTCTCTCCGCCTTCGAGCTTGATTACCGTGTCCGCACCCACCTGCGTCATCGCAGACTGGACTTTGGCAAAGCTGTTCAATGTTAAATAGTTATTGAGCTGAACTTTATCGTTCGCCGTGTTGAAATTTAAGATAACGTCCGACCCGTCACCCTGGACGGCGACAAACGTGTCCCTGCCGACGCCACCGATGAGGACATCGTTCCCGGCTCCGCCATTCAGGGTCTGGTTGCCGGTACCGGTGCTCCTGATGATGTTGTCGAGGCTGTTGCCCAGGCCGCTCGAATTAACGCCGGCCAAAGTCAGATTTTCGACGAAGTCTGGCAGGACATAATAGTTCGCGGTCGAGACGATGGTGTCCGTGCCCTGATTATTTTTTTCGACGACCAAGTCCTTCTGGGTATAAACGAAGTAGGTGTCGTCCCCCAATCCGCCGCTGAGCGTGCTGCTTCCGCCGGTCCGCAGGCCGTCATTCCCGGTGGTTCCCAAGAGGATGGACTTGGCGTTGGCGAGAAATCCCTTGGTGTATGACTCGGTTTCCGAGAGTACGTGCCCCGTTGCGTTGAGATAGGTCGTCGACATCGTTCTCATCCCCAGTTGATGAGGCGATGTGATCTTGGCCATTGAAACTATCGGTTCGCCGGATCGATAAAATTGTTTGTATCTCGGCGGTTGTCGGCTCTGATGGCCGGCTGAGCACAGGAGCGTGACGATTCAAAAATTCAGAAAACTAGCGAATGGGTAAGGCGATGATGATCGACCGCTTCGCTACGCCTTCGTAGAGGGGGGTGGGCGACCCAACGTCTTTCACGACGCGAACTCGCGAAATCGGATTTCTGATGCGGATCGCTCTTCAGCTTCGGGCTTTACAGACGTGCCAACGCAACGCCACGGCCGGACGCAATCGAGCGGCGGCTCGCACGATTCGGGTGCGCGCTAAAGAATCTACAGCGCCCTGACTCGCGGGGCGAAGGGAACTGGACATGCTCGGCCCCTTGATCTGGTCCCTTCTGAACGCGGCCGCGACCGTGCTGATTCCGTTCGTGCTGTTCATCGTGTTCGCCCGAACCGGTGACGCTTGGCAGGTGGGCTCGGTCGGGATCGCCGTCTCCATCGTCGAGATCCTCAAGACGATCTGTCCGCTCGGCTTGTACGAAATCCTCCTGCGGCGCGAGACGACCCCGGATGAGGAGCGTGCGTCGCTCGGGCTGTTGCTCGTCAGCGGATCGGTGGCGACAATAGCTTACATGGCCGTGATCGTCCTGATTGGCCAGTATATGACCGGATTCGACGCGATCGTGCCGATCCTTCTCCTGCTTGCGCCGAAGCTCCTGTTCGATGTGGCGTCGATCCAGCCGCAGGCGGCCCTGGCGCGCCAGCTTACCTTCCGCCGGCTCGCCATGCGGACGGTCATCGCCAACGTCATAGCGGCGGCGGTTGGATCCGGGCTGGCCTTCCTTGACCACGCGCTGGGTGGCTTGATCCTGTACTATCTGCTTCAGTCGGCACTGAGCTTCCTGCTGATCGTTCGCGGGCAGAATGCATTGGTGCGACCAAGCATCGGAATTACGCCGCTGAAAATACTGTTTCGACAAGCAGGCTATTCATCCGCAGTCCGGCTCTTGGCGGCAATCAATAATTATGCCGACACGCTTGTCGTATCCATTTTCGTATCGACGTCGCTGGTCGGAACCTACAATCTCTCAAAGCGTCTCGAGACCGTGCTGATGAGCACCTCATCCTCATTCTCCGCGATCATGTATCAGCCGCTCTTCGCGAGCCGGGCCGTCGCCGAGCGCGGCCGCATCGTGGAGAATGCCGTTCGGATCACTAGTCTGCTTTTCGGTGTACCCGTGATCGCCTTTGTGTCGTTCCAACGGGACTGGATCGGCTGGATTTTCGGAAGCCGCTGGCTCGATGCCGCACCGATCTGTGCATTGCTCGCGCTGTCCGGTTTGGCACGCATATACGGCAGCATTCACGGCTCCCTGCTGTCCGTCAGCAGCCGTAACGGCACGTTGTTGATTTATGTTTTGTGCTCGACAGTTGTCGGCCTTGGCGCAGTGGTTATGTATTCCAGCAGTGGACTAATTTGGGTCGCAGCGGCCATCGCTTTAAAAAGCTGGATGTTCTGCCTTGTGTCCGCCTATCTTACACGCCGAGAGACAGAGGCTATGGCGACACTCTATTTTCGCCATGTGCTCGTCCCGTTACTCTGGTTTGCCCTGATCGGCATCGGTGCGAAACAGGCTGTCGCAGCTTGGAGCCCCGCCGGCCTCGCAGGTATCCCGCCTTCCGTGTTGGCGATCATGCTGAGCGCGGCCGCGACTTTGGCTTCGATCCTGGTGATCTACCGACGCGACCTTGGGCGGATCATCATGGCCGTGCGCATGAAGATTGCCCGGGAGACGCCTGCACCGGGAGTTGTCTGAGCCAAAGACGATTCACATTCGCATACAGATTTTTAATTGAAATAAAATAGGCATTATACAATTTGTATTTCCCGGGAGGAGTTATTTTGATTATCGTAAATATACAAGCCCTAAGAGCCATTGCAGCTTTGCTGGTAATCATAGTGCATTGTGAGGTCGCGCTAAAACCACTTGGTGAGTTCCACTATATTACAGTCGCTGCGAGCTCTGGGGTAGATCTGTTTTTTGTCATTAGCGGTTTCATCATGGTTCATACGACGAACGGGAAGACGCTTACGCCGGTTGACTTTATTTCTAATCGTTTCGCGCGCGTCGCCCCGCTCTATTGGTTGCTGACACTAATCGTCTTCGTACTGGCGCTCGTCAAACCTCAGCTGCTTGGAGCCACGAAAGCAAATTTTGAATATTTGGCTAAATCGCTTTCTTTCATTCCCTACCTAAGGGACGATCAACGTGTCGCACCGATACTTTTCCTCGGCTGGACATTGAATTATGAGATTATGTTCTACGTTATTTTTTCCATATGTTTGTATATAGAGAAATGGGAAACAAGAATATCAGTTGCGTGCGCCGCGCTCGTGGCAGTAGTTGCTGCTGGCTATTTTTTTGACCCAATCAACATTCCAGCGCGTTTCTTCACGCGTCCGATCATTCTTGAGTTTGGCCTTGGCATGGTCATCGCGCGGTTTTATCACTGCTTGCCCAACAACCCATTGGCAGCAATGATTTCTATAGCCGTCGCAATAGTCGCTCTGCCGCTTATGCTTTTCATGGCGACGTGGTCGCTGGCGGATTTGCCCCTCGCTGGTCTCCCTGCTGCAGCCTTGGTCGCTGCGGCGCTGACGATGGACCGCTGCGGTGTTTCACTCACATGGCGACCGCTAATCTTGCTAGGCAACGCCAGTTATTCTCTCTATCTCATTCACCCATTCGTGGCGCAGTCTATAATAAAATTATCCAACATCTATTATTCAGTATCTATCACGAATAGTATTGTGATAATTTTTATAGTTTACGGGATATCAATCATCACGGCTGTGGTGGTATCCCGATTTATAGAGGTTCCGATGACCCGTATGATAAAGCGTCTATTGGGAATCAGGCGGACAAGCAAAGCAGACAATAAATTCAAATATTTTCCTAAGTGATGATTCGCTAGTGCGAACAGAATGCACACTGCTCGCGTGTCTCGCTTCCGCAGTTGTCTGTGGTAAGGCGCCCTTGCTCTCAAGGTAAGCTGGCTGGCCCATAGAGCGCGATCATCTTGGGCGAGATATTACGACCATTCCGGGACTTGGAGGCGTTGCGGCTCCAGAATCGGGATGGATAGCTGCGACGACATCCGCCGCCGAAACCTTCGGCGCCTATTCGAACGACGCAGCTATCCCTCGAGGTGCTGACAAGGTCGTCATTTCAACACGGCACTCGCACAAATTCTGTTGCGGCTCCGATGGAGAGACTTACGTGAAGCGAAAAAGCGGGGCTTACAGCACCCAAAGCAGTCCTACTGTATCGCAACTCACGACAGTAAATTGGTCGCCAGTCTTGTAGCCTTGATCAAGCTTGCAGTCATTGCCCTGCCTGCGCGATAGCCAAATCCTAATCAAGAACAAAAGGCTATCTGAGAATATCGAAAAAATAGTGATGGCGGCGCAAGCGCCGCCATCTTAAAACTTCAAAAAGACGAAATTCGATAATTCGTCAGAACATCAGCTTAAGAGATGATATGCTCACTCACCGGAGTTGAAGCATAGAAGTTAAAGTCCCCTGCGCCAAGGGCCTTTCCGTTGAGCGAGTTTACCATGAAGTTATAGTATTCGCCAGTGTGGGTATCGAAGATCGAGTAATGATACAACTTCGCGATCTCTGAAGTACCAGATGCACTCGCCTCGCCGACTGTTTCAATCTTCGAACCGACGCCAAAGCCGCTCAGATTGATGAAGTCATGCTCACCGACATTTCCTGAGGATGCCGAGTCGCCGTTCGCGCCATGGAAATCGGTGATGTAAGTTGCGAGCTTCGAGAAGTCGCGGGAAGCCTCCGCAGTGTTCTGCCCGAACTTCGCCGCCAGCACGAACGTGTCGTTGCCGGCGCCACCATAATACTGATTGAATTCGGCGTGTCCCTGAAGCTGATTGTTGCCGCTGTCGCCGGCCATCTTATCGACAAGGCCTCCATCGCCCTGGATTTTTCCGTACTGGGGAAGCTTCACCACACCATCAACAGTTGCCATGTCAGATTCTCCTAAGAAAACAGTGTTGATATCGATTTCACTCGATATCGAGCGCAATTAACCAGAACTCTTGGAACAGAAACTCTGCAAGGCTTCACTCTATGAATAGAGTATCCTTAACCGTTGATTAATCGTCGACGAGCACCAAGTCAATCGGGGTCGTGGTGATCTCAGTAGCTCGCGCCGTGTATCTTGTCGCAGATGCTAATCTGCATCAGCTTTGGCGATCGGAGTTGTATATTTTTTCAGAAAACAAAATCTTGGCCGCCGGATGCTTCCGATTATTATCGAGCAGCATCGAAACTCCAGCGATCTACGGAGCCGTCGTCGGGATAAAAAAATAACGGGCCGTCGCTCGGAACTGATCGCGACGCGTCCGGATTGGTGCATCGACACGCGCTGCAGCGATCGCCGCGCGTCAATCTCTCGAGTCGCGGACGACCGGCTCGACCTCAATGGACCGGACCGGATGTTATCCGTGACTGGTGGCGCGGACGGCGCACTTCATCAGCCGATCGTTTAGCGCGCGACACTCTTCTGCAGTGCAGACCCAGGCGCTTCGGTCGATGCCCGCGATGCCGGCCGCAAGGTCATCGATCTTCGTGCTGTCGAGCTCAAGAAAGCAGCGGACGAGATCATCGATCAGATTATCATTGAGGCGGATACCCGCATCGTGCCGTGCGAGCCACTGGCCGGTTGCGGTGGATTGCCTGGCTATCGGGATCGTACCCGTCCAACCGCTCTCATAAAGTCGGTTAGGCAGAAGCCATTCCGAGTTCAGTCCTTCTTCGAATAAGTCGATCACCCAGGCAAAATCGACTTCGGCGTAGATCGCCGTCAGGTCGTCCGGATTGCGATACGGCCCGTGGAAACAAATGAACGGTTCCCGCTCAACCATGACGTCGAAATCCGGGAATTCCGAATAGGCTGGTCGTCCTCGGATCACGACGTTCAAGCGGCCGTTTAAGCGGCGAGTCACTTCGGAAAGGATTCTGAAGCTTTTGAGGCATCGAATGGCTCCAAACCATCCAATTCGCCACGGGCCGCATCCACTCGGAGTGGTCATCGCGGGCGCAGACGCCGCAGAGCCGTCGAGGAAGACTTTATTTTCGACAAGGATCACCGGCAGATCGACTTTCGACCGGCTTGAGAAATATTCGTCGACGAAGGCCGGCGAGCTCGTGACGAGCGCCGACGCCTTTCTCGCCAGGTATCCTTCGATTGTTCGGAGGCCAAAACCCACCGGTCGCTCCGAGAGCATGAGCCGATGGATGTCGAGGCATTCATAGACGAGTGGAACCGATGATCGGCTGCCGCGAGCACTCCTCGCAATCGCAAGCATCTCCAGATTGCGCGCGACGATGACGTCCGCTCCGGCGACGCAAGAAGCCAGCCATCGTCCGCGCAGCATCTGACCAAGCGTCATCATCAGGCGGGAAATCAAACGGGCATCGGCTGTCTCGCCGAGGGGAAAGGGAACGATGCCATCGATCTGCTCTGGCGCCGATCCGCGATAGAAGCCCGTAAGCAGAACCTTCGCTCCGCCCGCCCTGAACATTCGTATACGCCGCTCGACCGCCGGATCCGTTAGATCGTGGACAAAGTAAGCTATCTTCATACGCCTTCCCTTACGCCTCCGGCATCCTTTCGATCAGGCGTTCGCCGAGCGATGCAATCTTGAAAAGTATGCTCTGCGCCGTTTGGCAGCTGATCGTTGAAAAGGGCTGTGTGCGGTCTACACAATTGACTGCTCGATGTTGATGAATCGACCGAGGCAAGGATAGGCAATAGTCTAAATCAATTCTCAAAAAAAGCATTGGTCCTGTCGAGCCCTCTCGTTTGTTAGGTCGCTGTCGGGTCGCCCGATCGTCGAGACATTTTCCTGGTCCTGAATAACCTGCGGACGTGCGCCTTGTGCTTGCGTCTCGGCCGAAGGTGACTCTACGTTTTCTCAAGCGGTCGCATACTCGTACACGGCCCGGCCGCGAGAACTGACCCACGCGGGGGCGGCAACCCCCGATCTGCGACCCCTGGGCCGACAGCTATCCTCACACGAAGCGCCGGTTGGCGAAGGGGAACGTTGACCGATTGGCCGACGATTTATGAGTCGTGTTCCGTACGGCCGCGATACCCCGGATAATGCCGCGACGAGCTGTTCATCGGCCGCTGCGCCCCGAAAGTTGAAGCATTCGGAATGCAATATTCCAATCTATGAACCTTATCGGCCTAAGTGGTGCGAAGGAACTAAAGAATGCATCGCGCAACCATCTTCCTGCGGAGCCATGTTCGGTTCCGCCAACGATGCCGGCTCGATCTGCTCCTTGGTACCGTCGCAGGAGAAGTGCCGCTCTGGCAGGTGCGAGGTCCCTCGACGAAGGACGCAGCGAAGCATCAAGGCGACATCACCTCTCTAAGACTTTCTGTCAGCGATAGCATCTAAAGAATTGGCAGCGGACAACCGTTCGCCAAATTGTATCATTGGTCCGACTGTCCTAGCGCATCCAGCTATCGAGGAGCGGATCCCTTCAGTCCGTCACCTCAGCCGCATTCCAGGGCCACGACGCGCCAATGATGCGCCGCACCAGACTCTTCGATTTTGCTGCACTGCGAAGCCAAAATCCACGCCTCTCAATCGGATTACGCCTGACCGAGACGGCCGATAATCAGCTTCGCGGGCCAAAGAGTGGTGAGGGGTGGAGGCGACTTCGGTAAGAGAGCTGACCTTATGGGATGCCTCGGCACAAGCCTTCTCCCTGCGAGCTTTCGAAACCAACCCGCCGAGTTTGTCCGTATGAATTCGGACGCTCCCACGAGACGCACAACCGGCATGTCTCAATCACCGGACTTCTCGACTTCGACCATCGGGCGCCAACTAGTTGTGGAACCGATGCGCAGTTGTCTCTCGTGAGTGTAGCCGCATTCAAGCCGACTGACGCGTGGAGGCCGACCATAAGATCAATAACGTTTTTTATTTACATTGCTTCTAAGTATTTATCTCATACTAGAAAGCAAAAAATCGGATGGTTAACTATCCGTTAAACCGTCTTGACTTGATCGATACGATCGGTGAAACAGCAAAAATTCATAGTGTTGTTTTCGATATCGAGGGTGCAAATGAGCGGAATCGTTCGAAGCGGCGATATATTTTTTCAAAAGTTTATCAGAGAGGGCTCGATCCCAATTCGGTCGGAGCGGAAGCCGATCCGCTTGGGGATTGCAGGAAAGCGGACCCTCGATGTTTCGGTAGCAGCTTTGGCTCTATTTCTCGTTCTTCCATTGCTGGTGATCCTGTGTACAGCGGTGTGGATGAGTGATGGTCGGTCTCCGATCTTTAGACATCGTCGGATCGGTCGGAATGGGACCGCATTCTCTTGCTTGAAGATTCGCTCGATGGTGAATAATTCAGAAGCGGTGCTTCAGCGTTATCTTGATACCCATCCGGAAGCTCGGGAGGAGTGGTCCCGCAATCACAAATTAGTGGCTGATCCGCGTGTGACCCGTCTGGGACGCTTTTTGCGGAAGAGCAGCCTCGACGAGTTGCCACAGCTCTTCAACGTTCTTCGCGGAGAGATGAGCCTAGTCGGGCCCCGGCCGATCGTAGAGGCTGAGATTTCACGATACGGCGAGTCGTTCTCCGACTGCTTTTCTGTACCGCCGGGTATTACCGGTCTCTGGCAGGTCAGTGGTCGTAGCGAATGTTCCTATGGTGACCGCGTCTTGCTGGATCTGCAATATGCTCAAGGGTGGCATCTGGGCCGTGATCTTCAAATTATCTTCATGACGGTGCCTGCGGTTATTCGACAGAAGGGAAGTTACTAAAGCATTAATTTAAGTAAACTGTCCGAGTGCTACTTATAGTGTAATTAAATCCAAAAATGGTATTATCCTCGAATTAGGTGTTTTGAGACAATAATTCGAGATGTTTATGTGTAGCCGTTATTTGCATTGGGGTTGGGATATTAGCCGGTTAGTGATCGTTTTCGAACGATGCGACGCTGAGAAAGGATCTGGTTGGGGTGGATATCGAAGTGCCAGGCCAGTTCGGCCAGGGTCCTTTCGCCCCGCTTGGCGGCCAGAGCCACCTTCGCCTTGAAGGCTGAGAGGTGGTTCCGGCACAGTCGCTTGCTCGACATCGCTCCTGATCCGCAGCTGTCCACCATCAGGCAGAAATTCCGCTCAGCTCGATGTGAAGATTCCCGGAACCACCTCTCAGCACGCGAATTTATATTGGATTAGAGTTATTTCAGCCAATTGTAATAATGCTCACGAATAAATAAGTTGAGTAAGTCGCCTTCATGATATTTCGGTGCTCAAATTTAGATTTAAGAAACTTAAGTATAACTACTTTAAAGCTGAATCTAGGGTCTGGACTTGATCAGCTCCAGAAGGCGATTGCGACGGCTGAGGCATAGTTGCGAGCGAGTTTGTCGTTGCGCATCGCGATGCGGCGGAAGTCCTTTAGGCGGCAGAAGGTAGCCTCGATGCGCCAGCG
>NZ_JAAHTB010000052.1 GCF_010692745.1 Methylobacterium sp. BTF04
CGCCATCAGCCCAGAACCCACCGTCCGCAACAGCCTGATGAATAAGACGGGCTAGACACCTGCTCCGGTCGACAGGATCGCGGAACGGGTGGCTCAGTTCCGTGTAGGCGATCAGGCTTGCACACCGTTGCCGAGAATTCGATTGGTTCGACGGGTTAAGGTTGGAGTCTTGCCGACATTGACACCGATGCAGGGTCCCGGCCCAAGGGGTGTGATGGCCAAGTCTCGAACGTCTTCGCATTCCCTTTGGCGAGCCGGTATACCCTCATCCACTATTGCGTCGTCACCACGACTGAACGGCGACGGAGCCGACCGGAATCTACTACGGGCGTCATGCGCCTACCGCTTGTATAGTTCCTATGTTCAGATCTGGCGGCTGAAGCATCGGGCCCAGCGCTTGGATGCATTCCGTGATGTGGGTCAGCACTACGCGGATCCGCGGGGTGTCGCGGTTGTCCTTATGGACTAGTAGCAGGATGTCGGCGTTGGGCGGCTCGGTCGGTACCGTCAGCCGGGTCAGCCGAGGTTCGTCGTCACCGCGGAAGCGAGCCAAACAAGCCAAACCTCCACCGTTGGCGGCGGCGAGCACGGCGGCCTCGTGGCTGCTGGTCTGAAGCACCACCGTCGCACGCGATGCCAGGTCGGTGAGCCAGGCGGATTGGGTCATCTCCTGGTTGTCCTCCATCTGGGTGATGAGGTGGTGGTCGGGGCATCCTTCCTCGAAGTCCAGTTGGCCACGCACCCTGATATAGTCCGCCGTCGCGTAGAGGCCGAAGGCGACTCCGCCGATGCGCCGTACCACCAGGTCGTGTTGCTCAGGCTGCCGCATGCGGACCGAGACGTCGGCCTCGCGCATCGCCAGGCTGAGCTCGCGAGAGTTGGGAATGAGCTCGATCATGATGTCGGGATGCTGGGCATGAAGGCTCGCGAAGCTGGGGGCCAGCAGATGCGCGGCCATCGTCTCGGCGCAGGTCACCCGCACCAGCCCTCGCAGACGGGTGTCGCGCCCGGTGACGTCGCGTTCCAGGGACAGGGCTTCCGCCTCCAGTACCTCGGCCTTCTTGCGTACCTCCTCGCCCGCAAACGTCGGCACGTAGCCATCGGGGGTGCGATTGAGCAGGCGTACCGCGAGGGTCGCCTCCAGCGAGGTCAGTCGGCGCCCGACGGTCGACTGCGAGACATGGAGCACCTTGGCGGCCGCCGAGAGGCTGCCATGCCTGGCCAGGGCCAGGAAAAATCTCAGGTCATCCCAGTCTAACATTCGTCGAAGCTCCTCATTTTCGGGGTTCTCGTCGTCAGATTTGGTTGCCGGCTTTGAAGCGTAATAGTCTAAACTGAAAATCGCGGGACACCTATTGAGCGAACATTTCCGTCGAATGAAACGGCTCGCAGGGACGATTAATCAGGGAACGGACTTTCGTATGGCCAAGCTGCCTCTCACCCCCGGCATCCCACCGCCGACCCTCGTGGGTAAACGCGAGCTCGATGTCGTCGTCGCCAAGGCCAAGGCGGATCCGACCGCCTTGCGAACCCTGCGTTGCCGCACGGTCGCCCAGGGGCGTCTTCATCAGCTCAATTACATTCGAAACCTGCCGCCCCAGCCGGTGATGGAGGACGAACCCGAAGGCCTGCTCGGTGAGAGCCTCGCGCCCAACGCCTCCGAGGCCCTGCTCGCAGCCCTGGGCTCCTGCCTTTCCATCGGCATCCATGCCAACGCCTTGGCACAGGGCATACCGATCCGTTCGCTGGAACTCAGCGTCGAGGCCGACATCAACATGACCTCGGTCTGGGGCAGCGGTGACCTTCATCCGAAGACCATCGGGTTCGAGACCATCCGGGTCGCGGTGACGATGGACGCGGATGCATCGCGAAAGGCGCTGGCGGCGCTCATCAAGCACACGGTGATGTGGTCGCCGGTGGCCAACACCCTCCACAACCCGGTCCATCTCGACGTCGCGCTCGCGCCCGCCATCGCCAACGTCGCCTGACGCAAGGCCAGCCATGACAGCGATGTCGTTCCTGCTCTCAGCCGGGCATCACCGTTTCCGACCATCGAGGGACGAAATGGGACTGACCCCATTCTTCGATTGCCAGCCTGACGTCGCCTACGACCTTAGCGCGCGCGGGGTGGTGGTCCTCGACCGGCTCGTGACGGAGGCGAAGACCCACGCGGACGCTCTGGCCCTTACGGAAGAGCGCCTCCGCTTCACCCAGGAGGCCGGACGCATCGGATCGTGGACCCTCGATCTCGTCACGAAGGCGCTCGCGGCATCGGACGGGTGCAAGGCGAACTTCGGGCGCGACCCCCATGGGGACTTCACCTACGAGGCGTGGATGGAGGGCGCCCATCCGGAGGATCGTGCGGGCATGGAAGCAGCCATCGTGGACGCCATCGCCGGGCACACCGATTACGACCACGAGTACCGGATCACCTACCCGGACGGCGAGGTCCATTGGATCCATGCCCGTGGGCAAGCCTCATATGGACCGGACGGCACGCCGAAGACCATCGCCGGCATATCCCTCGACATCACAAACCGAAGGAAGGCCGAGGCCCACCGCGACCTGCTGGCGAAGGAATTGGCCCACCGGGTCAAGAACACCCTCGCGACGGTGCAGTACATGATTCGCCAGACCCTAAGGAGATCGACATCCCTGAAGGAAGCCGAGGCAATCCTCGACGCCCGCATCATGGCCCTTGCGACCGCGCATGACGTTCTCATTCGAGACAGCTGGGAGGGAGCAACCTTGAGGGAGGTCGTCGACGTGGCATTGCGCCCGTTTGGCGCCGAACAGGAGGGTCGCTTTACGTTGCGCGGACCCGCGGTTCACCTCGCTTCCCGGGTCGCGCTCGCCTTCGCCATGGCACTTCACGAGCTTGCCACCAACGCGGTCAAGTACGGCGCCCTGTCCACGGATGCCGGGAGCGTCCAACTGACGTGGGACATCCTCGATGGGCAGATCCCGGATCATCTGAGTTTTCGCTGGCAGGAATCCGGAGGTCCCGACGTCATTTTTCCGACCCGGACCGGCTTCGGGTCACGCATGATCGAGCGCGCGCTGGCGATGGAGATCGGCGGTGTCGCCGAGATCACCTACCATCCCGCCGGCATCGTCTTCACGGCGGTTGCACCGCTTCACCAGGTCGTCGAGGAAAGATAGCCGGCGGGCCGGACAGCCCAGGCACCCTGGATGCGATTTTGCAGATCCGGTCGTCGTTTTTGCTTCAGTACCTTATCGCCGCGTCCACGTTGTTCCGTCGCGGAGCCCGAAGTCGATAGCCGCACGATGTAGGGTCACGATGCGCGATGACGACGCAAACCTGGTCATTGCCACGCGCTCGCGACCGTCTGAATGCAGTGGGGTAGTAAAATGGGTCCAAAATCAAAAATAGTTTTAATAATCTGAAACCATTTAAATAACGCCTTCGTACAAGATTCAGCACATGAGAGCATCGATATCGCTTTATCGGCGCGCTTAAATGTGTGTGGCTCCTATCAACGTAGAGAAAATCTATGATGGAGCTTCCAAGTAAGACAGCACTTCCATTGGCGCCTAGGCGTCTTTTGCTAAAACTGGATTCGATCACATGAAGAAGATCACTTTCGCAATCGTCGCGGCTACACTCCTGGGCGGCATCGCCGTCGGTGGCGTTGCCACGGCCGCTCCGATGGGACCCACCGGATTGCAGGGCGGCAGCGCCGGCCTGACCCAGGTTCGCATGATGGAGAGCGACCGGATGATGATGAAGAAGCGCACGATGAAGAAGCGCATGATGAAGCGCCAGATGATGAAGCGCCAGATGATGAAGAAGCGGATGATGAACCGCGGCATGTGATCCACGCCGACCATCGAAGCGGGAGGCCCGAGTGGGGCCTCCCGCCACCGTCGTCGGTCTTGAAGGAAGCAGCGTGCCGCGCACCTACCTGACGCGCTCAGCCCCCGAATTCGGTGAGATCGAGCGTCGTCGTTGGATGTTCAGGCATCCGCTCGTGATCCGGGTCGCGCATTGGCTGAACGCCCTTTGCCTGCTGGTCCTCTTGATGAGCGGCCTTCAGATCTTCAACGCTCACCCAGCCCTGTACTGGGGCAAGGTCTCGACCTTCGACACGCCGTTGATGTCGATGGCATCGAGTGAGGACGATCCGCCGAAGGGCGTGACCACGGTCTTGGGTAAGAGCTTCGACACCACCGGCTTTCTCGGGTCCTCCGCCGGCGCCGATGGCCAGCCGGCCGACCGTGGCTTCCCGAGTTGGGCGACCCTGCCGAGCGAACAGGATCTCACCGGCGGCCGGAGCTGGCACTTCTTCTTCGCCTGGGCCTTCGTGCTCAACGGCCTGGCCTACCTGCTCCATGGCCTTCTCAGCGGCCAACTCAGATTCCGATTGGTCCCCTCCCGCGACCAGATCCGCCACTTCGGGGCGTCGATCCGGGAGCACCTGACGCTGCGTTTCCCCCAAGGCGACGAGGCCAAGCGCTACAACGTCATCCAAAAGCTCACCTACGTGGCCGTCATCCTCGTCCTCCTGCCGGTACAGGTCCTTGCCGGCCTGGCGATGTCGCCGGCGATGGACGCTGCCGCCCCGTTCCTGCTGACGATGTTCGGTGGCCGGCAATCGGCCCGTACCGTCCACTTCATCGTCGCGAACCTGCTCGTCCTGTTCGTGGTGGTCCATGTCGCCCTGGTCGTGCTCTCGGGTTTCTGGAACAACATGCGCGGCATGGTCACCGGATGGTTCGTGATCGAACGCAAGGTCGAGCCGGCGTCCGCTTCCGTCCAAACGGGGGAGACGACATGATCCGACCGGCCAGCCGCCGCTCGTTCCTCCTGGGCGCAACGGGCGCGCTCGGAGCGACCGTCCTCGGCGGGTGCGACCGATTGGGGGAAATGCCCTGGTTCAAGCGCACGTTGAAGACCGGCGAGGACGCCAACCTATTCGTCCAGCGCCTGCTCCTGACGGATACGACGCTCGCGCCGGAATACGCGGAGTCCGACATCTCGCCGTTCTTTAAGCCCAACGGCACCGAGGACCCGCCGGACAAGGCCTACAAGGCCCTCGTGAAGCGCAAGTTCGCGGGCTTCGAGTTGGCGGTCGGCGGCCTCGTCGAGAAGCCGTTCAAGATCTCCCTGGCCGACCTTCGCAAGCTACCGGCGCGGACGCAGATCACCCGGCACGACTGCGTCGAGGGGTGGAGCTGCATCGGCAAGTGGACCGGGGTGCCGCTGAGCGAACTCCTCCAGCGCGCCGTCCTCAAGCCGAATGCGCGCTACGTCGTATTCCACTGCGCCGACACTATGGACCAGGGCGAGGCATCCGGAAGCCTGGACGCCGAGGATGATGGACCGGCGGCGGAGGCTCCCGCTGCGAGCCCGAACGCGGACATGACGAAGAAGGCTGCGGGTACGGAGCCCGCGAAGGGGGAAACTGACCAGCAGGACGCGGCACCGTCAGGGGCCGACGCCGACACGACCGAACCGGTGCGGTTCTACGAAAGCGTCGACCTCGTCGATGCCTATCATCCGCAGACGATCCTGGCATACGAGATGAACGGCAACACCCTGCCGGTGGCCCACGGCGCGCCCCTGCGCCTGCGCCTCGAACGCAACCTCGGCTATAAGCAGGCCAAGTACGTGATGCGGATCGAGGTGGTCGAAAGCTTCGCCGAGATCGGGGACGGCAAGGGCGGCTACTGGGAGGACCAAGGTTACGCCTGGTACGGCGGAATCTGACCAAGTCAATTTGCAATTCACGAAATTATATATATTCTTAATAATAAATAATCTATGCTTTAAACCATGATTTTACTCGGCACTACGCTCGCCCTGGCCTTCTTGATTGCCAAGTTCACCCAGAAGGCTGCTCCCGGTACCACGGGAGGCAGGATGAACAATCCTGGCACGATGCGGGACAGTGAGGCCGGAACCGGGATGCGCGGCAAGATGGGTCCTGCCCCGATGGGTCCCCGTGCCCCCGTGCTTTGGAATTCGCAACCCCAAAACCATTTCCAACCCCACGAACCGACATGCCAAGCGGTGGCCCGATGTGGTAGAGATGTCGCCATGCACCATCATCGACGGACGAAGCCCTACGCGCCTACTCGGTTTTTCATCTGAGCGGCATCGTGATCGATCTTGCTCCATTGACCGGCGCGCCCGCCCAGCCGTGGGCCTCTGCCTTCCCGGGCGGCGGCGAGGCAGGTGCGCTGATGCGTGCCAATGATTGGGGCTCGACGAAACTCGGAGATCCCGGGGATTGGCCCCCGGCCCTGATGACCCTGGTCAGTGTCTTGCTGAGCTCTCGCCAGCCGATGTTCGTGGCCTGGGGCGAGGACCGCATTCTTCTCTACAACGATGCCTACGCCCCCATGCTGGCCGCAAGGCATCCCGCCGCCTTGGGCCGTCCGTTCTTTGAGGTCTGGCCGGAGATCAGCGATGCCATCGGCGCGCTCATGGACCGGGTGTTCGCCGGCGAACCGGTCCACATGAACGACCTCGAACTCACCCTCCACCGCAACGGCTACCCAGAACAGACGCACTTCGCATTCTCCTACACACCGGTTCCAGGTAAAAACGGAATAGTCGACGGACTGTTCTGCGCCTGCACCGAGACGACGTTCCAGGTCCAGGCAGAGCGACGAGCGGCGAACGAGCGGAGACGGCAGCGCCACCTCCTCCAGCAGATGCCGGGCTTCGTCGCCGTCCTCGCCGGCCCGGATCACGTCTTCGAGCATGTCAACGATGCCTACGTGACGCTCGCGGGACCACGCGCGTTCGTCGGTCTAAAAGCCCGGAATGTCTTTCCCGAACTCACCGGGCAGGGCTTCTTCGAGTTGCTCGACGAGGTCTACCGCACCGGCCTGCCGTTTGCGGCTCGGGCCATGCCGATCCACCTCGCGGGCGAAACCGAAAAACGCTTCATCGACTTCCTCTACCAGCCGATTCGGGACGATGACGGGACGGTCACGGGTATCTTCGCCGGCGGGTACGACATCACCGAACGCGTCAGGGCCGAGGAGGCACTCCGTTCCACCGAGCGGCGGCAGGCGTTCATGCTCGCCCTCGGGGACAGCATGCGTGAGCAGGTGGACCCACGTGCAACCATGCAGGCGGCGGTCGACGCCCTTGGCCGTCACATCGGGGCGAGCCGAGTCGGTTATGGCCTGATCGGGTCCGACGGCGACACCGTCACCCTCGAAACCGAGTACCTCGACGGCGTCGGGGCATTGGTCGGCACCTATCCCATCGAATCGTTCGGTCCCGGCAACATAGCCAACCTCCGGGCTGGCCGAACCTCTGTCTATGCGGACGTCGAGGACGATCCCGGCACGGCGGGTCTCGGCCTTGGCGAGCTTGGCATCGCCGCTCTGATCTCGGTGCCACTGGTGCGCGTGGGTCAGCTACGGTCGGCCCTGTACGTCAACCAGCGCGTACCGCGCGTCTGGACGACGGATGAGGTCGAACTCGTCGAGGAGGTGGCGTCTCGGATCTGGGACGCGGTCGAACGGGCGCGTGCCGATGCCGCGAGACGCGAGAGCGAGGAGCAATTCCGGGTCTTCGCGCAAGTCATGCCGAACCAGGTCTGGGCTGCCTCCGCGGACGGACATCTGTACTGGTTCAACGACCAGGTCTACGCCTATTGCGCCGCTGTGCCGGGCGAACTCGATGGCACGGCCTGGACGAGCATCGTTCACCCCGATGACCTCGACGCGGCAGGTTTGGCCTGGGCCCGCTCGGTCGCGACCGGGGAGGTCTACGAAGCGGAGTTCCGCATCCGCCGGTTCGACGCGGCTTACCACTGGTTCCTGGTTCGGGCCGAGCCGATCCTCGGCCCGTCCGGTGAGATTTTACGCTGGGTCGGCACGAACACCGACATCGAGGACCAGAAGCGGATCTCGGCCGAGCTGCGGCATCTCAACGAGACGCTGGAGCAACGCGTCGAGGAACGCACGCAGGACCTTTTGCTGGCCGAGGACGCCCTGCGCCAAGCCCAGAAAATGGAGGCGGTCGGGCAACTGACCGGGGGTGTCGCGCACGATTTCAACAACCTCCTTACGGTCATCAAGTCCTCCACCGACCTTCTGAAACGACCCGATCTCCCCGAGGAACGGCGTCTGCGCTACGTCGGCGCCATCTCCGACACGGTGGCCAGGGCGGCCAAGCTTACCGGGCAACTTCTTGCGTTCGCCAGACGGCAAGCTCTGAAGCCGGAGGTATTCGATGTCGGGCGAAGCGTCCTGGGCGTCGCCGACATGGTCGGGACGCTGACCGGCGCACGCATCCGGATCGTGACGAACCTGGCGGAGGTGGCCTGCTACATCGACGCGGATCCGAGCCAGTTCGATACCGCCATCGTCAACATGGCGGTCAACGCCCGCGACGCCATGGAGGGCGAAGGCGTCCTCACGATCTCCGTCGCGGCGACGTCGCTCGTACCGGCGATGCGTTCGCATCACGCCATCTCGGGTGATTTTGTCGCCGTGTCGATCTCGGACACCGGCTCCGGCATCGCGCCCGAAAACGTCGAACGAATCTTCGAGCCGTTCTTCACGACGAAGGACGTCGGCCAGGGCACCGGCCTAGGCCTGTCGCAGGTGTTCGGCTTCGCCAAGCAGTCCGGCGGTGAGATCGGCGTCGAGAGCACGCCTGGCGTCGGCACGACGTTCACGCTCTACCTTCCCCAGGCCGCGGATGACGGTACCACCGCACGGGGCCCGGAGGACGTCGAACCGTTGTCGGACGGCCATGGCATGCAAATCCTCGTCGTCGAGGACAACATCGATGTCGGGACCTTCGCCACCCAAACGTTGGCGGAGCTCGGCTACGCTACCGTCTGGGCCAAGAACGCCGATGAGGCGCTCGCGGAACTGGCCACGGACGCCTCGCGGTTCGACGTCGTGTTCACGGACGTGGTGATGCCGGGCATGAACGGTATCGACCTCGCACACGAGATCCGCCGCCGCTATCATGAGCTGCCGGTGCTACTGGCGAGCGGTTACAGCCACGTGCTGGCAAAGAATGGTACTTACGGCTTCGAACTCCTGCATAAACCCTATTCGGTCGAGCAGCTATCCCGAACCCTGCGCAAGGTCGCGACATCGTGGCAGAGTCGCATGCCGGCTGTTTAGAACAGTACGATCACGCCTTGGTTTCCAGGGAGACAACCTCGTCACCGTTCCATCGAAGCCGAAAGCCGGCTTCGTCGGCGGCCTTTGAAACGACCGCTTTCCAATCCGACGAGGACCGGTCGCCGTAATCCCGATGCGGACGGTGGATGACGACGTCGTCGTGGTCGCCGTGGTGGTAGCGGTCGACGTGGACGTCGCCGCGCCGGTCGAAGTCGCCGCCGTAGTATTGGGCGGACGCCGCGGCCGGGGCGAGGATCAAGCTGGCGGCGACCAAGGCCGGGATGCGGACACGCATGGCTCGTTCCTCAAGGGATGATGCCGTCAGGATCGGCTTCGACGGTTGAACGAAGCCTGAAACCGCCGTTCATCCATCGGTGGCCGGAAGCACCGAACCGATGTCTCGCGACGCGGATACAGGGCTCCTCCGGTCGAACGGGTTGGAGGTATCCCCTTCCGTTCGGGCATGTTTCCGATGGCTCAGACCACGTGGTCGGGAGCGAGGGCGCAAGGCGTGTCCGCGCTCGTCTCGACCTGCAGGGTGGTGTGGCCGATGCCGAACCGCTCCTTGATCCCTGCCGCCGCCCCCATCAGGAAGGCGTCGTCGGGACGGCCGCCGGGCATCAGGAGGTGCGCGGTGAGGCAGGTCTCGGTGGTGCTCATCGCCCAGACGTGCAGGTCGTGGAGGGACGTGACGCCCGGAAGCCCTTCGAGGTGGCCGCGGACGGCGTTCGGGTCGATGCCGGGCGGGACGGCGGCGAGGGACAGCGTGAGGCTGTCGCGAAGGAGTCCCCACGTGCTCCAGACGATGACGGCGACGATGGCGAGGCTGACCACGGGATCGAGCCACGTCCAGCCGGTGTAGAGGATCACCAGGCCGGCGATGACCACGCCCGCCGAGACGGCGGCGTCGGCGGCCATGTGCAGGAACGCCCCGCGGATGTTGATGTCGCCCTTGGCGCCGGAGGCGAAGAGCCAGGCGGTGATGCCGTTCACGAGGATGCCGATCGCGGCGACGACCATCACGGTCTTGCCGGCGACCGGTACGGGCTCGCCGAAACGCTGGATCGCCTCCCAGGCGATGCCGCCGACCGCGACCAGCAGGAACACGGCGTTGAAAAGGGCTGCCAGGATCGACGTGCCCTTCAGTCCGTAGGTGTAGCGCGCGCTCGGGGCACGCTTGGCCAGGACCATGGCGATCCAAGCCACGACGAGGCCGAGCACGTCCGAGAGGTTATGGCCGGCATCGGCCAGCAGGGCCATCGAGTTCGCCAGCACCCCGTAAGTCGCCTCGATGGCGACGAAGCCGACGTTCAGCGCGATGCCGATAGCGAACGCCTTGCCGAAGCTCGCCGGGGCGTGCGCGTGTCCCGGTCCGTGCGCATGCCCGCCATGGTCCCCGTGCCCGGTGGCGTCGTGGTCGTGGTCGTGGTCGTGGTCGTGGTCGTGGTCGTGGTCGTGGTGATCCTTCGCCATCGTGGTTCAGATCCTGGTCCGGAAAAGCCGCAGCGCGTTGGCCGTGACGAGCACGGTCGCGCCGGTGTCGGCGAGGATGGCGGGCCAGAGCCCGGTGATGCCGAGGACGGTCGTGCACAGGAGCACCGCCTTCAGGCCCAGCGCGACTACGACGTTGGCCCGGATGTTCGCCATCGTCCGCCGCGACAGGAGGATCATCCTGGAAACATCGGCGACCCGTCCGTGGAGGATGGCGGCGTCCGCCGTCTCAAGCGCGACGTCCGCGGCACCGCCCATGGCGATCCCGACGTCGGCCGCGGCCAGGGCGGGCGCATCGTTGATGCCGTCCCCGACCTTCGCCACGACCTTGCCGCCCGCCTGCATCTCGCGGACGATGCCCAGCTTGTCCTCGGGAAGGAGTTCGGCCCGGGGCGTCATGCCGAGCGTTTTCGCGATGGCACCGGCGGTCCGGCTGTTGTCCCCCGTCAGCATGACCACCTCGACGCCGAGCGAGCGGAGAGCGGCGATGCCGTCCACGGCATCGGGCCTCGGCTCGTCCCGCATCGCCACGAGCCCCGCCACGGCGGTGCCGGCGATGAGGACGGACACCGTCTTGCCCTCGTCGGTCAGGGCCGTGACGCGCGAGGCCTGCTCAGGGGTGAACGCGATGCGTTCGGCGGCCGCCTGCGCCGAACATAGGAAGATCTCGACCCCGCCGACCACCGCGAAAATTCCCTTTCCGGCGAGTGCCTCGGCTTGGGCGGCCGGCGGGATCGGGGCAGCGACTTCCGCGGCCTTGGCCAGGATCGCGCGGGCGAGCGGATGGTTCGAGCCGCTTTCCAGGGCGGCCGCGAGGGAGAGGACCTCGCGTTCCGGTCGCCCGAAGGGGACCACGTCCGTGACCCGGGGCTTTCCCAGGGTCAGGGTCCCGGTCTTGTCGAAGGCGACCATCGTGACCGTGCCGAGGGTTTCCAGGACGGCGCCGCCCTTGATCAGGAGCCCGCGGCGGGCACCCGCCGACAGGCCTGCGGCGATGGCCGCCGGAGTGGAGATGACCAGGGCGCAGGGGCAGCCGATGAGGAGGGTCGCCAGGCCCTTGTAGATCCATTCGTGCCACGGTCCGCCGAGGAGGAGCGGCGGCACCGTCGCCACGAGCACCGCGACCGCGACGACGGCCGGCGTGTAATACCGGGAGAAGCGGTCGATGAACCGTTCGGTCGGGGCCTTGGCGTCCTGGGTTTCCTCGACGAGGCGGACGACCCGGGCGATGGTGTTGTCCCGCGCCGCCGCCGTGACCCGCACCCGCAGGACGGACCCGCCGTTGATGGTCCCGGCGAACACCGGATCGTCCTCGGACTTCCGCTTCGGCACGCTCTCGCCGGTCACGGGCGCCTCGTCGACCTCGCCAGTCCCCTCCGACACCGTTCCGTCCGCCGGGATGCGGTCGCCCGGGCGCACCATCACCGTCGATCCGACCACGAGGGTCTCCGCCGGAACCTCCTCGACGCGTCCGTCCCGCTCGACGAGGGCGGTTCGCGGAACGAGGTCGGTCAGGCCGCGGATCGAGGCACGTGCGCGGCTCGCCGCGACGCCTTCGAGCAGTTCGCCGACGAGGAACAGGAACACCACGCTCGCCGCCTCCTCGACGGCGCCGATGAAGACCGCGCCAACGGCCGCGATGGTCATGAGCATCTCGATGGAGAACGGCGTCCCGAGGCGGGCGGCCACGAGGGCCCGCCAGGCGATCGGCATGAGGCCGACCGCCATGGCCGCCAGGAAGGCGTAGGGGGCCATGGCGGGATAGGCCTGGCCGGCAAGGTACGCCGCCGCGAGCGAGCCGCCGCACGCGAGGGTGAGGCGTCCCCGCGGGCCGCGCCACCACGCCGGATCGTCCCCCTTGGATGCGGGTGCGTTCGGCTGTTCACCCGTCCCTTGAGCGGCATCGACCACAGGGTCGGCGACGCCGAAGCCGAGTGAGGTCACGGTGGCGGCCAGCGTCGACCGCGGGACGCCGGCGCGGTGCCGGATCGTCACAGTGCCGGCGGGGACCGAGACGGCGACGTCCTCGATCCCGTCCAGTCGGCGGACGGCGTTCTCGATCTTCGCCGCGCACGAGCCGCAATCCATTCCCGACACGACGAGCCGGAGTGGCGGGATCGAGGGTCGGGTGGCGCCGTCCGGTGGGCCGGGGATCGCGACGTCTGGTCTGGCCATCGACGGTCTTCCTTCTGGGTCGACGACGGCTTAACTCCTCCAGTGGCTGGAGGAGCAAGCGCTAAATGGAAATCACCATCGGCGAGCTATCGAAACGCACGGGCGTCCTCGCGACGACGGTGCGCTACTACGAGGATGTCGGCCTAATGCCGGCCCCGCCACGCACCGCCGGGGGGCGTCGGAGCTACGGAACGGCTCACGTGGCGCGGCTGGCCTTCATCCGCCATGCGAGGCAGCTCGGCTTCGAGGTCGATGCCATCCGCGAGTTGCTCGCGCTCAACGCCCGGCCGGACCTTCCCTGCGCCGAGGTCGACGTCATCGCCCGGCGTCACCTCGCCGAGGTGGACGGCCGTATCGAGCGCCTCACCGCCCTTAGGTCCGAGCTTTCGCGCATGGTCGATGAATGCGGCCATGGCCGCGTCGGCGAGTGCCGTGTCATCGAGGTCCTGTCCGACCATGGCGAATGCCTCGGGCACGACCATTAGGGGCCGCCTCGTCACCTACCCTTCCAATCCGCCCCGGGATCGGGATCATCCAAACCCGTCGTTCTCGACCGCATGGCCTCGCCGCCTGCTCCGCGAAGGGGCGTTCATCTCCTGCGAAACCCGTGGGCCGACCGCCGTGCCACCGCGCACCTGAGTGGCGCGGAGATGGCGTTCGGTACTTATCCACAGCCGTCCACAGCGACCCGAAAAGACCATGGGTCCGAAGCTCGGCCGCTGTACGGAACCCGTCAAATATGTTCTGCTTTTGTTCCAATTTTCATGGAGCAGCATCATGCAGGTCATCGACATCGTCATCGGTTTCCCGATGCCGGTCCCGATCCTCGCCAGGGCCGTCCGCGCCGGGTTCCCCAGCCCGGCCGACGACTTCGTCGAGGAGGAAATCGACCTCCAGCGCCTACTCGTCGTCAACCGCCCGGCTACCTTCCTGGTACGTGTCGCCGGCGACAGCATGCTGCTCGCCCACCTTCACGATGGAGACCTCGCGGTGGTGGATCGGTCGCTGACCCCGCGTACCGGCGACGTCGTCGTGGTCGACATCGACGGCGAGCGTTCCTTCAAAGTCTGGAAGCGACAAGGCCCCCGGGTCACCCTCCACTTCGCGAACCCGCGCTTCCCGGAGTTCCGCCTCGCACCCGATGCCCTCGTGGAGGTCTGGGGCGTCGTCTCCGGTTCCGTGTGCGCCCGGCGCCGCTGCGAATGAGCGCCCGGGCCTACGCCCTTTCCGACGGCAACTCGTTCTACTGCTCATGCGAGCGGGTCTTCGATGCCCGGCTGGCGCGGCTGCCCGTGATCGTGCTGTCCAACAACGATGGGTGCGCCATAGCCCGGACGACGGAGGCCAAGGCGCTCGGCATCCGCATGGGCGAGCCCTGGTTCAAGATCCGCGACATGTGCAGGGCCCGGGGCGTCCGGGTCTACTCCTCGAACTATGCCCTCTACGGCGACATGTCGGCCCGGGTGAACGCGGTGTACCGGGGGTTCTCGCCCCGCATCGAGATCTACTCGATCGATGAGAGCTTCCTCGACGTCTCCGACGTGCGCGAGCGGGATCGCGAGAGCCTGGCCCGCGACATGCGCGAGACGGTGCGGGCCTGGACCGGCATCCCGACCTGCGTCGGCATCGGGTCGACGAAGACCTTAGCCAAGCTCGCCAACCACATCGCCAAGAAGAATCCCGGGCTCGGTGGCGTCTGCGACCTGACCGACGCCGAGCAGTACGATCACTGGATCATCCGGGTCCCGGTCCCCGATATCTGGGGCGTGGGTCCGGCCAACGCCCGGCGCCTGGAGGCGCTCGGGTGCGACAGCGCCGCCGACGTCCGAGACCTCGATCCGAGGATCGCCCGCAAGACTATGACCGTGGTCGGTGAGCGCCTCGTCCACGAACTCCGCGGCATGGCCTGCCTCGACCTTGAGACGCTGGCCGCAACGCGGAAGGGATGCGCCGTGACCCGGTCGTTCTCGGAGCGCGTCGAGGATCGCGCCACCATGGAGCAGGCCGTCGCGACCCACGCGGCCCGGCTCGGCGAGAAGCTACGTCGGGAGGGGCTGGCAACCGATCACGTCAACGTCTTCTACCACACCTCCGAACACGACCGCGGCAGGCCCCAGCGTTCGGTCTCGACGGTCGTCACCCTGCCCGAGGCGAGCAACGACGCCCGCGCCCTGGTCAAGGCCGCCACGCACGGCGTCCGGAAGACCTGGCGGGACGGGTACCGCTATTCCAAGGCCGGCGTGGTCACCACCGACCTGATGCCGCTGGCGGCCTCCCAGCGGGCGATGCCCGGTCTCGGCCAACTGGACCGCGAGATGGGGGCCGCCCTGATGGAGGCGCTCGATGCCTGCAATCGCCGCTTCGGACGAGGCGCCGTCGTGCCGGGGGCGGCCGGGTTCGCCCCCAAGCGCGAATGGTCGACCAAGTTCGAGATGCGGTCACCGCGCTACACGACCAGGGTCGACGAGCTTCCAGTCGTTAGGGCAGCTTAAGGATCGACGGTGGTCAAGATCGGTCACGCCCGCCGACCCAGCGGTGGAAATCTGGAAATTAATACTCGTGGCACAGGGCTGGTTTCGACCCAACCTCGCCATTACGAGCGATCTATGCGAGTTTTAAAAGCGGACATCGACTGCACCGTCGCTCGCATGATGCAGTTTTCGGAAATCGCCTCGGCTTGCAATTAGACACAGCGTGACGGAAGCTTGCTTTTAACGTCTGCGGCTGGTGTTTTCCCGAGAACATACTAAGTGGTACTTCTGCGCCAGGATCTAGGGCGGCAACCGCATAGCGAGAATGGTCATGTATACTGACCCGCATCAATGGGCGGTCATCCGAAAAAAGCTTAGCTCGGGAGCCACGATTCGTAGTCTGTCGCGGGCCGTTGGAATTAGTCGCGGCACGATCCGGAAAATGGCCAATTTTCCCTATCCGCAGCCCTATACAAGAAATACCCCCCGGAAATCAAAACTTGATCATCACAAAGAAGCTATAAAGCTCATGCTGGGCAATCGGGATATCTGCTCCGACCCGGCTCAACCGTCGGCTGCACAAATATTCCACCGATTACGATGTGATCATGACTTTCGAGGAGTCTATACAGCCGTTAAAGAGTACGTAAGATCATTAAATGCGGAGAGAGAGGACATCTGGCGACTTGTGCACGGTCTCGTTGCTTCACTTAATCAACAAAGCGGGGCTAAACTGCTCCGGACATTATCGGCCTCTCATCCAACTATTGTGAGCGAAAAGAAGACACTCAGCTTGTATCGGGCCGCATCTAAGCTTTTGCCGCCACGCAAACCCGACCTGCGTAAGTTGCAAGCAGAGGCAGATCTTGAATGGATGCGTAGGATTTTGCAAAATGACAGAGTTTGCAATGACTGTCGTTCGCGAATTGATACCTTCCCGGACACGCAGATTCTCGTGGATCGTCTTTATAACTGTCGATTGTCTGAGAGAAATCGGGCCATGACCATCCTTGCTAGGCGGCAGGGTATCAAAGGAGCAACAACACGCTCCTTTTTAGGCATCTGCAAGGGAACATACCTTCAATATCTGAGGATTTATAGTACCGGTGGTGTTGAAAGGCTATTTGCACCGAAGACGAGATCTACGAGAAAATACGATAACGAGCAAATAAAACAGGCAGTGTTTCGGATATTTCATGAACCTCCCTCGCAGTATGGCATAAACCGGACGGCGTGGATCATGTCCGATCTTTCACGGGTTCTTGGTGAGACCGGACAACCTGCGTGTAACGAGGTTATCCGCCGGATCACAAAGGAAGCAGGATATCGATGGAGGAAAGCACGCATTCAGCTAACGTCGCAGGACCCTGCTTATAGCGAAAAGCTGGCAACCGTTCAGGCGATCCTGTCCTCATTGCAACCTGACGAAGCCTTTTTCTCAATCGACGAGTTCGGTCCGTTTGCGGTGAAGATGAAGCAAGGATTGAGACTCGATCCGCCGGGGTTGCGTCGCATAATGCCACAGTGGCAGAAATCCAAAGGATGCTTAATTTTGACGGCGGCGTTAGAACTCAGCGGCAATCAGGTTACACACTTTTATAGTGAGCGAAAAAATACAGACGAGATGATTCGGAGGATGGATCTTCTATTGGAAAAGTACGTAAACTGTCGAGCTATCTACCTTTCGTGGGACGCGGCGTCATGGCATATTTCGAAGAAGCTGATGAAGCGAATCGAGGAGCACAATGCAACCGCCGAATCGTTAGGACGGCCGCGCGTCGAGACTGCTCCGCTTCCTTCAGGCGCTCAATTTCTAAATGTGATTGAGTCCATCTTCAGCGGTATGGCAAGAGCAGTGATCCACAACAGCAACTATCTCTCGGAAGAAGCCGCTCGCGCTGCGATCGATCGCTATTTTGGCGAGAGAAACCAGCAATTTCGTAACAAACCCAAGCGCGCTGGAAATCTCATCTGGGGCGAAGAACGCGTACCGCCCGCGTTTTCCGATAGCAATAACTGCAAGGATCCACGATGGCGGTAACAGTCCCTCTGCTGAGCGGGGTTCACTGTCAGCCGCGTTAGACGGCAGCAATCGCCTCACACCAACCGGAAGCGGCCAGGCTGCTCTCCACCCAACCCGGTCGTAGAGCGGACGGAAGGGTGCCGAGCCGGATCGTGACGGTGAGCGTCATGACGCTGTCGGTCGTTGCCTGGCTTGACATGTAGAGTATGCCATCGAAGCCGTTGATCTGCTTCTCGATCGGTGTCGCCACCGTCTCTACGATGACCTTTGGATTGGCGCCCAGGAAGGTCGCGTTCGCGACGACCGAGGTCGGCACCACGTCCGGGTAGAGCGCCCCCGGCCGGGCGGGAAGATCGCGTCGCGCTGTGCCAAGGTCAAAGTCCGACTCTTCCTTGGGGCCGGACAACTCGTAACGGCGTCGGGCCCCCCGTCGTCTAATAGGCTTTGGACAAGCTCTCGGTGGGAAAGAATAGATATTAGGTCGAGGGCAAAAAACCCATCGCCGCAAGCATAGCATCAATATCCGGCTCTTCTTCGGTGGCTGTGCAACTAACAACGACCTCGGGCCCACTGTCGTAAATCAAGTTTTGGACAGAGCCTTTCACAGGAGGGATGTGATCCTGGCGCGACGGCAGGACAGCCATCATCGAAAGCATGGCCTCAACGTCGGGCTCCTCTTCGTAAACAGGGTCGGTGGGGGTAATCCGGGTGGTGCTCATCGTTGGCTCCTGGCTCGTTCGGTGTGTTAGTCGGCAGCGCCCGTCGGTCGGTTCATCGCTGCAACTTCCAGATTGGGACGCCCTCGGGCTGCCTCGACTTGGTGCGATGGGTCAGGTGACCAAGGCAGATCTCGGTGCTCGTGATCGACCGAACCTGTCCGCCCACCGGCAGGATCAGCGCGCCACAGTAATCAACTCGGACGATCCCCGCTTCGGGGTGGGCCCCGAAGAGGCGCGGTGCGGTCCATCCAAGCGCCTCGGCCTGGGCCCCGAACTCTTCGAGGAAGGCCACGGACCGGGCATAGACGACCGGCCACTCCTGGGCTCGGTAGCCGGGGCACGGGGGCTCGTTCGGACCGATCTGCGCAAGCCCAGCGAGCCAGAGAGCGACACCGTCCAGCTCCGGTAGAGCGCCTACGTCAGGAAGATCCGTCTGAGCCCCGAAAGCATCGATCCCGAACTCAGACCGAACCTGAGCCTCCGCCTGATCCCGCGTCAGGCCGCACTCGTATTTTAAAAAGGCAGCGCGCTCGTCGAGGTCGTTTGAGTCTGGGGGCGCGGGCTCGTCGAGCAGGCCATCAGAGCAGAGCAGATTTCCCACCTCTTTCTCATTTTCCCAATCAAAAGAAAGAAAGTGGGAAGTGTCGGCCGTTGATATTGTTGGGTTTTTATCGATTTTCTCACAGTTCCCACCCTTCCCACCGTCTAAAAGGAGTGTCGTCGCGCGCGCCCACTCGCCCGCGCTCGCGCCTGCCTGGGCCCTGAAATCCAGCTTCGCACTGGACCCGCTGTTCGGCTGGTGGGAAGGGTGAGATATTTGGGAAACGTCATTTTTGACAATGGGTTGACCATTTCCACCGGCCTGCTGGTAATTGGGAAGGGTGGAAAGATCGACCGTCTTCGGCATTGCCAGATCGGCCACGACTTCCATTGCGAAGGCGGAAAGGTCCATCATGCCGGGTCCCCGGCTTGGGCTTGGACCGATAAGGCTGGTTCGGTAAGCGTCGTCCGCCCAAAGGCTTTCCGTGAGAGGGCGTAGGCCTTGACGGCGCCGTACATTGGGATCCAGGTTACGTAGAGATGCTTGGCGCTCTTCGTCTTGGCGATGAGTTTTTGGCGTTTGAGGGCCCTCGCGATCTCCGCTTCCTTCAAGGCACCGCCCGCGGCTTCTACGATCCGATTTGTTGAGATGTAGACCGCGACGTCGTCGTACCAGCCGTTCGCTTCCTTCAGCGGAATACGAGCACCTTCCTCTCGTGAGAGCGGGAAGATGCTGGAATCCCACCGTTCAGCGATCCATGTCTGCAAGTTGGATGTCGCTTGTTGCTCAGGATCTAACGCCTCTGCATCGGTCGAGCCTAGCCCGTCTTATTCATGAGGGCAGTGGATCTGAGGCGGCGAGCGTAGCGTA
>NZ_JAAHTB010000053.1 GCF_010692745.1 Methylobacterium sp. BTF04
CCTCCGTCCCGCAGCCCACGTCCAACCACCACGCCCAAGGACCTGAGCAATTACCTGTTTGGATGCATGTGCAAACCCAATCACTTTCTTGTCCAGTTCAGCAATGTATACCCTGCTAAAACTGATATTCGACTGTTCTAAAATTTTCACCCACATCTCCGCTCGATCTTTTACGGAAAAGGTTTCTATCGAACGTTTAGGAAGTAAGTCTAAATACGATTCTTTCCATGAATTCACATGCACCTCAGCAATGCTGTCGGCGTCAACTATTGTAGCCATGCGTATTTCATGCATAGATTTCGATCGCTTCTTTTAGTTTCGTATTGTGTTCAGTATAGAATAATTAATCATCGATTATATTTCATGTTATCATAATATATTGGAAAGGCCATAATTTCCGGCGGACTATAAGCGCCGGATCACCGAGGCATTCTCCAGTTTTCTCCCATCCCGCGCCGCGCGCCGTTTTCAGAGAACCGCCAGATCGGCGGCCGGCAGCCACGCCTCTTGAACGTCGCCATCGACGAACCAGCGGCACAGGGCTCGGTCGCCCTCGACGGCGATCACCGTCATGGTCGCTTCGTTGTCGTCCGATGCGACGTAGTCGCCGACTTTGATGTCCAAGGTTCGCCTCGTGTCACGCTACGCGCGACGGTATCGCCGCCGGACTTCCTCGCCAACCTGGCCGGTGCGCCGCGCCTGCGAATCGGTGGCGGAGCGGGGCACGGCCGGATCGGGACACGACGACCGCCGACATGGTAGGATCGATGCCGCATGGACGCCGGTTCCGATCATCCCCTCCACCGTCAGGCCGTCTTCCACCGCGCCGCCCTCCTGTGCGCGGCGATCGCGGCATGGCCGGCATTTGCCGGAGAGCCTGGGCCACCGCGCTTCACCGCCACCTACACGCTGACGTTCCTCGGTCTTCCCGTCGGCGAGGCGAATCTCGCGATGACGCAGGGCGCCGAGCTCTATGCCATCGACCTGAACGCCGCCTTGCGCGGCGTGGCGGGTGTCTTCGTGGACGGATCGGGCAAGGCCTCGGTCTCGGGTGTCGTGTCGCGTGATCGCGCGGTGACCGCCGCCTTCGCGTTCGAGAGCCACTACGCCGGCAAGCCCATCGTCGCTTCCCTACGCCTCGAGAAGGGCCGCGTGCGCGACGCGACGGTGGAGCCGCCGCCGACCCCGCGCCCCGACCGTGTGCCGGTCGCGCCCCAGGACAGGATCGGCGTCGTCGATCCCTTGAGCATGCTGGCCGTCCCACTCGGGGCCGCACCCCTCGCCCCGGCTTTGTGCGACCGGCGCATCCCGGTCTTCGATGGGGCGAGCCGGGCGGACCTCGTCCTGTCGCGCGGGACCGTCGTCGCGGTGGAGGAGGGGGCCTATCGCGGCCCGGCCCTCGATTGCCGCGTACGCTGGGTGCCGATCTCGGGCCACCGCGCGCACGGGACGAACATCCGGCGGATGGCCGCCAACGACGACATGCAGGTTCGCCTCGCGCCGGCTTTGGATGGCGCGGTCCTGCTGCCATTGTCGATCGCGGTGGCGACGGGCTGGGGCACGGTGCGAATCGAGGCGACGCAATGGGGCGCGCCTGCCCCGTCGTTACCGCCCGCCCAAGCGGCGGAGAGCGGCAGCGTCCGGATCCGCCTGCCGAACGCGCGTTAGGACACTGGCCATTCGCGCCAAGCGGGGAAACGGCCGGCGCGTCACGCCGCCGACACGCTCTCCACCCCGCACCATTCGGCCACGAACAGCCCCATCGCGGTGGTGATGCGCTGGACGGAGGCCAGGCTCACCCGCTCGTCGAAGCCGTGGATGTTCTCGCTGATCGGGCCGTAGCACAGGGCCGGCACCCGGTCGTACAAAGCATAGACGCGGGTATCGAGGTAGCTCGGCGACATGAAGCTCTGCAGCTCCGCTCCCGTTGCCCGCCGGTGCGATGCGGCGAGAACGGCTTCCGCCGCCGAGCCCGGCGCCAGGACGTAGCCTTCGGCGAAGAAGCCCTCGAAGCTGACGCGCGGAGGCATGTTCGACAGAAAGGGATCGTCGCGGGCGAAATCGGCGATCGCCGCCTCGACCGCGCGGGCGGCGGCCTTGGCGTCGATGCCCGGATAGAGCGCGATGCGGCACGCGATCCGGCACCAGGCCGGCACCGCGGAGGCCCAGTCGCCGCCCTCGATCCGGCCGATATTGAGGTTGATCGCGTCGGGCTCGCCCTCGAAATATGGCCGCCCGGCCTTGTCGGCGTTCCAGCGCGCTTCGAGCTGGCGCAGCGCGCCGATCACCCGGTAGGTGGCATCGATGGCGTTGGCACCTGCCCCCATCTCGCGGACATGGACCGGGCGCCCGCGCACCTCCACGGTGAACCACAGCACGCCGACATTGGCCCGCACCAGCTTCTCGTCCTCGGGCTCGGGGATCAGCACCGCATCGGCCCGGTAGCCGCGCAGATGCGTCATCAGGGCGCCGTTGCCGGTGGATTCCTCCTCGACCACCGATTGCAGGGTGACGGTGGCGGCGGGTTGCAGGCCGATGCGCGCCAGCGCATCCAGTGCGAACAGGTTGGCGGCGTGGCCCGCCTTCATGTCGGCCGCACCCCGTCCGTACATCCAGTCGCCTTCGATCACCGGATCGAAGGGGGCATGCGTCCACAGATCGGAAGGGCCGGGGGGCACCACGTCAACATGCGCCTGGAGGATGAGCGAGCGCCCGGTCTCGGCGCGCGGACGGTGGATGCCCACCACGATCGGCGCGCGCGAATGCGCCTCGAACACCGCCGCGCCACCCGGATGGGCTGTGAGGGCCTCCGGCTCCATGGCGAACCGATCCATGGCGTAGCCTCGGTCGCGAAACGCGCGGAAGACGAAATCCTGGATCGCGTGCTCGCTCCCCCGCGTCGAACCGAACCGGACCAGCGCCTGGGTGTGGGCGACCTGATCCGGAAATCCCTCCGCGACGGAGGCGACGAGACGGTCGGCGAGGGCGGGATCGAGGGGCATCGGCTCTCCTGTCGGGCGGCGACTCGACGATAGAGCCTGGCGCCGCGTCAGGCGAGGAGTGCGGCGGCGGCAGCCAGCGGCAGGGCGAGGAATGCCGCCGGGCGGATCCAGCCGGGGCGATAGGATACCAGCCCGACCAAGAGCAGGGCCGCCCCGGTGAGCGACCCGAGCCACTGCACCGGTCCGAAATTCCAGTCCGATGTCACCACCGCGGCGGCGAAGGAGGCGAGGATGCCGGCCCATCCGGTCCAGCGCAGCGCCTGCGCCCGCAGGCGTGACGGTGCGCCCGAGAGAATCGCGCGGTGGTGCCGGTCCATGGCGAGGCAGAGCGCGGCGAGGCCGGCAAAGCTCAGGGCGAGGTTGAGGGCGACGGAGGACGGCGTCATGGCAGGGGCGTCATGCGCGGGCCAGTTTGTTCTGGGATTGCGCGGCGGCGGCCGGCCGCGCTCCGGTGTAGCCCGAGACCTTGTGGGCGCCGAAGCCCAGGACCGCGGCGAGGCCGACCATCGCCGCATCGAACCACAGGAAGTCGAAGCCGCGATGGGTGGTGATCGCGCTCACCACCGGCACGGCCAGGAACAGGGAGGCGGCGAGCAGGCCCATCTCGCGCCAGGCGCGGGGGTGCGGCCGGGCGAGCGGCAGGAGTGCGGCGAGCAGCCAGGCGCCGAAGAACACGGCGCCTTCCCAGGTGGCGCGGTGGTCGAGGGCCACCGGCAGCAGGCGGTTGGCGAGGAAGAACGCGGCGATGCCGATGGGCAGGCCCAGGATGGTGCCGATGTTGAGGCCCTGCACCAGGCGCAGGCCGAAGCCCGGCGCGGCGCCGCGCTTGGGTTGGCGGGCGACACTCCACAGCACGAGGCCGGTGGCGATGGTGGCGCTGCCCATCAGCCCGCACAGGAAGAAAAGCACCCGCAGGGCCGGTCCGGCGAAATGCGCCTCGTGCAGCCCGAGGAAACTGGTGAAGACGTGAGCGGCGGGCTTCATCGCGGGGAGCCGCTCGACCACGGCGCCCGACACCGCATCGAACGCGATCTGCGGATGGTGATGGGCGAGGCCCTTGGGCTCCTCGAACACCACCACCACCGTGGCGTTGGCATCCCCCGGATTGTGGACGATCACCATTTCCAGCGGCTCGGAGACCTCCGCCTGCGCGCGAGCGATGAGCGGTGCCAGGGGCTGGGCCGCGCCGGCACGTCCGGCGGCCGGACGCCAAGACGGGCTCTGGGCGCCTTCCACGTAGAAGGTCATCCCGTCGCCCTTGTAGGCGGTGGTGATGCCCCACGGCATGAACATGAAGCCCAGCGTGACGATGCCCGTGTAGGTGATCATCAGGTGGAACGGCAGCGCCAGAACGCCGGTGACGTTGTGGGCGTCGAGCCAGCCGCGCTGGGCCGACCTGTCCCGCCGGAAGGTGAAGAAGTCCGCGAAAATCCGCCGGTGGGTGACGATGCCGCTGATCAGCGCCACGAGGAGCACCATCGCGCAGAGGCCGACGATCCAGCGGCCGACGAGCGGCATCATCTGGAGTTGGTAGTGAAAGCGATAGAGAAAGTCGCCGCCCTGGGTGGCGCGGGCGGTGGTCGGCGCGCCGGTCTCCACGTCGAGCATGGCCTGGCTAATCGGGCTCTCCAGGGTATCGAGCCAGTAGACGCCGATGACCGGGCGGTCCTCCTGCGGCACCGAGACGAACCACGACACCGCCTTGGGCGCACGCTCCTTCAGATACGCGACGCCGCGCTCGGCGGCCTGGACCGGATCGACGGCGCCGGCATGGAGTTCGGGGCGCATCCACAGCGAGATGTCGGTGCGGTAATAGGTGGCCGTGCCGGAGACGAAGACCGCGAACATCACCCAGCCCGTCACCAGACCGGCCCAGGTGTGCAGCCACGCCATCGATTGCCGAAAGCCGTTTCTCATGCGGGGGCACCCGGGGTGAGGACGCTGAGCGCCAGCCAGAGGCCACCGGCCAGGAGCGCGATGGGCAGGCCGAGCCCGAGGGCGGCCTGCGCCAGGGTGCGGGCGGCGAAGACCCAGATCACGGCACCGGCCAGGATGGCGAAGCTGAGCAGCGTCGCCGTCGCCACCGCCTCGGAGCGGACCATCGGCAGGATCAGCGACAGAAGCGCGGTGGCGAGCGCCGCCACCGCATAGCTGCCGAAGATCGCCAGGACGACGCGGCCGGCCACCGCAGCCCGGTAGCGGGCGCCGGATCTCGGGCGGGCATCACGCTTGGCGAGCTCGCCCTTGGGAAAGTCACCCCTGGAAGAGTCGTCCGGCATCGGCGGGCACCTTGCGCTCGTGCGGGTGTTTCGGACCGGAGGCGCGCAACCCGGGCTTGGCCGCCAGGGCAAAGCCGCGCCGCACGGCACGCGCGAAATCTCCGCACCGCTATAGCGAGTCTCATCTTGTGCGGGCAATCGCTATGTTGTGGAACCGTTCCAGGGTTGCTTGCAGGCTCCTGCGATCGACGGCTGAATCCCGTCTGTCGCAGGCCGTATATGGGGATGACGCCAACGCGACCTTCAGAAGCAAGCTGGCCTTGCGGCGTCGCTTGCCCCCTGTCTAAAACCGCTCTTTCTCTGGAGAGCGCGGCACCATGGCCGATACGGTGATGCCCGATACGGTTGAGGCTCCCGACTCCGCGGCCGCCTGCCGGATCGCCTGCGCCACCATCGGCCATCTCGGCACGGCCGTCTGGCAGAGCGCGGTGCCGGTCATCCGCGAGATCACCCTGGAAAATACCGGCGGGGACGATCTGTGCGACGTGGCGCTCACGCTTACCGCCGCCCCGGCGATCCTGCGGCCGCTGACCCTCACCATCGACCGCATCGCGGCCGGTGGCCTGTACCGCATCGTGGCACCGCGCCTCTCCGTCGATGCGGCCGCGTTGGCGAACCTGCGCGAAAGCGGCCTCTGTCGCCTGACCTTGGTGGCGCAGGTCGGCGATGCCGAGATTGGCCGCGAGGCCGTGGACCTGCGGCTGCTGCCGCCCGCGCATTGGGGCGGGGCCGAGGCCGCGCCCGAGCTTCTGGCCGCCTTCGTGCGCCCGAACGATCCGGCGGTGGATGCGCTGCTGCACGCGACCGCCGGCCACCTCCTCCGCGCAGGTCGCTCCAGCGCCCTCGACGGATATCGCGGCGGCACCAAGGCCCGTACCTGGGAGGTGGCGCAGGCGCTCTACGCCGCCCTCGCCGATCTCGGCCTCACCTACGTGCTGCCTCCGGCGAGCTTCGAGCGTGTCGGCCAGAAGGTGCGCAGCCCCGGCGAAATTCTCGACCGGAGGGTCGCCACCTGCCTCGACCTCACGCTGCTGATGGCGGCCTGCTTCGAGCAGGCCGGGCTCAACCCGCTCGTCGTCCTGACGCAGGGGCACGCTTGTATCGGCCTCTGGCTCGGCGACACCTGCCTGCCGCAGGCCGTCGGCGACGACGCCCAGGCCCTGCGCAAGCGCCGCGACCTCGACGACCTGATCCTGATCGAGACGACGCTGCTGACCCAGGCCCCACCGGCACGCTTCGGGGCGGCGCTGGCGGCCGGTGCGCGCCACATCGATGAGGATGCGGTCGCGCCCTTCGAGATGGTGCTGGACCTGCGCCGTGCACGGGCTGCCGGCATCCGCCCGCTCGATGCCGGCGACGCCCCGCGCTCGGAGAGCGCGCCGATCCCGAACGTGCCCCGGAGCCAGGCCTTCGAGGCCGCGCCGAACTTCGTCGAGGACCGGCCGCCCCAGCCGGACCCGCGCCCGGAGCCGCCGCGCGACCGGCTGGAAACCTGGAAGCGGCGCCTGCTCGATCTGACGCTGCGCAACCGCCTCCTCAACTTCAAGCCGGGCAAGGCGAGCGTCGCCCTGCAGGTACCCGAACCGAATGCGCTCGCCGCGCGCCTTGCCGAGGGCGGCCACATCCGTCTTGTGGCGCAGCCCGAGACCGGCGAACACGCCACCCCAACTCAAATCGTCGAGGTCGGTGAAATTCTCACCACATCGCAGGCCGAAGACCTCGAGACCCGGCTCACCGACCTGTTCCGGCTCGCCCGCACCGGCCTCGAAGAGGGCGGCGCCAACGTGCTCCACCTCGCCTTCGGCTTCCTGGTGTGGACCCGCGGCGGCGCCATGGCCCCGGTGCGCGCGCCGTTGTTCCTGGTGCCGGTGGCGCTCACCCGCACCAGCGTCCGCGCGGGCTTCCGGCTGGTGCGCTACGAGGCGGAGGCGGGTCTTAACCCGACGCTGATCGAGATGCTGCGCCAGGACTTCTCCCTGACGCTGCCGGATTTCGACGCCGTCCTGCCCGGTGACGGCATCGACGTCGAAGCCGTCTGGCGCATGGTGCGCGGGGCCGTGCGCGACCTCAAGGGGTTCGAGGTGGTGCCCGAGGTGGCGCTCTCCACCTTCGCCTTCACCAAGGTCCTGATGTGGAAGGATCTGGCCGAGCGCACCGACCTGCTGAAGCGCAACCGGCTAGTGCGCCATCTTCTCGAGACGCCGACCCTGTCCTATGGCGGTGCGGAGGGATTTCCGGCGCCCGAGCGCCTCGATGCGGAGCACCCGCCGCAGACGGTGTTCACGCCGCTCTCGGCGGATTCCTCCCAACTCGCCGCGATCCTGGCGGCCGCGGCGGGCAAGGATTTCGTGCTGTTCGGGCCGCCCGGCACCGGCAAGAGCCAGACCATCGCCAACATGATCACCCAGTGCCTCGCCCTCGGGCGCACGGTCCTGTTCGTGTCGCAGAAGACCGCCGCCCTCGACGTGGTACGCCGCCGCCTCGATGCCGTCGGCCTCGGTGCCTGTTGCCTGGAGGTGCATGCGGCCAAGGCGCAGAAGACCCATGTGCTCGGGCAATTGCGTGAGGCGTGGTCGGCGCGCGGTGCCGAAACGGTGCCGTGGGAGGACGCTTCGGCCGATCTCGCCCGGCACCGCGACGCCCTGAACGGGGTCGTCGACGCCCTCCATGCTTCACGTGAAAACGGGGTTAACGCGCATGCGGCCCTCGGCCGGGTCATCGCCGATGGCGCCTCCGCAGCACCCCGGCTCAGCCTGTCCTGGCCGGATCACACCAGCCATACGCCCGAAACACTGGCGGCCCTGCGGGCTCACGCGACCACCTTGGCGACGCTGCTGCCGGCGGTCGGCGCGGTGGCAGACCATCCGCTGCGCGGCATCGGCGCGGTGGAGTGGTCGCCCCTGTGGCGGGCCGAGATGGAGCGGGCGATCGCCGAGTTGTCCCGTTCACTCCCGCCCTTCGCAGACGCGGTGCCGGCCTTCGCCGAGGCGCTCGGCCTGACGGGCATGGCCGAGACCTGGGACGGAGCCCGCGCCGTCGTCGCCTTGAGCGGCGCCCTGTTCCGGCCCGAGGCGCGGGCCGGCTTGCGCTTTGCCGGGCCGGATGGCGCGCTGCTGCGGCAGGCACTGGAAGCCCGCCGCCTGCATGAGGTCGCGCGGGCAGAGCGCGAATCCCGCCTGTCCGGCCAATACGCCGATTCGGTCCACGACGCCGATCCGGCCCGGCTCCTCTCCGAATGGCGCGCCGCCAAGGGTGCGAACCTCCTGCTGCGCGGGTCCCGGCTCAAGCGTATCCGCCGGATGCTGGAAGCGGATGCGCGCGGCCCGCTTCCCCCCGATCTCGGCACCGATCTGGCGACGCTGGTCGAACTCGGCCGCCTGCGCATGGCTGGGCCGATGCTCGCCGGCACCCTAGAACGGGCCTTTTCGGAACTCGGACCGCCCTGGTCGGATCCGAGCCTTCCGGCCGACGGCTTTACTGCGGCGGTGACATGGGCGAACCGGATCGCCCCGGTCCTCGCCCACCTCGCGCCGCAGGGCGGCGGCCCCGATGCCCTGCGGTCACGCCTCGGCGACCTGATCGGCGCCGGCGATGGCCGGATGCAGCCGGGCGGCGCTCTGATGCTGGCGCGTGAGACGCTCGCGGACACGCGCCGTCCCGCCCTGCGTGCCCTCGAGGCGCTCAATCGCCTCGCCGGCCGGGACAGACTCGACCAGCCCCTCGGCGTCGGTCCCGGCTGGTCCGACACGACTCTCGCCATCGCCGCGCGCTGGGCCGCTGCCCTGCCGAAAGCGCAGGCCTGGACTGGCTGGCGCTGCGCCGCGCGCGATGCCGCCGCCATCGGGCTCGGGCCACTGGTCGAGGCCAGCGAGGCCGGCACTGTGCCGGCCGACGACATCCCGGCGGCGTTCGAGGGCGCCTATGCGCGCTGGTGGATCGACCACGTGGTGACCCACGATTCCCGCCTGCGCAGCTTTCGCGGCCCGGGTCATGCGGCGGAGATCGCGCGGTTCCGCGCCGCCGATACCCGGCTCGGCGCACTGGCGGGGGCGGCGGTGCGCGCCCGCATCGGTGCGGTGCCGGACGCGAACGCCTTCGGGGCCGACCCCGAATGGGGCACGCTCGCCCGCGAGATCGCCAAGCGCGCCCGCCACCTGCCCCTGCGCACCCTGTTTGCGCGCATGCCCAACGCGCTGACCCGTCTCACCCCGTGCGTGATGATGAGCCCGCTCTCCATCGCCCAGCACTGGCCGGCCGACGCCCCGCCGTTCGATGTGGTGATTTTCGACGAGGCCTCGCAGATCACGCCCTGGGATGCCATCGGCGCCATCGCGCGCGGACGCCAGACCGTGATCGTCGGCGACCCCGAGCAATTGCCGCCCACCAGCGTCGGCGAGCGGATCGGCGAGGACGGGCCGGACACGGCGGATGTGCCCGACCAGGAGAGCATCCTCGACGAGTGCCTCGCCGCCGATCTGCCGCGGATGCGCCTGTCGTGGCATTATCGCAGCCGCCACGAGAGCCTGATCGCGTTCTCGAACCGGCACTATTATCGCGGCGGTCTCATCACGTTCCCGTCGCCGGTCACGGCGGACCGGGCGGTGCGGCTGATTACGGTGGCGGATGGTCTCTATGAGCGCGGGGCCGCGCGGGTGAACCGCCCTGAGGCCCGCGCCGTGGTGGCGGACGTGGTGGCGCGCCTGCGCGATCCCGGCCTGACGGACTCCCTCGGCATCGTCACCTTCAACGGCGAGCAGCAGCGTCTGATCGAAAACCTGCTCGATGCCGAGCGCCGGGCCGATCCGGGCCTCGACCGCCACTTCGACCCCCGCACCAGTCCCGAACCGGTCTTCGTCAAGAACCTCGAGACCGTGCAGGGCGACGAGCGCGACGTGATCCTGTTCTCGGTGGCCGTCGGCCCCGATGGGGCGGGGCGGATCACCGGCCAGATCAGCTCGCTCAACCGCGAGGGTGGCCACCGCCGGCTCAACGTCGCCATCACCCGCGCCCGGCGCGCGCTGCTGGTCTTCGCCTCCCTTCTGCCGGAGCAGATCGACCTCGGGCGGGGCACGGCCCGCGGCATCCGTGATTTCAAGCACTTCCTGGAGTTCGCCGAGCGCGGGGCGCCAGCCCTGGACGCGGCCTCGGCGCCCACCGGGCGAGATGTGGAATCGCCTTTTGAGGCCTCCGTCATGGCGGCCCTCGAAGCGCGCGGCTGGCGGGTGGTGCCGCAGGTCGGGGTGTCGTCCTTCCGCATCGATCTCGGGATCGTCCATCCGGATGCGCCGGGCCGCTACCTCGCGGGCGTCGAATGCGACGGGGCGACCTATCATTCGGCGGCCACCGCGCGCGACCGCGACCGCCTGCGCCACGGAATCCTCACCGGCCTCGGCTGGCGCCTGCACCGGGTCTGGAGCACCGATTGGTGGATCGACGCGGACGGTGCGCTCGCCCGCCTCGACGCCGGCTTGCGCGCCGACCTCGATGCGGACCGCGCCGTGCCGATACCCGAGGCTCCAAGCCTCTACGCCGAGCGGCCAGCCCCGCCGCCGCTCTACCGCATGGCGGATCTGACCGGACTCGAACCGGAGGCGGCGCGCTTCCACGACCCGGCCTACGACGCGAGGCTGGCCGCCATGGTCGACGCGGTGATCGTGGCCGAGGGGCCGGTGTTTTTCGAGCTTCTCGTGGCGCGCCTGATGCGCGCGCACGGCCTCGCCCGCACCACCGCACGTCTGCGCGACCGGGTGCTCGGGCTCATCGACGGTGCGGTGGTGCGAAGCGTCGAGGACGAGCGCCTGGTGCTCTGGCCTCCGGACGCCGAACCGTCGCGTCCGGTGCGGTTCCGCCCCGCGGAGGGTGAGGCGCGCGACGTCGCCGACATTCCGCTGGCCGAACTCGCCGGGCTCGCCGCCGCCCTCGATCCCGACGGCGTGTCCGACGATATGCCCGAGCGGATGGCCGGGTCTCTCGGCATCGGCCGCCTGCGGGAGGCGACTCGGGCGCGACTGGAGCGGGCGGTGGTCCTGGCACGGGCGACGGAGCACGATTCCGATCCTGAAGCCGATCGCGTCGAATCGTGTTGACGGGCCGGGCAAGCGGGTCTGTATCGGAGAAAGCCGGGGTAACATGCCGGCACAGCACCTTTGGGATGCCTGTCGGGCTCCCATCCAAATGACTGAAACCACGTGACCGCAAGCCCTGCTCGTCCCCCGATCCGCTTTCGCGGCCGTTCCTTCATGGCGCTGGTTCTGGCGCCGGTGCCACCGGTTGCCGAGTGGCTGGAGGAACTCGACGCCCTGTCGCGGCGCTCGCCCGCCTTCTTCGTCGGTCGGCCGGTGATCCTCGATGTGTCGGGCGCCGGGCTCGATCGCGAGGGATTGCGCGCCCTGGTGGCGGAACTGGCGGCGCGCGATGTCGCCGTGATGGGTATCGAGGGTGCGGGGCCAGGAATGCTCGGCGACGGGCTGCCGCCGCCGCCGGCTGGCGGACGGCCGGTGGACGAGGTCGCGATCCCCGATGCGCAAGGATCAGATGCACAGGCGCCCGACTCGACGGTGCCGGTACTCCCGGCGGCTTCGACCTCCGCCCGCTCGCTGATCCTCGATGCACCCGTGCGCTCGGGCCAGACGGTGCTGCATCTCGAAGGCGACATCACCGTGATGGGCTCGGTGGCCTCGGGGGCCGAGGTGATCGCCGGGGGCTCGCTCCACGTCTACGGCGCTCTGCGCGGCCGGGCCATCGCAGGCGCGGCCGGCAACCCCGACGCGCGTATCACCTGCCGCAAGTTCGAGCCCGAACTGATCGCCATCGACGGGCTCTACCGCACCGCCGACGATCTCGGGCCGGTCCAGCGTGGCCTGCCGGCCCAGGTCCGGCTCGAGGGCGACGCCATCAAGGTCGTCGGCCTGGATTGAGCGGGGAAGCGCTTTAAACCCGCGAGACGGCCTCCGACGAGGGGGGCGGTTGCGTCCCGCACCCCTCGCGCTCGATGCTGCGGTGCGGTAGGTAGCCCTTTCTTCGTGGGTCGCTTCCTGCCCGCGCCCGCTCGGCGAATCGTGACCCCAGAATGATCCAGATCGAAGACCTCACCTTCAACGCCTGGGGCCGGCGCTTCTTCGACAAGGCCAGCGTCGCGGTGCCGCCGGGCGCCAAGGTCGGTCTCGTCGGGCGCAACGGCGTCGGCAAATCGACCCTGTTCAAGATCATCCTCGGAGAGTTGCAGCCCGATAGCGGCCTGATCCTGCTGCCGAAGACCGCCCGAGTGGCGAGCGTCGACCAGGAGCATCCGGCGACCCCGGTGAGCCTCATCGACACGATCCTGGCCGCCGATCTCGAACGCGAGGCGCTCAACCTCGAACTCGAGACCGCCGAGCCCGAGCGCATGGGCGAGATCTACGGGCGCCTCATCGAGATCGACGCCGATCGGGCCCCGGCGCGGGCCGGCGAAATCCTGGCCGGCCTCGGCTTCTCGGTGGCGGACCTGACGCGGCCGATGGCGGAGTTCTCCGGCGGCTGGCGTATGCGCGTGGCGCTAGCCGCCGCGCTTTTCGCCGAGCCCGACATGCTGCTGCTCGACGAGCCGACCAACTACCTCGATCTCGAAGGCGCCCTGTGGCTGGAGGCGCGGCTCAAGCGCTACCCGCACTCCGCCCTCATCATCTCGCATGACCGCGAATTGTTGAACAACTCGGTGGACGCCATCCTGCACGTCTCGGGCGAGAAGCTCGAACTCTACACCGGCGGCTACGACGATTTCGAGAAGCGCCGGGCGGAGAAGGCGCGTCTCCAGGCCTCCACCAAGGTGAAGCAGGAGGCCGAGCGCGCCCACCTCCAGAGCTTCGTCGATCGGTTCAAGGCGTCCGCCTCGAAGGCGGCCCAGGCCCAGTCGCGCATGAAGCGTCTGGCCAAGATGGAGCCCATCGCCACCACCATCGAAGAGCATGTGGCGCCGTTTCATTTGCCGTCGCCGAAGCGCCCGCTCGCCCCGCCGCTGATGCACCTCACCGATGCCACCATCGGTTATGGCGACGACGCGCCGATCCTGCGCGATCTCAACCTCACCCTCGACGTGGATGATCGCATCGGCCTTCTGGGCGTCAACGGCGCCGGAAAATCCACTTTCGCCAAGATGGCGGCGGGCGCGCTCAAGGTCCGGGACGGCCGGATGGTGCGCGAAGGGCGGGTCCAGGTCGGCTGGTTCCACCAGCACCAGATCGAGGCGCTCGATCCGAAGGACACGCCCCTCGCCATCATCCGCCGCGAGCGGCCCGACGACAGCGAATCGGCCCGGCGCGCCAAGCTCGCGAGCTTCGGGCTGAACTTCGACAAGCAAGAGACGACGGTGGACGCCCTTTCGGGCGGTGAGCGGGCGCGACTGCTTTTGAACTTGGTGGCGATGCAGGCGCCGCACCTGCTGATCCTCGACGAGCCGACCAACCACCTCGACATCGACAGCCGCCGCGCCCTGCTCGATGCGCTCAACGATTACGCCGGCGCGGTGATCCTCATCACCCACGATCGCTCGCTGATGGAACTCGTCGCCGACCGCCTGTGGCTGGCTGCGGACAACACGGTCAAGCCGTTCGCCGGCGATATGGACGATTACGCCCGGTTCGTCCTCGACCGGACCAAGTCCGGACAGCGCGCGCCGGGTCAGGGCCGGGAGAAGAAGGCCAAGCGCCGGGCGGCATGAGCCGGGCGGGGGCCGAGGTTACATCCGGTTCCCGCATCTCGGCGCCGGAGACCGCCCCAGCGGCCTCGCGCGGGAGCGTGACGATTCACTCCGCCATCTGAAGGGCTCGTTCGATCGAGGCCTTCACTTCGCTCCGGCGCTTCAAGATGAGCGCCGGGACGGACAGGCGCGATGTCGCCGACCCGAGGGGCGGCGACATCCGAAACGTCCTATTTGCGCAGGATCTTGGTGACGAGACGGCCGAGCGGCGAACTCGACCCGTCGTTGCGGTCGTCGCGCACCACGGGGCGGTCTTCGTTGCCGAGGATCTTGCTGACGAGGCGTCCGATGAGGCTCATGGCTGGCTCCTGTATGACGGTGAGCGCCGACGACAACGGCGCAGCTTGACCCATCAACACGCAGGTCCTGTCACCTGTTCCGCGGGGGCCGCGCCGTCGCACGGCATCGGGCTTGCTGACGCCCACGAAACACGCGAGGCCGGATGACCGACAAGCTGCTTCATGCCGGCGCGAGCCTGGCCTTTCTCGTCGCCATCGGCATCCTGTTCTCCACCAACCGCCGGGCCATCAATCCGCGGGTCGTGGTGTCGGCGTTGCTTCTCCAGGTGGCGCTCGGTGCCCTCGTGCTGTTCGTGCCCTGGGGCCGGGCCGGCCTCGCGGCCGCCGCCACCCTGGTCCAGACCGTTCTCGGCTACGGCGACCGCGGCACCGCCTTCCTGTTCGGCGGCCTCGTCGAGCCGCGTATGTTCGAACTCTTCGGCGGCAGCGGCTTCATCCTGGCGCTGCGCATCCTGCCGCAGATCCTCTATGTCTCGGCGCTCATCACCGTCCTCTACCATTTCGGGGTGATGCAGGCGGCCGCCCGCGCCATCGGATCGGTGCTGCAGCGGGTGATCGGCACCTCGCGCATCGAAACGTTCTCGGCGGTGATCACCATCGCCATCGGGCAGAGCGAGATCGCCATCGCGCTGCGGCCCTTCCTGATGGCTCTGACCTCGGCCGAGTTGTTCGCGGTGATGTCGAGCGGCGCGGCCTCCACCGCCGGGACCATCCTGGCGGGCTACGCGGCCTTGGGGGTGCCGATGGAGTACCTGCTGGCGGCCAGCGTCATGGCGATTCCGGGCGGCCTCCTCTACGCGAAGATCCTGGTGCCGACGACGGAGCCGACCCGGATCACCACCACCGACGTCACCTTCGCGGAGACGCGGGCCGTCAACGTCATCGAGGCGGCGGCCGACGGCACCCAGAAGGGGCTCGCGGTGGCCGTGTCGGTGGGCGCGATGCTGATCGCCTTCACCGGGCTCATCGCCCTCGTCAACGGCTTTGCCGGCTGGGCCGGCGGCTGGTTCGGACTGCCCGCCCTGAGTCTCGAGGGCGTGCTCGGGGCCGCGTTCGCGCCGCTGGCGTGGCTTCTCGGCGTCCCCTGGAGCGAGGCCGGTTTCGTCGGCGCGGCGCTCGGCCAGAAGATCGCGTTCAACGAATTCTTGGCCTACGCCCAGCTCTCGCCGGTGCTGAAGGCGGGCACCCTCGATCCCCGCACGGCGGCGATCCTGTGCTTTGCCTTGTGCGGCTTTGCCAACCTCACTTCGGTGGCGATCCAACTCGCGAGCCTGTCGAGTCTGGCGCCCGAACGCCGCCCCGAGATCGCCCGGTTCGGCCTGCGCGCGATCCTGGCCGGGACCCTGTCGAACCTCACGAGCGCGGCGCTGGCGGGCTTGTTCCTCGCGGGCTGACCCCGATCGCCGGGGCCGGCCGCCCACGGGATAACGCGAAAAAACCGCGCGGAGTGTGGTTCACACGCCGCGCGGTCGTCGGATCGCGGGAGGCCGGCTCAAGCCGCCTGGCGCCGGGGCGCGAGCGAGACGGGCAGTTCGATATCGACGCCGAGGGTCGAGACGTCCTTGCCACGCTCCAGACGGATCTGGACCTTGTCCTGCTCGACGATGACGTGCTTGGCGATCACCGCGAGGATTTCCTCGCGAAGGATCATCACGAGGTCGGAGCCGCCGGCACCCCCGCGCTCATGAGCGAGGATGAGTTGCAGGCGATCGCGCGCCACCGGCGCCGAACCGCGCCGATTGAACAGGTTGAGGAGGCTCATGCTGCCCTCCGTGTGAACAGCTTGTTGAGAAGGGATTTCTTGTCGGACGGCACCGACATCGGCACCGTCTCGCCCTTGAGCCGGCGGACCGCATCGATATAGGCGCGGGCCGGGGCGGAGAGCGGGTTGTTGAGCGTCACCGGGCAGCCGACATTGGAGGCGCGCAGCACTTCCATGCTCTCGGGGATGATGGCGAGCAGCGGGATCGAGAGGATCTCGAGCACGTCGTCGATCTTGAGCATGTCGCCGCGGTCGGCGCGGGCGGCATCGTAGCGGGTGAGGATGAGGTGCTTCTCCATGGTCTCGCCGCGCTCGGCCTTGAGCGTCTTCGAGTCGAGGAGCCCGATGATCCGATCGGAATCGCGCACCGAGGAGACCTCGGGGTTGGTGACGACGACGGCGAGATCGGCGTGGCGCATGGCCAGGGTCGCGCCGCGCTCGATGCCGGCGGGAGAATCGCAGATCACCCAGTCGAACTTTTCGCGCAGCTCGTCCATGACGCGGGCGATGCCCTCGTCGGTGAGCGCGTCCTTGTCGCGGGTCTGCGAGGCGGGCAGCAGCGAGAGGTTCTCGAGCCGCTTGTCGCGGATGAGCGCCTGGTTGAGCTTGGCGTCGCCGTTGACCACGTTGATGAGGTCGTAGACCACGCGCCGCTCGGCGCCCATCACGAGGTCGAGATTGCGCAGGCCGACGTCGAAATCGACCACTGCCACGCTTTGGCCCGCCTGCGCGAGCGCTGCACCGAGTGCTGCCGTCGTCGTCGTCTTGCCGACGCCGCCCTTACCTGATGTCACGACCAGAACTTTGGCCATACGAGCTAACTCCTCAATCCAAGGATGCGAATTTGATGGCGCCGCCATCGAGCCAGATCTGCACGGCTTGGCCGCGCAGGTGGGTACCCATGTCCTCGGCCGTGCGGACGAGGCGGTCGATGCCGAGAAGCTCGGGCTCGAACTTGCGGCAGCAGATGCGGGCGCGCGGGTTGCGTGCGGCGCCTGCGATGGCTCGGCCACGCAGCGCGCCGTAGACGTGGATGGATCCGCCGGCGAGGATCTCGGCCCCGGAGGAGACCGAGCCCATCACGGTGACGTCGCCGGTGGGGTGGACGATCGACTGGCCGGAACGGACCGAGCCCTCGATGGTGAGCGACGTGGTGGCCGGTTCCGGAGGCGCCTGGGGCACTTCGGGCTCTAGCTGCACGGGAATCTCCACCGTGTTCACCAACCGACCGCCGGACAGCAGGGGCGGGCGCCCCGGGCCGACGAGGGTCAGGTCCGTGCCCTCGATGCCGAGGATGCGGATATGGCGGTGGCCGAGTTCGGCGAGCAAGGCGTCGAGGTCGCCGACCTTGGGGGCGAGGCCCGCAACGTCGAGGATCAGGGCGCGCCCGTCGAACAGGGTCGGCGAACGCTTCAGCGCCGCATCGAGATCGGCGAACCAATCGGGAAGCGGGGTCTCCGGGGCCAGCACGAGCGACTTGAAGGCGCGGCCTCGAAGCTGGACGGATCGGCGGGGGGGGCTTTCGCTGGTCACGGGCTCTCGCGATTCCTTACCAGACCATTGATGCCCGGTATGGTTACCGCTTCGTTAACGACCCGTGTTCAAAGGATTAAAGATTGCTCCGGTCCCGGGATGCCGTGATCCCGGCAGGTGCCTCCGGCCGCCGCGCGCCGCGCTATTCTGCCGAGGGCGCCGCTGCCGGATCGAAACCATCGTCCTGCGGCGCTTGCGGCTTCTTTGGAGGCTTTGGACGGGGCGGCGGTGGCAGGCGTCGCTTGGCCTGAACCTGCGCCGTGGCCGGGACAGGCTTTTTCTCCACCGCGACGACGGGAAGTTTGGCCGCCGTGCCGGCCGCCACCGGTGGATTGTGGAGCGCCGATTGCCGAACCGGCCCGGGGGGGCCGGGCGGGCCCGCGGGTCCAGGCGGTCCTGTCAGTCCAACTGGTCCGCGCGGGCCGATCTGCGTGGGTTGTGGCGTCACCGTGCCGGTCATCTTGGCGGTTCCGGGCTCGCCCGGTGGTCCTTGCTGTCCGCAATTGCCGACGACGGCCTCAAAGGTTCTACCGTCGATCACGACGCCGACGATACAGCGCGCCGGGTGGTAGACCTCTTCGAACTGAAACTTGCCGGCATCGTCCGACTCCGTGTTGAAGCGGTCCTCCAGCACGACGGGCATGTGGGGCCGCTCGGTGGTGCCCACGACGATGAGTTTCCCCGTCGCGATGGCGGCAACACTGATATCGGACGCAGCCCAGGAAAGGTTTGTGCACGTCATCAGCGGGACGCTACTGGTGCCGATGAGGAGACAGGCCGCTCGAAGAACAGGTTTCAAGGCGATTCAAACCCTGCGCGGACGCATCATTTACGCAGATCAAGACGTAACGAGCGATGCGGCCTGAATCAAATCGATTTTTCGTAATTGCTCAGGTGGTCAGAACGAAGCTGACACTGGGGTGAGGATTGGCAGGC
>NZ_JAAHTB010000054.1 GCF_010692745.1 Methylobacterium sp. BTF04
CCCAGATCACCGCGCCGCCTGACCGCCTCCGTCACCCAAAATCCCGCATAGCTCCGGCCGCCATCGTCGCCCTGGCTCTGCAGTATGGACGCTACGGCTACCGTCGGGTCACGGCCTTGCTCCGGCGTGACGGCTGGACGGTGAACGTGAAGCGCGTCGAACGGATCTGGCGGCGCGAAGGGCTCAAGGTCTTGGCTCGCCAGCCAAAACGGGCACGCCTCTGGCTCAACGACGGCTCGTGCCTGCGACTGCGGCCGGAGCGGCCCGACCACGTCTGGTCGTACGACTTCGTCGAGCACCGCACGCACAACGGGCGCAAGTACCGGATGCTGAACGTCATCGATGAGTTCACCCGCGAGTGCCTGGCCATCCGCGTATCTCGCAAGCTCAAGGCGCTGGACGTGATCGACGTACTCTCGGACCTGTTCAGTCTGCGCGGAGTGCCAAGGCACATCCGCTCGGACAACGGGCCGGAGTTCATCGCCAAAGCCGTTCAGGACTGGATCGCGGCGGTGGGATCGACGACCGCTTACATCGAGCCGGGCAGTCCGTGGGAGATGGCGTAATCGGTCCCGAGTCGCGCAAGCTCTTCGGACCGATCCAGCGATTCGAAAGGCTACTCCCATGCCCGACTATGTTGGCCTCGACGTTTCCCTCGACCAGACCAGCCTGTGCGTCCTCAATGCCACCGGCCAGATCGTGCGTGAGACCAAGCTCGATACCGATCCCGACGCCATTGCCGAGTACCTTGGGCAAGCCGCCCTCGCTATCGAGCGCGTCGGCCTGGAGGCGGGGCCGCTCTCGCAGTGGCTTCACGCCGGTCTCGTCGCCCATGGGTTACCGGCGATCTGTATCGAGACGCGTCACACCAAGGCGGCCCTCGGCGCCATGCCTGTCAAAACCGATCGCGGGGATGCGCGCGGCATCGCGCAGTTGATGCGCACGGGCTGGTTCAAGGCCGTGCACGTGAAGACGCAACAGGCGCAGGAGTGGCGCCTATTGCTCACGCAGCGCCGTCTACTCGTCAACAAGTTGATTGACGTCGAAGCCGAGATCCGCGGTACACTGCGCGGCTTCGGCTTGAAGATGGGACACGTGGGGCGCGCTGGGTTCGCGGGACGCGTACGCGAATTGCTCGCCGACCGACCGAGCTTGCTGCGGGTGGTAGAGCCCGTCCTGCTCGTACAAGCCATGCTGCTGAGCCAGCGCGAAGCCCTGCATCGCATGGTTCTACAGGCTGTACGCGAGGAAGAGGTCTGCCGCCGGATGATGACGGTACCCGGTGTCGGCCCGATCACCGCACTGGCCTTCCGGGCGACCGTCGATCAGGCCGAGCGCTTCGCTCACTCCCGCGACGTCGGCGCCCACTTTGGCCTGACGCCGCGTCGCTACCAGTCGGGCGAGACGGATCGCTCGGGCACGATCACTAAGACCGGCGACGCGCTCATGCGCCACGCGCTGTACGAAGCCGCCACAAGCATGCTGGTGCACGCGACGAAGCCCTCGGCCCTGCGCAACTGGGCCCTGGCTGTCGCCAAGCGCCGTGGGCTGCAGAAAGCGCGCGTCGCCCTCGCGCGACGCCTTGCCGTCGTGTTGCATCGGATGTGGCGTGATGGAAGCGTGTTCCAACCGCAGGGCCGGCTCACCACGAACTGAGCCGACCGCGATCGAGATCCGCGCACGACGCGGAATGGTGTCCCCGTGGGGACGAGGGTTAGGCGAGGACGGAGCCGTTCCTGTGCCCGGCATCCTCAGATGCCGAGGCCGCGTAAGGGAGATTGGTCCCGCCGCCCTTCAGCACCCCATCCTGAGGCGACCTCGGGTCGACCTCGAAGAGAAGCATGAGATCCACGGGGGATCCCAAAATCCGTTGACACGCGCATCGTCGATTAAAGAAGAACGGCTATTGCGAGAGCTTCAACGCGAAGCTGCGGGATGAACTCCTCAACGGCGAGGTGTTCTACACCCTCAAGGAGGCCAGCGTCGTGATCGAGCAATGGCGGAAGCACTACAACGGCATCCGGCCGCACTCGTCGCTCGGCTACCAGCCGCCTGCGCCAGAGGTCGTCATCTGGCCAACCGAACCGAGCGGATCAGGGCCGTCCGCTCGCCCTACCATCGTCACGAGACCGACGATGCACTAACTTCGAATATGGGCCACCGAATGGGGGCAGGCCACCTGAAGGAGGCGGCTGCGGGAAACTTCTGAGCCCGGCTCGCCGCCGGGCTTGCGTCGATTACGTCGTTGCCGAGCATGGCGTCTCGGAACGCTTCGCCTGCCGTGTCCTGGGTCAGCATCGTTCGACCCAGCGCAAATGCGCGGTCCTGGTCGAGGACGAGGCCGCCATGACGGCTGCGATTATCGCGTTGGCCCTCCAATACGGGCGCTACGGCTACCGTCGGATCACGGCGATGCTCCGTCGCGATGGCTGGACGGTGAACCTGAAGCGGGTCGAACGGATCTGGCGGCGAGAGGGGCTCAAGGTCCCCGCTCGGCAACCGAAGCGGGCACGCCTCTGGCTCAACGACGGCTCCTGCCTACGATTGCGGCCGGAGCGCCCCGACCACGTTTGGTCCTACGACTTCGTCGAGCACCGCACGCATAATGGGCGCAAGTACCGAATGCTGAATGTGATCGACGAGTTCACCCGGGAGTGCCTGGTAATCCGTGTATCTCGCAAGCTGAAGGCACTCGACGTGATCGATGTTCTCTCGGATCTGTTCAGCCTGCGCGGAGTGCCGGGTCATATCCGCTCAGACAACGGGCCGGAGTTCATCGCCAAAGCCGTTCAGGACTGGATCGCAGCGGTCGGCTCGAAGACTGCCTACATCGAGCCGGGCAGTCCATGGGAGATGGCGTAATCGGTCCCGAGTCGCGCAAGCTCTTCGGACCGATCCAGCGATTCGAAAGGCTACTCCCATGCCCGACTATGTTGGCCTCGACGTTTCCCTCGACCAGACCAGCCTGTGCGTCCTCAATGCCACCGGCCAGATCGTGCGTGAGACCAAGCTCGATACCGATCCCGACGCCATTGCCGAGTACCTTGGGCAAGCCGCCCTCGCTATCGAGCGCGTCGGCCTGGAGGCGGGGCCGCTCTCGCAGTGGCTTCACGCCGGTCTCGTCGCCCATGGGTTACCGGCGATCTGTATCGAGACGCGTCACACCAAGGCGGCCCTCGGCGCCATGCCTGTCAAAACCGATCGCGGGGATGCGCGCGGCATCGCGCAGTTGATGCGCACGGGCTGGTTCAAGGCCGTGCACGTGAAGACGCAACAGGCGCAGGAGTGGCGCCTATTGCTCACGCAGCGCCGTCTACTCGTCAACAAGTTGATTGACGTCGAAGCCGAGATCCGCGGTACACTGCGCGGCTTCGGCTTGAAGATGGGACACGTGGGGCGCGCTGGGTTCGCGGGACGCGTACGCGAATTGCTCGCCGACCGACCGAGCTTGCTGCGGGTGGTAGAGCCCGTCCTGCTCGTACAAGCCATGCTGCTGAGCCAGCGCGAAGCCCTGCATCGCATGGTTCTACAGGCTGTACGCGAGGAAGAGGTCTGCCGCCGGATGATGACGGTACCCGGTGTCGGCCCGATCACCGCACTGGCCTTCCGGGCGACCGTCGATCAGGCCGAGCGCTTCGCTCACTCCCGCGACGTCGGCGCCCACTTTGGCCTGACGCCGCGTCGCTACCAGTCGGGCGAGACGGATCGCTCGGGCACGATCACTAAGACCGGCGACGCGCTCATGCGCCACGCGCTGTACGAAGCCGCCACAAGCATGCTGGTGCACGCGACGAAGCCCTCGGCCCTGCGCAACTGGGCCCTGGCTGTCGCCAAGCGCCGTGGGCTGCAGAAAGCGCGCGTCGCCCTCGCGCGACGCCTTGCCGTCGTGTTGCATCGGATGTGGCGTGATGGAAGCGTGTTCCAACCGCAGGGCCGGCTCACCACGAACTGAGCCGACCGCGATCGAGATCCGCGCACGACGCGGAATGGTGTCCCCGTGGGGACGAGGGTTAGGCGAGGACGGAGCCGTTCCTGTGCCCGGCATCCTCAGATGCCGAGGCCGCGTAAGGGAGATTGGTCCCGCCGCCCTTCAGCACCCCATCCTGAGGCGACCTCGGGTCGACCTCGAAGAGAAGCATGAGATCCACGGGGGATCCCAAAATCCGTTGACACGCGCATCGTCGATTAAAGAAGAACGGCTATTGCGAGAGCTTCAACGCGAAGCTGCGAGACGAGCTACTCAACGGCGAGGTATTCTACACGCTCAAGGAAGCCAGCGTCGTGATCGAACAATGGCGGAAAGACTACAATACCATCCGCCCACACTCATCGTTGGGCTACAAACCGCCTGCACCGGAGGTCGTCATCTGGACAAGGGAACCGAGCGGCTCAGTGTTATCCGCTCACCCCGCCATCGTCACGCGACCAACGATGCACTAACTTCAAACCTGGGCCACCGAATGGGGGCAGGCCAGGCGCCGAGGGTATCCTTGGCCATGAGTTGGTCCGCCACCCTCAGCGCGAGGTCCTGGTTGAGCCCGCGCGCCACGTCGATCCCCGCGAGCTCCTCCCGCTCCGCGGCCGGATCCTTTTCGAGTTCGCTCTTCTCACGTGCGAGGTCGGCCTGCTCGGTGTCGGACTGGGAGCTGACCGAGACGTATTCGCCCGCCGCCATCGACATCGCCCCGGCCACGAGGCCGGCCGTGCCGGCGACCAGGATCTCCCCGGCGGCGGCGGAGGACGCAGCGACGCCCACGATGAGGCTCGCCGTGGAGACGAGGCCGTCGTTTGCGCCGAGTACGGCGGCCCTCAGCCAGCCGATGCGGTCGATGAGGTGGTTTTCCTTATGGGCGGGGCGCATCGACGTCAGGGTCTCTCGATGGGCGGAGCGGAAGTGCATCCGGGAAGCATCCGAGGGAGGATCGCATCGTGCCAGAGGTAGTGATGGAACAGGGCCGCGGAGGCATGGAAGAAGGCGACCGCCATCAGGATGTTCGCCGCGATCCCGTGCCAATGCGTCAGCGGCCGGCGCCATTCCGGGTCACCGACCTGCGGCAGGGCAATCGGTCCGACGAGGGTGACGCCTCGCACGAAGGCGTTGGCGATCACGAGCCCGGCGATCACGAAGAGCAGCAGGTAGAGCGCGGCGTGGGTCGCCTTGGCGACGACGTGCCAGGGACCGGGGGCCTCGACGGGAAGCTTGCGGCCCATCGTGTTGCGCCAGATCAACGACGCGACGATGACGCCAAGGAAGACGAAACCCAGGACGAAGTGGGCCGACCAGATTCCCGAACGCAGCGCCCCCCTCGGCACGAGGTCCTCCAGAAAGGTGCCGACCAGCCACAGGCTCAGGACGAGCCCGGCTGTGAGCCAGTGCAGGGTGATGGTGGTGCGGTCGTAGACGTCCGGTCGTGACGGCATGTCGCTTCCTGTAGGATGGGGTCACGTCCGTTCCACCGAAGGCGACGGACATGACCGGGAAGGCCTAAAGGCGTCGCAGGTCGACGACCTCGTCCCGCGGATCGTGACCGCCGCGCAGGTCGACGTAGGCCATGCCTCCGGCGCACGGGCGCTCCAGCCTCACGCGCAGCAGGATGTCCCTCACCTCGGACCGGCCGAGCCATCCCGTGGGAGGGTCGAAGACATCCAGCCGGATTTCGCCCGGCACGCCCTGTTCCGGCGAGCGGACGGCATCGGCGTGCCGGATGAACCATGTCTCGACGGATCGCGCCATCGACCCGGTGAGGCGGACGTCGTGGCGGTCCCGCCCGTGCGTCTCGTCGGTGACGGACCCATGGTATGTGATGGTCGTCATCATGCCGGGTTTATCCTTTGACTACCGGGCTGTGCACGTGTCTCAGCAGCAGCAATCGGACCCCGACCCGCTCCTGACGAAGTCCCCGTCGGGGAGCACCGGTCGCCCGGTCATCTCGCCGCGGAGTTCCCGTTCGGCCTGGAGCCAGAACTCGTCCGCGTGGCCATGCGGGCGGTCGCGCCGCTCCCACAAGTGGAAGGCGCGGTCGCGGATCTCGCCGTTGGTCGGTCTCGTCTCGGGGGTCATGCGCTATTTCCATAAGGATCATGGTCGATGGGGACGGACTGCGGCGGTCACTCGGCAGGTGCCGCGGGCAGGGGCTTGTCCGGCACCGCACCCGCCGACGTGGGACGACGTTTCCGCAAGCTCCCCTGGATCAGGGTGGCGATGGCGTAGCCCATGGCACCGACCGCCAGGGCGGTGGCGAAGGGAGACGTCCCGCGGTGACGGCCTTCGTGCGAATGCCCGCCGCGCGTCGACCGCTCGGCTTTCCGGATACCGGCGCGTCCATATTCAAGGGTGTCGTCCGCCAGGTGCGTGGCCCGGTCGGCGACATCGCGGACGGCGTCCTGGGCCCGTGCAAAGATCTCGTCGGCTGCGCCCTCGATGCGATGACCGTCGGTATCGGATGCGCCGCCATGCCTGGAATGGTCGTGGTCGTGGTGGGTCTTGGACATGTTCGGTTCCTCTGTCGTGGACGAGGGACCCTGCCGGTGCGCATCGCCCGGCAGGGCGAGCTTCGTTCAGGCGACGCTGATGCGGTTCTCGACGGCGGTGGTGCCCGGGGAGGCCCAGGCCGCACCCACCGCCTCGCGGCGCTCCTGCATGGTACGCACGGTCCCGCCGAGATGGACGGTCCCACCATCAGCGGTGACGGTGACGTTCGAGGGATCGAACAGCCACGACCGATCCAGCGCCTCGCTGATGTTCGCGCTTACGTCCGAGACGTCGACCTGGGGCAGGACGGTGATCAGGTTGTTGACCGCCACGACGCCGGAGAGGTGTCGCAGCTCCCGTTCGGCGGCCTCGGATTGGAAGTGGCGCTCGACCTCGCCGGTCAGGGTGATGACGCCCTTGGACACCTTCACGGAGACGGAGTCCGGCGGCACGGCGACGTTCCAGGCGAGGCGCGCGACGGCGGTCGTCGCGATGTCCACGTCCGACCGCTTGAAGGAGAAGGGAACCTTCACCTCGATCTCCTGGACGATGGCCTTCACGCCCCCCACGCGGCGGGCCGCGGACTCGGCGGCGAGCTTCTCGTCGTAGTTCCCGACCTGGCCGGACAGGGAAACGATCCCGTCCTTGGCCGTGACCCCGATCTCCGAGGAAGTCACCGCCGGGTCCCAGATGAGTTCGGCCGTGACGCGGTGCTGCAAGCTGGTGTCGTGGGACATGGTGATCTCCTTGGGCGAGCCGAGGTCGACGATGCGGGGAAGGGCTTCGCGACCCTGCCCAATGCAAGGCTGTCCGGCGCCGACGTCGAAGCGTGTCCCAGCATCCGGCGAACGTAGGTGGCGGAACCGGAGCGTTCCTTGATCCAGCGCAAGGATCAGGCGTCACCGGAATTTTTGATGACCGAACAAGGGAATTGGGCGGCGAGCGCGGGTCCGCCGAGAACACCGAGGTTGATCTCGATCAAAGACCGGGCCCGACAACGCGGCCATCCCTGGGTCGTGGTCGGCCGTAACAGGGCGCGATCGGAAGTCAGAGGTCTCTCGGTCATGAACACGTACGTCGCATCGTTGACTAATGCCGCCGTCACGCGAGTGGCGCCGACTGCGGCATCGCTCGATCCATTGGCGGAGAGCCTGCGGATGCTGGGGCTCGCCGTCATCGGATCTGCAACCGTCGTCTGCCTGATGTGGCTCGTATCCTGAACGACGTCACGGTCGTCGCCGTACCGCCGAGCCGACCCGACGCCTAGACCTTCCACGTCGATGGGGCCCGCCGGCCTCGCTTCATGAACGCGTCCGGTGCGAGGCGCTGCATGGCATCATCCGAACCCGGAGCCTTCCCATGTCCGTTCGCCTTCCCGCATCGGCGCTGCTCATGACCGGCCTCCTACAGGTCGCGGCGGCGGCCACGGATGGCCAGGTACAACGTGGCAAGACCTTCGTCGGCGCGAACTGCGCCACCTGCCATGCCGTGGGACGGATCGGGGCGAGCCCGCTGGCCATCGCACCCGCATTCCGGGACCTCCATACGAAGTATCCGGTCGAGGACCTCGGCGAGGCCCTGGCGGAGGGCATCACCACGGGGCATCCGACCATGCCCCAGTTCGAGCTCGCACCCGACCAGATCACGGACGTGTTGGCCTACCTGAAGTCCCTGGAGCGATGAGCGCCCCGCGATGAAGGCTTCCGACCTGAATCCATGGGAAGCGGACATCGGGAACACGTCAGGGAGGCGTCGCCTTCGCGGCGCCGGCGCCGACTGCCTTGGCGATGGCCTCGATCCGCGTCGACTGCTCGGCCAGCATGCCTTCGAGGCGCTCCATCCGGATGCGGTCGAGCTTGTCGTGCAGGGCCATGATCTCGACCTCCGCCTTCAGGTTGATCTCGTAGTCGAGACCGGCCGCCATCCGATCCCGCGCCGCCTGGCGGTTCTGCGACATGAGGATCACCGGTGCCTGAAGGGCGGCGACCATCGACAGGATCAGGTTCAGGAAAATATAGGGATAGGGGTCGAAGGCGCCGGCGCGGGCCAGGACGACGGTGTTCACCACGACCCACGCGACCAGCATTCCCGTGAAGACCAGGATGAAGTCCCACGAGCCGCCCAACTGGGCGACGTGGTCCGCGAGGCGCTCGCCGAACGTCTGGCGCTCGACGAGGACACGGTTCATGTCCTGGGACACGTGTCGCCGCTTGGCGATGTGAAGGATCACCCGCCGCTCGCGTTCGGATAGCCCTTCCAATCCGGCTTCCATCAACTGTCTGGCCAGCTGGGTGACCGCACCGTCGACCGGCGGCTTTCCGGCTTCATCGGCATTCGCGGGAGGGATCATACCGCTCGTCGGGGCTTGCTCGGTCATCAGTGGCTTAGGAAGCTGCAGACGGGGCAACGGCGCAAAACATCCCGGGTGACGCCGCCGAGGACGGCCTCCCGCAAGCGCCCATGACCGTAGGCCCCCATGACGATCAGGTCGGTCGCGCCCTCGGACGCCAGGTCGAGCAGGGCTTCCGCGTCGCCGCCTCCCTCGGACGGGTGCTCGGCGGAAGTTGCGAGGATGCCCTGCATTGAAAGGTAGGCGACCACGTCGGCGACGCCGGAAACACGGCCCTCGTGTGTGACCCCGACGACATCTACCCGGCTCGCCAGGCGCAAGATCGGGAGTGCGTCCAGCACCGCGCGACGGGCCTCCCGCGTATCCTTCCACGCCACCATGACGCGTCGGCCTTCGAGGTAGTCGATGCCGGGCGGCACGACGAGCACCGGACGTCCCGTTGCGAGGACGACGGATGCGGCGTCGAGGGGCAAGGGGTATTCGGACGCCCCGTCCGGGCATCCTCGCCCGACGACGACGAGGTCGGCGGCCCGGGCTTGGCTTGCCAGGAAGGCGAGCCCTGGTTCGAGGGCGGAGCGCCATGAGACCCGGCTCCGGGTGCCGACGGCCGCGAGGAACAGTTCCTCCGCCCTGGCGAGCCCGTCCGAGACGGCCCGTCGCGAAAGGGTCGGCAGGAAGGCCAAGGCGCCCATCGGACCGACATGGGCGGTGACATGGTCGGGCGCCTGCGCGGCGATGCCTATCGTCCGGGCCCCGAGAGCATCCGCGAGATGGGCCGCGACCTTGATACGTCCGGTCGCATCACCTGCCAGATCGACGGACACCATGATGCTCGCGAATGTCATGGACGGCATGGCTCGCTCGGCTGCGGGAAACCTGACAGTGCCCGTCCGCGAGGGTGCCGGCTTTGACCCAGCGCAAGGGCGAGGCCGGAAATCGTACCGGTCCATCGTCGGCGGACGACGATGCCTGGCCTTTCGCCACCCAGAACGGGTTTGCGCTGGATCAACGATGGATGCCCGGCAAACCGGCATGGTCCCCCCTCGTCACCGGAGGTCCCCCATGTCGTATGCCAGCATCATCGTCGCCGTGGACCCCGGGCAGCGGACGGCTCCGCGGATTGGTGTAGCCGCGCATCTCGCGCGACGGCTCGATGCACGCCTCATCGGCGTCGCGGCATGGCAGCCGGACTACCCGCGGGGGTTCGGGGAGACGTCTGTGCCGACCGGTTACGGGATCGAGGACCTCCGCCAGAAAGCCTTCGGTGAGTTGCGCCAGGCGGAAGAGACTTTCCGCCTCGCGGCCCGGCCGGCGGAGCGGATCGATTGGCGTTCCGAGCTCAGGGAAACGCTGACGTTCCTCGCGGAGCAATCGCGGGCGGCCGATCTCGTCGTGGTCGGGCGTCAGGGCAAGAACGACCTGCCGCATCTCGCAGCCGCCGTCGGACCCGGTGACGCGCTGATGGTGGTGGGGCGGCCGATCCTCGTCGTGCCGCACGGCGTGGAGCGTCTGTTGGCGACCCGCGTGGTCGTGGCCTGGAAGAACACCCCGCAGAGCCGCCGGGCGATCTCCGATGCGATGCCGTTCCTGACGCTCGCCGAACAAGTCCAGGTCGTCCAGGTCACGGTGGACGGCGACCGGACCGAGTTGGACGACGTCGTGGCCTATCTCGGCCTGCACGGCGTCAAAGCCGTGGGAGTCCTCATGGTAACGGAAGGCGCGGGGACGGCCGAGGCCCTCCTCGACGCCGCCGAGAAATTCAAGGCGGACCTGATCGTCAGCGGGGCCTTCGGTTACAGCCGCCTGCGGGAATGGTTCTTCGGCGGCGTCACGCGCAACCTCCTCGATCACAGCCCGGTCTGTTGCCTGATGTCCCATTGACCCGAGCGAGGTCCAGGGATGACGAGAGTACTTTCAATGGCCTGGATGAGCTGGTTGCGCGAACGCTTCATCGACACGAAGGCGAGCGGCCGGCCGCGGATTCCAGTCCGCGGGTCGGGATCTGAGCCGCTGATGACGCCACCGACTTCGGTGGAGCGCCCATGACCGTCGAGGATCAGGCCGAGACCGTCGCTTTCCTCCAGGGCGAGGCAGCCCTCCAGGGGCTTCCGGTCGACACCATCACGACGCATATCTCGACCGTCCTCATGGCCGGCGACCGTGCGTTCAAGCTCAAGCGCCCGGTTCGCTTTCCCTATTTGGATTTCTCCACCGCCGGTCGCCGGTTGTCCTTCTGCGAGGCCGAACTCGTCCTGAATCGTCGCACGGCGCCCGAACTCTACCTCGGGGTCCGCCGGATCACCCGGGAGGCCGACGGGCGACTGGCCTTCGACGGCACCGGCCCCCTCGTCGACGCGGTCGTCGAGATGCGCCGTTTCGCGCAGCACGACCTGCTCGACGACCTGGCGCAGCGCGATGTGTTGACACCGGCGCTGATCACCGACCTCGCGCACCGCATCGCGGAGTTCCATCGCGGGGCGGCGGTCAGCCTCGATCACGGGGGTGCGGCCGGCATCGCCGCGGTGATCGACATGAACGACCGCTCGCTCCGCGCCGTGGCCCTCGTCCCGGACGCGGCCGCGGACATCCTTCGCGCCGCCTTCCAAGATGCCTTCGAACGGCACGCCTCCATGCTTGAGGAGCGGCGTCTGGCCGGAAAGGTGCGCCGCTGTCACGGCGACCTCATCCTGCGCAATATCTGCCTCGTCAACGACGTGCCGACGCTGTTCGACTGCATCGAGTTCGACGATGACATCGCGACCATCGACGTCCTGTACGACCTCGCCTTCCTGCTGATGGATCTCTGGCATCGCGACCGGGCCGACTTGGCCAATCTTCTGTTCAATCGCTACCTCGACGAGACGGACGAGGCTTCCGGTATCGGAACGCTGCCTTTCCTGATGGCTGTCCGCGCCGCCATCCGTAGCCATGTCACGGCGGCCCAGGCCGCCGGTCAGCCCTCTGACAAGGCCGCGAATACGCTCACCGAGGCACGCGCCTATCACGACCTTGCACTGTCGCTGCTGGCGGGTTCTGACGCGACGCTGCTCGCGGTCGGAGGCTTCAGCGGGTCGGGCAAGTCGACCGTGGCGGCCCGGGTGGCGTCCCGTCTCGGCCCGCCGCCGGGCGCCCGCGTGCTCAACAGCGACCGAATCCGCAAACATGCTTACGGCGTTTCGGCTGTGACACGCCTACCCTCGTCCGCCTATCAGCCCGAGGTGTCGGCAAGGGTCTACGCCTCCCTCAGGGATGAGGCGGGCCAAGCGTTGGCCTGCGGGTGTGCAGTCATCGCCGATGCGGTGTTCGACCGGCCCTCCGAGCGCGCGTCCATCGAGGCGATTGCCGCGACAGCCGGTGTCTCCTTCCGGGGTGTCTGGCTTGAGGCGCCCACCACCGGACTGCTTGCATCCCGGATTACCGACCGGCGGAACGACCCGTCGGACGCGACGGCCGAGGTGCTCCTTGAACAGGTCGGGCGCGATTGCGGGACCATCGCCTGGAAGCATCTCGCCGCAGGGGCCGATCCGGCGACGACCAGGGACGCGATCCTGGCATCGTCGCCCTCATATGGCGACGGCAGGACCAAAAGCCGGAAGGCTGAACCCGCCTGAGGCGAGGAACCCGGGAAACCGGAAGTCCCCGCCCGGATCGCCGTAGCGCAGCGGTGCCCCGTCCAGGGCCGTCATGGTCCCACCGGCGGCCAGCAAGATGGCATGCCCTGCGGCGATGTCCCATTCCCGGATGCCGCCCAACCGGGGATAGACGTCCGCCAGGCCCTCGGCGATGCGGCAGAACTTCAGCGAAGAGCCCATCGGACGGCGCTCTGTCAGCGGCAGCCGCGAGAGGTAATCTTCGGTTGCGGGATCCGCGTGCGAGCGGCTGACGAGCGCAACGAGGCCCGTGTCGGGTGGCGCGCGAACCCTGATACGACGGGCGCCGGTCAGGTCGGCGGCCTCCGAACCGGGCGGAGCCGGGACCGTGTAACTCGATGTCCCGCCGAACCACGCCTGCCCGAGCAAAGGGGCGTAGATGGCACCGGCGATGGGACTGCCATCCTCGATCATGGCGACGTTGACCGTGAACTCGTTGCGGTGCGCAATGAACTCACGGGTCCCGTCCAGGGGGTCGACGAGGAGGAAGCGCAGGCCGAGCTCGGATCTGTGCCCGGCCGCGACGCTCTCTTCCGCGACCACCGGGATTCCCGGGAACGCCGCGGCGAGCCTTTCCAGGATCAGTCGTTCGGCCGCGAGATCGGCCTCGGTCACAGGGGACCCGTCCGCCTTCCACCGCGTCGCGCAACCGTGGGCATAAACGGACGCCACGGGTCCGCCCGCCGCAATCGCGATCCGAACCAGTGATTGGGCCAGCGTGTCGAGCGGCATCGAACCCATCCCCTCGGATACCGGGGTCAGCAACGGCAATCGGATACGGACCCGCTCTTCACGATGTGCCCATTGGAGCGCACTGGCTCCCAGGCGCTTGAGCGTCGGTGGAATGGCCGTGATCGTGATGGCTCTTGGTCACGGTCGGTTTGCCTCTCGTCTTCGGAAAACCCGGGCCGGGCCTGGAGTGCTTGGCCCGAAAGTTCCGTCGTTCACACGACGCCGATGCTGTTCACGACCGCCGTGGTGCCGGGTGACGCCCAGGCCGCGCCCAACGCCTCGCGGCGCTCCTGCATGGAGCGTACGGTGCCGCCGAGAAAGACGGTTCCCCCATCGGCGGTCACGGTCACGGTCCTAGGGTCGAACAGCCACGAGCGATCCAGCGCCTCGCTGATCCTGTCGCTGACGGCCGCGACGTCGACCTGGGGCCGCACGGTGATGAGGTTGTTGACCTCCACCACGCCGCAGAGGTGACGCAACTCCCGCTCTGCGGCCTCGAATTGGAAATGGTGGTCGACCTCGCCCGTCAGGGTGATGACGCCCTTGGAAACCTCCACGGAGACGCAGTCCGGCGGCACGGCGACGTTCCAGGCGAGGCGCGCGACGGCGGTCGTCGCGATGTCCACGTCGGAGCGCTTGAAGGAGAGGGGCACGTCGACCTCGATCTCCATGACGATGGCCTTGACGCCGTAGACGCGACGGGCGGCGGCTTCGGCAGCCATCTTCTCGTCATACGTCTCGACCTGGCCGGACAGGGAGACGATGCCGTCCTTGGCGGTGACGCCGATCTCCGAAGAGGTCACCGCCGGGTCCCAGATGAGTTCGGCCGTGACCCGGTGCTGCAGGCTGGTGTCGCTAGACATGGGGATCTCCGTAACGATGCGATGAACCGCTCGGCACCCATGCCCCCCGGGCGGCGATGGTCGCCGTCCATGTCGGAGGGGGATGTCCCGGCATCCGGCCAACATAGGAGGCCGGACCGGTGCGGTCCTTGATCCACCGCAAGGACGAGGTCGGCCCGGAAGTTACGGTGACCTTCACGCCAGAACGGTCGACGCCTCGCGTTCGGCCATGGCGAGAAGGAGCCGAAGATGATCCGTCCCAGCCCCGTCGAGGCACTGACCGAGCAGCATGACCGCCTTGGCGCGTTGATCCGCCTGATCGACGACGGGCGCTGGTGGACCGGGGACGACGCCTGCCGGATCGAGGAGGGGGATATCTGCATTCAGGCGGGCAGGATCGGCGCCGCCCTGGACGCGGTCGAGCGGCTCGCCGACGCGATGGCCGTCGAGGACGGCACGGGCGTCGGATCGCAGCCGGCATCCAAGCCGAGGCATGCCGTGCCCGTCCATCCCGCTTCGGAAGACCTCGTGATCCCGGACGACCTCGGCCCGTTCTCCCCCGGTCCGGTCGATCCCCATCCGCACGAGATCCACGAATCCGGCGGTTACGAGCAACGGGCCTGGGGCCTGCCCGTCGGCATTCCGAAGCTCGCCTGACGGGCACGACCTCCCGACCCCGATAGGTCGTTCCGGACAGCTTCAGCGGGACATCGCACGTGCCCGAGGCTTCCACGCGTTCGCTCTGCCCGGTTCATCGCCCTTCGACGACGCGACACGGTCGTATCCGGGACGCGGTCCGAAAATCGAAGGGCGCCTCTTTAGTCTGGCCATTTTAACCATCGGAACGAAGGCGATCACCATGACCGCATCACCGACGCATTGGGACGAGGAGGCGGACGTGATCGTCGTCGGCTACGGTTTCGCCGGGGCGACGGCGGCGATGACCGCGCACGACCTGGGCGCCAAGGTGCTTCTGATCGAGAAGGCACCAGAAGCCCACAAGGGCGGCAACAGCCGTGTCTCCGCCAACATCGTCTTCTGGCCAAACGACATCGACAAGGCCAAGACCTACTTCCGGGCAATGGCCGGACCCTACATGGACGACATCCCGGACGAGATGCTGGATGTCTGGGCACGAGAGATGCTGGCCAACAAGGCGTGGCTCGAAGGCCTGGGCATGGTCCCCGTCGAGATCCCCTACGTCGAGTTCCCGGAGTTCGCTGGATCGGACTGCGTGCACGTCCTGCTGAACGGCGAGGGGCCGGTCGGCGGCGAACGGCTCTGGCGCCTGATCGAGGCGTCGGTCGACGCCCGCCGCATCGACACACTGTACGAGACGCCTGTCGTCGACCTCGTTCGGGACGGACGCGAGATCCTCGGCGTGACGGCGGAACGGCTGGGGAAGCGCATCGCGATCCGGGCCCGACGCGGCGTCGTGCTTACGTGCGGCGGGTTCGAGAACGCCCCCGTGATGGTCCGCAACTACGTAACGGGCCTGCCCACGGTCTACCCTGTGGGGACGCCCTACAACACGGGTGACGGCATCCGCATGGGAATCGAGGTCGGTGCCGACCTCTGGCACATGAACAACGTCTCCGGCCCGATCCTGTCCTTCAAGGCGCCCGACATCCCGGTCGCCCAGTGGCTGAACCTGGCGCATGGGAAAAGCTATATCTTCGTCGGCGCCGACGGAGGCCGCTTCACGATGGAGGGCGAGCCGTGCTCGGTCGGCGACGCCCACGGAAAGGTGAGGCGGCACGGACAGTGGCAGCAGCAGTCCCTGCCCCTGCCGATCCATATGATCTTCGACGAGACCTACCGGAAGTCGGGACACATCGGAAAGGCCGGGGCGGACTGGGACGTCAGTCACGGCAATCGTTACGACTGGAGCGACGACAACCTGCGCGAGGTGGCGAAGGGCTGGATCAAGACGGCCGCTACGCTGCCTGGCCTGGCGGACCTGATCGGCATACCGGCGGATGCGCTGGCGGACACGGTCGCGCGCTTCAACGCTGACGCGCGCGAGGGATACGACCCGGATTGGGGCCGGAAGGCGAATACCCTCGCCCCGCTTGAGACGGGTCCGTTCTACGCGATGGAGCTGACCCCGGCCTTCGTGAACACCCAAGGCGGGCCGAGGCGGGATGCGCATGCGCGGATCGTCGGCGTCGACGGCGAGCCCATCGGTCGCCTGTTCTCTGCCGGCGAGCTCGGCTCGATCTATTCCTTCCTCTACCAGGGAGGAGGCAACATCGCGGAGTGCTTCGCCTTCGGGCGGGTCGCCGGGCGTAACGCCGCGCAAGGCGCGGACGGCGATGGTACGGCGCGATCATGACCCCCGTACTCGATTGCCTCGTCATCGGCGGCGGGCCAGCCGGACTGACCGCCGCGATCTACCTTGGCAGGTTCCGCCGCAGCGTGCTGTCCGTTGACAAGGGGTGGAGCCGCGCCAAGTGGATCACGCTCAGCCACAACCTGCCGGGCTTTCCGGAGGGCATCTCCGGCCCGGACCTGCTGGCCCGGATGCGCGAGCAGGCACGTCGGTATGGCGCCACGCTGGAGCACGGCACGGTCGAGGGACTGCGGCGCGACGCCGATGGTCTGTTCCTCGCAAAAGTGGGCGAGACCGAGGTGGCCGCGCGAACCGTCCTTCTCGCGGCGGGCGTGGTCGAGAACAATCCCCCCCTCCCTCATGTCGCGGAAGCGGTAAAGAGTGGGCTCATCCGAACCTGTCCGATCTGCGATGGCTACGAAGCCATCGGCAAGTCGATTGCCGTGCTCGGAAACGGCGAGCATGCCGCTGCCGAGGCGTTGTTCATCCGGACCTTCTCGGAGCAGGTCACCCTGTTGATGCCCGCATCCGGAGACGGGGGATTGTCCTCGGCTACGCGTGCCGCCCTGCTGGCAGCAGACATAGCGACCCTTCCGGTCGTGGTGGGATCGGTGGCCCTGGACACGAGCGGTGTCATCGCCGTCGGCGTCGCGGACGGGATCACGCACAGATTCGACAGGGTCTATTCGGCGTTCGGGATCGTTCCCCAGTCCATGCTGGCCGTCGCCGCTGGCGCGCAGGTCGATGCCACGACCCGGCTTTTCGTTGACGGACACCAGGAAACTTCGATCCGTGGCCTGTTCGCGGCCGGCGACCTCGTCCGCGGCCTGAACCAGATAGCGGTCGCCGATGGCGAGGCCGCGATAGCCGCGACCGCCATCCACAACCGACTGGACAGGGTCCTGGCCCATTCAACGGAACCCCTCTCGGCCGCGGTCCCGGCGCAAGTTCCTGGCGTCCCAAGGGTAAAGACGTTGGGTGTGACGCCGCTCGGGCCGTTCGACAGGATTGAACCAGACGCCGCGACAGTGATCGGAACCTGAATTGCCGAATGCATCCGCAGGCGAGAGGTTGCGCTTCGCCGTAGTGTTCAACATCGGGGCTGGAGCTTCGCGGCAACGCGTGCCTGGCGAGGTGGCGAACGAGATCACGTCCGCGTTCGAGCGGCGGTCCATGTGCGCCGAACTGATCGTTGTGAAGGGCGTCGGAGTGGCGGAAGCCGCCCGCGCGGCGGTCTTGAGCGCGAAGAACAACCTTGTCGACGGGGTTGCCGTCGGAGGAGGCGACGGAACGGTAAGCACGGTCGCCGGGGTGCTCGCAGGGACGGGCATTCGGCTCGGTGTCATTCCTCTCGGTACGCTCAATCATTTCGCAAAGGATCTCGCCATCCCCATCGACATCGAGGAAGCCGTGGGTGTGATTGCGGTCGGCTGCGTGAGGGAGGTGGACGTCGCCGAAGTCAACGGCAAAGTTTTCGTCAATAACTCATCGGTCGGCATCTACCCTTACATGGTGACTGATCGTGATCGCCAAGAAAAGGGGAGTGGAAGGTCGAGATGGAGCGCCATGGCGCTGGCAGCGTTCCGAATGCTGCGGCGCCTGCCGTTACGCCGGCTGACCATTTTCGCGGATGGCCGGACCGAGACCTGCCGGGGAGCTATGCGGGATTTTGGGTGACGGAGGCGGTCAGGCGGCGCGGTGATCTGG
>NZ_JAAHTB010000055.1 GCF_010692745.1 Methylobacterium sp. BTF04
CCCAGATCACCGCGCCGCCTGACCGCCTCCGTCACCCAAAATCCCGCATAGCTCCCGTCAGGTCGGCGATGCCGCCGAGAAGGGCGACCGCTAGGTCCAGGGTGTGAGCCGCCTGGATGGTCACGACGGTCACGCCGCTCGCCGGATCCTCGGTGTATGCGACAGCCGGCGCGGTGTTCGGTCCGAAGCCCACGGTCGTCGAGAGGATGCTCGCGGTCAGCGGGCGGCCGATGGCCCCGGCTGCCAGGAGTTCGCGAGCGCGGCCGACGGCAGGATTTGCACGTGCCTGCAGGCCGACGGCGGCACACACCCCGGCCTCCCGCGCCGCCTGCGCCAGGGTCCGGCTTTCCCCTACATCGAGTCCGAGCGGGTACTCGCAATAGACGTGCTTGCCCGCCGCCAAGGCGGGCAGGAGGAGCTCGCGATGGGCCGGCAACGTGACGGCGACCGTGATCAGGTCGATGTCGGGATCCCGGAACAGCTCCACGGGGTTGCCGTAAGCCTTCTCGACACCGAACCGGTCGGCGGCCGCATCCGCGGACCGTTGTGTCCGTCCCGCGACTGCCGCGAGTTCGAGCCCCGCCAGGGCCCGAATGGCCGGAACGTGGGATTCCCGTGCCCAGCCACCTTCCGGGCTGGCACCGATCAAGCCCACGCGCAAAACGCTCGCCATCGGTTATGACCCCCATCGACCGTGGGCGACGCAAGGATGCGCGTCGCCATGTCGGGTGAAGCCTCGCTACTTGGCCACCCGGGTGGTGCGGGTCCCAGACGATTGCCAAACCCCTCACCGCAAGTCCCGACAGGGCCGCTCGGCGGCCACGAACCTATAGCGGGGGTGCGATGCCGCCAGGCTTGCTGAGTGACTTCACGTAGGCTGCGATCTGCCACATCTGCTCGTCGGGGATCTTACCCCGCCAGGGCGGCATGCCGTTCGGCCGGCCCTCGTAGAGCGTGGCGACGATGTTCTCCATCGAGCCGCCGTAGATCCACTTCGTGTCCGACAGGGCGGGACCGAACCCGCCGCCGCCACCGGCATGACAGCCGCTGCAGTTGAAAGCCGAGAACAGGGCCTTGCCGTAGGCGATCGCGTCGGGGTCGTTCTCGTACTTTTTCGCCCGCTCGTGGCCGGTGGTCGGGATGACCGATCCGCCGGGGCGCTGCGGCGAAAGAACGACCTCGGGCTCTCCCGCGGAAGCGACGGTGCCGTCGGCGGCAAACGCCGAGCGGAGGGGCGGGTAGCTGACCAAAGCCACGGCCAGAGCCGTCGCGGAGAGGCCCGTGAGAACCTTTTTCATCACTGCACCTTTGCGGATGTCGGGTCGTCGAGGCGGGGAAGCCGGTAATCGGCGAGGATCGCGTCGATCTCCGGTCTGTGGCGACGCAGGGCGCCGCCGATCTCCTGGGCGAAGGCCCCTTCGTCGTCGTCGCGGCGAACGGCCATCGCGATGTCGAACGCCATCGGCAGGCGCGCGCCATCGAAGGGAGGGGTGACGAGCGTCACGCGGAGCGGCGGGACCTGACGGCTCGCGAAGTAGCCGGCCAGGGGCCCCCATACGAGGGCGACATCGATCTCGCCCTGCGCCACCGCCTCCACGATCTCGGAGGGCGGATGAGGTTTTCCGTAGTCACCGTAGAGCCCGTAGCCACGGACATTGGCGACGATGCCCCGTCGGCTGAGCGCATGGGCGGGCGGGGCGTTGTAGCCGTTGTCGCCCACCATCTGCACGCCGATGCGAAGGTCGCGAAGACGCGGATCGTCGAAGGACGAGATTGCCGGTGCGCCGGCCTTCGTCACGAACGCGTAGGCCGACCGGTAGAGCGGCGTGGTCGGACGGGTCAGCTCGGTACCGACCGGCAGGCCCGGCACGAGGTCGCAAAGCTCGGCGTTCAGGGTGTTGCGAAGGAAGCCCCGACGCTGCGCCCACCAGGTGTAGGTCACGGTGGCGCCGAGGTCGCGCGCCACGACGTCGACGATCTTGTTCTCGAAGCCCTCGCCGGCCCTGTTCGAGAACGGAAGGTTGTTCGGATCGGCGCAGACGCGCAGGTCGCGGGCCCCGGCGGACCCGGCAATCGTCCCGAGGACGACGGCCAGGCCGGCTACGGCGCCGCGACTACGGAAGCTTGAAGACATACAGCGTGCCTCCGGCCGTGGTCACCTTCGGCAGGTCGCGCATCGCGGCCACGAACCCCAAGGCCGCCGAACCGTCGTTGGGATCGAGCCCCCCCGCGACGATGGCGCCGGCCCAACCGCCGACCCCGTCGAGCACCGACACGTACTGGTGCCCGTCCGGACCCTTCCACGTCGTGGGCTGTCCAATGATCCCCGAGCCGGTCTTGAACTTCCAGAGCTCCTTGCCGGAGCCGGAATCCACGGCCTTGAACCAGCCGTCCATGGTTCCGTAGAAGACGACGTCACCGGCCGTGGCGACCGCGCCGCCCCAGACCGGGAACGTCTCCGGAATGTTCCAGGCGACGGACCCGTCGGTGACGTTCCAGGCAGTGAATGCGCCGCGATGCCCACCGGGGCCCGGCTTCATGTTGACCTCGGCGCCGACATACGGCGTGCCCTCGATGTAGCCCACCTCAGAGAGGCGCTCGTCGAAGCAGAGATTGTTGTGCGGCAGGTATAGGAAGCCGGTCTTTGGGGAGAAGGACGACGGGCTCCAGTCCTTGGCCCCGGGAGGCGCGGGACAGATGTCGCGAGTCACCTTGTCGACTTTGGGAAGCTTGGCAGAATTGTCCCTCAGGATACCGGTCTTGAGGTCGACGCCGAAATTCGTGTTCGTGTAGTGGTAGACGCCCGCCGACAGGACCTCTCCGTTGGTGCGGTCGATCATGTAGACGAGGCCGTTGCGGTCGGGGTGGACCAGGACCTTGCGTGGCTTGCCCTCCCAGGTGACGTCGAGGAGCACGTTCTCGTTGATGCCGTCGTGGTCGTAATAGTCGTGCGGGCTGTACTGGTAGAACCACCGCGCTTCCCCGGTCTCCAGGTCGCGCGCGAAGATCCCGGCGGTGAACTTGTTGGCGCCCGGCCGCTGCTCGTGGTTCCACGGCCCCGGGTTGGACGTGCCGTAATAGACCAGCTTCAGCTCGGGATCGTATGACACCCAGCCCCAGACCGCGCCGCCGCCCTGCTTCCACATGTCGGGTGGCCAGGTCGTGACCCCGAGGTCCTTGCCCTTGTCGGTGTCGTAGAACGGCTTGTAGCGCGGCCCGATCTTCACGTCCGCGTCCGGGCCCGTCGTATAGGCCCGCCAGACCAGCTTGCCGGTCTTGAGGTCGAGCGCGGAGGACCAGCCACGAACCCCAAGCTCTCCGCCGGAGTTGCCGACGATGACCTTGTCGCCCGCCACGAGCGGGGCCATCGTCATTGTCTCGCCCTTGTTGATGTCGCCCAGCTTGGTCTGCCAGACGAGCGTGCCGGTCCTCGCGTCGATGGCGACCGTCGTGTTGTCGAGGGTATTGTAGATGATCTTGCCGTCGGCGTAGGTCGGGCCACGATTGATCACATCGCAGCACGCCACGCCCTGCGCCGCCGTCGCGGGCGCCGGATTGTACTTCCACTTCATGGGAAAGCCCGGCTTCGTCAGATCGAGGGCGTAGAGGACGTTCGGAAACGACGAGACGACGTAGAGCATGTCCCCGACGACGATGGGGGCCGATTCCTGCCCGCGGCTGGTCCCGACCGAGAAGGTCGAGGCGACCTGCAGGTCCTTGACGTTGTCGCGATTGATCTCGGCGAGGCCGCTGTAGCGCGTGGAGGCCAGGTTCTTCGCCGGCATCGTCCATTGGCCGTCCTCCGGCTGATCGGCGAATGACGGGACGGTCGGCTTCGACGCGCTTTCGCGGCGCGCGTTGAACGTAGGCTTCATCCCGTCGAGCGGTTTCGCGCCTAATACCGAGAGCGGTGCGGTCTCATCCCCCCGGGCTATCACTTGCGCGGACGCGGCTCCCCCGCAGAACAGCGAGATGACCGATGCCGTAGCGATCAAATGGCGCATGTATGTCCCAGTTCATTTTATCGGTGGCCCGGAAACGCTAGCCGAAACACATATCGAAGCGCCGACCGGTGGGCATGACCATCATACGGAGCGCGCGCTCGATGATCTTGGTTGAGGCGAAATGATGTCGCGTATCCAACACTTGGAAACGACATCGAGCGTCATGGAAATCGCGGTTATAATTCGCCGAATAAGCCATTCACGCAGATGGCGAAGAGATGTATGTTTCTCCACGCCGCAGCTCGAACTCCAAGAAAACGTAGAAACGATATCTTATCAGATGGCGGGGGTTGCGCATCCGTCAATTTTGCGTAGCCGCTTTTCAAATCTGATTGTATCAGCAAATAGAGATCTTTCTATTTTAGGATTTATATTGCCATTTGGTTCGGATCGGACCTTCGTGAGAGCCTCGATCACCTCCGGCAGGCGCGATACGCATCGGAACCAACCTATCCATGCGGTGATCATCCCCGTCTCGGAGAGCTAATTGGGGAAATCTGGCACTTGGTACCCGCTCCGAACGTTCGAGTTAGTGGGGGCAGAGCGAAACACATTGCATGGTCCGGATCGCCTGCCTTCATACGGCCGAGAGTAACATCGCCGTCTTCGATGTCGCCCTGCACACGACGGGATTCGCGGGCGTGGAACTGCATCACGAGGTGCGGGCGGACCTTCTTGCGGCGGCGAAGCGGGAGGGGAGGCTTACGCCCGAGATCGCCGCCCGGACTGCCGAGGTGCTGCGAGGTCTGTGTGTCGAGGCTGACGTCGTACTCCTGACCTGTTCCACGCTGGGACCGGCCGCCGAGTCCGCCGCCGTCGATGCCCCCGTTCCCATTATGCGGGTCGATGCTGCGCTGGCCGCTGAGGCGGTCAAAGGCGGAGGCAGGGTCGTCGCTCTCTGCGCCGTCGAGACGACCGTGGAGCCGACAAGGCTTCTGTTCGAGGCCGCAGCGCGGGCGACCGGAGCAGAGGTGGTCGTGAGGGTGGTTCCTGGCGCTTGGGAGGCGTTCAAAGCCGGTGAGCGGGATACCTACCTCACCATGATTGCCGATGCCGCCAACGAGGCTGCGCAGGCAGGCGCTGAGCGGGTTGCGCTGGCACAGGCTTCCATGGCTGGAGCCTGCGACCTGATCCACTCGGGCATACGCCCCCTCAACAGTCCGGTGACGGGCCTTGCGGCCGCAGCGAAAGCCGCCGCCCGGTAGAGGGTCACAACGGAGCGGAAGCCGCCCTGGTGGTCTCCGTGACCTTGCCGGCGGCGACCCGATCCGAACGGCAAGGCGGCATCTACGACCGCACGACGCGGGGCCTGCGGATCTACCTAGCGACCCCGCGCCTACGCGGATTACTCGCCATGAACCTCGCGGTCGCCGCCGCCGGGGCCATGGTCATCGTCAACACCGTGGTTATCGTCCAGGCCCTGCTCGGACGCCCGCAGAACGATGTCGCCATCGCGCTGGGATGCTTCGGCGGCGGCTCGATGATCGCGGCCCTGATCCTGCCCCGGGTGCTCGACCGCCTGTCCGACCGCGGCGTCATGCTGCCGTCCGCGGCCTTCCTCGGCGTCTTCCTCGTCGGGGTCGCGGCCCTGACCTGGGGCGGGGCCATCGGCTGGCCGATGCTGCTTAGGACATGGCTCGCCCTCGGGATCGGCTACTCCGCCGCCCAGACCCCGACCGGACGCCTGCTGCGTCGTTCGGCGAGCCCTGAGGACCGCCCGGCGGTGTTCGCCGCGCAGTTCGCGCTCTCGCACGCGTCATGGCTCGTGACCTACCCGTTGGCGGGCTGGCTCGGAGCCACCGTCGGTATGCCGACGACCCTTGCGGTGCTCGGCGCGATGACCGTCGCGGGCGTGGCCGTGGCCGCCCTGCTGTGGCCCGCCTCCGATCCGGACGTCGTGGCGCATGCCCACGGCGACCTCGATCCGTCCCATCCACACGTCCGGGGGATCGAGCACGGCCGACACCAGCACGCCTTCGTCATCGACGATTTGCATCGGCAATGGCCCGCCAGGGCGGGGTGAGCCTTTTCGGACCTCAGCCCAATTTGCGAGCGTAGCCCCCGTCCTCCAATCGCAAAAAGCATTTCCCGTGGGTGATCCGGACCTCCATCTTCCTCCGAAGGATGGCCGGGGTCAGCGGTTCCTTGTACTGGACCGCCCCGTGAAGGGTCTCCGCGCGGAGCTCCTGCAGAATTTTGTCCGCGGTCATGGTGCCGGTGGCGGGCAGGATCTCGAAGATCTCCCGCATGACGTGGTCCCAGAACTTTTCCGTGCTGGAGCGGTCGGGCTGGCTCTCGACCTTGGTCTGGCGAGCGACTTTGCGTGAGTTCTCAGCCTCGGCATCCTCGACCTCCCCGGGGACGTCCGTAGGTGCGAGCCCCGGGCCGTATCCTCGCTGTTCCCGCCAGGCTCGAAGGTGCTTGCCGACCTCGCGGATAGAGCCTGACATCGCCAACCTTTTCAGGACCGCGCGCAGGCTGGGTCGCTCGCCCCTGGCGATCATGGCATCGGCGACGATGAAGACGGCGGCTTCGGATGGCATGGTCGCTCCCGGCGAGATGGGGGAGCATGGCCCGGGGGTGGTTAAGCACCCGTCTCGGCGGGGGCGTTCGAAGGCGGCCTCGCGACCGCGAACGAGCGGTATCGGCTATTGCTCCCCGCTACCCGTTCGTAGCCGCAGCATGATTTGGTCTTAGGACACGCCTCCCCGGCCTTACCTCCCGGCACCGGCCAGGGCAGAGGCGCGGCTCCTAGAGGGCATTTTGCCATTCATCAGGCACGTCGGGACGTATCCGCATCACCGACCATCTTCGGATCGATCAACAGCAGCACGGTCATGACCTCGCTGTTCGGCAGGGCGTAGGACTGCTCCAGAAGTTCGTGTCGTTGGGCTTCCGCGCGGTCGAACCAGGCATCCGCCCCGATCCGACGCGGGAAGCCTTCTTCCGGACCCGCCCCAAACAGAAGTGCGAAGGCACAGCTTTCGGGGTCGAGTTCGTCCTTCGGAAACCATCGCGGAGGGACGCTGGCCGACGCCTGGAACCAACGTCTGCCCTTGAGGCCGTGGCACACGATCATCAAGGGGTAGCGGTCCGACTCGATGATCTTGATGAGGGTCGCGGTGAGGCTGGCATCGAACGCGGTGGCGACCTCGCGAACGGCTTTCAGCGTGGGCTTCGTCACGCCTCGAAGCATCGGATCGAGCAGGTAACGGGGAAGCAGCAGGTCGGACGCGTAGTCGTTCGCGACGCGCTCCGGGTCCGTCGGCTGTCGCCGTGAAGCCCCGATGTCTTCCGTGCGACAGATCAGGCACCGTCCGCGGTGGTGGTGCCAATGACCGAGTTCATGCGCCACCGAGAAACGTTGGCGTTTAGGGGTGACGCGGGTGTCAACGGTAATGATCGCCCGATCCTCGCGGCCGACGATGCGAGCCTCGCAGGAGTGGAGTTCCCGGTACCGCACCTTGGCGCCGAGCATCCAGGCGATGGCCTCGACATCGATCTCGCCGGGGCGTTCGATGCCACACCGTTGCAGGAGCCGCTCGGGAAGGGTCAGGCGGCGGCTCACCGTTCGCCCCGGTCCTCGTCGTCCCAGGCTTCGAGTTCCGCGAGGTCCTCCTCAATGCCGGGACGGTCGGCCTCGTAGTCGGCGCCCCCGCTGCGGGCGGCCATCGTCAGCTTCTGGTCGAGTGTCCGGTCCTGCGCGCGTGCGGCCTTCAGGGCTGTCGCCCCACGCGCCTGATCGAGGGAGACGACCACAGGCCGGGCGCGGTCGATTACGAGGGAGGCCTTCGCATCCGCCATTCTACCCTTGCCGGCCTTGATGCGCGCGGTGGTGATTTCCTGTCTCAGGGCATCGATCTTCCCTGGCGCGATCCCAGCGAGGATGACGTCGTCCGGCGTCGAGAGGATCTCGGCGAGTACGAGATCGTCGAGGCGCGAAAGCTTTTCCCTGTCATCCATGGCGCCGCCCCCGCTCATACCGAGACCCCGTTCGGGAAGGTGGCGTCCAGCCGTCGGGCCAACCGCTTCCTGACCGCCGCGAGTCCCTTTGTATCCTTGTCCAACAAGTCTTCGAGTTCCTTACCGCGCAATCCGTCGAACACCCCCTCGGCGAGGAGCTGCAACTCTTCGTCGCCGTCTATGCACGCAAGGGCCTTCGCCAACGCGTCCCCGTGGTAGCGACGAGAGAGGGCCGCCTCCTCGGGTGAGGGCGCTTCGAAGGCAGGCTCCGGCACGCCGTTCGCGCCGTAGGCCTCCACGTAGACGACCTCTAGGGCTCCGTTCTCCCGCGCCTTCTTACGTGACCGGTAACCGTCCGAGGCGATGCTCTTCATGATGCCGGCGAGGAAGTCGACCATTCCTGTGCCGACCTTGCAGGAGCGCGTCCCGAAGGCACGCGCGTAGGCTTCCTGGCGAAGGTCCTCCGGCTGCATCGCGCATCTTGGCGCGAAATAGCGAGAGATGTCCTCGATCCGCGCCAACTCGGCGGGAGAGAGCTGCCCAACGGCGTCGATGATCTCATCCGGCGCGTAGCGGGGTACGTCCGCCCCGTCGTCGGCCTGCGCCCCCGGTCCCATCAGCCCCCCTTGGGCCTTCCTCATCTTATGCGCGGGACCGGCGATCCTCGGACAGAAAAACTTTCTGTGTCCGAATCCGTCGCGGGCTCCGCAGATCCAAGCATGGCAGCTTCCCTGGCCGGTGCCAATCAAGGCGGCGGGGCATCGGAGGCGACGACGTAGGCACGCCACCCGGTCACGGGAGGCCATGAGGAGAGGTACATGTTCGACACCCGCTCGATCAACGAAGCAGCTATCGCCAAGGAGCGCACACGGTCATCCTGGAACGACCGTCTCTGGCATTGGGAGCGGCCCCCGAGCGATAGCGAGGAGACGAAGATCCAGAGGGCCGCCGAGGTGGCCAGGCTAGTCGTCGACGGCAATGCGACCTTGCGCGCGGAAGGCGTCCAGATCCGGCCGCAGGGGAGCTACTACAATAACACGAACGTGCGCCTGGAAGCCGACATGGACTTAAGGGTTCAGCTTCCCGGCATCATCATCGTTTATGCGGAAGGGGTGGACCGCCAACGCGCCGACGGCGCCCTCGGCTATCGCCGGACGGACCGGTCGTTGAGTGAGATCGCCGGTTCGGTGCGGGACGCCCTGGCGTTGGACTGCCGCCGTCGGTTCGGTGCAGGGAACGTCAGCGTGGGCAAGAAGGCCGTCACGGTGGACGGCCTGAGCGGCAGCCGCGCCGACGTGGATCTCGTCCCCGCCTTTTGCCTGCACCACGTCGAAGACGACGGCTGCGGCGGCTACAGCTATCGCGAAGGCGTCGCTATCCTCTCCGCCGATGGCACTCGGACCTTCAATTTCCCGGATCAGCACCACGAGAACGGGAAGGCGAAGCGAAGCCGCACTCAGCACCGCTTCAAGAAGGTCGTGCGGATGCTCAAGCGGCTGAACTACGAGCTCTGCGACCAGGGTGCGATCCCGAAGCGTGTTCCCTCGTTCCTCGTGGAATGTCTCGTCTATGTCGTGGAGGACTGGCACTTCCTCGTCGACGAGGACCGCTACACCCGTCTGGTGCGGATACTTCGGCGCCTCCAGGTGCGGCTCGGCGATGCGACCTGGACGGAAACGGCCACCGAAGTGAACGAGATCAAGTTCCTTTTCCGTCAGGCCCAGGCCTGGAGCCTCGAAGATGCGAAGGGCTTCGTGGACGCTTCGCTCGTGCGCCTGGGAGCTTGAGATGTGGGCCCTTTTGACGCGAGCCCGACAGGTTCAGATCCTCGTCACCCTCACCATCCTTGCCGTTCTCACGGTCCAAGGCGTCAGCGAGTGGTGGACCGGGCTTGCCATGTCGATGCCCAAGTCCATCTCGACGGTGATATTCATCGTCGGCACGGTCTTCGTTCTCATCGCGAACTGGACGTGGCGCACGGTGTGGCGCTGGCTGCCCTTCCTCGACAAGGTCTTCTTCCCGGACCTGAACGGCACTTGGACGGGAACCCTCCAGACGACGTGGAAGGACCCCGCAACCGGGGTGACGCCCGGACCGATCCCGACCACGGTTACGATCCGGCAGGGGCTTTTCGACATCAGCATCAAGCAGGTGACGGGTGAGTCGACCTCCCATTCCAAGAGGGTCATCGCCGAGGCCGATCCGAACGCGGACCGATACGGGTTGTGGTACAGCTACGATAACAGGCCGAAGGCCGAGTTCCATTACCGCTCAACCCAGCACGAAGGCGTCGCGTGGCTGGAGATCAGCCTGGCGGATGCCCCTGACATCTTGACCGGGCAATACTACACGGCACGTCGCACGAACGGCGACATGACCCTGACGCGTACGCGGCAATGAAGCTTATGCCATCGCTCCGAGTTCGACGACCTTCCTTCGCCCCTGGCCGAGGGGCGTCTCGACACGCGAGAAGTCTTGAAGCCGTGCACCATTCGATCATCCTGAAGGTCCAGTCCGATGCGCACGACCGCAACGTTCCACTGGCCAGCATCCTGAGCCGGGCGCGTATCGCGGCCAAGCGTCTGGCGCTGCCGGGCGTGCCGGACTGGTTGGACAACGAGAGCGACGGGTACCCGGACGGCGTCGGGCTGCCGTCCTATCGTATCGTTTCGGGCCATCACGAGTTCTTCAACCCCGCGCATGGTTGCTGGCGCCCGTTGATCCACGAGGATGGGCCGCCGCTCCTTCCCCTCAGGCAGTCGGTCTACGACCTAGAAGAGCTCGTGGCGAATTCGCCAGCCGGCTTCCTGAGCAGTCCGTCAGGCCCCGTCAATCTTTCGTCCTACGGCAGCACCCTGACCTTCGCATCCCGGTATCGCATCCAGAACATGGATGTGCTGCGTGCCCTCAGCAGCGTTCGTCGCCTGATCCTCGATTGGACGATAGCCCTCGAAAGCGCCGGCGTGCTCGGGGACGGAACATCATTCACCGCGTCGGAACGGACGGAGGCCTACACAGTGACCCAAAACTTCATCGCGCAGAACCAGTCCATCGGCGTCGCCGGCAACGTCTCGGGCGGCACGAACACGATAGCCGTCAGCCAGGCGTCAGAGGGCGGCATGGACGTGCGCAAGGTCCGCGACTTCCTCTCGGAGACCGGAGGCCTTCTGGGACACCTGCCCGCTTCAATCAGGGAGGAGATGCGTGAGGCTGTCTCCGAGGCCCAGGTCGAGGCCGGCAGGTCGAACCCCGACGAGCGCAAGGTCGGGAAGTCGCTGGCCGTCATCAAGGATTTGGGTATGCGCGCGGGCGGCAGCGTGATCGCCAGCGGCATCGTCGCGGGGGTGCACGCCTTGCTTGGTTGAGGTCGAGGCCAGCGACACCGTCATAGTGGCCTCAATCCACCCAAAGCGACGTCAAAGGCGCAGCGTCATCCCTGCCTGCGACGGTACCACCGGCTACCGTCCTCGCGATCCTCGCTCTCGAAGTATTTCGTGTGCGTCACGCGGACGCCCATCTTCTTGTTGAGCCGCCCCCGCGTCAGGTCGTCCCCGCGGGTGATGGCCTCCCGGGCGAGCGATGGGGGCAGCAGCCTAAGCACCTGCCTGTCGACCACCCAGCCACCCTCGGGGAGAACGTCCGCGATCTCGCGCATTACCCGGTCCCAGAACTCCTCGGCCACCAGATCACTCACCCGCTCGCGCAGGGCCGCCATCTCGACCTCCATCGCCGCCATGCGTGACTTCAGCGTCTCGTTCTCCCGGACGGCAACCTCCGTGTTCACGAAGGCCTCGTCCATCAGCTCGCGAGCCTTCCGGCCCTCGATCTCGACCTTCAGCCGGTCATCCTCGTACCGAAGCGAGGCCTCCGCGAGCGCCGTCTCCCAGACCCGATCAACGAAGGCCACGAGCTCGCCCTGAAGGCGCTCCGGCAGCCCCTTCGCCTCAAGCCGCGGCCGGTAGTCCCGTGCGACCTTCCATGACAGCAGGTGCGGCCCGACCTGACGCGTCGATCCACCCCGCCCGCGCTTCTGTAAGACGGCTATCACACGCGCCTGGGTGACCCTCTCCTTCGTCTGGTGGACCTCCTCGGCCGCCAGCCAGACTTGTTTTTCCGATGGCATTCCGGCCCCCTCGCGGTCCGGGGAACCATGCGGAATCATGGTCAAGGATTCCTTAATTCGGGGGAAGCGGACAGGGGGAAGCGCATCCCGCTTTCCGCGTTCCTACGAGTCGCATTCCATGCGCCTCGACCGGGTCTCCCAGCCCAATCCGGACGGGGCGAGACCGGACCTCTCGATGCGAGCCAACCCTGAACCGTAGCGTCCCTGCATGCGGCCCCGTGCAGGTCGGCGTCCACGGGATCCACAGCCCGGCGTTATGAAGGCTTTCGAAGATCAGTTTAAGCTTGCCCGAACACTTTCGCGTTCCTATGTTGTTCTCGCCCCAACAAGGGGTTGGCCCGAAGCTCATTGCGGCCCTGCCCGTGAGCCAACCCGAGGAGGACGCGTTCATGCATGCCGACCGTCGCCTCATAGCCATGACGCGCATGCCCGCCCTGGGCAGCCACCCGCTTCCCTTCTCCTTCGAAGAGGCCTGACCGGCGCGATTGCGCCCGCTCGCCTCCGTCCCGAGGCGAGCGTCATGTCCGACACCCCGACGAAGCCCCCGCATTCCTATCCGTCATTCGAGGACCCGCCGCCGCGCGCGATCAGCACGGACGCCCTGCTCGGCAAGGTGATCCGGCGTCTGGTCGAGGATGGGTCACGCCGCGAGGAAGACCTAAGCGGCACAATGAAGGCCGTCCTCGCGATGTTGGATCACCGCATGACCACGGCTTCCAAGCCCTCGCGCTGATCACCGCGGCCCCCCTTCACCAATCAAGCGAAGCCCACACCGATCATGGGCGGACCCACCCACGGAGACTCCCGATGAAACCTCGAAAGCCAACCCACCGTCACCTTTCTCGACCACCCCCACGAGGCCAGACCGGCGCGCTCGATTGAGCCCGGCTGCCTCGCGACGGAGGCAGCCCCATGACGACTTCGAACAAGACCTCGACCAAGTCCGCCCGGAAGGCCAAGTCCGCGCTCAAGCGCCGGAAGGCCACCGCCGACACCCTGCACGACTTCCTCGATGACCTCCCGGACAACCGGCGTCCCATCGACCTGATGGAACCGGAAATCAGACCCTCGCGCTTCCACCTCGCCCTCCACGCCCTGAACGAGTCCCTGACGAAGGATGACCGGCTTCGGATGCTGCGCACCGGCGGTGCCGGGGTCGTCATCGAGGTGCCCTCCGCGGACTGGGTTCATGCGATCCGCACTGCCGCAGAGACCCTGACACGCTTCGTCCACGTCTGTGCCAGGGACGGTAAGGCAAGGAGCACCGACAAGGCTGACCATGGCAACACGGAGATCGGGGATTTCCTCGGCGCCGGAGGCCGGGTACTCGGGATCTCGCAGGCGCCGGAGCGGTACCTGCCGTCGGCGCTGATCGCGGCCGCCGACGTGCGGATCAAGATCGATCCCCCGTCCAACCGCGTCATCCGCCGGGCCATCCTAAGCGTCACTGGGCACAAGGCCGGTCGTATGCCCCGGGACGTCGCGCAGGCTCTCACGTTCGATGTCCTCGCCGCCTCCCTGCGTAAGGGGACGTCGGCAGGGGCATGCGTCCGTCGCCTCGTCGCGGCCTCCCGGGCCAACGCCGCCATCAATCCGGACCTGGCGGACGTCCCGACGCTTTCCGAGATCCACGGCTACGGACAGGCGGGCGAGTATGCCCAAAGGCTCGCCCATCAATTTTCGGAATGGAAGGCAGGACGCGCCGAGTGGACTACAGTCGATAGATCAGTTTTGCTTGGAGGTGAACCCGGTACGGGCAAGACCACCTGGTGCGCAGCATCGCCAAGACACTCAACATCCCGATCATCGAGACATCGGTGGCCCTGTGGTTCTCGCAAACCAATGGCTACCTAAATGAGATCATTAAGGAGGTGGAAAGGGTGTTCACGTCCGCATCGCAAATGGGACCTGTGCTCGTATTTATCGATGAATTCGACAGTTTGCCCTCCCGAGCTAGCCTCGGATCTCGTAATAGAGACTACTGGGTTCCGCTCATCAATTTTTGCCTTACCACTTTCGAGGCAGCGATTGCTGGAAATACTGGAAACATTATCTTGATCGGCGCCAGCAATTTTCCCGAGAACATCGATCCGGCGCTGCTTCGGCCCGGCCGCCTCGGACGGGTCATCACCATCTCGCGGCCGGATGCCAAGGGCTTGGCCGGCATCCTCAGGCAACACCTCGGACCAGACGTCCTCGACGGCGCCGACCTCTCCGTGCCGGCGACCCTGGGCGTTGGGGCGACCGGGGCGCAGGCCACCGCCTGGGTCGCCGGAGCCGAGCGTCGGGCGCGGGATGCGGGACGACCCATGCGGCTCGACGACCTCATCCGACAGATCGCTCCGCCCGATCCCCGATCCCACGCCGAGATCCTCGCTGCCTCGTTCCATGAGGCATCTCACGCTGTTGCAGTTCATCTGCTCGGCGTGGGCGAGATCGTCTCCCTGTCGAACGTCCTCATCGGCGGCCAGGGCGGGCTGACCAAGACCAAGCTCAACCAGGGAACAACCATGACGCGGGCCTACGTCGAGGCCTACGTGGTCTCCGTCCTGGCGGGGAGGGCCGGGGATCAAGTCTTCGGCGAGGTCAATTCGGGCAGCGGCGGCGCCTATGCCAGCGACCTCGGCATGGCGACGACAATGCTCAGCGCGGTGCATTGCTCCCTCGGCCTGGGCGGAACGCTCGTCCATCTCGCATCGGAAGGGGAGGCCCGGGAATTCCTCAGGCATGACCTCGATCTCAGGCGTCGGGTCGAAAACGACCTGAACCGCCTTTTCAAGGCCGCCGTTTCGTTCGTCGAGGCCCATCGAAGCACCATCGAAACTCTCGCCCGGCGGCTCGTGGAAGCCCGCATCATGCCCGGAGACGAGGTCCGGCGCGTGATCGCCCAGGCCGGGGCGCGCCCCGACATCCTCGCCACCCTGGGAGGCCATGATGGGTGAGGCCGATCACACCGAGCTTGTCGCCGAAATCCTCCGCAGACTCCTTCGGACCCGCCTCATTTTGAGTGAGGATGAGTTCGATCATCTGGCCGGCGAGATCATGATCTCGATGGGGGTCGCCGCCATGCGCAAGGCCGAGGGGCAGGCCTTGCGGCGCCAGGCCATCCGCGGGTCGGACCGCACCGGTAAGGTCATCGTCTTCCCGGATCGTGGGACGCAGGACTCGCGATGACGCCGTCGTCAAAAACTTTGAGGCCGGAATCGTGAAAACGCGAAATAAGGCGCTACTGCACCATCGCCCGTAAGCCTCCGTTAGGAGATCGCGGGCTAAAAGGATCCTGCGCAAAGCTGTGCGCGACGGCCGCCCGGCGGCCCAAGACAGAGGAGGCAGCGATGATCAATGACTTCGCGAAAGCCCCTCTCAGCCTCGGCATCCTGACGTCGTCGATATTAGAGATATCCTCGACCGTTCGCTGAGTGCCGGTGCGTTGCACGCCTGATCACCCACTCGACCGTCATGCCCCCTCCGAAAGCCGCCTAGCGGCGACATCCGGGGACGGCGCGACCAGCGCGGCGCGGATACCTCGGTATCCGCTCGCGCCCTGAAGGTGGCCACCTTCGATCCGCCCCTCTCCATGCTGCCTCGAACACCACCCCGCACTGCCGTCGCCCACCTCCGAAGCGCGGCAGCGGCACATCCCTCGATCCAAGCAGGCTCCAGCCATGACTGCATTCTTAGCCAGCCGAATAGCGAAACCGCGCCGCGCCGCAGAGCGCCAGGAAGCGTTCGTGCGCCTCGCAACGACATCCCCCAGAATTCGCCGGTCGCGTCCCGATGCGACGGGCCCCCCACCCCCGGGAGGCCGCCATGAAGACCAAGTTCTTTGACCAATCCACGGATGAGAAGTTCGACCTGGAGACGGCCCTCCTCGATGCGAGGACCGGTATCAAGATCGACGTCGCGGTGCGCGGCGGCCCGGTCCGTCTCATCATCAATGGTCGGCACCATAAGCCGACTGGCCGTTACGCCAGCCGCAAGGCCGGCCGCTCCCTGCCATGGGAAGCGACGGGGGAGCTCACATACTTCTGGCTTTGCGAAGCCGATGCCGAGGTGGCTGATTACCTCAGCCAGCCGCATCGCCTCACGCTGCGCCTCCCCGATGGAGACAGCGCCGTCTACTACCCCGACATCCGACGGGATCTCGTCGACGGCTCGGTCCAGATCATCGAGATCAAGAAGCACGAGAACGAAGTCGGGCGAAGCGCCGATTACGCGCTCAAGCTCGAACTCGCCAGGCTCGCCTATGAGGGACTTGGATGGACCTTCGACATCTTCGTCGAAGACGACTTCAAGAACACCCGCGAAGTCTGGACCGCCGAGGCCATCCAACGCCACCGGACCGTGCGCGTGACCGGCGCCGAGGGTTACGCCCTGATCGAGGCGCTCGACCGGGGAGGGGGCGTGCTTCCCCTCGCCAAGGCCTCTGAAGCGCTCGGTGGCGGCCCCGTCGGCGATGCCAAGCTCTACGCGGCCATCGTCATGCGCCTCGCTTGGGTGGACCTGACAGCAGCGCTCAATCCGAACACGCCCGTTCGGCTTGCACCGGAAGCGGTTTCGACCCTTCCGCCCACCCGTCTTCGCTGAGGAGGCGGTCGCGATGCTCAAGAATAAGTACGTCCTCCACGAGGAGTGGGATCTCCCGGAGGGCCGCTTCGTGCTCACGAAGCAGCTCACCGACGACCGCCTTCTCTTCAAGAGCGTGGACCTTTCCGCCGACGAGATCCTCACGGAAGAGGAGTTGGAACGCCTGCTCGCGTTCGGCGAGGCACGCCGCATCCGGCGTAGCCTTGATCGGAGGGGCCAAGCGAACCGCTACGACCGGGTCGACGAGGTTGGGCCGGACGGTGCCTCCGACGAGGCCCGGTCGCGCCGGTTCTACTGCCGCAAGTTCGACGAGCTACCCAGTTCCCTGGGCGAAAAGGGGCTCCGTGAGTTCATCGACATGCACTCTTCGGAAGCCAAGCGTCGCGGCATCGAGTGGGTCCCGAGCGCATCCGCGCTTTACCGCGCCGTGACCGAACGCGGCGTGATGAACAACCGTCCGCTCAAGGTCATGGAGAGCCTGTCCGGAAAGGTGAAGCGGAACCGCTGGCCCGCAGCCGTCACCGAGATGCTGGAGCGTGCCGTTGGCTGGTTCTACTCTCTGCGCACCCGCGACAAGGGGGATGCCTACGCCTGGCTCCGAGCCTTCATCAAGCGTGCCAATCGCCTCGGACGCGTCCGGTACGAGGGAACGTGGCGGGATCTGCCTATCCCCAGCTACGAGACCCTTCGCACCCGGATCAACGCGGCCGAGAACGAGGAGACGCTGGCGGCGAAGTTCAACGCCACCGTCGCCCGCAGGAGCAGGCGGGGCGTTCGTCCCACCATCCAGGCGAAGGCGATCTGAACCGCCCCGGGTTTCCCGGAGGCCATTTGGTTTGGGTCAGGCGGCCAAGGCTTGGACTTCGGCCTGGGCATAGTAGCGCGCTTCGGCCTCGGCGGGAGGGATATTCCCGATCGGTTCGAGCAGGCGGCGGGTGTTGAACCAGTCGACCCATTCGAGGGTGGCGAACTCGACGGCCTCGAAAGACCGCCACGGGCCGCGTCGATGGATCACCTCGGCTTTGAACAGGCCGTTGATCGTCTCCGCGAGGGCATTATCGTAGGAGTCGCCAACGCTGCCGACGGATGGCTCGACACCAGCCTGGGCGAGCCGCTCGGTGTAGCGCAGCGCAAGGTATTGCGAGCCCCTGTCGCTGTGGTGCACGAGCCCGCCGCCCTGGACGGGACGACGCTCGTGCAGGGCTTGCTCCAAGGCATCCAGCACGAAGGCAGC
>NZ_JAAHTB010000056.1 GCF_010692745.1 Methylobacterium sp. BTF04
AGGCGCTCGACGTCTCTCCGATTCTGTTCGCCGATCCGGCCCTGGTCGAGGTGACGCCCGACGGGCGTGACGTCCTCGAAACCTACCGCCGGATAGTGGCGGACCCGACCCGCAAGACCAGCGTCCACCGCATTATGGCAACGATCGAGATGGGTCGGGAGGCTGCCCCGTCATGCTGAACCCGTCCGACCTCTCAAGCTTCGACCTCGATGGCCTCTCCGCCGGGCGTCTCGCCCTGGCCCGACGCCAGCACCGGTGCCTGCGGCTCGCCGATCAGGTGGCCCTAGCAGACGAGTGCCCCGGCATCGCCGCAGAGATCGACAATCTGGATCGCGACGCCGCGTCGGCCGCCGAGGCCAAACGGCTGGTCTCGCACATCATCCGCCGATTTCTTGAGGACGAGGGACACGCGCCCGCCGCACCTGCCGGGACTGGACTGATCGGTCGCGCCCTTGCTGCGCTGGCCGGCCGAACCCCAGCCCCCCTCAACCCGCCCTTCCACGCAGACGCAGGGAGGGACCAGGCCGTGACGGATAGACCCATCACCTTCAGCGGGCCGATGGTGCGCGCCCTGCTTGACGGTCGGAAGTCGCAGACGCGGCGGATCACGGATTTGAAAGGCCTGCGCTGGGTCGTCGGCGATCGGCTCTGGTGGGAGACCGAACGATGATCCACGACGAGCGCCTTCACCAGTCCAAGCTCAAGACCTTCAAGCGGTACGTCGTGAGCCAGGGCTACAAGATCGAGCCACGACACCCGGCAGCCCACTACGAGGTCCTGCGCCTACGCCACGGGTCCGAGCAGCCGCTGCTCTACTTCCAGCAGGACGACTGCCACCGTATCACCGCGGCCCATGGCGAAGCCTCGGACCTGGTCACCAGGTGGCTGGAGAAGCGGAAGCCGGTTGAAGAGATCATGGCCTCGCTCATGATCGACGCCGAGCTGAACCGCACGATGGGCATCGCAAACGCCCCTTGGATCGAGGACATGTTGCCATGACGCTGAACCAGATCACCCTCATCGTCCTGTCACAGGTCATCGTGTTCGGCTTGGGAATGAAGGTGGGCGACCGCTGGTGCCATGCCCGGAAGCGACTGGCCGAGATCAAGAAGCTGATGCGCCGACAGAACCGGCACATACTCTCCCGCGAGGTGGAGGGCTTGTCCACGGACCACACCGATCTGTGGCTCGACGTGTGGATGGAGGTCGGCCCGAACGAGCCTTCTTAAGCCCAGGCGGACGGCTTCTAATCCGTCGAGGATACCGAAGCGCGCCGGCAAGCTCGCGCCGCCGCTGCCGCCCATGAGGCTTGGGAACAGGCCTGCCGATCCCGCTGGCGGGCGCTCGCCCTGGTCATCAAGGCGAAGCTCGAGGCCGTTGCCTGATGATCGAACGGATTGCCGGCGAGGATCATACGACCTTGGCCGCCATTGCAGAGATGAGAGAACGATGCCGCGTCCGAGGAAGCGAGCCCGCCTTTGGCTCCGGCCCGAGCGAGTTCGCGGAGGGAAGATCGTCTCCGCCGCCGCGTGGATCATCCTCGATGGCGGAAAGCATTTCGCCACAGGATGCGCTGCTGATGAAGTTGGATCGGCTGAGCAGCGGCTCGCTGAGCACATTGCCGAGAAATACCAGCCGAAGCGGCGCCTCAAGGACATCGAGGAGATAAACGTGGCGGACGTGATGTCGATCTATGTCGAAGACACCGCCGCGCGCCAGGGCAGCTTGGTCCGCTTCAAGGGTCGCATTCGACGCCTTACGAAGTTCTTCGGCAAGATGACGCTCTCCGAGATCACCGGAGAGACTTGCCGGGCTTACGTCGCAGCACGCGGTAGGCCCGGCGGTGCGCGCCGCGACCTAGAAGATCTTCTATCGGCAATTGGCTACCACAACGCCGAGGGCCTGCATCGGGGAAGCGTCCGAGTCGTCCTGCCGGAGAGGGTCGAGGCCCGCATCCGGTGACTCACCCGAGCCGAAGCCGCCAAGCTGCTCTGGACGTGCTGGCGATACCGCGAGGTGCAGTTGCGCCATCGCGGGCCGGACAAGGGCAAGAAGATGCCTACGGGCAAATACCCGCTACGGCACCTCGCTCGGTTCATCCTCCTGGGGCTCTACACAGGAACCCGAGCCGGCGCGATCGCATCGGCCTCATGGAAGCAGGGCGCAGGCCGATCCTTCGTTGACCTCGACGCGGGTCGTTTTCACCGGCTGGCCGAAGGGAAGCGGAAAACCAACAAGCGGCAGCCCGTCGTCCGGCTCCCCGATCACATCGTCGCGCATATGCGGCGCTGGCAGCGGACGCCACGGCCCGGCAAGGGGCCGCCGGAGGAGAGAATGCCCGAGTACGTCGTGGAGTGGCAGGGCAAGCCCGTCGCGTCCGTGAAGACGGCCTTCGCCTCGGCCATGGAGCTTGCGGAACTGGACGAGTCGGCTTCGCCTCACACGCTCCGACACACCGCTGCGACGTGGCTGATGATGGAAGGCGTCGATTTGTGGAAAGCCGCCGGCTTTCTCGGGATGACCGTGAAAGTGCACGAAGGCGTCTACGGCCATCATCCTGACTTCCAAGGTGAACCCGCGAACGCCCTCAAAAACCGGAGGCGAAAACCGGTTTCGTTGGTCAAACCGTTGGTCAGGCCAAATTATACCCCAGACGCGCCAGAGCGCCTGGACGTGTTTTATACTACGATATCAAGTAGATGAAATTGGTGGGCCCGGCAGGACTCGAACCTGCAACCAGACCGTTATGAGCGGTCGGCTCTAACCATTGAGCTACAGGCCCAAACCACGGTTGTGGTTTTTTGCGCGCCCGCTGGAAAACTGCCGTCCGGCAGGCCACGGATGCGCAGGATTCGCCTACCGCGAATGCGGCCGGGCGACAAGTCGGAGGAGGGCGGTTGGTGGGTGATGAACGACCTCAGTCGCTCCGGAATCAGCGGCGGGCTCCCGCCGACAGGCCCGGCTTCGCGGATGCCCCTCGTCACACCTCATCCGGCAGGCCGCCCGTCGACCTGGAATAGCGCCGACGGACTTGGTCGTCTCGATCGTTGCCCCGTCCGAGGTCCGGCCCTGCGCGCAGATCAAGCAGGCGTTGCGGATCGGCTTTCGCGGCAAATGCGACGAAGACCGATCCCGTCTGCGCCGCCTTGGGACAGCCGCGCGGCCATACTATCGCCTGCATCCGCGGCCGAGTGCTGTGCCCGGGTTTCCGGCGCAGAGTGCGGTCGATGGTGCGGGGACGTGGTGGGCAAAGCGATACCATACGAGCAGCTTATCGGCGGAACCGGCGCAGTTGGGCTCGACTTCGGCCCGAGAGTGTAGCCTTGCTTTCCTGAACGGCTGAGGTTGCTCGACGAGAACCACGGTCCCCTGACATACCGTCCCTAAGGAGCTTTGGATGATCGAAAGCGGGTACATGAAGTCCTGGATTGCCATCGGCTTTGCCGCCTGTGTCGGCATGACCGGTACGGCCGACGCCGCCCAGTGCGGCAACACCGCCGGTGGATTCGAGAACTGGAAGCAGGAGTTTTCGGCGGAGGCCCGTGGCCGGGCGAGTGCGGCCAGCCTGCAGGCCCTGATGGGGACGAGCTATTCGACGGCGACCATCTCGGCCGACCGCGGCCAGAAGAGCTTCCGCCTGTCCCTCGATCAGTTCCTCGCCAAGCGCGGCGGCACCACCATCGTGGCGCGCGGACGCAAGCTCAAGCAATCCGATGCGGCCTTGTTCGCCTCCATCGAGCAGCGCTACGGCGTCCCGCCCGGCCCGCTCCTGGCCATCTGGGGGATGGAGACCGGCTTCGGGGCCGTGCGCGGGAACGTGAACACGCTGTCGGCCGTGGCGACGCTCGCGTATGATTGCCGCCGCTCGCCCTTCTTCACCGATCAGCTCTACGCCGCCCTGGCCCTGGTCGACCGGGGCATCCTGACGGCGAGTACCCGCGGAGCCGCGCATGGCGAGGTCGGCCACACCCAGTTCCTGCCCAAGAACGTCCTCAACTACGGCACCGGCGGAAGCCTCGACAGCGCCCCCAACGCGCTGAACGCGACGGCGAACTTCCTCAAGGCCCATGGCTGGCGGGCAGGGGCCGGCTACCAGCCGGGCGAGCCCAACTTCGCGGCGATCCAGGGCTGGAACGACGCGCAGGTCTACCAGAAGGCGATCGCCTTGCTGGGTAAGCGCATCGACGGCGAGTGAGGCCGAATCCTACCCGGTCCTGACGGATCGGGTAGGGGTCCCGGCTTGGTCGAGGGGCGGCAACGCCGCGCGACCAGGCCGATTATCCGTCGACGGCACCCGGACGGCCGGATAGGCCCAGACGTCGGTTGCCCGTTCCGGGCGGGCCGTCCTGCAGGCTTCCGGCGACGACCACGAGGCGGCGGATCTCGCCGCGCAGGTAGGCCTGCAGGAACCGGTCGTAGTTCTTGAACGAGACGCATCCGTTCGAGGCGCCGCTGGCTCCGAGCATGTAGGTGTGGGCGAGCAGGCCGACGCGGCCATGGATGGCGCCGCTGCCGCCGACGGGGTTGAGGCGGATGGCGCGAACGCCGTGGAAGAGCTGCTCGCGTTCGGTCAGGTCGTAGGTGCCGGGCGGCGTCGCCCCGCGCATCGACAGATGGACGTGGCGCGGATCGTCCATGCTGGCGCCGAGGCCGGAATGGGCCTCGATCGCCTCGCCGTTCGGCAAATAGACCGTGCGCGCGCTGATATCGTAGATCGCGGTCATCGCTCCGGCCGACGGGCCCGGGCCGGGGCTGAGCCGCCGCAGCGGCGACGGCGCGACCGCTCCGGTGTCCACCGCGGCGTAGGCCAGCGTATTCCCGGGCGTGACGCCGAAGATCGTCTCGAAGAACGAGCGCTCCTCGCCGATCGCCGCCCGGAACACGGTCTGCGTCCGTGGCAGCACCGGCCGACTCGCCAGACGCTGCACGTCGACAGGACGCGGACGGCGCAATTCGGGCGGCCGCGGGACGGGCAAGGGAACGGAAGCGGCAACGGCGATCGGAGCGGTCTGAACGAACTCCACCGTGGCCTGGACCGTGGAGGCAGCGACACGGACGCGCTCGCGGACCGACGGAAGGGGGAGGGCGGCTGCCTCCCTGTTCGTGGCGTCGAGCCGGAACGCGGAATCGTTCCGATCCTCCGGCCCGAGCAGGCGAGCGGCCGATCCCAAGGCCGGGTTGGGGTCCAGCATCCAGGCGTATGTGCCCGTCGCGTCGGCGGCGGCCGTTCGCGTCGGCGTGAGCGCCTGAGCGACGCTCACTGGCGCGGTCCGATGGGCGGCGTCGGTGCCGAAGAGGTGGGTCCAGGCGGTAAAGCCGAGGCCGGAAGCGGCGGCCACAAGCAGAATGCTGTTCAATCGGCGTTTGCCGGAACGCCGCCTGATCCGGTCTGACCGATACGCGTGATGGTTCATGCGGGCTGTACTCGGATACGCGTTCCCCGCACGGGAGCCCTCCGGCGATCGCGCCGCTCGTACACACGAGCCGCGATCACCGAGCGGACGAGCCAGCCGTTTTGAGGAAGAATCAACCTTAAGCGACTCTCATTGAGCGCTGATTTGGTTAATCTTGGATAAAGCCGGCGCGATGCCGGACCGAGAGACCGGTGAGGGTCAGTGCCTTATGCGACGCTGGCGCGGGCCGGGCCTCTGAAACGGCATGGCGGCGGACCGCGTTCGCTCTCGGCCACCCGGCGGTGGCCATCAGGAATGTCAGGATGGATGCCAAGCTCGCGGACGATATCAAGGAGGCGGCCGCGTCCGGCCGCCGCCGGGCGATGGGGTCTCCCGGCTCGGTCAGCAAGGACGACCTGCCCTGGGCGGTGATCGAGGCGTTCGACGCCAGGGTGCGCGGTCAGGTCGAGCGCGATCGCCGGATCGAGCATGAGCGGGATCGGGTGCTCATCGCGGCGGTGAATCTGGCCGAAATGCTCCCCGGCGACGCCCTCGACGCGGTCGCCGATGCACGCACTCGCCTCGTCGATGCGATCGACTACCTCGAACAGGCAGTCTTGCGCTTCGGCATCGTGAGCCGACGCCCGGTCAAGCTGCGATGACGCCGTGCTTCGCCAGCAGCATCGACAACGATAGCCTGGCCACGAACCACCGCGTCGCGCACACCGCCATCGCCCGCTGACCCGGTGCGCGGCAGCGCCAGCGCGACGCCACGAAAGGCGCCCGGCTGTCCCATGCGCTGCGGCGGCGCAGCAATCGAAGCAGGATCGTGATAGGGCGGCCGGGCCGTCGCTGCGCGGCGGGAGCGAGGACCGGGCGATGCTGGGATGGGAGACGGATGGCGATGCGCTGGTGGCACCGGCAGTGGCGCGCAACCGCGACGCCATCCTGGCCGTCCTGCAGCGGATCCTGCCGCGCACGGGCGTAATCCTCGAGGTCGGCAGCGGCTCGGGCGAGCATGCGGTCCATTTCGCCCGACGCCTGCCGGCGGTAACCTGGCAGCCGAGCGATGCGGAACCCGCGGCCCTGCGCAGCATCGTCGCCCATGCCCGGGGCGCGGGGTTGGCGAACATCCTGCCGCCGGTGCCCCTCGATGCCGCGGCCGCGGACTGGCCGGTGGACCATGCCGACGCGGTGGTCGCCATCAATGTGGTCCACATCGCGCCGTGGCAGGCGACCGGGGGTCTGATGGCCGGGGCCGCGCGCGTGCTCCCGGCGGGCGGTTGCCTGTACCTCTACGGTGCCTTCACGCAGGATGGACGCCAGACCTCGGAAAGCAACGCGGATTTCGACGCGGATCTGCGGGCGCGCGACCCTGCCTGGGGCTTGCGCGACATCGCAGTGGTCGCCGAGGCCGGGCGGACCCACGGCCTCCAGCTCGCGGAAATCGTTGCGATGCCGGCCAACAACCTCAGCGTCGTTTTTCGCCGCGACTGATCCTGGGATCGATCGTTCGAACCGGACTGGTGCCGGCCTACGGCCTGCTCCCGACGTGCCGTGCCCGCAGCCTCGAAGGATGATGGAAACCGGGACCCGGTCGATCGGATCAGGCGAAGGCCATCTGAGAGGGCTCGGTCAGGCCGCACCCATCGCTCTGGCGGGTGCGTCAGCCGGCATCGAGGTAGAAAGTCTCGTCGAAGGAATAGCCTGAGCCGCGCACGGTCCGGATCGGGTCGCTCTGGCGCGGACGGTTGATCGCCTTGCGCAGGCGGCCGACATGGACGTCCACCGTGCGCTCGTCGATATAGACGTCGTGACCCCAGACACCGTCGAGGAGCTGCTCGCGCGAGAACACGCGGCCGGGGCTCTGCATCAGGAATTCGAGCAGCTTGAACTCGGTGGGGCCGAGATGGACCTCGCGGCCGCCGCGGCGGATGCGATGGGTCTCGCGGTCGAGCTCGATGTCGCCGGCCACGAGCTGATTGGCGATATGGGTCGGCTTCGAGCGCCGCAACAGGGCGCGGACGCGGGCGAGAAGTTCGGGGATCGAGAACGGCTTGACGATGTAGTCGTCCGCGCCGGTGCCGAGTCCGCGGATGCGATCGACCTCTTCGCCGCGCGCAGTGAGCATGATCACCGGGAGCGCATGGGTCTCGGCGCGCGCGCGGATGCGCCGGCAGATCTCGATGCCCGACAGGCCGGGCAGCATCCAGTCGAGCAGCACCAGATCGGGTGTCTGCTCGCGCAGGCGCAGCTCGGCTTCGTCGCCGCGCGCCACCGCGTCGACGACGAAGCCTTCCGCTTCCAGGTTGTAACGCAGGAGCGTGGTGAGCGCCTCTTCGTCCTCGACGATCAGGATACGCGTGTTCATCGGCGACTCGGAGGTGACGTGCGAGCTCAGTTGCTCGCTTGGGCAGTGACCGTGGCATAGTTCGAGGCGTCGTCCTTGGGACGGTCGCCGTCGATGGTCTGGCCGGTGGCGAGGTAGTGGATCGTCTCGGCGATGTTGGTGGTGTGGTCGCCGATGCGCTCGACGTTCTTGGCGCAGAACAGAAGATGCGTGCAGAACGAGATGTTGCGCGGATCCTCCATCATGTAGGTCAGCAGCGCGCGGAACAGCGAGTTGTAGAGCGCATCCACCGCACTGTCCCGCTCCCACACGTCGAGCGCCGATTTAACGTCCCGGGTCGCGTAGGCGTCGAGCACGTCCTTGAGCTGCTCCTGCACGAGATCGCTCATGTGCTGGACGCCGATGACGATCTGCTGCGGCTGGACCTCGTCGCTGATCGCCACCACGCGCTTGGCGACGTTCTTGGCGAGGTCGCCGATCCGCTCGAGATCGTTCGAGACGCGGATGGCCGAGATCGTCTCGCGCAGATCGATGGCGATGGGCTGGCGGCGCGCGATCAGCAGCACCGCCTTTTCCTCGATTTCATGCTGCAGGGCGTCGAGGCGGGTATCGGCCGCGATCACCGCCAGGGCGAGGGTCCGGTCGCGCTGCACCAGAGCCTGGCTCGCCTCGGCCATCATCTTCTCGGCGATGCCGCCCATCTCGGAGATGGTCCGGCGCAGGTCTTCGAGTTCGGTGTCGTAGGAACTGACGATATGCTCGCCCATGACCGGTATCCTCTAGCGGGATGGCCCTTGCGGGATGGCCCTCGCGGGGCGCGAAGGCCGCCCCGCATCCGGCGAGGCGACCTCTGTTGGGAGGGTTGGGGCAGGCGATTCCCGATCGGCGACCCCGGAATCCGCCCCGCTCGAAACCGTATCAGCCGAAGCGGCCGGTGATGTAATCCTGGGTCTGGCGCTTCTCGGGGTTCATGAAGATCCGATTGGTGGGGCCGAACTCCACTACCTCGCCGAGATACATGAACGCGGTGAACTGCGAGATGCGCGCAGCCTGCTGCATGTTGTGCGTGACGATGACGATGGTGAACTCCGAGCGCAGCTGCTCGATGAGTTCCTCGATCTTGCCGGTGGAGATCGGGTCGAGCGCCGAGGTCGGTTCGTCGAACAGGATCACCTCGGGGCGCTGGGCCACCGTGCGGGCGATGCACAGGCGCTGCTGCTGGCCGCCCGAAAGACCCATGCCGGACTGCTTGAGCTTGTCCTTCACCTCGTCCCAGAGGGCGGCCTTGCGCAACGATTCCTCGACGCGGACGTCGAGATCGGCCTTGGGCAGCTTCTCGTAGAGGCGCAGGCCGAAAGCGACGTTGTCGTAGATCGACATCGGGAACGGCGTCGGCTTCTGGAACACCATGCCGATCCGCGAGCGCAACTCGTTGAGATCGACCTTGGCATCGAGAACGTTCTGGCCGTCGAGCAGGATCTGGCCTTCCGCACGCTGCTCCGGATACAGGCTGTAGATCCGGTTGAAGGTGCGCAGCAGGGTCGACTTCCCGCAGCCCGACGGGCCGATCAGCGCCGTCACCTGCCGATCGTGGAAGTTGAGGTTGACCGCCTTCAGGCCGTGGAAGCTGCCGTAATAGAAGTTCAGATCCTTGACGGCGATGCGGATCGGGGAGGACTCGTCCGCCTTATGGCGGCTCTGCAGTGGTGCGGACGTGATCGCGGGGGCGGCGTTCATCTGTGGTGCGTCCTTCGATCGAAAGGGAGGGGGAGAGCGGGGCGCGCTTAGCGCGCCCGCTCGCTCTTGATGACGAAGCGGGCCACGATCGACAGGGCGAGGATCGTGACGGTGATGAGGAGCGCACCGGCCCAGGCGAGCTGCTGCCAGTTCGAATAGGGCGAGAGCGCGAACTGGTAGATCATCACCGGCAGGTTCGGGATGCCACCCATGAGGTTGGGCGAGAACCAGCTGTTGTTGTTGAGCGCCGTGAACAGCAGCGGCGCGGTCTCGCCGGCGATGCGAGCAAGCGCCAGGATGATGCCGGTGACGATGCCGGCGCTCGCCCCACGCCAGGTGATGGCCGTGATGACCTTCGAAGGCGGTGCGCCCAGAGCCGCGCCGGCCTCGCGAAGGGTGGCGGGCACCAGGCGCAGCATGTCTTCGGTGGTGCGCACGATGACCGGGGTGGCGATGATCGCCAACGCCACGGCACCGGCCCAGCCCGAATAGCTGCCCATCGGCTTGACCATGAGGGTGTAGACGAACAGGCCGATCAGGATCGAGGGCGCCGAGAGCAGGATGTCGTTGAGGAAGCGGATCACGTCGGCGATCTTCGAGTTGCGGCCGTACTCGGCGAGAAACGTGCCGGCCATGACGCCCACGGGCGTCGCGACCAGGATGCCGAGGAAGGTCAGCACGAGGCTGCCGAGGATCGCGTTGGCGATGCCGCCGCCCTCGGAGCCGGGGCCCGGTGTCGGCTCGGTGAAGAGCAGCGGCGAGAAGCCCTTCACGCCCTCGACGATGAGCATCATCAGGATCGAGCCGAGCACGAGGATGCCGACGAGCGTGGCGAGCGTGCTCGCCAGAATGAGCACGCGGTCGGCGATCCGGCGTCCGGAGCGGACCCGGCTCGCCTTCAGCGGGGGAGCCGCTGGTGCGGCGACGGTGTTTTGAGCGTCCATGGTCTTCGGTTCCCTGAGCTCAGGCGACCTTCGTGCGCCGGACGAGCAGGCGGGCGATGATCAGGACGATGAAGGTGATCACGAATAGGATGCAGCCGAGCGCCATCAGGGAGTGCAGCTGCATGCCGTCGGCTTCGTTGAATTCGTTGGCGATGCGCGAGGCGATGGTCGAACCCGGATCGAACACGGAGGCCGAGAGGCGGTTGGCGTTTCCGATGACGAAGGTGACCGCCATGGTCTCGCCGAGGGCGCGGCCGAGGCCGAGCATGATCGCACCGATGATCGAGACCGAGGCCTGCGGCACGAGGACGTGGCGCACCACCTCCCAGGTGGTGCAGCCGATCCCGTAGGCGCTCTCGCGCAGCACGGTGGGAATCTGGTCGAGCATGTCGCGGGTGATCGAGGCCACGAAGGGCACGATCATGATGGCGAGGATGATGCCGGCGGTCAGGATGCCGACGCCGGAGGGTACGCGGGCGTAGAACAGCGTGCCGACGATGGGCAGGCCTTCGACCACGTTCGAGACCGGCACCTGCACGAAGCGGGCGAACAACGGCGCGAAGATGAACAGGCCCCACATGCCGTAGATGATGCTCGGCACCGAGGCGAGGAGCTCGATGGTCATCGAGACGGGCTTGCGGGCCCAGCCGGGGCAGAGCTGGGTCAGGTAGACCGCGATGCCGAGCGAGAGCGGCACGCCGATGAGGAGCGCCAGAAACGCGGAGGCCAAGGTGCCGATGATGGCGACGAAGGCGCCGTACTGCTCCTGGCCGATGTTCCAGGCGCTCGACGTGATGAAGCCGGGGCCGAACTCGGCGAAAGCCGGCCAGCCGCCATACGCGATGGAGGCCAGGATGCCGAAGAGCACGATGAGGACGAGGAGGGCGGACGCGTAGGAGGCCGCGCGAAAGATCTGGTCGCCGAGGCCGCCGGGCTTCCTGCGGGCCGGTGCGGCCGTGCGCGTCAGGGCGATCTTTTCAGTCAAGGCGGCCATCCGATGGGTCTTCTCTTCCAATGCGGCGTCGTACAGCGCAGCGGTCCCCGACGCGAGTAGACCGACCGATCGCATCCACATGCCGAGCCCGGCGTCGATCCGCCGGGCCCGTTGGTTCCTGATCCGCGAAAGGCGGATGCCTTACATGTTGAAGATCGGCTTGCCGTCCTTGCCCTTGATGTCCTTCCACGCGTCGTGGATCAGGCCGACGACGTTGTCGGGCAGCGGCACGTAGTCGAGGTCGGTGGCGAGCTTGTCGCCGTTCTTGTAGGCCCAATCGAAGAACTTGAGCACATCGGCGGACTTGGCCGGATCGACCGGGTCCTTGTAGACGAGGATGAAGGTCGCGGCGGTGATCGGCCAGGCGTTCTCGCCGGCCTGGTCGGTGAGCGTGATGCCGAAGCCGGGCGCGGACTTCCAGTCGGCGCTGGCGGCGGCGGCCTGGAACGCCTTGTCGTCGGGCTGCGGGAACTTGCCGGCCTTGTTCTGGAGCAGGGCGTGGCTGAGCTTGTTCTGCTTGGCGTAGGCCGACTCGACGTAACCGATGGCGTTGGGGACCTGCTTGACGGTGGCGGTCACGCCCTCGTTGCCCTTGCCGCCCTGGCCGGCCGGCCAGCTCACCGTGGTGGCCGCACCGAATTCCTTCTTCCAGGGCTCGGAGACCTGCGAGAGATAGGTGGTGAAGATGTTCGTCGTGCCCGAAGCGTCCGAGCGATAGACCGGCGTGATGGTCGCGTCGGGGAGCTTGAGGCCATCGTTGAGCTTGGCGATCTTCGGATCGGACCACTTGGTGATCCGGCCGGCGTAGATCTCGGCGACGATCTCACCGGTGAGCTTGAGCTTGCCCGGCTCGATGCCGGCGATGTTCACCACGGGAACGACGCCGCCCATCACGGTGGGGAACTGGACGAAACCGTCCTTCTCGAGGGCAGGGCCCTTCAGCGGTGCGTCGGTGGCACCGAAATCGACGGTCTTGGCCTGGATCTGCTTGATGCCGCCGCCCGAACCGATCGACTGGTAGTTCAGGCCCGTGCCGGTATCCTTGCGGTAGGCTTCGGCCCACTTCGAATAGACCGGGAAGGGGAAGGTGGCGCCGGCGCCGGTGATGTCGGCGGCGAAGGCCTGGCTCACCGTGGCGAGGCCAAGGCTCGCGGCCAAGGCGAGATTGAAGAGTTTCATGGTCGGTCTCCCGAGGGGGCGGCATCGAACGCCGGGACGGGCAGGGCGCGCTCGATCTGCGCTGCGCCATACGCCGTGCTGCGCCGCAGCGGTATGTCGGTTCGGCGACAGTTCGATGACACTGACCGGCTGGCGCGCCTGGGGCCGGTCAAACCGGGGCGCCATCCACCGCTCGTTGGTCCCGACCTCGCCTCGACAGCCACCCGACGAGACGCCCCTCGGGCGATTCGCCCGCGGGGTCGGGCCGGCGCTCAGGCTTCGAAGTTCAGGAGGATGGCGCTCGTCAGTCTGCTGCTGCCGTTCGAGCCGCTGGCCGAGTAGGAACTCGTCTGGCTCTGCGTCGCCTGAAGCTGCTTGATGAAGCTCGCGAGCAGATCGCTCGTGCTGGTAGCGGTCGAGGTGGTCGAGGCGCTGCCCGAGGCATCGGTGGACGACGTCGAATCATCCGACGATGCGTCATCCGAGCCCTGGCCGGATGGCGGCGGGCCGGGCGGGGGACCACCGGGTCCGCCGACGCCGCCGCCCCCACCCTGACCAGAACCCTTGCCGCCTTGGGCGAAAACCGACTTCAGCGTCGTGGCCTGATCGCTCGTCAGAGTGCCGTTGGAGACCTCGTTGCCGATGAGATCGTCGATTCGGCTTTTCAGGTCCGACGGGGCGAGACGTTTGGTGCTGGACGAACCGGACGACGCGCCGCTGGTCAGGCTGCTGTCGATGTCGTCGACGGCACTGGTCAGTGCGGTCTGGTCGGTGCTGCTGATCTTTCCGGCGCTGACCTGGGACGCGATGGTGTCGAGGATGCGCTGCTTGGGCGAGGTGTGAACCGCCGTACTACTCGAGGATATGGTCAACATGGGAGGCTCCATCGAAGTGGGATAATTTCCCACTCAGCGAACGATGCCGGGTAACGGTTAAGAACCGGTGATCATCGTCTTGGTCCGCCCCTCAGTGACGCAAGAAACGCGACCGTATTGGCGAGGCGAAACAGCAAGCCTCTGCCGTGAGAAGCAGTGGTCATGCCGCCCAGCACGCGCATCGACGGGCTCAGGCGCGGATCGGTTCTGAACAGGGGCATCGGACAACTTCCGCATCGGGGGCATGCGGGGCTCGCGTCGCCGCAAGCGCCCGCAGATCGTCGGGTCAGAACCGGTAGTTGATGCCGGCGCGCACGACGGCGAAACCGGATTCGGCAGTCCCGGTGCCGTAATAGGCCGGGACGGTGGCATCGTAGACAGTAGTTCCGCCGCCGCGCTTGCCGAGATTGACGTAGAGCGCTTCGATCTTGGCCGAGAGTTTTTCGGTAAAGGCGTATTCGAAGCCGCCGCCCGCCGCGTAGCCGGTGCGGACACTGCTCGAGAGCGCGTACGGGTAGGACGACGCATAGGCCGATTGCGAACCGCCGCCATAAGCAAAACCGCCGGTGCCGTAGATCAGCACACGGTCGAAGGCGTATCCGACGCGGCCACGCACGGTGCCGAACCAGTCGAGGCTCGGGCTGACATTGTAATACGGCGTCGTTCCGAGATAGGCGGCATCGGCCTTTGCGAACGCGGTACCCTGGAAATCGGTCTCGACGCCGAGAACGAAGCCCGACCCTGGCGTGAATTGGTAATTGTAGCCGAGTTGGCCGCCCCCGACGAAGCCGCCGCGACCACCGGACTGGCTGACGGAGCCGTAGGTCGGATCGGTGAAGGTCTTGCGCCCGTCGTTGAACCCGTATCCGGCATTCAGGCCGGCATAGAACCCGGTCCAGGTGAAGGCGGGCGGCAGCGGGATCGGAGGCGGGACCTGCCGGCGCGGCAGGTCGGCGGCGTCGGCCGCGCCGATCGCCATGCCGAGGCACAGAAGGGCCACCGTCAAAGGCGTGGAAGCGTTGTACGATAAGGACATAGGCTCTCTCGAATTATGTCTTGCGGGATCGCGCGCTTGGGACGCGGCGCGCCCGCTTAGAGGGCGAGCAGCATCAGGCCGACGGTCGCCACCGCCAGGAGCGTGCAGATGGCGATGTCGAGGACGAGGGTCGGCGCGGCGAGGACAGGAGCGTCGACCAGCGGGGACAGGGCGTGCCGTTGCGACATCGCATTCACCGCACGAGAAGTACTGCCGCCATCCGGCCTGGGGGCGGGACCGGTATGACGGCAGCCTGCAACATTCCCGGCTGCGGCGAACGAACGTTGTCCGCGAGCCGAAGTCCGAGAACGGGCAGGGCGAGGGCGACCAGAGCGAGGAGGCCGCGCGACAGGGTGGTGAGACCGGACCGACTGCGAAGGTGCGGCGCCCAGGGCCGGTCGAGCCGCAGGGGCGGCAAGGACGGACAGACCAGGATGGCCTTCGACTCGGTCATGAAACGTCTCCGTGGGAAATTTGACCACGCCATTTGATTAAGTGTGTAAATTTCCCACGTCAATTGGAAAACCACCGGGCTACGTGCTCCAGCACACGATGTGGGATTGTATCCCACGCGACCCCGGCTAAGGTGCCGCCATGTCCGAGCCGAGCCAAACCGCATCCGAAGGGGGAAGCCTGCATGCGCCCGTGGCGCGCCTTCTGCGGCCGCTGGTGCGCCTGTTCGTGGCGCGCGGCATCACCTTTCCGGCGCTGACGACGCTCCTGCGCGAACTCTATGTGAATGTCGCCGAATACGATTTCGCATTGGCGGGCAAGGACCAGACCGACAGTCGCGTGAGCCTGCTCACCGGCATCCACCGCAAGGAGGTGGCGCGCCTGCGCGGCGCCGGCGCCCCGGTCAGTGCCGTACCGGCCGTGGTCTCGCGCACCAGCCGGATCATCGCGCGCTGGCTCGCCGACCCGAAATTCACCGGCCCCGCCGGGGAGCCGCTGCCGTTGCCGCGGTTGGGGGAGGGCGACGCGCCCTCCTTCGAGACCCTGGTGACCTCGGTGACCCGCGATCTGCGTCCCCGCGCGGTCCTCGACGAGTGGCTCGACCGCGGGCTCGCGATCCTCGACGGGCAGGATCGCGTGGTCCTGGCGGAGGCCGCCTACGTGCCCAAGGGTGGGGGCGAGCCGCAGCTCTACTATTTCGGCCGCAACCTGCACGACCACATCGCCGCCAGCGTCGCAAACGTCATGGGCGAGGTGCCGCGCTTCCTCGAACGGGCGGTGCATTACGACGGGCTGTCGCGCGAGCTCGCCGAGCGCCTCGAAGCGCGCGCCCGCGAGATCGCCATGGAGGCCCTGCAGCAGGCCAACCGCGAGGCGCATGCCGCCTGCGAGACCGATCCCGGCGGGCCGTATCGCTGGAACTTCGGCGTCTACATCTACGCCGAGGATACGCCCCCGGTGCCGGCGGCCAAGGCGTGAGCGGCCCGATGCGCCGTCGCAGCCGCCGCGAGATACTGGGCTGGTTCGCGGCTTTGCCGTTGGCGCTGCTGCCGGGCCGCGGCCGGGCGGCGCCCGATACGCCGCCGCGCGACCAGGGCATCGGCGGCACCGGTGCGCGACCGACGGACGGACCGGAGACCGAAGGAGACCGCGGCATCGGCGGCACCGGGGTCATCGGCACCATCCGCCGCTTCGGCTCCATCGTGGTCAACGACCTGCGCATCGCCTACCCGCAGGACGTGGCGGTCCATATCGACGGCGCCCCGGCCAAGGTCTCGGACCTGAAGATCGGCCACGTGGTGCGGGTGGTCGCGCTCGGACCGGAGGCGGGCCTCAGCACCCGCCGCATCGACGTGACGAGCGAGGTCGTCGGCCCCGTCGAGGCGGTCAGGCCCGGCGGCCTCACGGTGTTGGGCCAGCGCGTGGCGATGGCGGGCCTCAACCCGGGGCGCTGGGCTGTCGGCGACCGGGTCGCGGTGAGCGGCCTGCGCCGACCCGACGGGGTCGTCGTGGCGAGCCTGATCGAGGCCCGCACCACCGGTCCGGCCCGCGTCGCGGGTCCGGTGCGGCGCGATGCCGGCGGCACGCCGATGATCGGCGGCCTACGCCTCGCGGGCATCGAAGCGGCGCGTATCGGCGGGCGGGCGGTGGTCACCGGCGAGCCCACCGATGCGGGCTTCCAGGTCGCCCATGCGGAGGATGCCCGTGCGCTGTTCGTTCCGGGCCTCAAGCGGGTTTCCATCGAGGCCTATGTCGGGCGCAGGGGCAGCGCCCTTGATCTCGGGTCGGGCCTGCGGGTGTCGGGCGCGCCCGATGCCGGATTGCCGCGCCGGGGCAGCGTCCATGCGGTGATCAGCACCGAGATCGCCCGTGACGGCCGCCTCACCGTCGAGCGCCTGAGGATCGAGGATCGGATCGCGCCGGACACTCGAAGCCGGCCGACCGACGGTGGCCGCGACCGGTCGATTCCGGGCGACCGGATGCCCGGCGGCGGCCAGGACGCTCCCGGCCGGTCCATGGGACCGCGCGGCCTCGACATCGACACGCGGACAGCACCGGGCGATCGGCCCGGCGGCTTCGGCGACGGCCGCGGTCCGGGCGGTGGGGCGGGCCCCGGAGGTGGCAGGGGCGCGGGGCCGGGCGGCTTCGGCGGACCGGGCGGCGCTGCGCCCGGCGGTCTCGCCCCCCCGGGAGGCTTCGGTGGTCCCGGTGGCGCGGGTGGACCAGGCGGCCCGGGGGGATTCGGACGCCGCTGAGCCGGGTCCGAACCCTGTTGACCGGCGCGCAAGCGGAGCCGTAAGAGCGGTGATGCGCAGGCGCCCGTCACGGTCGGTTCAGGGTCGCGCGATCATCGGATTGGTCGCGCTTTACGCGCTATGGCTCCATGCCTTCCTGGGTACCCTGTCGCCGGTCCTGCCCGCGCTGCCGGGACCTGCGCTCTGCGCCGAGCATACCGCCGGGGCACCCTGGACTTGCTTCGGTTTAGTGGAGAGCGGTTTGGGTAGCGCTGCGTTTCTCGAA
>NZ_JAAHTB010000057.1 GCF_010692745.1 Methylobacterium sp. BTF04
ACTGCTCAGACCAGCGGATCATAAGCCACTTGCGGACGGGGCGGGCCATACGTTTCCGCCGTGCGCCGAGCGATTGGCTTTGACGTAGCTGCTGTCGATGGCCGCCGCGTCACCGGCCCATCCAGACTTGGCCAGATCAGCCAGCATCGCTTTCCAGAAGCCGCGCCGGGACCAGCGATTGAAGCGGTAGGAGACCGTGGTGCGCTTGCCATACGCCGACGGGCAGTCGCGCTAGCGACAGCCGGACGTCAGCACGTGCACGATGCCGGAGATGATCTGTCGGTCGTCCCTGCGCTCGGGGCCGGGCTGGCTTTTTGCCATGAACGGTTCGATCACCGCCCATTGTTCATCCGAGAGCCAAAACAGGTCCGCCATCGTCGCCCCCAGGCTGAAAACGACGGCCAAAATTCGCAAAACCTAACCCAGAACAACGCCTTGATGCGGTTCACACCCAAGAGTGAAGGGCATTTCATCGTCTGGCATAAATGGCACAGCGGGATTTTTTCCCTATTTTTACGCAACTTTCGCGTGAAGGCGACGTTAGTGGTGCTTGTTAACAACGGTGTGTGTGCTAAATTTTTTTTATCGTTTATAGATATAGGTGAGCATTTTGCGTCCAATTTCGGCCGATGGCTTTGAGCCACCGAGAGATACGTCGGCTGGTGCCGCGCCAATGCTTCAGTGGCTCAGGATCGATGACTTAGTTGTTGATACTTCGTATCAGAGACCGATCGTTGGACGTGGACGAATTAACGTTTCGAGGATCGCTAGAGATTTTAATTGGACGTTCTTTGCTCCCGTCGTTGTGTCTCCGGTAGAGGGTGGCAAGTTCGCGATCATAGATGGACAGCATCGAACGACCGCCGCTGCCGTTTGTGGCTTCGATAGTGTTCCATGCCAAGTCGTTATTGCTGCGCAAGGTGAGCAAGCCGCTGCCTTTAAGGCGATCAACGGCGTCATCACTCCCATAACACCCATGGCGCTGTATGCGGCCGCGCTCATCGCGCGTGAGGACTGGGCAATCGAGATAACCGGCATCTGCGACGAGGCGGATGTAAGCCTCCTCCGCTATCCGATCGCGACTGATCGGCAGGTTCCTGGACAAACGATGGCCGTTGGTGCACTTCGCGCCTGCCTTCGGCGCTATCGCCACCGCAACCTTGTGATCGCTTTGCGGTGTATTACGCAAACCGACAACAACAAGCCAGGCATGCTTTCGGCCCGTCTCATCAAAGCGTTGTGCGAGTCGGTTTCCAGCTTCTCTGACCTGCCGGGTTACGAGGAACGCGTTCTCGAGGCCGCTAAAGACATCGATATTGAGCACCTTCTATCAGATATATCGAGCCGGCTGAGCTACGACGAGAAGGGGCCTACAAGCTCACTTGCAGAAGAGCTGCGTAAGAATTTCGCACGATTGTTAAGCCACGCGAATAGCGACCAACATCTTCACGTCACGCAAAGAAAGTAGATAGAAGCACACTTCGGCGAACTTATTCTGTGTAGCGTTCCGGATATAATCGGACGTACCGACGATGAAAATCGGTTGGTTCGCCAACGACTAGAAGGGCTCTTACTAGCATCGGCATCGCTTTTTCGGACAACGAGGGTCGTGTGTTTAAAACGAGTTGCAAAAGCTTCGGTGCTCGTTCACTTGTTCGAAGGCTGGAATTCATATTCCAGTCTTAATTCGATTTCTACCGTGTCCCCCGGCTGAAGTTCTGCGTCTTCGTCCACGTGAATCACTTCGACCCCAGAGGGACCATGCCGATGCAACACAGCCTGAGGCTTTCCGCCGGTTCCGCGGACGAGCTGAGACCTTACGACACCGGTATATAGGAGCTTTTCGCCAACGGCCGAAAGCTTGGTGCGGGTCTGAGCGAGCTTGATAGTTGCATCTTGGAGTTCCCGCGTCAGGTCTGACCTCCGTTGATCGGCCAATCGCACGACACTCCGCTCGGCTTCGAGGCGGTCGCGTTTAGATTTTTCGACCTCAACGCCTACCTGAAGGGCGCGGGTCGAGGTGGTGAGACTTAAGCGGCGGGTTTCCACCGCTCGCGTAAGCGGAACGACACCGCGTTTGTTGAGCTCCGAAATCCGCTCGATCTCATCGGTATCAAACTTTGCCGCTTCGGTTTCTTTTCGGAACTGATCCTGAATTGCAATGAGCCGCTCGTCAGTGATGCGCTGCGCCTCCTTCAAAAATCCAACCTCTTTTTTATAGTCGTCGAGGCGTGACTTCAGCAAATCCTGTTCGATTTGAGCGATCTGTTCCTGGACACGGCTCGGTATCGGAAGCTTTTCGAGACTTGCGGTGTCGATTTGCGTCTTGCCATCCAACTCGGCCCGAAGTCGAGCGATTGTGCTTTGACCCTGTGCAAGGTCGACCCAAAGATTCTCGTATTCGCCCCTGAGATCCGCGGTTGCCAGTATCGGGCTTTCCATGCGGAAGCGCTGCAGATCGTACCCTCCCGCCAGAGAAACTGCTTGGCGGACACTCATACCTGGCGAATAGCGCTGTTCGCCCGGCTTACTGACGTCACCTATGATATAGACTGGTCGATATTCGGCCATAACCAAGGAAATCTCGCCCGGGGCCACTACGGTTTGCTGTTCACCCGACGGTGTGCGGATATTCAACGACAGCTTTGGCAACATTTCGCGTATTTTCTCACGGACCTCTGCAAGCGTCTTTCCGCGAGCCTGAATATCTCCCATGAGAGGGACCGAAATGTCTCCGTCGATCATGATAGTGAGTCGTTGGCGGAGTTCGGGAATGCCGGCGACCGATAGTTCAAGCACCTCGCCCGGCTGAAGCTTGTATTCGGCGGCGCGAGCGTGCGGCACCCAACTGGGCCACAGACCTGCTACAAGCGCGCCGAACAGGACAGTCCAGCGCACACGCGCCGTGCGTAGGGTCTTCATCTGGAATCGGCCGCTGGTTGGTTCGGCACGCCGTGGATCGATGGACTTTATGCACTCTGGATCTCTGCATCCGCCATTGGCATCGACGTCCGGCAGGGACGGACTGTATCGAGAATCACAGATTTCCATTGATCCTGATCGTAGCGTTGTAATGTTCAGTCGGAATGATGATCGAGCGGGCGTAAGGCACCCTATCGTTCACGCCATGTCTTCGCGATTTGATCGGTCAGAGGCTTGGTGAGGTAGGACAGCACCGTCCGCTCGCCGATCTGCATGAAGGTCTCGACGGGCATGCCGGGGACGAGCCGCAGGCCCTTGAGGCGGGCTTTCTGGTCATCGGGAATTTGGATACGGGCGGTGTAGTAGCTCATGCCTGTTTTGGCGTCCTGGGTCACGTCTGCAGCGACGCGGGAGACCTCGCCTTCGATCTCGGGGGTCGTCCGCATGTTGAACGCCGAGAAACGGAGGAGGGCCTTCTGTTCGACGCGTACGTTGTCGATGTCCTGAGGCTGGATCTTCACGTCGACGACGAGTTGATCGGCCTCGGGCACGATCAGCATCGCCGGTTCGCTTGGAACGACGAGACCGCCGATCGTATGGACCGTGAGCTGATGAACCGTTCCGTCCTGTGGCGCCCGCATGTCGATCCGCTTGAGCTGGTCCTGCGCGGCGACTTTCTTCTCACTGTATTCAGACCACTTGCCGCGGATTTCCGCGAGATCCTTCCCGGACTCGGTGCGCAGGTCTTGGTCGACCTGAATGATTTGAAGCTCGATTTCCGTGATTTTGCCCTGGGCCGACGCGATCGATGCTGAAAGTTGGCCGCGCTCACCCTCGAGTCGAGCTGCATCACGCTCGAGCGAGGTGACGCGCGAGTAGGGCACCAGATTCTTGGCGAAAAGCTCATGAACGCCCCGGAGTTCCTGAGTGATGAGACTGATCTCGCGGTCCTTCGCGAAAATTTGCTTGGTCAAACCTTTCGTCTCCTGCCGGAGCTGATCGATTCGTTCGCGTAACTGTGACTTCTGTCCTTCGCGGCCGGTCAGCTTGGTAGTAAAAAGCCTTGCTTCGCCTTCCAGTAAGCGTGCCACCGACAGATCGGTCTTCGTGCGTTCAGCCAGTTCTGGAGGGAAGACGACCGTCTGGCTGCCGTCTCGTTCGGCCTCATCGCGTGCGCGGCGGGCCGCCAATTCGTCCATTGCCTTCAGAATGATCTCGAGATTGGATCGGGTCTGGGTCTCGTCGAGACGGATCAGGATATCGCCGGCTCGTACCCGCGATCCTTCGCGGACGAGCAATTCGCCGACGACGCCGCCGGTGGGATGCTGCACCTTCTTTACATCGGATTCGACCACCAATTGCCCCGGCGCAATCACCGCTGCCGAGATGGAGGTGAAGACAGCCCACCCCGCGACGCCGACGACGAGCGCTGCCCACAAGATCGCAAGGAGGACCATGTGGCGGCGGATCGACTTCTCGGCGCGGGGTAGCGGGAGCTGAACGGTCGGCCGCGGGCGCGCGATGCGGACGACGGCCGTACCTGACTGGATCGGTGCAAGACTGGTCGCGGACATCACGCGCTTTCTTGGAGTGACAAGGAACCGGGCACAGGTTCGGCCCTCAGTTGAACGGTCGGTCTGGGCCGCGGCCCATCGGCGTCCGCCTCGGCCGTTTCCCCTGCAGATGCCGGCTTCAGGACACGCCTCAGAACCTCGTCCTTGGGGCCGAAGGCTTGAATGCGTCCCTCGGAGATCAGCATCACCATGTCGAGGGCAGCCAGAGCGCTCGGGCGGTGCGCGACGACCACGCAGACGCCTCCGCGTTTGCGTACGCTGATGATCGCGTCCGTCAGCGCGCTCTCGCCTTCATGGTCGAGGTTGGCGTTCGGCTCGTCGAGCACGACGAGGAAGGGATCGCCATAGAGTGCGCGGGCGAGCCCGATTCGCTGGCGTTGACCGGCCGACAACCCTAACCCGCCTTCTCCGATAACCGTCTCATACCCCTCGGACAGCCGAAGGATCAGCGAGTGGACTCCCGCTGCCTGTGCGGCAGCGATAATTAATTCCGAGGTGGCACCGGGTTCGAAACGGGCGATGTTCTCTGCGATGGTGCCGCCGAAGAGCTCCACCTCTTGCGGCAGGAAGCCGATATGGGGACCGAGCTCGCTCGACGTCCATTGGTCGAGAGCGGCTTCGTCGATCCGGACCGTTCCGTGCGCGCAAGGCCAGATCCCGACCATTGCGCGGACCAACGAAGATTTTCCGGAGGCCGACGGGCCGATGATCCCGACACCTTGGCCCGCCTGAAGGGCAAACGTCGCGCCATGAACGACAATGCGTCGCGAGCCGGGCGGCGCGATGCTCACGTTCTCGACGGAGATAACCTGACTCGGAACCGGAAGCGCCTGGAGTTCCGGTTCGGGAGCGTTCTTGTTCAAGATCTCCGAAAGACGCTTCCAGGATTGACGGGCTTGGATGAACCCCTTCCAGTTGCCGATGACCGTCTCGGCGGGCGCAAGTGCCCGTGCGACGAGGATCGAACTTGCGATGATTACTCCGCCGGTGGCGAGATTGTTGATGACGAGATAGGCGCCGAGGGCCAACACGCCCGATTGCAGGCACATGCGGAACACCTTGGTGAGCGATGCGATGCTGCCGCCTACATCCGCGACCTGCTGCTGGATCGCAAGATATTCCCGATTGGCTTTGGCCCAGCGCGCACCGAATTGCCGGCGCATCCCCATCGCCGCCAGGACCTCGGCATTCCGACGTCCGGCTTCCGCAAGAAGATACCGACGCGAGCCGTACTGCACGCTCGCCTTGATCTGCTTACTAGTCGTCCAATCGCTGAGCAAAGTCAGAAGGAATAGAACCACGAGGCCTGCGACCGCGGCCACGCCGATCAGCGGATGAAACAGAGAGCAAATCACGATATAAATCGGCATCCAGGGCAGGTCGAAAAACGCGCTTGGACCTGGACCGGCCAGAAAAGAGCGGAGCTGATCGAAGTCGCGCATGGGCAGCGAGCCGTCATGATCGGACGGCCCGGTAAGGGGCGCGCGCGCCAGAACGTCGAAGACCCGATGGGCAATTGCCTCGTCGAGCGTCCCTGATATTCGGCCGAGGACACGCGTGCGTAAAGTCTCGAAAAGGCCTTGGAAGGTGTAGAGAACGATCGCCAATACGCCGAGCCCGATCAGCGTCGGAAGAGACCGGCTTGGGATGACTCGGTCATAAACTTCGAGCATAAAGAATGATCCTGTCAAATACAGGATATTAATTAACCCACTTGTAATAGCGACGAACAAAAAAGCTAAGCGGCATTTGCTGATAGCATCCGTTATTTCACGAGTGCTCGTCGTTTTGTACACTGCAATTGCCTTGTTCTAATCTTCAGTTCGCACAATCGGACAAGCGGCTCGATTCCAGAAAAGGTCGATCGGACCGTTGGCCATATGGCGCCCGACAGTCTGGCCCCGAACCCCGGTCGTGGACCCACGATCAGATCCGATCCCTGACTTTAGGCAGGGCGTAACCGATTTTCGAACAAATGCTGATGCCTCGCGACGTCTACAAGCAAATGCCGGCTGATGCCTGAGGCGAACATCGTGTAAGCGCGAATGATGAACAAAACAGCGCGGCGTAGTTTGTCCTCGAAGTGGCCAAAATAGGGCATTCGACAAAACATAGATAAATCATTTTCAGCCCATCAGCGACGGGCCAGAAAAATGATCTGCAATCGGATGCTGGACTGTATCGAGACCCCTCGGTGTCGTCGGCTTCGTGGTTTTCTCAGGGCGCGGAGGCTGTTGTCGCGCGGCCTCCCAACGTACCGGTCACGCAGAGGCTTGCCGCGACAGGAAAGTGTCTACCGCCATCTTTAGAAAACCGGCCGACCAACTCACGTGCATGGCCGCAGCAGCGACGCCCATACCCAGCACGGCCGGATCGCGGGTCCGGAGTGAGGCGAACACCGCCCATGCCGAGTAGAGGCCGACATAGCCCAGCGGTACGAGCAGGGCCGCCGGGATGACCGGCGCGGCGAGCACGCTAGCAAAAGCCGAACTGCTAACGAGAAGCGGTGCGAGTTGGCGAACTTTTGGGCGGCTCCGGTGCGCGAGCATGTTTCGCGCTCGACCGCGTCCGTAATTGAAGTATTGCTTCGCCAAGCTTTTGATTTCGCTGCGCGGATAATAGTTGATCGTCGCTTCCGAGCAAAGCCAGATGCGTCCCCCGGCAGCTCCTGCCCGGATATCGAACTCGGCATCTTCGTTATGGGTGAAGGTCTCGTTGTAGCCGCCCAGTTCAAGAAAGAACGACCGGCAAAACGCGGCATGGTGGCCATGATCTACCATTCGCGACGTCGTGTTTCGCCGATGTGCCGAACCGCCATTGCCGAGGAGGCTGTTCTGGGCTGCCGCCACCGCGCGCTGGAACGGCTGCATTCCGACCGTACGCAGCGAAACTACGACCGAATCCGCCACGTTGTCGCGAAGCGCGGCAACACATTGCGAGACGAAATCCGTCGGGTAATCCGCATGGGCGTCCGCTCGTACGAGGATTTCGCCTGGTAGGGCGGAAGCCGCGACAAGATTGACGGCGACGGACTGGATGCGCTGCGGATTATCGATCAAGCGAACGAGGCGATGTTTGCCGCACAGATCCAACGCAATCTGACGGGTTGAATCCGAACTTCCGCCATCAACGATGACGATCGACTGGATTAGGCGATAGTCCTGATCGAGTAAGGCGTCGATGCATTTGGCGAGATAGCGTTCTTCGTTCAGAACTGGAACGACAATGATGACACCGTTCTCGATTTCAATCACTTTGACGCTCCGCTCCGCAACTAAATATCGTTTACGGTTTAGTAATAAATGCGTCAATACCTCTGCTGAAGCTTGGATTTAAAAACCTTTTAGGTAAAAAATTCGAAACAGATTTACTAAATACAGACAATCAAATTATAGAACTTTACAATATTAGATAGGCCGCTTTTGCTTGAAATGGTGCGATCGAACGTGATCGGCTAGCCAGGGCCATAAGCCCTAAGCACGATCGGAAGACGCCCATCGATCTAGCGAAATGACGCCGAACCTCCGCCGGTCCTGCGCTGCGGGTATTCTCGACGCAGCAGATGAGGCTTCAGGGGCCATAGACCGGCGCGGTTGATCGCGACGATACAGGACAAGGCCGTGCGGCTTTTCTGTCTCGTCGATTCGAAGGTGACAACCGGGTCGAACAAACTCTTCCTGCACCCGGCGCGGTAAATCCCGAGCAAGGCCGGATGCAGGGAGGATAAACGCACTTGTCGATAGCCGAGACTGGCAGCTATTTTATTTGGATGGCGACCGGATCCCCGATCGATCCTGTCGAAACAAATAAGGTGCGAATAGGCTCTAAGCGATGCCCGATCTTTAGTGCGCGTGCCGTCGGAGTTGTTCGAGACGAGCCAGCATGCGCTCTTGGAGCCTGACGATCGTACTCTCCGGACTGGCGGCCTCGACGCGTGATGCCAGTGCAACCATGGATTGCGCTGTTCGGTCTGGAGACATATCCAAAAGGCGATTTATAAGGCCGGTGCGCTTGATCCAGCCCTTTGCCTGATCGCGAAGACTTGGGGTCCGTTTCTCCGCTGTGCGCGTCTGCATCTCCTGCATTGCCATGCCATCGGTAATCACCACGCTATGTCCGAAAGGAGCCGGAGGACGCCCATGCCGCATGATACCGTCGGCACTCGGCGGCGGGACGAAGTTGATCGTCAGATCACGTCCGCAGGACAATGCCCAATCGAGCCATTTGGAGATCTGAAAGTTACCTGTGGTCGCGAATGGCGCCCACTCAATTCCATAGGTGTCGGCAAGAATGGCGCCATGCAGCGATTCCGTCAGGACGCATTGCGCATTCGCGATCCGCGCGATCACGGTCTCTGGCGAACCGCGCGGATCCAGCAGTTCAAATCCGGTAAGGCGTGCGACCTCGTCCCAACCGGGATCGTTCAGGCTTTGCCAATGCGGGATTACCAGCACGCCGCTTGTGCCCGCGCGCGCATGTGGAAAGCCCTTGGCCAGCGGGGTGAGGACCGCGCCGTCGGATATGGCGTGGTCAGGCGAAAGACCGAGGAGGCGCGCAGACAGCGGTCCGCGAACGCACCAATAGGTGACGTCGAGGTCAGCCCAGCGGCTGAGCGGATCGTTGCCCGCACCGGTGGAGAACACATTCAAGCGGGTCTGCGGTGTGCAGGGAAACCCGATGATCGTCCCAATGCCGATGAAGGCTTCGGTCGTGCTGTCGTCGAAGATTTCCGGAACAAAGTGCGGCCATAGCGCAGCGTTCAGATCGTCACCGAAATTAGGAACCGCCGATACGTAGTACTTCAGCTTCACGTCAGATTCCTGTTTTCCGTGCCGGGTGCCGATCGGTCTGCGCGAATGCATGCACTCGGGTTGGCAATACCGCTCGTTCCAGCGGTCGAACTGGCCTATCGGCCGATGCTCTCCCAAACACGAGTCCGTACGGCGCATACCTGGGCCTCGGCATCCGGCGTCGGGAAAAGAGCGGAGGGCAGATGCTCGTAGCAGGCCTCCGCCGCGAAGGCCGATCTGGCCACGGCAAGGGCAGCCTCCGCCAAGACGGTGCGCCTCTGCCGCTCGCCGAGAAGTTCGCACACGGCGGTGGCGAAGGCATCTGCTTCGTCTACGACGACGACGGCGCCCTCGACCAGGGCCTCCACACCCTCCACGGTCATCGATGTCGCCACAATCGCCTTCCCGAAGCCCATCGCTTCGATGAGCTTGATCTTCAGTCCGGATCCGACGGTGAGCGGAGAGATGACGATTGCCGTCGACTGATAGATCGGCGTGAGGTCCGCAACGACACCGAGGCAGGTGACGCCCGCGGGCAGGTCGACAAGTCCGCGTGCGACAGAGCCCACCAAGCGAAGGCGGGTGGTCGGGCACCGTTTCAGGATCGCAGGCCAGACCGATGTCAGGAACCAAGTGATCCCGATGATGTTGGGCGCAGTGTTGCTGCCGACGAAGAGGAGCGAGCCGTCGTCGCCCGGAGCGGCCTCGGCCACGACCGAGACGGCCATCGGCGCCAGGATGACGGATTGATTGGGCAAGCGGGCGCCAACAGTTTCGGCCTCTGCGCGCTGGATCGCTACGATTCCATCGGCCTGGGCCAGCAAGGCGTATTCCTCATCGGGATCAAGCAACGCGACCGAATCCAGGGCGCCGATCTTGTCGAAGCGCGAGACGCGGCTTGAGAAGAGATCGTGCATCACGATGAGCGCGCGTGCATCCGGCCTGAGCGTGTAGGATCGCGCGGGTGCTAGGAACGCATAGTCCAGCAGGATCGCGTCACTGCCTTTGCGCGCGCGGCGTGCCAGGAAGAGGCGGTCCTGCCGGGAGAGGGGTTGGCTGACGGCATAAGGGGCATTGGGGATCCGCCGGTGGGTGAGAATGCCGAAGCGGAGCAGCCTGTCTTCTGCCAGGGAGAGCAGGGCCCATGCCCAAATCCTGAGATCCCGGACAAGCATATAGCGCCCAACGCGAACGCTTCCGCGAACAACGAAGTCATCGAATGCCTCCTGCGTCTCCGTGACGATCCGCAGGAAGGGCCACCGGCCGAAGGTGGTCGGTGACGGCGAGAGATAGGTGACGCGATACCCGCGATGTCGAAGAAAGCGCGCGATGCTGATGAGGTAAGCGGAGCTTCCATTGGTGCCGCCCGCCACTCGCTGGCGGCTCAGCACCATCACGCCGGGGCGGCTGACAGCCGGTGCGGTGCGTCGTCCGATGAGGTGCAGTTGTCGGAGAAGGGAGGCTTTGAGCGGAAGCCGGAGCAACCAGAGCGCATCGGGGCAGGTCCGGACGGCATGGAGAACCCGTGACGGCGATCGCGCCTTGAGTCCCCCGACCAGGGACGCGAACGCGGCGGCTCGTCTCAGGGAGTGCAGTCGCTCCGCATGGGCCGCGAAGACTTCGGCACCGAGCGAAGCATGGTCGCGCATCAAGCGCGTTTCGGCCGCGATCAGGTGGTACGAATCGCCTTCGCCGAACCGGTGCGAAATCGATCCGCTATGCTTGCGATAGAAGTACAGCAGTTCCGGATAGATCCGGAAACGGCTTCCGGCGATCATCATGCGCAGCAGGAGATCGGAATCTTCACCGATCCGAAGGGTCTCATCGTAGCGCATCGCGCCGAGGGCCTGCCTGCGAATCATAGGCTTGCAATAGCCGAGGGAGGGCCGCGGGCCGTAGATCACGTTGGATCGAATGAATGAAGCGGGATCGACCCAGAACGGCGATCCGCCCGATTCCGGCAACATGGTCGAAATCGTGGAACTGCCATCGTCGAAAATTAGCAGATCGTCCGCGACGATATCCGCCCCGTCGGTGACGGCGGCTTTCAGGAGCACGCTCAGGCGTGTCGGATGAATCAAATCGTCATTGTCGACGATCGCGAGCCAATCACCACGCGCCGCATTTATCCCGCGATTTCGCGCCGCCGCGGGTCCGACATTGTCTTCTAGGGCAATGAGGCGAATCCGAGCGTCACGGTATCGATCAACAATTAAGACGCTGTCGTCAGGAGATTTATCGTCGATGATGATGAGTTCGAACTGGCGCAGGGTTTGCGCAAGGACGCTCTCGATCGCGTAGGCCAGATGGGCTCCGCCGCGATAATTCGCCATGATGACGGAGATCAGCGGCGTATCGTTCACTCGCGCAAATGCCTTTTCGCTAGATCCGTCAAGCGGGTGCTCCATTCGGACCGTATGCACGTCTTCATCCATGGCTCAGCTCGATCAGTAAGCTGTTGCGCCAACATACGCAGCCTCGGCTGTATGCCTGCAAGCAAGAAACATTGTGGAAGTCACGTACGCTCGGCCTGTCGCCGACGTCCCAGGCTCAGCGTGCGCCGGCTGGTCGCAAGCCGGCGATAGTGCATTCCAAGAAGTAAACCGAGGATCAGGACGAGTCCATCGTGTTGACGGGATAGGGCTCCATGCTTTGTGAGTTCCACGGCATGTAACGCCCGATCCGCGAACGTTGCTTAGTGTGACGGTTCGGATCGGCCCGATTGAAAATGACACCTAGTACGCGCGACGTATCGAACCGGTCACGCGAAATGCATTCCGCGAGATCCCGCTTGCTCGGTCGATCGAAGCCGACAACCATCAAGTATTCATCGATGAGCTCATCAGTCCCGCGAACATCCGAAAAATCGAGCGCCGGCGGATAGTCAACAATGATAAAATCATAGGACGATCTTAGCGTTTTCAGTAAGGCGACGTTGTTCGGCGACCGCAGGACATCCGACGTGTGTTCGACTTGTTCTTCCATCACTGTCGGCAGAATCTGCAGTTTGGCGCCACGCGCTTGTATTGTCGTTACGCCTTGCAGAATGCCGGTATCGATCGTCTCGAGGAGTCCCACCTTGGCTTTCGGAGCGAGCGCGCGTGTGAGTGACGGATAACGAAGGTCATAGTCTAAAAGTAGAACTTTCCTGCCCGACAGTGCTAAGTAATGTGCAATGTTCGATGAAATCATCGTCTTCCCTTCGCCGGAAATCGCTGAGATCATTCCGATGACCCGACATCCAGCGCTGCGGCCTGAAGGGCGTTCGAGCAGCATCTTCACTTCCTGCATAGCCTCTGCCGTTCCAGACAGGGGGTGCATTACCGCGTCGACGAGCATCTCTTTCGAAATGACATGTTGCCTCAAACCGATTGCGACAAAGAATCTGGGCAGTACATCGCGGAGCGACTTGAACGTTTCTACGCGCGGGACGATGGCGATGCAGGGCAAACCGGTGACCTGCTCCACGGCTTGGGGAGTTCGTACGCTGCTGCGCACCAGCTCGCGAAGGAGCGCCAGCATCAAGCCGATGGCGGTGCCTCCCACGATCGCTAAGCCGAGAATGACCAGACCCTTGGGCCACGCTTTCCGCAACGGCGGCTTGGCTGACGATACAACGCGCGCTTCAGAGATCGGAAACGACTGATCCTGAACCGCCTGAGTATATTTTTGGAGAAAGCTTTCATACAAAGACCGATAGGTCTGAGACGAGCTTTCGAGCGATCTAAGCTCGACGCGGGATTGATTGCTAATTCCTGCGTCAGCGACCAATCCGTCAAGGCGCTTTTTGATCGATATTTCGCCAGCGAGAGCGACTTCATAGTCGCTGCTGTAGGCTTCCGCGATACGATTGAACTCGCTCCGCAGCGAACGCTGGATCTCCGCCATTTCGGCGCGCGCATTGGCAGCGGCAACATGGTTTACGCCATACTTTGACGTGATGTCGGCTTCACGTTTGGCGCTATCAAAGTATTGCTGGCGTAATCGAACTATGACAAGGTTCTGTGTGGAGTCTGTCACAGATCCATCGGTGATGTTCCTGTTGACGATGTCCTTGATGCGATCGTAGCGCGCCTTGGCTTCGGCCGTCTTTGCCTGCGCCACGATCAGACTTGCATTCAGATCGCCAACCTGGCGCTCACTCATCAAGCCCTTGTCGGTATCGACGATATTCGTTTTCGCTTTGTAGTCTTGAACGGCGCGGTCAGCAGCGGTGGCTTGGTCGCGAAGCTCCGACAATCTGCCCTCCAGCCAGGATCGTCCTCGCCGGGTGGTCTCGTATTTTGCTTCCAATTGATCCGCAATGAATCCGTCGGCGATTGCGTTCGCGTAGCGAGCTGATCGCTCGGCGTATGGCGTGCGGACAGACACTTCAATGATATTAGTAATTCCCACCCGTTTGACGGAATAAAGCAACATTAGTTTCTCGGCAGAGGACAATTCCGCCTGTTCCGGAGTGAAAGGCTTTCCGGTGTCAAAGATCGAGAATGCTGACCCGAAAAGAGATTGAAGGAAACCTTTCTCGTTCAACTCTTTTTCAACCGTTGGCCCAATCCGACGGATTGCAGCAAGGGCGGTCGTGTTTGACCTCAGAATCTCGGTTTGACTTTCGACGATTGCGTTCAGAACCTGCGCGTCAGTCGACGTGTTCTGCTGGCGGAACAACTCCGCTTGACGCAGGTCGATCAAAATATCTACAGTCGAGTCGAATTTTGGCGTTGCGATTGTTAGGTATAAAACTGCCAGAGACATAAGCAGCGACACCGACACAACTACGAAAATCCTGGACCTGCGCAAGAAAGCGAACGCAGACGGCATCCATGAAAAAGCTTCTACCGGCGCATTGCGGTCGGCATCTACGTAAGAGTTAGTGCCGCCTCTCATTCGAAGCATTCCGCGGTCCTGTCACGAGCCATGTAAAACTGAACAACATCATATCGACCGAGAAATCCAGTTAAATGGAATTCACCCGAGTTGCAACATGCTGCATCGCACTCACAAACTGAAAATTGTCTTTAGAAATATTCAACAATTCATTTTCATTGGCACTTTATTTTGTTCCCTTTAAACGTCGGGATTCGGTGCTCAAGTCGTTCGGGCATCGGGAATGCCTGCCCTCGCTGACGTGGCCTCAGAAGGCGGTGTCGGAGGATCTGACTTCCGCATTCGGCCTCACCGTCAGCGTCCATGGCGTCAGATGTTGGTGACCGCTGTCGATCGTCGTCGAGCGCAGTGCCACCGAAACTCAGCGAGCCGAAGTCGATCAGCAATTGGCTTTGTCTGCCCCTCGAAAAACGAAAGGCACGAAGTCGGGTGACTGGTTGGCCGATCTGCAGACGATCTTTCGGTTCGTTTCAGAGCGATGCTTGACTGATTGGCATGCGGTCATCCGCCGGTTTAGAACCCGGCGCTTGAACGCCGCCCTGCTAATAATCGAATTTCGTTAGATTTTGTCTTATAGGGCGCTCGCCGAGCGAATGACGAGGACATCGTTGCGGCCGGCCCGAAGAGGGAGCAGCCACGAATGGTCCGGGAGCTTCATGATCGCTTTGCGTTCAACCGTAGCGGTCAGCTTCGTAATTTGGGAGCCTTCGCGCGCATGCACAACACGGGTTGCGGGCGATCCGGCCGGGCATCCGACGTCAGCGTCAAATGTTCATCTAACGTCGGGGACGGCCGCACGTCACATAATGGTCAATCGGGGTCCCGCTGCACTGTCTCGTCGCAAAAAGGCGGTTGGGCCCCCGCGCTTAACACCGGATGTCTTCTACCAACGAGTTCTTCGATCCTGGCCTGAGCCCGGAATCAGGCGTTCTCTGCTGATGCTGCCGTAGCCACAGCCGTATTTGTAGAACAAGCATCCGCGGCGGTAGTCGATCCGCAGTGACTTTTGATCCAGCTCCTGTCGCGCCGAGAGGGTTAGCGCGTCGCGGATTTGGCCGGGCGACAACGTAGTTCCAGAGTCCGCCAGTGACGGACCGGATAACATTGAGCAGGAAACTAATATGAGAAACCTGGCAAAAACGATATTTGAGCGCATATTATATATATCTGACATATTCAATTTTCAATGTCAATGAGCATAAGTGTTGCCTATTCGATAGTCGGAATGTCTTGATGGCTTGTGACTTCAGTTGTCTTGATTAAATAGCACAGCATCATGACGCAGAGCCTAAATTTAACAGCGGCTTTTATAACGAATAGCGGCTGGTCGCCTTCTTTCAGACGTCGCCGACCTACTTCTCTCACCGTCACCTATCCATCGCACTCGTCGCGGGTCGAGTGTTTTTCCGATCGGATCCGCCAGACTTTTCGCGTCTGGTAAGGTTGGTAAGCGATAAGCGCCTCAGACAAAGTAAGTGTGTTAGGCGGCACGCTTGCAAGTTTTTCCGAGAATGCGAGCTTACGTAAAGAGTCAAAATTAAAAACCTAGGAAGACTGCAAAAATATAGCCTATTGCTGATATAAAACAAATTAAAAAATAAACTATTAGAAATCTAGAAAAATTTGATGTGCTATTTACTCTGCTGTAAACTTGTTCGGAGTCGGGATAACCTCCATTGCCGGCCTGAGCTGCGGCTAATCGCGAATATGGAAAATTATAGATTCCATCCGTCGCGTCGTCGTTTGAATTATCGGCTATCTCATGAATTATATAGGCCTTCCCTTTCGATTTGGAAGGAGAAGTCTTGTAAACTGTCATGGCTTGTACTGAAGGCTGGCGGTAATATGGATTGAGATCCTGCGATACGGCAATTGCGTTCACGTCATGATCATCTCGGCGAGTGAAAAATAGATTTCACGGTGTTTTTACTGATGATATTTCAACTTTGAGAGAAAAATTATTCGACTACTAATCGAGTGCTTCTCTATTGATTAGTGAATCATTAAGATGTCGGCTCTATCATAGCGTCTGGACGGATTGTCAATGGTGGCGCTCGTAACATTTCCCTCGGTGGCGCAGCCTGCTGATCTGCCCCTTGCGGATGGCCCAATCGTCGATTCTAACCGCTCGCAGCGGACCGATCGGTGGTAGCTTCATGCAATGGACGAGATGCAGCACTGTATCGGGGCTCATGGCCATCGCCAGATGCCCTGCGAGGCGAGCACTGGCTTCGCCACCCAGTGCGAGGTCCACCTGAGCCTGTGTCCGGGCGTGCCGACCGGTGCGTCGTGCGTCTGGTGGGAGAAGCCGCTGCAACAGTTCGACGAACGTGCGCCGTCGGCAGGCTGGATGGTGGCAGTAGAACACGGCGAATCTTTAGTCACAGCGTCACAGCCTCGCCAAAGCTCAGAGGATCGGCGAGGTGCCGAACGTATCGGCTATGGACTGCAGAGCTTGGCTCGCCGCAATCGGGACAGCAGCCACGATCCCGGCGAACATGGGCGAGGATGACGAGATGACCGGAGCGGCGGACGACTTGGTCAACGATGCAGCCCGGGAGGGATGAAGACAAGATCATTCCTATTATGAATCAGCCCATCGGCACCGCGTCGCCGTGCCCCTTCCCACGTAAACTGCGGGATAATCGTGAAGTCGGGGGAAGATCACGGTGCTCAGAAGCGTTCCTGCCCGCGCTTTAACCCCGGCCGACATTGGTGTCAGGAGTTCGCCCAGGCGAGAGCCAGAATGCCGCTTGTGAACATCCCGTACGTAAGCAAGACGGCCACAACTTCGCGGTGCTGCCGAAGGGTGGTGCGAAAAACGATCAGCATGGGTCTGGACCAAGAAGCAGTTGTGCTCCCTCCGTTTGACCCAAATGCGAGACCTCAGCGTGCGGAACAAAGGGAAAACTTCAGCTGTCGCTTGGGGTCACATTGCCGTTGTGAGCGTTTACCCAGCACCGAGCGGAAGGTTCTCGCTCGAAAAGCTGTTTTGACCCTATCTTAAGGAAGCGACAATGAGGCGACAATGACTGTGCGCGTTTACCCTGACGTGAACACCAGCTCAGCCAGTGCCGACCCTGCCAACGCGCCAATACACCGGCAGGAGCAAGATGTGAACACTATCGATCAGCTCAGCAGTGTCGTCCTGCTGGGCCTTGTCGTTTTGGGAGCTGTCGCGGTCGATATGCTGATCGCCCTGATCATTGCAGAAAAAGCACTGGCTGAAACTAGATGTTTGGTCCCGGTATTTGGTGGAGCGGGTTTGACCTGAAGCGGGAAGGC
>NZ_JAAHTB010000058.1 GCF_010692745.1 Methylobacterium sp. BTF04
TCCGCCGCATCATGACGAAATAGGACCCCCGCGGTCCACGCCGGATGAATACGAAGAACCGCTAAATTGCGAGGGTTGACCGTCGATTTGACGCCGCTCGCAGCTTTGGCGTGATCGAACTGTCGTTCTGGCCGTCTGGCGGTGGTCGTGAACGGGCTTAGGAGCCCATCCCGAGTTTCCCTCAGGTCACCACGGGCCGGGCTTCGATCCAGAGGAAGCGCTTGAGGTTGTAGGCGAGGTCGGCGAGCCCGATCTTGGTCCGGGCTCGGACCAGGCCAATGGTGCGCACGAACAGGCCGAAGCGGTGCTTCTGCCCGGCGAACACCGTCTCGACGGCTGAGCGGACCTTGGAGCGGGCGCAGTTGGCCTTGCGCTGTGACCGCGTCAGATTGAGGCCGGGCTGGCGCCGGAAGGGGATCTTCGAGCGTCGGCCGTTATTTGGCGAGATGGGCTTCGTTGGTCTTCGAACGGTAGGCGGTATCGGCCCAGACGTCGCTCGCCGTGTTGGTCGCGTCGAGGACGTTGGCCAGTTGCGCTCCGTCGTCGTCGGCCGCGCTGGTGACGGTGAAACGGCGGACGAACCGGTGCTTGCGGTCGATCGAGACATGCGTCTTGTACCCGAACACTGGAATGGCGATCTCGACCTTGGCCTTCGCACCGTTCGCTTTGGCAGGCCGCGCCTTGGCCCGCTTCAGCGTCCAGTGCGCATTGAACCTCCCCGGGTTCCCCAGAGGCTCCTGCAAAGGACTCTTTAGTCTTGGCATAACTGCCATCTGTTAGATGCATATCGCGATAAAATAGCGATCCATAGGGTTCGAATAAAGGGGCTCCCAGATCCAAGAATATACCCGATTCAATTATGGTATCGGGAAGGCCAGCAGCCAGGCCAGTGCGCTCGTAGGCGTGATAAGTTAGTCACAATAAAATGTCGTCTTCCCATAGAATTTTTTCGAATGCTTCCGCTATATTGTGAGCGTTATTATCGATTTACCGATCTAATCGGCAGGACGCTTCCAACGAAAGCACAAATTTTTGTCGTCGATATAAACAATAATGGCTTCACAATAATATAGGCCAAATAACACCGCAAAATTCAGCCTACCTCCAACTATTCATAGATAATATTTACTGAATATCGGTATCGAAGAAAGGAAAATAAGTTGTTTTGTATTGAAGATCACGAGTTCGTTGCCCGATGATTTTGGCTGGATTACCACCGACAATGGTATAGGGAGGAACATCCTTCACCACGACAGAGCCTGCTGCCACAACAGAGCCTTCACCGACCGTTACACCGGGCAGAATGATGGCACGCGCACCAATCCAACAATGATCCATCAGCGCCACGGGCTTAGCGATAGCATGGAAAGAGGGCGAGTTGGTAACGTGCGTCAAGGTATGAATGATAGTATAGTGCGAAATATTCACATTTTTCCCTATATATAGTGGACCTCTGCCGTCGACATAGCAAAAACGGTTTATGACGCTATTATCGTCAATAATAATATTATTTCCCGTGAAGAAGCATCCCCAATGTACAGAAGTATGTTTGCCAACCTTAATTCCGCACATTTTCCTCATGTAAAAGTGCCTCGCAAAATAGGGCATTCGTTTAAGGAATATATGATTCAAAATATAACTATTCAAGGCAGAGAGAAATCTTAAGAAATAGTTTTTCATTTTTGAACTTCCGAGCCACGAATTACAGTACGACATATCTGGATATATTTTTGTACTACATCCGAGAAGCCATATTTATGTAAAACTTTCTGGCGCGCAAACTTACCCTTTAGTTTCCAACTCTCTCTATTATCTGCAAAATTTGTCATCGCGTTCGCTAGGTAGGGTGCCGTTTCAAAGCGGCGCCGATCATACCCGATGGAATCCAAGACATAGGAATTCAGATTGCCGATATCACCATATTCGTTGGGGACGATTATCCCAGTATCGTTATTCTCGATGACCTGCGGTGCCCCGCCTGTACGCGACAGGATCATAGGCTTTTCATAAAACATCGCTTCGTTCATCGCGATGCTCCATCCTTCGATTAGAGACGGAAGCAGGAAGGCGTCGGCCGCCTTGTGGAAGGATGCCACATCCTCGAAATATCCCGGCATTAACATATGCTTGTCCAATCCCCAATTAACAAGATCAGTGCGCAGCTGATCGATATGCGGCGGATGTATCGTGTTGCCGACGCATAATATCTTGATATCGCTGCGCTTCTTGAGAATGAGACGCATTGCGTCCGCCATCAGATAATGAGCCTTATGCAGATTATACGACGCAACATTCAGAAACAGATAGTCGTCCTCCGCTATGCCAAAGTCTGCCCGGCTAGCCACCAGACTATTCTCGAATCGATACTGATGTTCAGCGAATATTAGGCCGTTAGGGATGGTATCGATTTTGTGTGCTGCGATACCCAGCTTGTCCACAGCATAATCTGTAGCAAGTTGCGACACAGAGATATAGCGATTGACGAAGGCATCGTTGGCGATAAAGTTGTCCAGTGCTTCGCCACGTAACATCGCATATATATTGTGAATGTAGGTTATGTTCGGAATACCGAGTCGTCGAAAGACGGGATAACCGACATTGGAAAAATGCGACATGGCGATATCGACTGGACGATCGCGCAGTAAGCGCTCGTAAAAGTCTTCGCGATTTTCCTCGGGTAGCTCAATTGTTTCGATTTCATGGGTCCTTGCTATATTAGCCAAATGCCCGACCCTTCCGCAGGAAATGATCAGCGGTTCCACCCCACAGCGCTTGAAGTCAACAGCGCAGTCCAGCACCACTTTTTCCAGCCCGCCACGATCGAAAGCGGATAGCTCAATGGCTACTCGGAACGGGCGCGACGCTACGGGTTGGACCGCCGGAGCTAATTGATCGTTGGCTACGCGGAAATGCGGCTTCCTGTTACCTGAAATCTGTCGGTACAGCACGCCGCGTTCGTCGAAACTCTTGCAGAAAGGCACGAGCGAGGTGATTTTCGCTCCAAGCCCCTTGGCGTGGATAATCTCTTCCAGCAGCTGCTGTTCCTGTGGCGTCAAGGCCACTCCCAACCCCAGCGTTCGGCAGTCCAGGGCCGATGCTAAAACTGCGGCGATCTCCAGCTGGACCTTTTCCAGCATCTCCTTAATCGTGTTGGTGGGATGCACGCGATAGTGGATATGCTCGACGTCTCGATCGAAATGCACCGTGCCGTGACGGCATGATGCCAGCAGAAAATCTAGATCGTGGCAGTAGCGCAGATCTTGGAATCGGCCGTTGCGCTCCCATAGCGACCGCGTGAACACCATGTTCGATGTTGTGGTTACGAAATTCTCGTTCAGGATCGATAGAGCCAGATGTTGCGTCCGATCGTAAAAGGCGATTGAACGGTCTAGCCAGTTCGTCGTCTCGCTTTGTTGAACGACATGGCTGTCTGAGTCTATGATGGCGACGCGCCCGAACACTAAGTCTAACGTTGGACACACGTGAAACAGTTCGAGGCAACGGGCGATCTTCCAAGGCAAGAAGCTGTCGTCGGAATTGAGCACCGCCACCAGATCACCCCTGCTAGCGGCGATGGCGGTATTAATGCTGTTATGGGCACCCTGATTGTATTGCCGGTCAACACGGGCGCCCGAAACGCCTGACAAAACTTGTTCCGCTATTTTCCATCCGCCATCGGAAGACCCATCATCCAAAACGATAATTTCGTCAGGTCTTACGGTTTGAGCCAATACGCTCGATAGGGTTTCTTTGATATATTTTTCATGATTATATAAAGGAATAACAACAGATATAGTAGGTCTATTCATCATCGCGATCCCAACTATCCCATCTTTTTATCGTTTAAATTGAAGGATAGATTCCACGCGGTTTTGCGCGTATTCAATAGAATAAGTTTTGCTTATTGTTGTGAATCCTTGCTCGGATAGACGACTCCACGTCTCCGCATCGTCATGAATTTTGATGATGGCGTCGGCAAACTCTTGCGGGGTGGGGCAGGCCACGATATCCTCACCGATCCTCAGCCCCATACCTTCCGCGGCGACCAAAGTCACTACGCAAGGCACGCCGTTCAGCAAGCTGCTGACGACTTTACCCTTGGCACCCGCGCCATAGCGGAGTGGAGCGACGGTCAGCCTAAGCTGGTCGAGCCAGGGCTCGATTTCGGGGACATAGCCGATCCACTCGACGTGCGTATCGCTGCGCGTGCTCAGCGTTTCTGGCAGATGCGATCCAATCACGTAGAATTTCAGGTCAGGACGCTGTGCGCGCACGATCGGCCATATATCATCTAGAAAATAATTAACGGCATCGATATTTGGTTGATGTTGGAACCCGCCGATGAAGGCGAGATTTCGCCTGCCGTCCCAGCCGCGAAAGCGGCTTCTGACAATTTCGCGCATTAGCGGCACCACTGCGACACGAGCAGACGGCAGTTCGTCGGCCAGTAACTTCTGTTCATAGTCCGACACCACGATGCTCGCGTCCGCCATGTTGATGCACGCATATTCCAGACGCTTTGTTTCGCGCGCTCGGGCGACGCCGTCCGCATCGCCATGCAGGGCGGCCTCGCGTTCCTCGCGAATATGATGCAGGTCAACCGTGTTAAACAGGATTCGCGCCTTTGAACAGAAAGTGCGAGCGCGTTCGATCCACGCGCCTCCGAAATGCACGCGCGATAAAAATAGGACGGAAATTTGATCTTGATGGAGAAACAGATATTCCTCAATCGAGATGAATTCAGACGAGGTGATGCAATATGCGCCGAGTTGGGCGACCCTATTCCCGACTTCGGGGGCATCCCCGAAGTTCAACAATGCGATGAAGTGAACATCATAACCCAGATTCTGAAAAATGCGAATGAAATTGACCTGATCCAGCGATCCTGAATCCTCGTCGGGCCGAGGGTAGAAGGCATCCATCATGACTAAGATCGGTCTACCCTCTGCAGACGAGAAGGGTGCTACATGCGCCTGTTCGGGCACTGCGAGCGGAGATTTTGGTGTCGCCGGTTCGATGATGGCCAAGGGTACGCCTGTAGGCGGCGGTGCAGTTGAAGGAGCCAGTGCGGCGGGCGCCGCATAAGTAGGCCGACGACCTTCAGCCCGTCCCCATAAGATGTAATGCACCAGCGGGTTCATGCCATTGCGAACGACATCCAGATTATTTTTTCTATAAAAATCTGAGTCAAATTCAGGATTTGGATTACACCCGGGATGCCGCAGATAATGAATCACCGGATTTATGTTGATCAGCTTCACATCAACATAATGGTCAAAGTACCATTTTGTACTAAAATAGGGTGATGGATTGTAATTTTTGGCAACACCAAATTTAAAAAAATGTTCCAAGGGCGAAATCGTGAACTTATCGACTTCTGGGTACTGCAATATATAGTATGGGATATTGATAGCTGGGTGAATGATACGTTGTTCCCATTGTCCATTATTTATAAAATGGATGAACGGGTCAATGTTGGCTTCTGCAACATCTGGATTGAGATAGAAATACAATTCCCGGTTAATTATCGGAAAATCCTCGATCTCATCGGTTACACCTAATAAATACTGTGTGATACGCTGCTCGCGCCCTGACCTAGAAAAACCGAGCTCAGCTTCGCTGAATTTTTCAAGAAACGTATCGATCATCGCACAATTTTTGTGTAGGATCTTAGCCTTTTTGTTATTCTTTATCGTCTGCGACAGTAGGAACCGGCTTTTCATCTGTACGTTTGTCTGGCTCGTCAGATGCCAGTAACGGGTTATTGCCGTATTTGCATCCGCCGCCCTAGCGGCGTCTTCACTTTCCCTCAGAGCTAGATTATCGCGCAAGGCTCGCTGCTGGATGACCAGACCATGCGTTTGATCCCGCAGGCTGTCAGCCTGTGAACGGACTTGATGAATTTCCTTGTGCAACTGCTCGATCTGAAGGCTGCGGCTTCGGGCCTCGCTGTCCTCAGCGACGAGTCGCTTCTCCAGTCTAGCGATTTCTCGATTGAGGTCGGCGTTCCGCGCGTCGGTCGCCTCCCTTTCCTGCTGCAATCGAGCAATGTCGTTTTCCAGTGATCGCCGGGTTGTTTCAAACTGTGCTTGAGCCTGTTGTGCGTTCGCTTCGCCCTTCGCTAGCTGCGACATCATTTTTTCTTGTAATCGACCTATAACCTCTTCGAAAGAACGATAGTTTTCTTTCTGAGCTAGAATCTGTTCTTCATGCTCCATCGACAGATTTTGTACTCTGCGATCAAATCGGAGTCTTTGATCCTCTATCTCCGTGGACAGCTCGCTTACCTCGAGGCTGAACGCTTCGATTTTGGTGCCATACTCGTCAGCCAGACGCTTAAATTGACTGCGTTCCGAAGCTAGTTCTACCGATGTTTCTTCGAGTTTTTCATTTTGCGCCGCCAGGTCTTCAATCTGCTTTTCGCTGGCGTTTTGTAAATCTTGCTGATGGCGCGTCTGCTCGTGGGCGGCGTGCAGGCGTTGCGCAATGGCCTTGATCTGCTCCTCGAACGCCGCGCGTTCGGTTAAGCCGCGCGCCTCCTCTTCCTCGCCTTTCTTCTGAAGCATCGAAATTTTCCCCCGAAGCTGTGCTACTTCCTCTTGCAGCCGCTGTCCGTCCCGCTTTTCCTGGGCGATGTCCCGATCGTGGACTGTCCGCATGCCCTCCAGCTGCCTGGCCGTCAGCTCTACATGTTCGCTCAAAGCCCTGTCCTTCTCCGCTATCTCGCGAAACAATCGATCCTGGGCGCTACCCCTGTCCTGCATGGCTGTCTGTTGGTCTGCCAGGGCTTGATCAAGCAGCGCCGATTGGGCCGCCAGCTGTTGTTCCAGCGCCGATTTGTCGCCGAAGATCGCCGTAAGCTCCTCGGATCGACCGGCTTGCGCGATCACTATACCGTCATACGCGGCTCGCACCGACGAGAGCTCTTCATCCCTCGTCTTGAGCAAGGTCTGGGTCGATGACAGGTTTTCGGATAAATTCTTGTTCTGTTCGACGAATTGGTCGTGCATATCCTTGGCGAGCACGGCTAGATGGGAATGGTGGGCGTTACGTGCAATGATTTCGTCGATAAAATAATCTAACTCTTCATGTTTAGCGCCTGTGGACCGTTCCAGTTCATATTTTAGTACTTTTAGCATGCCTCCCATCTTGAGAAATCCCGGGGCTACGCAAATTAACGGCCAAAGCGGCGGAATGGTAATAGCTGGCGCGATCTCGCGCTCGTAGAAGTCGACGGCGGCCGTCAGCTCTCCGAAATAGACGCACCGGATACCAAGCAGACTGGCCGTATCCTCCCACTTGGTGGGAATATCGATGGTGCCGCTGTCCCAGAAAGCGAACGGAATGCCATAGGCGGCGGCCGTGATAGCCGCATGCATCGCGCCAGCCAGAATAAATCTGGCCGAACAGATTGCATTAATAAAGGCCTTTATCGAGTCCTTATCCTTTTTGACCGCCGACCTTAGAATTAGATCGCAGCCTGAGATCTTACGGATTTCTTCGTCTGTCCTATTGTCGTTATAATGGGGGACGCAGATCGATTTATTGAAAAATTTCGAGGAGCGGCGCGGTTTGTACAAAGCGGGAAGCAACAAGGCTGGGTCGCCCTGTGGCACCGTTTCTCCCAATCGAAGATCCGAAGCGGAAACCGGGCCTCTCACTGCCAGAATTTCGACGGACGGGTAGAGATCCGAGTTAAGAGATCCTGGACTGCGAATACCACATCCCCAAAATACTGCTTTTACATCTCGATCGTCATAGAGCTGTTTTTTCCATAAGCTGTTGCTTTCATCGTAATTTTGCAATATGCCATCAAATATAACGCTGCCTATTACATGAGTTTGTGCGCTATATGGAAAGAAGTCATATATAAGTTCATCAATTAAAAATACTGAAATTGCATCTCCATAATTCCAAAACATCGTATCGGAACTCCAGAACCAAGTAGATATATTTGGATAAGCCATGTCCCAGCCAAATTTGTCATTTGGTGATAGATGCCGTGTTTCCTTGCACAGCGCAAGTGGTCTGCCCCCATTCGGTGGTCCAGGTTCGAAGTTAGGACATCGTCGGTCACGTGAGGATGGCGGAGTGGGTGACCGGCGCTGAACCGCTCGGTTCAGGTTGACCCTGCCCCAGCAAACCTGACCGCGCTGAGCGCAAGTTTTTCGGGCATCCTGAACCCTGATGGAGGGTGGATGTCATGCCTTGCAAACGCTTCACGAATGAACGGATCGCCTTCGCCCTGCGACAGGCGGAGAACGGCGCTTTGGTGGACGAGGTCTGCTGGAAGATGGGCGTCTCCGAGCCGACCTTCTACCGCTGGAAGAAGCAGTTCGTCGGCATGGGCGTGCCGGAGATCCGACGGCTGAAGTAGCTGGAGGACGAGAACGGCAAGCTCAAGCGGCTGGTCGCCGACTTGACTCTGGACCGCTCGATGCTGCAGGATGTGCTCAAACGAAAGTGGTGAGGCCCGCCGTTTGCCGTGAAGTCGCCGGTCACTTGCAGGCGGCCTACGAAATCAGCGAGCGTCGGGCCTGCCAGGCCGCCGGCTTCGACCGTTCGTCCCAGCTTACAGGAAGCGATCCGACCCGCAGGCCGCTTTGCGGATGCGGTTGAAGGAGCTGGCCGCCGCACAGGTCCGTTACGGCTATCGGCGGCTGCACATCCTGCTGCGACGGGAGGGCTGGAAGGTGAACCACAAGCGCACCTACCGGATCTACCGCGACGAGGGACTGTCGATCCGGGTCAAGCTACTCAAGCGCAAGCGGGCTTGGCGCTATCGCCAGGGGCGACCAGCGATCGGCGGACCCGACAAGGTCTGGGCGATTGACTTCGTATCCGACCGCCTGTTCGACGGGCGTCCGTTCCGGATTCTGACCGTCGTCGATTGCCACACATGAACCGCCCCAGGTTTCCCGGAGGCTCCAGCTCTTGAGAGGATGGAGCCATGACGAAGCGAACAGCACCGTATTTCCCTGAGGTCCGTGCCCGCGCGGTGCGGATGGTCCTGAACCACCAAGGCGAGCATGCCTCGTAATGGGCGGCGATCACCTCGATCGCGGCTAAGATCGGCTGTTCGGGCGAGACGCTCCGGAACTGGATCCGGCAGTCCGAGAGGGACAAGGGACAGCGGGGCGGCCCGAGCACGGACGAACGCGAGCGGATCAAGGCGCTGGAGCGCGAGAACCGCGAACTCCGGCAGGCCAACGAACCGAAGGACCGCGCAGCGAGATCCTGAGGAAGGCGTCGGCCTATTTTGCGCTGGCGGAGCTCGACCGCCCGTTCAAACGATGAAGGCGTTCATCGACGAGCACCGGGAGGCCTACGGGGTCGAGCCGATCTGCAAAGTGCTGCCGATCGCCCCGTCGACGTACCGTGCCCATGCCGCAAGGCGTGCCGATCCCAGCAGGCGATCCGGAGATGGGCCTTCACCTCCTCGATAGTCACTGCACTCACTTGCTTATTCCTGATCTCTAGAGCCATTACCGTTCATATTGGGTTGAAGGCATCGTATCCGGCGGCGGCGACGTAGTTTCGGCATTCGCGAGGGCGGAAGGCTTTGAAGGCGTTTCGGATTGCAGCCCAAAGGTCTGGGACAGTGCGCGTAGCCGCTGTTCGCAGGAGCGCTTTCAGCTTGGCGAAAGCTTGCTCGATCGGGTTGAAGTCCGGGCTGTAGGCCGGGAGGTAAAGCAAGCGTGCGCCGGCCGTCGCGATGGCTTTCCGCACCCCGGCCACCTTATGGACGTTCAGGTTGTCGAGGATGACCGTGTCGCCGCGCTTCAGCACCGGGACCAGGGTCTCGGTGACGTAAGCCAGGAAGCGCTCGCCGTTCGTCGCTCCGTCGAACAAGGTGATGGCGACGAGGCCGCTCGTGCGTAGGGCGGCGGTGACGGTGGTGGTCTTATAGTGATGGGGTGGACGCCCCCCGACGGCATCGACGTGCCAAGGTGGTGGTGTTGTGAACCACCCGAGGGAGGCGTCCGTGACAGAGGTTAGCATCATCGGCCTGGATCTGGCCAAGAACGTCTTCCAAGCGCACGGCGCGAACGCTGCCGGTGCGCCGATCTTCCGCAAGAAGCTGCGGCGGGAGCAGGTGCTGGCCTTCTTCGCTGCTCAACCGCCCTGCCTCGTGGCGATGGAGGCCTGCCCCGGCGCGCATCATTGGGGCCGCGAGATCGGCAAGCTCGGTCACACGGTGAAGCTGATCGCACCTGCCTACGTGAAGCCCTTCGTCAAACGGCAGAAGAACGATGCAGCCGATGCCGAGGCGATCTGCGAAGCTGCGCAGCGTCCCACCATGCGCTTCGTTGCCGTGAAGAGCGAAGCCAAGCAGGCCTCCGCGGTGATCTTCCGGACCCGCGACGTGCTGGTTGGCCAGCGCACCCAGCTCATCAACGCGATCCGCGGCCATCTTGCCGAGTACGGCCTGATCGCGCCGCAGGGACCCGCCCATATCGAGCGGCTTATCGCGCAGATCGAGGATCCCGCTTCGGACATTCCTCCAGCCGCCCGCGCCAGCCTCGCCGTGCTCGTCTGTGCGCTCCGCCATCTGCAGGAGCAGACCGCAACCCTGGATGCTGAGATCGCCACGCGCGCGAAGGCCGACGATACGGCTCGGCGGCTGATGAGCGTGCCCGGCATCGGGCCGCTGATCGCCACTGCCATCGAGGCCCTGGCCCCGCCCGTTGAGACTTTTCGTTCGGGCCGCGACTTCGCCGCCTGGGTCGGGCTGACACCGGTGCAGCGCTCGGCCGGCGGCAAAGAGCGCCTGGGCCGCACCTCGCGCATGGGCGAGCGGACGCTGAGACGCCTGCTCATCATCGCGGCCAGCGCGGTGGTACGCTGGGCCAAGCGCAAGGGCGTGCCGGCCGACTCATGGCTCGGCCAAATGCTCGCGCGCAAGCCGCCGATGCTGGTCATCGTAGCTGTGGCGAACAAGAACGCGCGCATCGCGTGGGCCCTTCTGACGAAGGGTGGGATCTACCGAGCTCCGGCCGTCACCGCGTAGGCGGGGCGGACGCGAGGCTGTCGGAGGGCGTGAGGAGGTCAACGGACAGGTATGGCGCAACGTCGGTGAGACGGAGTTGGGAGAACCAGGCGCACGGGGAGCGCTTCGAGCGCGCTGTAGTGATGTGGTCCCGACTCTCGCACTCCCATACGGGCCCGCGGCATGTAACCCGCCGCATCAGAGGCCGGACACATGGCAGCACCCGATCACGCACCGCGCCCGTCCAGAGATTTTGCTTGCACCCGAAGGTGCGTCCACACATGCCGTGCGGAGCGGAGATGCGGCAGCGCTCGCCGCGTAGGGATCGGCCATAGGGCCTCACCATGTTGGTGGCGGCGGCCGTCTCGTCGATGAAGACGAGAGTGTTCGGGTCGAGATCGAGTTGCCCCTCGAACCATGCGCTACGGGCTGCGCTTACGTCCTCGCGCTGCTGCTCGTCCGCGTGAAGAGCCCCTTTTTACGGGTGATGCCGTGGCGACCAAAGAACCGCCACAGCCCACTCGTGCTGGTTCGGACACCCTGCTCGTCTTGCCTGTCGCGCAACTCCCGAAGGAAGATCTGCGGATGGGCCCGGCAGATCTCCAGGATCGTCTCGGTATGAGCCCCGATGGCGGGCGGGGACCGGTCGCCGCCCGCAGTCTTAGGCGCGATCTCACCCGCGTCCCGGAAGCGTGCGTGCCACCGGATCGCGCTGGCCTTCCCGACACCGAAGCGTTCGGCTGCCTGCCGGCGCGAGGAGACCACTGTGCGACCGTCAGTGTCTCGCCGTTGAACGTGAGACGCTTCGCAAGCTCGCCGAGTGGGTTGTCGCGGAAGCCGGCACCCTGGATCGCGGGCTGTGTGAGTGCACGCTCCAACGGCCAGCCCTGATTAACGCGACCTCTTAAGGTTACCACCCTGATACCTGTGCGTTCCGACCACTCATTCAGTGTAAGGCTATGCCATTCATACGTATAGCGAGGCTTTTCAGGCTTCTGAGATGCCTTCTTTATCTTCTTATAGTGAGGCAAGCCGGCTGCGCGCCTTGCATCGTCCTCGGCAATATAAGCAAGTGCTTCATTCCGAACCTGGCGCGGCTCGTAGTCAGCCAGGGCACATACCTCATCGCAGTCGACACTCGGACGCATAAACCAATTCCTAGCCGTCACCCTGGTTGAATTGCTAATCTTGGCCCAAGCCTGATTTCCTGTCCTGAGTGTGGTTACGTCAGTAATAGTGGTCTGAATTACTCAACGCCACAAGTCACGACGGCTGTTCGGGGTGTCTGTCATGACTACACCAACACGAAGGACTGAAGGAGCACAGCCCGGAAGCCGCACAGGCTGGCGGCGTTGTCCGTCCGCTCCCACTCCTCGGACGTGACCTTGATCGGGGTCGAGGCGCGCGGGTGCTGGTAAAGGAACGGCTTCGTGCTGCCGTGGCGTTCGAGGAACACCTCGATGGTCGCGGCCTGGCCGTCCGTGAGCGGGTCCCACTTCAGGTCGAAAACCTTGCGGATGTGGTTCATGCCGTCGCCGGCGCTTTGCGAATATCCGTCGCCGAACTCGGCCTTGAGGATCTTCAACTCCGGCTTCTGCGAGGAGCCGGATGGGCGAGAACAGCACGAGGTCGCGCACGAAGTCGGTCGTGAACTGGTCCGGCGCCAGGTAGCCACCGGCCGACTGCGCGCCCACGGAAAGGGCCTTCTTCTCCTCGGCGCCGAGGCCGTTGCCGCCCTTGCGCAGGAACGACACGAACGCCTTGCGCTCGATCTCGCCGGCCGGGGCCTCGTCGACCTTCGGGGCAGTCGCGCCAGGGCGGCTGAGGCGGGCCTCGATGCGGTCGAGGCGCGCGGTGTCGGCGGCCTTGGTCTCGACAGCCTTGAGCCGGTCCTCGACGGAGGCCTGAAGGTCGGCCAGGGCCTTGGTGACGATCTCGGCCGGATCGGCGTCGGCGTCCTTCAACTCGATGGGAGCGCCTTCGATGGCGCGAACGTGCATGGTCATGGGGTGCTGTTCTTTCAGTGACGGAGCGCCAGGGCGGCGCGGTTGATGGCTTCGGCGATCTGGATCGCGACGAGGCCGGACTTGGCCGAGCGCACGCGGGCGCCAGGGTGGGAGGGGATGGACACGAGGCTGATCTCGACGAGGTCGAGAGCAGTGATGGTGCGGCCACGAGCGCCGGAGCGGGGCGAGGCGGACTTCGTGCTGAAGCCGATGGACAGGCCGCCCACGGCACCGGACTGGACCAAGGCGCGCACCTCGTCGGCGCGGGCGACCTGGCCGAGGAGCAGGCGGCCCTTCACCTCAAGGCCGGCGTCGGTCTCCTGACCGTGCTCCCAAACGCTGACCACCTGCGTGGGGTCGTGCTGCCACAGCATCGGGAGGCGAGCCGGGATGCCACGAAAGGCGCCCTTGGTGATGATGTCGCCGGCCCGGTCGGGTGAGCCGAACGGCCAGGCGATTCCGGTGATGGTGCCGGCCTCGTCGAGACCGAGCGCCGTCTTGAACTCAAGGCGCTCGATCATGCCGGAGTGTCCTGATGCTCGACGGCTTTGCGCTCGATCTCGCGGCGAACGGACTTGGTGCGTGCGATGCCGCCACTCTCCAAAAAGCGGGCATGCTTACGAGCGCGGCGAACGGCGTCGTGCTGAGCACAAGCGGCGAGGGCGGCGCTATATTCCTCGGCGCGGGTCATTCTGCGGTCTCGTTCATGATACGTTCGGGGCTGGTCTCGGCCGGTGTCACGCCGAACCACAGGGCGGTGAGCACGTTCACCGCCACGATCATGGTCTCGGCGAGCGGCTGGACGGGGAGGTAGTTGGCGACGAGGCCAGCCGCGATTTTCGGGGACATGCCGCCGCCGATGAGGCCAAGCCGGATCGTGTGTTCGAGGTCGGCGTGCGCAAACTCGCGGGTGTGAACGACCCGCTGGACCAAGGCGCCGATCCCGACGCCAGTCTTTGCCTCAAGCTCGCGGACGATCTCGGGCTGGGCCAGGTCGAAGGCGTGTTCCAGGTCGCCGAAGAACAAGGTGATCGCGGTCGCGCTCATGCGGCCTGGTCCTTCGCGGGCTGACCAGCGTTGGCCGTCGTGTAGGGACTGCCAAGGTCGTTCCCGTTGGCGTGGGCCGGGAGATTGAGGGCGCGGCGCTCCTCGTTCGCGGTGACGATTCCGGCCGCCCGGCGCTTGGCGATGGCGTCGGTCTTGGACGACAGGTCCGCACGGTCGAGGCCGTCGAGGTCGAAGACGATGGCGTATGTGGTGAGTTCGCCCTCGTCGAGGAGGACGCGCTCGTAGGCGGTTTCCCAGGCGACCACCCACGGCATCACGGTTTCGTCGCGGAACGCCTGGCCGAGGGCTTCGGTGTTCGAGAAGGTGGCGCTCGACAGGTCGTTCAACATGGTCGCCGGCACACCGAAGACGCACGCGATCTCGCGGGTCTGCTGCTGGCGCATTTCGAGGAACTGCGCGTCGACCGACGTGAGGGTGACGGACGTGAAGTCGCCGCCCTCCTCAATGACGGCCGTTCCGCCGGACCCTTCACCACCGAAGGCCGCCTGCCACGCCCGCTTCATACGGTTCGCGGCATCCTGGCCGAGCTTGGTGGGGAAGCGCAGCACTCCGCCGGGCCGGGCGCCGTTGCCGAACAGCCGGGCCGCAGGTGCCTCAAGGGTCAGCGCCAAGCCGATGGCCTCACGGCCAAGACGGACAGGCGAGGCGCCAGACGTGCCGTCGAGGGATGGGGCCGCGACGTGCAGCATGTCGCGGAAGGTGAAGACGCGGGACTCGCCGTCCAGGGTCGCACGATAGAAGGGCTCGCGGGTGATCTGGTCGAGGTCGACGCTGACGGTGCCAGGCGGCAGGTGGATCAACTCGCGCGGCTTGCCGCCGACACGCACGAGGGCGGCGTAGCCGTTGCCGTGCAAGAGGGCGTCGCGGGTTAGGGTCTCGCGAAACTTCCGGGCGGAGGTCCACGGGTTCGCGGTCCGGTGGACAATGCTGAAGGCCGGGTGATCTGGGGCAGGTGATCGGGCGTCGTCGGCTGCCACGGTGAAGACGCGGACGGGGAGAATGCCAACGGTCGAGCCAATGAGGTCGACGGCACGCTTCACGGCAGGGACGGTCATGGCGTTATACGCCCCGACGCGAACACCTGCCGACGTGGCGCGACCCGCCGCAAGCTCGACGAACCAGTCCTCGGGTGCGGAGACGCTAGACGGCACGAGGGCTGCCTTGGTCTCGACGTTCGAGATGTCAGTCTTGGACTTCTTACGTGAGAAAAGCGCCATGTTCTTCAGAGATGAGGGAGGTAAGCCCGTGCTTCTCTACATCTGCGAAGTATATCTTGTGTGAATTAGTTGCTACACTATGGGCAGGTGTGTTAATTTTCAATGCGAACACAATAACTTGCTTGACGGGATTCAAGGTGTGTGTGTCTGCCGATGCTCACAAGTTCTCAAGCAAGTGGTTGAGGTCGAGGCCGGGAAAATTTACGGCCTCGATCATCTTGCACCTCTGCATGAGGTCGCCTTCTGCGAGAATGCCGTAGCGCCCGGTCGTCGTAGCTTGAGTATGACCAAGTAGGAAGCCGAACTCCTCATCGCGGTATCCTGCGCGCCGTAGTGCATCCGCCATTCCGTGCCGGAAAGAGTGGAAATTCACGCTGGCGTCGGTTTTCACGCCGATTTTCTGGAGGTAGCGTGCCCAAAAACGTAAGTAGTGACCGGTGAGTGTTTCACGAGCATCAGGTTTTATCTCCGGAAATAGTCGTGACCCGGCGCATTTGGCGTGAAAGCGCAGGAAACCCAGACGTTCGAGCTCGGGATGGATTGGAAGGACGCGCATTGATCCTTTCGTCTTGACTACCTTTGAAGTGTCTCCTTCGGATGTGATGTGGATAATCCAACGCCCGCGATCCTGGCGCACATCTGCCACAAGCAACTGCGCTAACTCCCCCATCCGCGCGCCTGTGAAAAGTGACAGAAGCGGAAGCCAGTAGCGATGATCGCGAATCTTAAAGTTTCCCGGCTTGTGGACTTGCTTTTCGGATTGAGTTCCAGTGAAAAGTGGCGATGCAAAGACTTTTTGAAGCTGCTCTGACGTATATGGTCGAACTTTGTTGTCTCCTTTGTCGTTGCCGAGGTGCATTCCATCGACGGGATTGCTGTCGATGTGGCCGTTGCGCATCAGCCACTGGCAGTAGGCGCCGAGTGCAGACAGATATTTATTGACCGTTCGATCCGAGAGCGTCGAGCGTCTCAGACGATCATTTGCGACGATGATTTTCGTGAATGACAGGCCGCGAAATTCGCGCACCTCGGCGGCTTTGATCGGGAATTTGGCGAGCGCCTGCTTCCACTCTCGCACGGCTTTATTGTCGATTGCGGAGGCCGGGAAGGTCGGCCCAACGTGTTGCGCGAACCATGTGACTATTTCACGGTTCATGCGCAGGGTGTCGGGCTTCACGCCCTTCGGGTTCTCGCGAGCGAAGGCGTCGAATAGCTCAAGCACTCCTTCCCCCGGAGCGGCGATGGCAGTAGCGGCCTTCTTTGGCGCTTTCACAGCCGGGTCCGCCGGGCGGCCGGTGAAGTCACCTTGGTCTTGTTCCTCAGCTCGGCGTAGCGCTTCAAGTTTGGCTCGCTGTAGACGCTCGCAAAGATCGCGGAACTCCGGTGTGTCATCCCCAATCGCCCAATTCTCTCTGGTGATGAGAGACCGCGCGGCGTGATGCACGAGCGCCGTCTCACCCTGGCCGAGGTGATCTTCGAGCGTCTTCTTCCGCACCGCTCTGGAGCGCTTTTGAAACGCCGACACGTCGCGCCTGAGTGCGACCGGCTCCGTGAGCAGGTCGGTTTCTCGGGATGTTGGGCGCACCCTCCGCTCGATCTGGTGGTGCTCAAGCTCTCCTTGGTAGTGGCCCCACGTCACCGCCTCGATCTCGTCCGCCGCCGGCTCAGTCGAGGCGAGCTTGCGGCGCAGGGTAGCGAACTCATCACTCCAACGCTGAAGCACCTCCAGCACGCGCACCTTGGCTTCGCGGGCGTCCTTCGTGCGCAGAGACTCCCACCGCTCCTTTGCGCCGAAGATGGCTTGAAGCTCCTTCGGGACTGCAAGCCGCGCATAGTAGACGGCCGAGCCATTGCGGCGAGCGATGTTCGTGGCAAGACACATGGGCTGATCCGGGCGTTTCGAGACGGCCGTTGTAACAGGTTGCCGTAACAGTCAGCCGTAACAGCCAGGCTGAAAAGGTCAACGAGAACAGCAGTTTGCTTGTTAATCAATGACTTAACGATAGGCTGCTGGGAATCCTCCCGCCCCAGCCAATTTCCGCGCAAGCTATTGATTTAGCTTCGTTTCC
>NZ_JAAHTB010000059.1 GCF_010692745.1 Methylobacterium sp. BTF04
GCAGCGAAAAACTTTTTGGGCTCGTCAGAGTCACGTCCCATCCGGCACGATGTCCCTCGCCGGCGCCGCGCACGAGGGAGCGCCCCGTTCTTGGATCGCGGCCGGCGCAGAGATCGCGGAAGCTCGCGAGATCGACCGCCGCGCCATCACGCACCACGCTTTCTCCGCTGGTCCACCACTGGCCGCCGCCGTCCTTGGCGTAATACTCGTCGCGGTTCTGAGTCTCGCGGTAGGGGTCTTGGGTATAGTAGGCCCCTGCTGATGCGCCTGCGCCGAGGGTATGCAGGCTGGCGGTCATGCCGACCCGGGCTTGTACCGACAGATCGCCTCCGCCGCCCCCGGGGGCGGTTCCGCCAGGGCTTCACCGATGAGACCAGCGAGCGTCGCGATGTGATCCTTCACCGCGTTCACCTCGTCGGTGATCCGGCCGTAGGCGGTGACGCCGTCGAGGTGATCGGTTAGCGCTCGGACCACGAGATCGGACGCGGTCAGACCCGACTGCTTGGTCGCGGCTGCGAGGCGGTCGGCGAGACCGGGGTCGAGGCTGATCGTCAAGGTCTGGGGGGCGGCCATGCGAGATCCCATCGTGGTGTCGTCCTCACCGATCGTGGCGGGTTCGGAAGGGCTGGGCAACCATCAGATGCCGTCCGGCGACGCCATGGTTAACGTTCGGCAGCTTTAGTGCGTGTGGTGTGATACCCCTCCCTTTACCGTGGTTCTTACCGTAAGCCGGCCGTAGTCGACCGTACCTCTACCGTGGCCAGCCGCAGGCGGCCGTACCCTAACGTTTCCTTACCGCGTCGTGCCGCTTTCGCCGCCTCGGCCATACGCGGCCGTAATCGGTGTTCCGCTAGGCATGGGCCATGCTGAAGCCGCCCCGCCTCGACCTGCGCCGTCTCGAACGCGAGCTTGTCCTCGCGGCTGATGCCCGTGGTCCTAAGCTCGCCCCCGGCGGCCGCCCCGTTACTGGGCTGATGGCGCTCGTCCGCGAGAACCTCGACGCCCTGGTGGCCCTTCAGGCTGGCGGCAGCACCTGGAAAGAGATCGCCGCCGGTCTGACGGCGCAGGGCTACAAGACCGCCGACGGACGCCCGCTCACCGACACCGACCTCACCGGGGTGATCTCCAGCGTCCGCCGTCAGGCCAAGCGGGACGCGGCCAGAGCGGCGACCCGGCAGTCCCGGCTCGACCTTCCCCAACGGGCGCCGCACGGGCCTGAGCGTCGCCTCAGCCTGTCCGCCGACCTCGTCTCATCGGCTTCCTCGCACGACCCGCCTGCCATCGACGCATCTGCGAGCGAGGAAGCGATCCGGCGCGAGAACCTCGACAAGCTCCAGGATCTCCTGAAGCCATCCCTTTCCAAGAAGGACTGAGCCCATGCCCCGCATTCTCCTCGTGGTCCAAGACAAGGGTGGCGTCGGCAAGTCGATCGTCGCGCGAGCGCTGGCCGAAGCCGTCCCCGGCGCGCCGCTGATCGAGGTCGACGCGTCGCAGCGGCTCCTCGAACTCAAGGACCGCGTGACGTTCTTCCCGATGCGCGCCGAGCGCGCCGCCATCGAGCGGACCGGAGGACGTGCGGCTAGAGCCGAGTTTGATCCCGTCATCACCGCGATGACCACCGCCTCGCTGCCGACCATCGTCGATGTCGGCGCCAACACCTCGGCGAGCCTGCTCGCCCTGCTCGCCGACCTTGCACCGGACCTGAAGGAGGCCGGTGTCGAACTCGGCGTGCTCGTCCTGGTGACGGCCGAGCCGGGTGCGCTCTCCGAAGCGCCGCGCCTGCTCATGCTTGCCGAGCCCTTCGTCTCGGCCCGCTTCATCCTCGAGAATCGCCTTCGCGGCGAGGTCGATCCCAAGACCCTCGCGAAGCTCGGCGCCGGCACGACGGTGACGATGTTGGCCGAGCAGGTCATGGAAGAGAAGGCGGTCGAGATCCTGCAGGCCGGAGGCCTCGCTTCGATCCCGCAGCTCGATGCGGCCAAGCTCAATCAGCGCCATGGCCTGGCCCTCGGCTCCCGGATCCGCCGTGATCTATCGCGCTTCCGGGCCGAGGCGATGGCGGCCGTCATGCCGGCCTCCGAGTGGCTCGTCGGATGAGACCTCCCGAGCCCGTGCCCAACCCGGCGGTCCAGACCCCAGCCTCGGCACTCAGGCAGGCCCAGGCGGAGGCAGCCGTGGATGAGCGATCCGTCACGGACGTGAGTGCGCAGCTCTTGGACGCGTACCTTGCACTGGCCCCGGCCGAGCGTCTCCGCCACATCGAAGATCCCGGCCTCCTTCCGGCAGACCGCGTCACGCTGTGTTCCTCGCTTGAGGCGAGCCTTGTGCCGGAACGACGCCGAATCCAGTTCCCCCGTCTCTGGCGGCGCGGACAATTTGCGCGTCGGTTACGATCTGGTCTGATCCGGGCTGTCCTGTCGCCGCTGATGATCGGCCTGATCGTCGTCGGCGGTCCTTGGTTGGCCCTGTCCTGGCAGAACACGCGGCCGTTGGCCACGATGACCGACAAGGGCCTCTTCGCCTTCAGGCTTCCGAACGGGCGGGAAGACTACGTCACGCTGTCGAAGGGGTCGACCGTGACGGTGTTCGACGCAACCGCAGCCGATCCGGTGATCGGGCTCTGGTACCCGCGGCTTGGCTATGCCACGGCGGCCGTGCCGAGGGCCGCCCTGCGCTTCGTGCGCTGACCGGTTACGACCGGGTCGGTCCGACGGGCTCCTGCCCATCCAGCAGGCCGGTAAACCGCAGATCGTCGTACTTGGTCTTGCGCAGCTTGAGCGGGTCGGTGGTGTAGCGGCTTGAGTTCAGGAAGACGATCGAATGATCCTGCGTCAGGGCCGCCAGCTCTGATGGCGGCACCAGCGCCACGGCGACCGGAACGTCGAGGATGTCCGGGCCGCCGTTTCGACCCGGACGCGGATCGACGCCGGTATAGGTCCCAAACGTATCCGACCAATACTGGCGCTCCTCGCCTTGCGCAGCCGAGAGGTTGAACAGCATCAAGGCCTCGGCCGTGCCGATAATCGTGTCGGTGCCGGTGCGCCCATAATGCTCCTCGATCTGCGAACGGGCCTGCCAGAATGTCCACAACGACATCCCGTAGCCCGGCAACTCGCCGACCCCGCGCAGGATCGCATCGAAGGACCCGAGCACGGCCGCCTCGTCGATAATCGTCACGATCCGTTGGGAGGCGCGTGTGTCGCGGACGGCAGCAAATAGGTCGGCGAGCAACCATCTGACGAACGGGGCAAGGATATCGCGGCGTTTGTCAGCCGGCAGGACGATGTAGAGGTCCGTGTCGCCGCGGCAGAGATCGCTCAGCTCGAAGGTGTGCTCGGTGACCACCTTCTGCATGCGCTCGTCGAGAGCCCAACTGAACACCTGCGCGGCCGTGGCCAGGATAGCCCCGCGTGAGCGATCATCGGACGAGTTCAGGATCCCAATTGCATCGCGTGAAGCGGCATCTGTTCGCCCATCGAGAGCGGCGAGCAGGCGTTCGGGGTCGCGAATCAGCTCGGCGGCTTCGATGACGTCGTTGCGACCCTCGCGGATCGACACGCTCAGCGCCGCGACCACGACCGAAACGGCGCGGTCCTTGAAGAACTCGCCTCCATCCGAGGATTGCACCCGGTCGGGCAGGAGCGCTCTGGCCATGCTCTGCAGATAGAGAACGTCTCCAGCTTTGCGGTTGAGCAGCGGGTTCCATCGATCATGGCCGCTTGCAATCCCAACGGGATCGATACACCGGACCTTGCGCCCGAGCACCTCACGGCGGCGGCGTACCGCCCTCACGACATCGCCTTTCGGGTCGACAACGACGACGGGTCCGGCCCAGGCGCCGAATTCCGGTAGGATGAGGTTCGGCAGGATCAGGCCAGATGTTTTGCCGGATCTCGGCGGCGCGATGGTCACCAAGTTGCCCTCGACCTGGATCCGGACCGTCCGGCCCGTGTCCGGATCGATGCCGAGCTCCAGGCCCTTGCGCATCGTGGCGAAGTCTTTGGGACCCGCCCATTTGGCATCGCCGTAGCGCTTCGATCGATGCCGGAGCGGTACGAGCTTGCCGCTCATCAGCACGATAGTAATCGCCATTGCCGCTGCGGCGACGATCAAGGCCATCGAGAGCCGACCGCCGCCAGGGAGGCCGGCCGAGCGGCTAAGCAGCATGTTAAGGTAAGTTTTACCAGCTTGCTGGACGAAGAACGCCCCCTTCTCAGCTATGGTGGCGCCTTCCGGCGAAAACCAAGCGCCCGGCGTTCCCGGCACCGCCGGCCAGCCTATCGGATCGATTCCGTGCGTCGCTATGAAGGCCGCAGGATAGCCAACTGCAAGCGACGCAAGAATGATTATAGCAATACATACGGAGAGCCTACCGAGCTTGACATGACGCATAAAATAAATATTACCTTCTTTATATTAATTGTTAATATTATCATTTTGTAATATTGCCTAATAAATTTTTAACATATACTATCTCTGACAAGTTTTTATAAAGCTCTTTTGCAGCAAATTATAAGAATTTGTTAAGGTTGTAATGCCGCTTTCCGCCGTTGCGACAATTGAGGTAAGTGAAGACATCAATTCCGAGTTATCGCAAAATGCGAGCCGAAACCTATCAGCGGATAGACCGAGAGGAATTTTTAGATATAAGCGTCTCTCACTACCGATCAAGGTCCAGTTAAGTTCTTCTTTTAAGGTACTAAAGTCGACCCTTTTATTTTTTAGATCAATCATAAGAAATGGATATGGCCGTTGATTATGCCCGTCGGTAAAAGCGAGTAATCGTTCATCACCTAGTGTCATTAATTCACTGGAGATTTGAAGGCTGCCATTGAACTCCGCCGGAACACCTGTGTAACGACCTACTTCTACGAGTTCGCTATTGCGCTCACTCTCGGGACGAAATTCGAGATCGGCGAATCCCATTTCGTCGCGCTTTGGCCTACCTTGGCCGTCCTTTGACCAACTAAAATTGACTAAGGGTTCAATTTGTTCAACGAAGCTTTTTGTATCGGACCAATTAGCTCCAACGATAAGGCTGCGCCCTTGTATTGGCCCGCTATCGCGTACCGAAAAAAACTCTGCGTCTTGCGTATTGGATATTTTAAATATTTGATCATCATTATCTAATTTTGTATCTGTATCAATTGATTTTTTTAAATACGAAGAAAATGAATTTTCAAACATACCTAGATAGCTAACGGATTTGAATTCTGGATCGATTAGAATATATCTACGCATTTTGTTCCCCTTTATCAAAGAGTTTGCACATGCTCCCACTTAAGGATTTCTAAAAATGCGAGGCGCTTTGTTTTAGATGGGAAATTTATTGTAAAAAATCTGAAATTCGATACATCTGCGTTTCGGTGGTAGTGGGTCATTCAGACGTGGTTCCGCGTGGCGAATAAGGGCATCACGGTACCGTCTCGGACCATCCTTGCTGTCGATCCCGGACGGCCTTCATCTTGGCGGGATGCTCGATGCCTCAAGATCGCTGGATCACTGCCCGCACCACCGCGACCCAAACCCACTTTTACAAAGGTTCGTCAACGCGAGCGCACATCGCCCAATAGTGAACGTGCAAGGATTTGCCGTGACATAAGGGATCAGTGGCGCGTGGGGGTGCGCCGTATCAGCGAACGTTACAGGTCAGCAATGCGCCACTACCGGACATCGTCCTGCGGCCAGGAAGCAGACCTTCGGTTCGGCACTCAATGCAATCAGGTTGTTCGCTACCTCAGCTCCAGGCGCCGACGAAGCTCGGAAAGCCTTGGATCCGCTGCCGTTTCGGGAGCTTGGGCCAGCCCTTCGAGCGAATGCTCGACCCGGTAGGGCCACAGCGACGCATCCTCGCCGAGGACTGCCCAGAGCAGGTCGAGAAGCGGGCCCGGGTGGTCGTGCGCCGGCGTTCTCTCGCCGGTGCGGTTCCCGGTATCCAAGCGCAGTGTCGCATCCCGCATCGGCACCAGCCTCGGCAGGATCGACGCGACGACCCTCGGCATGAGATCGCCACTCACGAGCGCGAAGTTCGCCAACTGGCTGGACATCTCGGGCGTATGCAGAGCCCGCTGCTTCGGCCAAACCCGCTCAAAGAAGGGCCCCACCTTGTCTCGCCAGGGCGCCTCGGGCTCCGTACACCATCGCTCAAGTTGCCATAAGAGCCGTCGGCGGAATTCGTTGCTGGCATGGATCAGGGTCTCGCGCAGCTCATCGTCCAGGACGAGAGGCGTGCCGTCATCGTCGGTGCTGCCCCAACCGGCGAGCAGGAAACCCGCAACTATCGTGGTCCTGTCCATCCGATCGCTACCGCCATCACGGATGGCGCGTTCCAGCAAAGCTTTCTTGAGCAGTCCGTAGAGCGGACGCGGCGGTACATGAGCGGCCCAGAGCAGACCCTCCCAGAGGGCGTCGCTATCCGGACCGTCGTCGTCCACGAGCGGAAGCATCCACCCCTCGGTCCAATCCCGATCGATGGTGAAGAGCCAGGTGACCTGATATCCGAGCATGACCAGCGCGTGCCGGCGTAAGTCACCGGGTAGCGCCAGGAGGTCGTCGAGCCGAGTTGTCCAATAGGAAGGGAAGCCCGCGCCGGCTTTCAGCTCTTTCGTCGCGGGGTCCTTTATCGCCAAGCCGTACAGCTTGCCGACTGGGGCATTCAGCGCCTCCATCGCCCAGGACCGATGCAGCCTGCGCCGACCATCCCCGTCTTCCGGGCGGAGAGCGGCCATCAAGGCCCGCCATAGACTGGGTAGAGCATCCGCCACATCTTCGAAGAAGCGCTCCCCTACCGCCTCCATCCATACGGAAACCGGGTAGGCGATCTCGTGGAGCCCCGATGGCGGCAGGGTACACAAACGTGCCGCGATCGAGCGGACGCGGCGAGGCGGGTCCGAGGGCCGGTTCTCTGTGCCCAGGAAGGCGGACCAGGCCCATCTGGGTGCCTCGCCGGAACGGGCGGCATGGGCAAGGGCGGCGAGAGCTCGGACGGGCTTCGAAGCGGCAAGGCCTCGGAACGGATCGCGCTCGGTCCGCTCCGCGAAGTTTGTTTCCCGAAGCTCCGCCGACCGGCGCAGAATGTCGCCGATGGGGACTCCGTCGAGAGGATCCGGCCCTGTGTCGCGTTCGATGGAGAACACCTGCGGCTCATTCGAGTCGGCCGCCCTGTCTCCCATCTGCATCGTCCACTGTGGCGCGGCGAGCCGTTGCGCGTCCATCGCCCCGCCCACGTTGAAGTTGAACTTCACCCCCTGGGTGGACAGCCAATGCAACCGATTCAGCCGATCGTACGCCGCCAGCTCGACTTCCCTGCCTGGCACGGCGGTGTCCCATGGGTAGGAGCCCCGTAGGAGACGCTCCTCCATGACGCTTCGGTCAGCGTCCGAAAGGTCCCGCCAGCGGTCGCGTAGGGCATACAGGAGGTCGCGCTCGTGAGTGGAACCCCAGAACGCTCGATCAGGCAGCGATCTAAAGACGGCGCCCGCCGCCCTTCCGTCCAGCAGGCCCGCGCCCGCTGCCCAGATGCGGAGCCGCGCGAAGACGTATTCGTCGCGGGTCGGCCAGGAACGGAACTGCTCCCTCGCCGCCTCAGGATCGACGGTTGCCAGACGGGCCATCAGTCTCTGAAGGCGCACGACAGGCCCCGTGATGCCGTAGCTGTCGTCCGAGGGATCGGGGCCGCCATCCGGCCCGCGGCTGGTCTGCATATGCAGGTCGTCCGTCCCGGAGATCTCCTCCTCGAGAGCTATCGATAGATCGAGATTGCCCCGAAAGCACGAGACCGCGTACGCAAGCCATGTATCGGGAACATCGATGCCCTCGTGCGGGTGCGGATAGTCGACGTCGACGAGGATGACGTTTCCGGTTTGATCCTTAGGATCCCAGGCCATTGGGTGCGGGAGGCCGTAGGCCGCCTGCGCCGTAAGCCGCGGGCGATAGAGGGCGGCAAGCTCCCGTACCAGCGAGGCGTTCCACCCTTCCTGTTTCGCCCGGCGTTCGATGTCGTACTTCAGCATCATCGGATTGGGCCTTCGATCGGCCCGAGCAGCGATCAGCATGCGCCAACCGCGCAGGATGGGCGGGGGAAAGCGCCCTCCGTCGTGCAGAAGGGCGTTCTCGATACCTTCCAGCACCGCCGGATGCAGCCACGGCTGGTGCGCTGCCCACCACAGGGCAACGGGCTGGTGCGCCACTTGTCGGAGCCACACCCCGATCCCCTGCAGCCGGGGCGGCAGGTCGGCACCGAACCCGCCCGTTCGCCCTGCGAGCGAAACGACGGAGTTTCGCACACCTTGCTCGCGGTCGAGGGTGTTCGATCGGAGGAGGTCGATGGCGTTCGCAGGTGCCGGCCGTTCGCGCCGGAAGTTTTCCGGGTCCGGTGGCGCCGGCGGCGGATCGTCATCGAGGCCGAGCGCATCGAAGGGGTCGAAGGGTGGCTCGCCGTCGTCGGTTGGAATGCTTCCCCCCGGGTGCGCGTAGCGCTGCGAAGGATCGGCGACGAGAAGCCATTCCGCATCTAATGGTTTTGCCGCCAAGACGACGCGGCGAACGCCTTCGGCTGTCGAAAGAACGTGAGCGACCTGCCCACGCTCATGGGGGAGCAGCCCCTTGGGCCCGGAAGCCGCCCTGTTGAACGTCGCCTCGTGCCATCCCCGCCCATCGCGGGCGCGTGCTGCCCAGGCCCCCAGCGTTTCCCAAAGGCCTCCGAAGTCGTCAAAAGGGATCGCCTGGACGCCGCGGTGCTCCCAGAGCGCCACGGCGGAACGCTCGTCGCCATGCTGAAGCGCGTAGAGCCGGTTACGGGTGCCGGCCCTCAGGTTGAGCCCTTCCAGTAGGTACTGCACCGGCGGGTCATCGGCGGTGTAGCCAACGAATAGGATCTGAAACCGCGACAGCAGCGCTTGGATGAACCGCGTCGCCCAACCGAGCGAGAGATAGGCTCGCCCGAAATCGGCGCTGGAAACGACGAACTCGTCGTCCTGAGCCGTCCTGTAGCCCTCGTCAACGCGGCCATGCAGGTGCACGACGCCCCGGAAATCGTGGTCGCTACGCGGATCCGGTAAGTTCGGTGGCCCGGAGCTGAGCAGGGTCGGATCGCACGACTCAAACAGGAGGTCGAAATTCGTCGTCACGAGACGGGTTGTGCTGCGGGCGGTCGCAAGGTCGAGCAGTGCGCGATGGGCGCCTAGGCCGGCATCGGGGCGCGGGCGGATAGCTTCCGACACGGCCGCACGTATGTCGGAAACTTCGAACTCGCGCTCGAGAAGGCCGAATACCCGGTCGGTCGCCACGAGGCCTCCCACGCCCGGCATGGGAGCTAGGGCGAGCGCCTGTTCAAGCAGGAGGCGGGCTCTGCTGTCCTTCGCGGCGCCGAGAAGGCGGATCACCTCGCGTCCGAGCCCGGCGAAGCTCGGCAAGCCCGCCTCTTGCTGGCTTACCCCGGCGCCGCAGAAGAGGATGACGTCGCCGGCATCCCGCGCGATGAGTAGCTCGTCGGGGATGGAAGGGCCGTTTGCCGTAAATCGCATGGGTTTGAGACATAACGCAGCGGCGATGCTTTTGCAGCTTGGTCGAAGCAAACATGTCGCTTTCGGCCAGACCCGTGCATTCGAGGCTAACCGAGTCGCCAGCAAGCAGACCTTCCGGATGGCAGAAAAGGGTCATCATCGGTCGAAATCGGATAACCGTTTCGCCGATTTTCTACCCAGAATTGAACTGAAAGTAAGCCCCCCCCAGGACGGACGTTCACGACAACACATGAGCTAAGGCGCCACCCAGCCTTGAAGAAAGTGCTCTGATCGGTATTGTACACGTCAACGTAGCCAAGAATGGTGTGCGGAATGTTCGCGAGAGGGCGAACAGCCTGATTACGAAAAATGCGGCGGATTCTCCTCCTTCCTCCACCAAGTTGATACATTGGTCTAACTATTTGAGAACCTAACTCCTTCAAGAATTAGCCAAGGCAAACTCTGCAAGGCCGCGTTGAGGTCGAGAATGTTGACGACGCGAGGCTTTTTCTTAGTGCCGTAACGGCCTGTCATGCCGCTCTCTGCGTGACCCATCAGTCCCTTCTTGATCTCGTCGCCGTAGCCTGCCTTTGCGAGCCGATCCTGGAACCCGTGCCGGAACGAGTACAGGCTCGTTCCCTCCGACACGATCTCAAGGTCGTCCCGGCTGAAGGACGCCCAGAAAGACGAGAAGTACCCCGATACGCGGGTGACATCGCCATTCTGCGCCTCCATCGCACTCCAGAGCCAGCGACGGTTCTCGCGTCGTGCAGCCTCGACGAGATGCAGGAAGCCAAGCTCGATTAGTTCGCGTCGGACCGGTACCCAACGTCGCCGTGCCAACGTCTTGACCCGGCGGTCACCGGCATTGGTGACGGTGATGCACAGGATCTCGGGATGATCCGGATGAGGTCCGACGTTGTCCGGGCCGATCTGCACGATCTCAGAAGAGATCATTCCTTGCAGGCAGGCGAGAAGCGGCAACCAGAATTGCAGCTCGCCGCAGGCTTTCGCCTGCGTGAAGCGGTAGCCGTTGATGAAGACCGGATGGGCAAAGATCTTGGCTACCTCCGCCTCGCCATAGGGCTCACGCTGATCCTCGTCCTCTGGCACCTCCAGGAACAGGTCCGGTCCGAGGCCGGTCTCGATCCAGCCGGCATTGAGCGCCGTCGACATTAAGCCGGAGACGAAGCCAATTTTCTTGTTGATGGTCGCGACTTTGTAGGCGGTGCTGGTGCCGAGATGGTCGCGATAGGCGAGCAGGTGCCGACGCCGGATCAGTCCGATATCGCTGATGCCGGAATGCGCCTCGAAGGCGACGGTGGTGTGATCCATCTCGCGCAGGTAGTCCGGGCGCACCTGCTTCTTGGTCTTGGTCCGGTTCTCTACCCATTTGGCTCGGCAATCGGCGAGGGACTTGCCCACTGCTGCGCTGGCGATAGGCGGTGACGCCTGCGGCTCGCCTTGACGCTCCGGTTCCGCCCTCGGGGCCGGTCTCCAGGGTCCGGTGATCGTGTCGGGATGCGGCTGGTCGAGACCACCGCGCCGGCCCTCCCGACGCTGGAACACGTCGAGATAGGCAAGCTCGGCCGTGAGGCAGGCTGCCATGAACCTATCGAACTCGGTAGTGGTTCGGCTGAGGCTGATGCCAAGCCTGCGCACGTAGCTCTGGACGAAGGTGACCCTTGTCTCGGCGTAGTCCGCCACCGTGCTGGAGCGTAGGGTTCGACCGCGTGCCATGTGCTCCTTGACGACCTGGGGCGAGCGCCAGGGCAGGCGTGAGAGATCAGGCTCGGCGCCGAGGGCGACGCCGGTGACGGATCCGAGACGGGCCCGCCAATCCTCTTCCGCCAAACTCGCGCCGAACCAAGAGGCGAGCGCCTGCCAGTCCGGCCAGACCCATCCCTCGGTACCGAGCGATGCGGGACCATCGGCGTCTACCGATAGCCCCTTGCGGCACCGAGCCTCCGAGAACTGCGAATCCCAGACCTGATCGAGGGTCAGTGCCTCAGCGCGCGCCTTGCGCTTGTCGCGGGTGCCCAGGGACTTCTGGATACGCTCGAACGGAAAGGAGTCGCGAACGTCTTCGGGCACGCGTCTGACGTACTGGCAGATGCCGTTACGCATGGTCAGGTGGTTGGAGATCGGCACGTCCGGGTCAGCCATGTTATGCACAATGTTATGCATTCGGCGCCGGTGCAAGCGGGCCGAAGGGCGTGCAAACGTTGACAAACAAGGACTTGAGGCAGCCCAAAGGCCGATTGGCGCGCCAGCTCGAATATAACTGCGAACACGTATGTTATTGAGATTTTGAGGTGAATCCAAGCTTGCCCATGCGTGCTCTCGGCGAGCCAGTCGCGGACACCGCAATCAGCTGAGGGCGACAAAAGTAATTAAGCAGCCTGAACCGGCTCACCCATCGGAATGGCGAGGGTTCGAATCCTTCCGTCTCCGCCACTTATTTCACCTAAATAGGTGATTATAAACGGCTTTTTGGGCTCGTAGAAATCCCCGGCCCTCGTTTTAGCCCACATGTTGAAGTGGCTCGTGGTGGATCGTCCCGAACGTCGTTGGACAATGGCGCTGGGTACAAACTTCATTTCTGCCGTCCCGCGCTCTTGAAATAGGCCGCTCGACCGAGCGTGCGCCGCCGTGCCAGCTTGCCGAGCGCGGCAACGATCTCAGCTTCGCCCATGTCGTCGGGATCGTATGGACCACCGTGCCACGCCAGCATGGCTTGGTGCTCGGTGCTCGCGGTGAGGTAGGCGGGTGATCTGCCGAACGCATAGCAGGAAGTTTGCGGCTAATAACTCGTCGATGCCGCAACCGTGTTTTTGGCGATCCAGATTGCGAGCGGAATCTCGGAGAGTGGGCGGTCACCGAGAAGCTCACGGGCGACCAGCGCGAAATCGATGCGCTCTTCGCCCTCAACCTCGTCCTCGGCCGCCTTAGCCGTCCAAGCCAGAAGTTCAGCCCAACGAGCCCGCCGGTGTGAGAGGATGTCCCGCAGTACAGCCTCCTCCCGCTGCTTCTTGGTCCCCTTTGCGCCGGCGATGGCCGATACCGCCTCGCTGTGCTCGAACCACGATTGGAGAAAGGCATACTCCCTCGGCCAGAGCTTCGAATCGGCGAGCGCAGCCGCAATGGCCTTTGCCGACTGCCGCTCGGATGGGACGCCGTCGAGAAGCTGCTCGATGAGCGATGCGGTCGCTACTCTGCGGGGCCGGACTTGAACCGGGCTAACTGCTTCAAGAAACTGCACCAGACCGAAAGGCGGCGGTTTATGCTTGTCGAGGTTGTCCGCGAGGCGGTGAGCGATGATCGCCTGCACGATCTCGGGTGAGGCATCGAACGTATCGATTTGGCGTCCGGCCTCGGCAAGAAATTGATCGGCCTCGCGCCGGCTGAGGTCTTCGCGGATCCAAGCGTCCCGCACCCCGAAGCCCTGCTTCACGAGGAGCGAGGCTAGGGCCAGCTTGCGCCCGCGTTTGAGGACCACGAAGACGCTCTGTGCGCCTGCTCCATCGCAACCTGAAGCGATGACCGTCCCGATCTGGACTACCGGCTTGGCCGCAGGTCGCAGGCCGCGCTGACGGCAGGCACGAACGGCCGCATCGAGGATCGCTTGCACCCCTTCTTCAAGCCACGGTCGCATCAACACGATACGCTCCGCGCTTTCGGCCGAGAGCTGCCCCTGTTTAGCGGCCGCCGCGATTCCTTGCGCCACCTGCTTGGCAACAGACGGGCTCGGGTCGAGCAGCCAACCAAGCGCGGCCTCACGCATCGACGGCACCTCGGAGGTGATGAACGAGCCGATGATCACGATGCGCTGCTCATCCGGAAACACGGCGAGTTGCTGGGAGAGCTGTTCGTGGATGAGGAAGGGGTCGTGGCCGAGCGCTTCGGCCATGGCTGCATAGTGGCCGGTGATGTCTTCGGGGCCGATACCAGTGCTCTGTGCCGACATCCGCTCGGACGCGGCCGCCAAACCTGCGCGCAGTTCATCGCCGAGATCAAACTTTGCGGTCGCAAATTGTTGGGCGAGGGCCATCAGGAGTGCGGGCGGCAGGCTGTCGCTGTGGGCCGCCTCAGTCAGCTTCTGGCGGACTTCCGTGACAAGCTGGAGGCCGGACCCATCAGGGTTGGATTCGAGCGCCATCCTGACTTCGTTCAGCGCCTCTCCAATCATGAAGATGAAAGCGTCGCACAGATCATCATTCCGACGTTTCTTGCGCACCTCCGCAAAAAGGAGGTCGAGAGCAACAAGCACGGTCTCAGGGTTGTCAGAGAGCGCAGCACCGATTGTCTGCAGGCCCAGACTGGCTTCGCCACGTCGCAAATCGCCGGCGACGAGTTTGGCAAGCTGGAGAAGACCGGCTCTGGGCGTGACTTTCTTCACCGGCATCGGCAAGGAGGCTCCAACCTACAATCCCTTGCAACAACATCGGTCAGCAGGGCGATTTATGCTCGGACGTTACGGTGCCGCTGTCGATAAGATTCGAAGGCACTCATTTCGAAAAGGGTGGTTCGAATGGGCATGTCAAAGGCGCTGGTGCAGCAGGCGACTCGACCGCTCGGCGGATCGCCATTTCGGGCCTACCATCCCGGTCAGTCGTTCTGAAGAGACGGTAAATCCGCACAGGAAGAAGAAAAGCTGCTGATGGTAGGGACTGACGATTATGTCCGAGCGCTCATCGATCAGGCGATGGCAGAGGAAGCGTTCCTCAATCGCCTACATGCAGCCGAACATGTCCAGACGGGCGGTGAGGCCAACGTGCCTGCGTCAGCGCCTGCCGTCTCGTTGATGATCACAACCCGGCAACGGGCAGAGCTGCGTGAGCTTGGCTTTGCAGAGGAAACCATTCGGCAGATGACGCCCGCTGAGGCTCACGGGCATCTCGGACTGGCCAAGCCGTGCTCACCTCAGCCTAAACCGCCCACCCCGTAGCGCTCCTCGCCCAATTCGAAGATGTGCAGGTGTTAGCCCGCCAGAAGACCGATTGGATCACGTCATGGAGCGCCTTGAGCGTCGAGGTCAGCGGAACCTCGACCTGCCGCCAGATCGCAGGCTCGATGTCCTCTAAGCTGATGTGCAGCCGGGCGATCTGTGCAATTTCGGGCAACTCGGCCATCACAGCGGTTCACATTGATGGTTGGACTCTCCGATTGATTCATCGATCTCCATATCAGATCAATCCTCCGGGTCCTTGCCGAGGGAGTACTTTGAAGCTGATGCCTTCGTGAATGCAAGGCCCCCAACTCACGCTGCCCCGCCGAAGGAGACGCTCGCCGGCACGGTTGAGCGCGTAACGTTCCACAACGCCGAAAGCGGCTTCTGCGTGCTCAAGGTGCAAGCACGCGGCAAGCGCGATCTGATCACCGTCATCGGGCACGCACCCGCCATCGGCGCAGGCGAGTGGGTGACGGCGACCGGCCTCTGGATCACCGACCGTCAGCACGGCCTCCAGTTCAAGGCCGAGACCCTGAAGGTAACGCCGCCGACCGGGGTGGAGGGCATCGAGAAGTATCTTGCGTCCGGCTACATGCGCGGCATCGGCCCCGCCATGGCCAAGCGCATCGTCACGGCCTTCGGTGTGACCACCTTCGAGATCATTGAAGCAGAGCCCGACCGCCTCAAAGAGGTCGTTGGCATTGGCCCGACGCGCGCTGCCCGGATCGTGGCTGGTTGGGCCGAGCAGAAGGCCGTGCGCGAGATCATGCTGTTCCTGCACGCCCATGGCGTCGGCACAGCGCGAGCAGTGCGCATCTTCAAGACCTACGGGTACGACGCGATCACCGTCATGACCGAGGACCCCTACCGCCTCGCTCGTGACATCCGTGGCATTGGCTTCAAGACTGCCGACGCCATCGCGATGAAGCTGGGGCTGACAAAGGAGGCCCCGCAGCGGCTTCGGGCGGGCATCTCGTTCGCACTGCAGACCGCCACCGACGAAGGCCACTGCGGCCTTCCCGTCGCCGACCTCGTCAAGCTCGCGACCGCGCTTCTCGACGTCGAAGCCGTGCTGATCCGTTCTGCAATCATCGACGTGTTGGCGACTGCCGATGTGGTGCAGGACATCATCGGTGACAAAGCCTGCATCTTCCTAAGCGGTCTGCATGCAGCCGAGCGGATCATCGCCGAGCGTCTGCTCGCACGAGTCACCGGTCGCCCGCCTTGGCCCGAGATTGACCTCGGCAGGGCTCTGCCATGGGTCGAAGCGAAGATCGGCAAGGTGCTTTCACCTTCGCAGGCAGAAGCGGTGCGCCTGATGCTGAACGCGAAGCTCGCGGTGATCACCGGCGGGCCGGGAACGGGGAAAACCTCGACGCTCGACACGCTCCTGCGCATCCTCATGGCCAAAGGCGTGCGCGTGATGCTGGCGGCTCCGACGGGCCGGGCGGCCAAGCGCATGAGCGAACAGACCGGGCTGGAGGCCAAAACCATCCACCGCCTCTTGGAAATCGATCCCAAGCATGGTGGCTTCTCTTGCAACGAGGCAAACCCGCTCGATTGCGACCTCCTTGTTATCGACGAGACCTCGATGGTGGATGTGCCACTAATGAACGCGCTAACAAAGGCCGTGCCGGCGCATGCTGGGCTGCTACTCGTCGGTGACGTCGATCAGCTCCCCTCGGTCGGACCGGGGCAGGTTCTGGCCGACATCATCAGCTCCGAGCGTGTGCCGGTCGCGCGATTGACGGAGGTGTTTCGGCAAGCGGCCGAGAGCCGGATCATTGTGAACGCTCACCGCATCAATTCTGGGAAAATGCCCGAGGCGGCTCCGCGCGGCAGCGAGAGCGACTTTCACCTCATCGAGATCGACGAGCCCGAGGCTGGGCTCGCCACGCTGATCGAGGTGGTGACGCGACGCATCCCTGCCCGCTACGGCCTCGATCCCGTGCGCGACGTGCAGGTGTTGACCCCGATGCAGCGTGGAGTGCTCGGCGCGCGCAACCTCAACCACGAACTTCAGGCCGTGCTGAACCCGAACCCGCCGTCCTCAATCGAGCGCTTCGGCTGGCGTTTCTCGCCCGGCGACCGTGTGATGGAAAGCCAGAACGACTACGACCGGGAGGTGTTCAACGGCGACCTCGGTACGGTCTTGCGCATCGACGAAGAGGAAGGCGCGGTCGTCGTGACGTTCGAGGGGCGAGAGGTCGTGTATCCCTACGGCGAACTCGACACCCTTGTGCCGGCCTACGCTACGACGATCCACAAATCGCAGGGCTCAGAATACCCGGCGGTGGTCATCCCGCTCATCACCGGCCACTGGACCATGCTGGCGCGCAACCTGCTCTACACCGGCGTAACGCGCGGCAAGCGCCTCGTCGTGCTAATCGGGCAACGCAAAGCCATCGCCATCGCGGTGCGCGGCGGGAACGTCAAGCCGCGCTGGACCAAGCTGAGGGAGTGGCTCTCTTGATCTGTGTATTAGACCGCTGCTTAAGTCAGCTTTATACTAGAGGCACTCAAAATTCGAATTTTGATTTAGATTTTTACCAATTTGAAAGGATTGGCGTTAGCAAATTTGTAATTGCTCAGGTGGTCAGAACGAAGCTGACACTGGGGTGAGGATTGGCA
>NZ_JAAHTB010000060.1 GCF_010692745.1 Methylobacterium sp. BTF04
TTTACGCTACGCTCGCCACCCCAAATCCACCGCCCTCATGAATAAGACGGGCTAGAGGCGATCGCCCATGCGGTGCCGCATCTGCAGCCAGGCGAGACGGCCGAGGTCAATGCCGGCAGCGCCGTGAAGCATTCTCCGATCGCGGTGCTTGCCCCCGGGACAGGGCTGGGCGAAGCTTTTCTGATCTGGAGTGGGAAAGAGTATATCGCCTGCGCCTCTGAAGGCGGCCACGTCGACTTCGCGCCGACAAACCAGGTCCAAGCCGGTTTGTTGACGTTCCTGACCGAGCGCTTCCGCCACGCGGCATACGAGCGGGTCTGCACCGGATCTGGCCTGCCCAACGTCTACGACTACGTGCGTTCCCGTGACCCCTCGTCCGAAAGTGCGGTGTTCCGCGCGGTTCTGCTGGCCACCCGCGACCGCACCCCGCCAATCGTCGAGGCGGCTTTGCATGATGCCGACAACAACCCTCTTGCAGCCGAGACGCTTCGCATCGTGATCGACGTCTGGGGCGCCGAGGCCGGCAATCTCGCCTTGAAGGTGATGGCGACGGGCGGAGTCTACATGGCCGGCGGTTTGCCGCCCAGGCTGGTGCCACAGCTTCAAGACGGCGCGTTCATGCGCACCTTCACTGCCAAAGGTCGCTTCGCCAACCTCTTGCGCGGCATCCCGGTCAACATCATCACGATCAATGCAGCCTTGCTCGGAGCCGCGATCTACGGGCTGGACCATCGCTCTGGACGCTGGTTGCCCAGGATGCCGGTCGAAAAAGTCTTGGGTCCGACCTTAGATTTCCACGTCCCGCCATCAACCAAGTCGGATCCTAGCACATAGTAGCGGCACGACTCAGTTGGGAATGATCGGCCTGGGGCGGATAGGCGGCAATTTGGCGATCCGGCTGCTCTCGCAGGTCGGGGATAGGCCGCACCTTCTGGCAATTTGGCGACTTGTATGAAGTGATCGAACTTCGCGCAAAAACGCAAAGCGGAAACGCGAAAATGGCTGTGGCCCATGATACTCCCTGGGAGTTGATTGAGTGAGGTGCAAGCCACCGGTTCGAATACAAAATCAGATTGTAGCCATGAACCCGATAACGACTGCGCTCACGTTATTTCTATGCTTTGTCGGCGCGATGATCGCGGTATACGGCGGACTTTGTTCAGGCGTTCCGATGGCATCTCTCGCGTCGATACCGTTATTCGCCGCTGTTTTTCCGATCGTATACCTTTGGAGGACTCCTGCCCTCGTCGCAACGACGAGTCGTGACCGCACGCGCGATAGCAAGGTTGCCGCAACTTATCATATCGACGCGGCACGCGCCGGCAGCGAGACCGCACGAAGGTTTGATCAGGTCGAGCTCCCGGTCTGACCTCACCGCGAAATGAGCAATCGGACATGGCGATTCCCGGCGCGACCGAAAGGTGCAAACCCAGGTCTGGGCCGTTCCATGTTCGCCTGCGTCGTCTCTGGCTCCAAGTATCGCCTCCTCGAAATGTTGTTAATCTCAGATCATCTTATATCCGATACTTCGGTGGAAGCCGCAAGATAAACAGTCATGCAGAGGTGGCGTGGCGAGTTATCACCTTGGTTTCGGCGATGTGGACGTCGCGGCCGCTGCTTTCGTCCCGTTCAAACCCTACGGCGTGCCGGTGCGGGCCCGCGCCGCTATCAGCTTCCTCAGCGAAGTAATTCACAGACATGCCGAGCCCGTGAAAGGTATAATGCTATGATACATTTGTTTCCAGCCGACGCGGACCTGCACCGTGCAATCCCAACGGGCGCCCCGGCGCCCTCATATCCCACCGACATCGAATCCCTCGAAGGCGAACTCGCGCTCACTAGGGCGGAACTCCGGCAGGCCCTTGGGGATCTTCGCGGCCTACGCGGCAACGCCGAATGCCAAGTCGCTGGGCTTACCCCCCGGCAGCGGCAGATTATGGGCGCCGTGCTGGCCGGCCACCCCAGCAAAAATATAGCCGCCGACCTTGGGATCAGCCGGCGGACCGTGGAAAATCACCGCGCCGCCATCATGCGCAAGACAGGCACGCGATCGTTACCGGCGCTGGCCCGACTTGCGCTCGCCGCCGAGCCGGCGGAATAGCCGGCGCAATTCTCCATATTCAGGGGTTCGCGAGTGTCTCGATGCGATCGCCGTCACGCCGCTTCGAGGGAGGTAGAGGGTGGATATCGCCGTCCCGACCGGTTCGATCCTCACGCTGAATGCCGGGTCGTCGAGCCTCAAGTTCGCCTTGTTCAATGCAGGTACCGACAGTCCGGCGACGGCCCGAGGCGAGATCGCCGACCTCTATGCGGCACCTCGTCTGCTGGCCCGTGACGCCAAAGGCGCCGTGCTGGCGGATCGGAGTTGGCCGGCCGGCAAGCCCGACGCCTTCGCAACGGCGCTCGACGCTTTGCTAGCTTTCGCCGATAGCCACCTCGACCAAGCAGGCCTCGTCGCCGTTGGACACCGGATCGTGCATGGCGGGCAACACCATGTCGAGCCCGCCCTGGTGACGTCGGACATCCTACGGTCTCTCGAAACGCTGATACCGCTCGATCCGCTCCATATGCCCCGCTGCATGGCACCCATCCACGCCGTCGCGGCCTCCCGACCGACACTTCCGCAGATCGCCTGCTTCGACACAGGATTCCACGCGACGATGCCGTCCGAGGCTTGGCGGTTCGGGCTGCCGCGGGCGCTGGAGGAGGCCGGCGTCCGGCGCTACGGCTTCCACGGGCTGTCCTATGAGTCCATCGCGGCCCGGCTGGCGCGAGACGTCCCGGTCCTGGCACAAGGGCGGGTCGTGGTAGCGCATCTCGGGTCCGGTGCTAGCCTCTGCGCCCAGAAGTGCGGACGCAGCATCGCCACCACCATGGGCTTCAGCACACTCGACGGCCTGCCGATGGCGACGCGCTGCGGCAGCCTCGATCCTGGAGTGATCCTCTACCTCGGCCGACAGGGGCGTAGCTTCGCCGAGATCGAAGAGACGCTCTACCGCCACTCCGGGCTGCTCGGTGTCTCTTGCATCAGCGGCGACATCCGCGCGCTACTGGCGAGCCCCGACCCTCGCGCCGCGGAAGCGGTCGACCTTTTCGCCTATCGCATCGCCGTCGAGACGGGCGCGCTCGTCAGCGCGCTTGCCGGTCTCGACGGGCTCGTCTTCACGGCGGGCATCGGCGAGCACGCGCCGGCGATCCGCTCAGCCGTTTGCGCGCGGCTCGCTTGGCTCGGGCTTCGAATCGACGAGGGAGCCAATGCGGCGAATGCCGGGCGCATCTGCGCATCCGACAGCGCGGTCGCGGTCCTTGTGATCCCGACCGACGAGGAGGCCGTCATCGCGCGCCACACGCGTACGGTGCTCCGGGGACGGGCCGCGCCGCAAGCCGCCTAAATCGAAGCTCGCCATCTGCGCGTGCGCCTCGCGCGCCAGATGCGTTCACGGGTTTCATCCACGAGAGACAGCCACTTTGGTGGCAACTGATACCGACGACCGCATACCCTGACCTCTCGCCTTCCTCATCCTGGGCAGTGTGTTCCAGGCCTGCTCAGGGTGTGAAGGGATAGAGAAGAGCGGCCGTTGACATAGGTAATTTCCGATTCTGCCCGCCCCGCCATCGACACTTTACTCGTATCGCGACACACGAGACCCCAGGGACGGGACATGCTGCAACGACACCCGCCCATTCGACGCGCGGCGGCCTGAGCCGTGGCGCTAGACCCGCTGTTCCTGTCCCGCCTGCAGTGGTCCTGGGTGATCTCCTGGCACATCCTGCTGCCAGCCTTTACGGTGGGGCTTGCATCCTACATTGCGGTGCTGGAGGGCATGGCCTTCTTCACCGGTCAGGCACTCTGGGCGCGAATCTCAGCGTTCTGGACCCGCATCTTTGCGGTCTCGTTCGGCATGGGCGTGGTGTCGGGCATCGTGATGCCCTTCCAAATGGGCACCAACTGGAGCCGCTTCTCGGACACCACCGCCAACGTGCTGGCGCCGCTGCTTGCCTATGAGGGTCTCACCGCGTTCTTCCTCGAAGCCTCGTTCCTCGGTGTGCTGCTGTTCGGACGCAAGCTCGTTCCAGCCTGGGTGCATTTCTTCGCCGGCCTGATGGTGGCGGCCGGCACCCTTTTCTCGACCTTCTGGATCCTGTCTGTGAACAGCTGGATGCAAACACCGCAGGGCTTCCACGTCGAGGACGGCCGCTTTTTCCCAGACGATTGGTGGGCGGTGATCTTCAACCCGTCCTTCCCCTACCGCTACGCCCACAACGTCACGGCCTTCTACATCACCACGGGCTTCGTGGTGCTGGGCGTCGGTGCTTGGCTGCTACGGCGCGGCCGCTCGACCGCCGAGGCTCGCGTCATGGTCGTTATGGCGCTGAACCTGCTCATCGTGCTGGTGCCGGCACAGATCGTCATCGGCGACATGCACGGCGCCAACACGCTGAAGTACCAGCCGGCGAAGTTCGCCGCCATCGAGGGGCGCTACGACGACGTCAGCCCGCTGCCTCTCACCCTCTTCGGCATCCCGGACGATGCGGCCGGCACCATGCGCGATGTCGTCGAGATCCCGGCGCTCGGCAGCCTGCTGCTGACCCACTCCCGCGACGGCACGATCCGAGGCCTCGAAAGTTTTCCGGAGGACCAGCGGCCGCCCGTCGGGCCGCCTTTCTACGCCTTCCGCCTCATGGTCGGCATCGCCCTCATCATGCTCACCGTCGCCGTCTCCGGCCAGGTTCTGCGCCTTCGGGGGCGCCTCTTCGATTCGGTCTGGTTCCTGCGGCTGTGCCAATGGACGGCGCCGCTCGGCTTCGTCGCCGTCATCGCCGGATGGATCACGACCGAGGTCGGGCGCCAGCCCTGGACCGTCTACGGCCTCTTGCGCACCGCCCACTCGGTGACGCCGTCGCTGACGGGCACCGACGTCGCGATCTCGCTGTCGCTCTACGTGCTCGTCTACCTCATCATGTTTCCAACCGGCTTCGCCGTAATGGCCGGCATCGTGCGCCGCGGCGTCGGGGCGGGTGCGGCCCCTGAGCCGGTCGAGGCGGGCCGGCCCACTCCACCCTACTTGCCGCACTCCGTACCGCCGCCCGCCGCCGTTCCGGGAGAGTAGGCCATGGCGCAGAGCTTCGTCCCGATCTGGACCGTGATCCTCGGCCTCGGCATCTTCATCTACGTGGCGCTCGACGGGCTCGACCTCGGGGTCGGCATACTGCACGGCCTCGTAGGCCCGGCCGACCGCGCGACCGTGATGGGCTCCATCGGCCCCTTCTGGGACGGTAACGAGACTTGGCTGATCCTCGGCGGTGTCGGGCTGTTGGCGGCCTTCCCGCTCGCCTTCGCCATCATCATCCCGGCCGTGTACTTCCCCATCCTAGTGATGCTGCTGGCACTGGTGTTCCGCGGCGTGGCCTTCGAGTTCCGTTTCAAGCAGCCGGCGCTCCTGCGGATCTGGGACGGCGCCTTCTGCGCCGGATCTCTAGTGGCGACCTTCGCGCAGGGCGTCGTGCTCGGCAGCTTCATCCAAGGATTCAAAGTCGAGGGACGGGTCTTCGTCGGCACGTCATTCGATTTCGCCACGCCCTTCGCGATGCTGACAGGCGTGGCATTGGTCTTCGGCTACGGCCTGCTCGGCGCCGGATGGCTGGTGCTAAAGACCGAGGGGCCGCTGCAGGCATGGTCGCGCCGGGCCGGGCGGGTCTGCCTCGTCGGCACGTGCCTCTGCATCGCCGCCGTCAGCCTCTGGACGCCCCTTGCCAGCGCGACAATCGCGCAGCGCTGGTTCGGTTGGCCCAACACGGTGCTCCTTCTCCCCCTCCCGCTCGCCACGGCGGCAGTGGCGTTCTACGCCTGGAGGGCGCTCGGGCGCGACGGCGACCTCCAGCCCTTCCTCGCCGCGGTCGCACTGTTCCTCCTGTCCTACCTCGGCGTAGCGATCAGCCTGTTCCCGATGATCGTGCCGGGCCACTACACGCTGTGGGAGGCCGCTTCGCCGGAGAGCACGCAAGCCTTCCTGCTCGTCGGCACGCTCGTGCTCCTGCCCGTGGTGCTGTTCTATACGGGATGGTCCTACTGGATCTTCCGCGGCAAGGTCCGCGGCGACCTCGGCTATCACTGAGGATCACCATGCGCCCGCTGATTGCAGGGAACTGGAAGATGCATGGCGTGGGATCGCGCCTCAACCAGATCGAGGATATCGCGGCCTCCGTCGGGGCATCGCGGCCGGAGGCCGATGTACTCCTCTGCGTCCCCGCGACGTTGATCTTCCGCGCGGCGCGGGCGGCCGCGGGCCAAATCGCCATCGGGGGCGAGGACTGCGCCATGGAGGCCGAGGGCGCCTTCACCGGTGACGTCAGCGCCGACATGCTGAAGGACGCAGGCGCCTCGGCCGTGATCGTCGGCCATTCGGAGCGGCGCGAGCACCATGGCGAGACCGATGCCGTCGTGGCGGCGAAGGCCAGGAGCGCTCTGCGGTCGGGTCTCCTGGCCATCGTCTGCATCGGTGAATCGGAGGCGCAGCGTCGTGACGGGAAGACCATGGTCGTCTGCGGCGAGCAACTCGCCGGCAGTCTTCCCGAAATCCCGGACGGGGGCGAACTCGCCGTCGCCTACGAGCCCCTCTGGGCCATCGGATCCGGCCACATACCGACCGCGGCGGATGTGATCGCGGTCCACGCGCATGCCCGTTCCTGCCTGGTACTCCGATTCGGGGACGAGGGACGCGCAATGCGGATCCTCTACGGAGGATCGGTGAAGGCTGAGAACGCACAGTCGATCCTGGACCTGGCAGATGTCGGCGGCGTCCTGATCGGCGGCGCAAGTCTGTCGGCGGCCGATTTCGACGCGGTGCTCCGGGCCGTTCCCAGGTGACGATCCTCACGCGCCCCACGCGCGACGAGACCATCCGGGCGAACCATTTCGCGGTGATCGCTTTCGAAAGAATACGCTTTCGCCTACGGCACTTCCTCGCGCGATGCTTCGAGCGGGGATGATGGTTTTCGGACGGACCCGGCGGACTCGCCGTCCGGCAGCCTCCGTCGGGACCAGTGCGGCGGGAAGCGACGCGGATCGCCCGCGCAGCACCGAACGGCGCCGCCATCACGTCGATCGGGTTCTTGGTCCGACGGACAAACGTCGGCTCTCGCCCGTGCTCCCGATCGAAGGGCCGGCATCGTCGTGCGCGTTTGGTCTTCCGCATCGCACACGATGCGATCGTTGTTGACGGGGTCGGGCCAACGCCGAGCGATCCGCTCGACCTCACCGCCACCGTCCTCGCGTGGGTAGTTTCCGATCCTGCTCCGTTCCTCGCGCAGGGTCTATCGAATCGCCCTCGGCCACGAGATCGCGCCGTTGCGGCTCGTAGCTTCGCACGACGATCGACCAGGGTACACAGGATGGACGCAGCCTCGGGAACCCTCGCGCATCCGCTCCATCACGGAGGCGATGCAGGATCGGGAGCGGCGACGTCGGATACCCTGGACCTCATGGACCGCTACTGGCGTGCCGCCAACTACCTGTCGGTCGGGCAAATCTATCTCTACGACAACCCGATGCTGCGCGAGCCCCTGAAACTCGCCCACGTGAAGCCGCTCGTCGTCGGGCATTGGGGCACGACGCCCGGCCAGAACTTCATCTACGTGCACCTGAACCGCATCATCAAGCTGCACGACTTGGACATGTTCTACATCGCCGGCCCCGGGCATGGCGGTCCGGCGCTGGTGGCCAACACCTATCTCGAAGGAAGCTACAGCGAAATTTATCCCGACGTCGGTGAGGACGAGGCGGGGATGAAGAGGCTCTTCACGCAGTTCTCCTTCCCGGGCGGCATTTCGAGCCATGTCGCGCCGACGACGCCCGGATCGATCCACGAGGGCGGCGAACTCGGCTATTCCCTGAGCCACGCTTTCGGCGCCGCCTTCGACAATCCGGGCCTGATCGTTGCCTGCGTGATCGGCGACGGCGAAGCCGAGACCGGCCCGTTGGCGACGGCGTGGCACTCGAACAAGCTCCTGAATCCCGTCACCGACGGCACCGTGCTGCCGATCCTGCACCTCAACGGGTTCAAAATCTCGAACCCCACCATCCTTTCTCGCATCGAGCCCGACGAGTTGGGTCAATTCCTGCGCGGCTGCGGCTGGACGCCCCATTTCGTCGAGGGTGACGATCCGCAGACCATGCACCGGCTGATGTCGGACACGCTGGACCGGGTCGTCGCCGACATCGCCCGCATCCGGGCGGAGGCCCGCGTCTCGGGCGAGAGCCGGAGACCGCACTGGCCGATGATCGTGCTCCGCTCCCCCAAGGGTTGGACCGGGCCGAAGATGGTCGACGGGCTGAAGATCGAAGGCACCTTCCGCGCCCACCAAGTTCCGATCCTCGTCGACGCTGCCCATCCCCAGCACGTCGAGGAACTCGAACGCTGGATGAGGAGCTACCGCGCCGAGGAACTCTTCGATGACCAAGGGCACCTGATGCCCGAACTCGCCGCCCTGGCCCCCTCGGGCGATAGGCGTATGGGGGCCAACCCGCACACCAACGGCGGTGGGTTGCTGCGTGACCTACGCATGCCGGATTTCCGCGACCATGCCGTCACCGTGCCGTCACCGGGCGCCGTCTCCCTCGGCGACACGACGGTGTTGGGGCACTTCCTCCGCGATGTCGTCCTCGCCAACCAGGAACGGCGCAACTTCCGCGTCTTTGGTCCCGACGAGACACTGTCGAACCTGCTCGGCGCCGTGTTCGAGGTGACGGACCGCCAATGGGACGCGCGCGCGACCGACGACGACCAGTTCCTGGGCCGCGACGGTCGCGTCCACGACTCGATGCTGAGCGAGCATCAGTGCCAGGGATGGTTGGAAGGCTATCTCCTGACCGGTCGGCACGGGATGTTCAACAGCTACGAGGCCTTCATCCGCATCGTCGACTCGATGTTCAGTCAGCACGCCAAGTGGCTGAAGGTGACGTCGGAGCTGCCCTGGCGCCGGAACATCGCCTCCCTCAACTACCTGTTGGCCTCCCACGTTTGGCAGCAGGACCACAATGGCTTCACCCACCAGGATCCTGGCTTCCTCGACCACGTGATCAACAAGAAGGCGGACGTCGTCCGGGTCTACCTGCCGCCCGACGCGAACTGCCTCCTGTCAGTGTTCGACCACTGCCTGCGCAGCCGCCACTACGTGAACGTGGTTGTGGCGGGTAAACACGCCCTGCCGCAATGGCTGACCATGGAGCAGGCGATCGTCCACTGCACCGAGGGGCTCGGCATCTGGGGGTGGGCGAGCAACGACCAGGGCGGCGAGCCCGACGTCGTGATGGCCTGCTGCGGCGACACGCCGACGCTGGAGGTGCTGGCGGCCGTCTCGATCCTGCGGGAGCACCTGCCGGATCTTAGAATCCGCGTGGTCAACGTCGTCGACCTGATGCGGCTCCAGCCCGAAACCGAGCATCCCCACGGGCTGAGCGAGGTCGACTATGACCGGATCTTCACGACCGACAAGCTGATCGTCTTCGGTTTCCACGGCTATCCGTGGCTGGTCCACCGCCTCACCTACCGCCGGACGAACCGTAACCTTCACGTACGAGGCTACAAAGAGGAGGGAACGATCACCACCGCCTTCGACATGCGGGTGCAGAACGATCTCGACCGCTTCCACCTCGTACATGATGTCGTCGATCGCCTGCCGGGTCTCGGTACGAAGGGCGACTACCTCAAGCAACGGATGCGCGACAAGCTCGTCGAGCACAAGCGCTACATCGACCGGCACGGCGAGGACCTGCCGGAAATCCGCGACTGGACGTGGGGCCGTCGGTCATGACGACGCGGGGCCTCGTCGAGACCGCTCGGATCCTCGTCGGCGCGGGCAAGGGCCTCCTCGCCATGGACGAGAGCAGCCCCACCTGCGACAGGCGCTTTTCCGCCGCTGGGATCCCGCAGACAGTGGACATGCGGCGAGCCTACCGCGAGATGCTCGTCTCGGCCCCCGGGCTCGGCGCGTACATCAGCGGCGCCATCCTCTACGATGAGACGATCCGACAATGCGACCGACATGGAATCTCCTTCGTCGAGCGTCTGGTCGAGGCCGGCATCGTGCCGGGGATCAAGGTCGATTGCGGGGCCAAGGCCCTGGCTCTGCATGACGGGGAGACGGTGACGGAAGGCCTCGACGGCCTGCGCGACCGTCTTGAGGCCTACGCCGCCATGGGGGCGCGCTTCGCCAAGTGGCGGGCCGTGATCGGCTTGGGCGACGGCCGCCCGAGCCGGGCGTGCGTGCTCGCCAATGCCCAGGCGCTCGCCCGCTACGCGGCCCTCTGCCAGGAGGCCGGGATCGTGCCCGTCGTGGAGCCCGAGGTGCTGATGGTAGGGGACCATGACCTCGAACGTTGCTGCGAGGTCACCGGCGAGGTGTTGCATGCCGTCTTCGAGGCGCTGCACGTCCAGGGTGTCGTGTTGGCGGCCACGATCCTCAAGCCCAACATGGTTCTCCCCGGCCTTGCATGCCCGAAGCAGGTTTCGGTCGAAGTGGTCGCCGAGGCGACCCTGCGATGCTTTCTCGAGACCGTCCCCGCCGCAGTGGCGGGCATCGCCTTCCTGTCGGGCGGACAGTCGGGCGCGCTGGCCGCAACGCGGCTCAATGCCATGAACGCCGGGGCCGGCCCTCGCCCTGCCCCATGGCCCTTGGTGTTCTCGTTCGCGCGCGCGATCCAGCAGCCGGCCCTCGGCATATGGAGCGGGCAGGAGCGCAACGTCGCGGCCGCGCAGGCGGCGCTCCTCCATCGCGCGCGCTGCAGCCATGCGGCGCTCAGCGGCGCGTACCTCGATAGCATGGACGACGACCGGAGGGTTCTGGAAGCGTCCTGATCCGCAGTCACTGAGGGATTTCCGTCCACGGCCGGAGCACGACATGCCACTGCACGAACCGCCGGCTGGACCCGGCACGGGCCGGATCTATCTCGTTCGGCACGGCGAGACGGATTGGTCGCTGACCGGACAGCACACGGGACGTACCGACCTCGCGCTCACCGCTCATGGCGAGGAGCAGGCGCTCGCCCTCGCGCCGGCCCTCGCCCCGATCCGCTTCGCGCGCGCATTCACTAGCCCTGCGCGGCGGGCCCAGCGGACTTGCTCCTTGGCGGGCCTTGGCGCGTCGGCCGAGATCGAGCCAGACCTAGCCGAATGGGATTACGGGGACTACGAGGGAAAGCGCTCCATGGACATCGTCCAGGGACGGCCCGGCTGGAGCGTCTATCGCGACGGTTGCCCCGGCGGTGAGATCCCTCCCGAAGTGTCCGCCCGCGCCGACCGCGTCATCGCGCGCCTCCGCACGCTCGACGGGAATGTCGCCGTGTTCTCGCACGGTCAGTTCGGCTGCAGCCTCGGGGCCCGCTGGATCGGTCTACCGATCGTCGACGCCCAGCACTTCGAGCTCGCCCCGGCGTCGATCAGCATCCTGGGGTGGAACCCGAACCATGCCGGGCTGGCGGTCATCGCCCGGTGGAATGGCTCGCAGGGGCCGACGGGCCGCTCGTCCCCGGCCGCGCCGTGAGCGCCGGGCCGCTGTGCGCGGCGATCTTTGATGTCGATGGCGTACTTCTGGCCTCGCCGCACGAACGGGCGTGGCGCGACGCCCTTGTCGGGTTCGCCGACCCGCTCCCCTTCACGACGGCGGTGTACCAAGCCAATGTCGCCGGCAAGCCCCGCTTCGACGGGGCCCGCGCCGCCCTGGAAGCGCTGGCGGTGCCGGATGCTGCGCGGAAGGCGGCTGCTTATGCCTCCATGAAGCAGTCCCGCCTTGAGGAACTGATCGCCGACGGACAGGTCTCGGCCTTCCCGGACGCGCTCCGGTTCGTCACGGCCATCGCGGCGCTCGGGTGGCCGATGGCGGTCGCCTCATCGTCGAAGAACGCACGGGCGATGCTGCAGCTGATCAGACTCGCCGACGGTCGAAGCCTGCTCGATCTCTTCGCCGTCGACGTCTGCGGTCGCGACCTACGGCACGGCAAGCCCGACCCCGAAATCTTCCAGATCGCCGCCGAGGAACTGCACATGGAGTCGAACCGGTGTTTCGTAGCGGAAGACGCCCCCGCCGGCGTAGAGGCGGCACGGGCGGGCGGCATGGCTCCGCTCGGCGTTGCCCGACTTCAGGACGCGTCCGGTCTCGATGCGGCGAAAGCCGATCTCGTGGTGGCCAGTCTCGATGATGTCGACCTCGCCGCGCTCTCCGACGGGCGTCTCCGCCGGCACGCGGCATGACGGCCCCTCGGACGATCGGACTCGCGCTCGAATCGACCGCGGATCCCGCCTGGGTCCTTCACCAGCAGGGCTTCGATCCACTCCGTGACGGCAGCCGCGAGTCGCGCTTCTCGATCAGCAACGGTTTCCTTGGGGTCCGGGGGGGACGAACCATCGACCGGCTCCCGGACCGCGTCGTCGCACCTCGCACCTACGTGGCCGGCCTGTTCGACGTTGTCAGGGGCGAGCAGCCGATCTCCACTCTCGTCCCCGCGCCCGATTGGCTACGGGTCGACCTTTCGCTCTGCGACAGACCCTCGAAGCTTACGATCGACGACGTCGCGTTCCACCACCGGACGCTCGACTTCCGGCGCGGCGTCCTCTCCACCGAGAGCCGGATGGCCGGTCCGGCCGGCGTCGCGATCCGCTTGCGCGTCTTGCGTCTCGTCTCCTTGAGCGAGCGTGCACTCGGGGCGCAGCTCATCCAGCTTGATGTGACGGGCGGAGCCTGCGAGGCCACGCTCCGGGCCTCCTTCGACGGACTCAATTTCGGTCTGACTCCCGAGCTTCTCGAACAGTGTCTTGGCGCTTGGCGCACCGTCTCATCCGGAAAGCGCCTCGCCATAGCCTCGGAGGCGTCGCTTCGGGTCGACGGCCGGATGATCGAACCGAAGACGCTGGGCCCGTTCGAGACGGCCTGGACGTGGCACACGCAGCCCGGCCAGACCGTATGCTTCGAGCGTACCGTCGCGATCACACGCGAGGACACGCCCGCCGGGGTGCCAGGCGAAAGTGCCCGAACGTTGCTCCAAGGAGCGCGAGCCCGCGGCTGGGAGCATCTACTCGGCATGCACGAGGCCGCCTGGACGCGGCGCTGGACCGATAGCGACGTCTCGGTCGAGGGCGATCAGGGCGCCCAGCAGGCCTTGCGTTTCGCCATCTATCATCTCAACGGCGCCGCCAACCCCGATGACGACCGCGTATCGATCGCGGCCCGGGCACTGACAGGTCCCGACTACCGCGGGCACGTGTTCTGGGACACCGAGATCTTCCTCCTGCCCTTTTACACGCTGACGTGGCCGGAGGCGGCGCGGGCGCTGCTATTCTACCGATTCCGCACTCTCGACGCCGCGCGCGCCAAGGCGGAGCGGATGGGGTTCCGAGGCGCCCTCTATGCCTGGGAGTCCGCCGACTCCGGCGAAGAGACGACGCCGGAACACGCGATCGGGCCCGACCGGCACGTGGTCGACATCCTGTGCGGCGTGGAGGAGCAGCACATCAGCGCCGACGTCGCCTACGCGGTCTGGCATTACTGGCATGCCACAGGCGACGAGACCTTCCTCAAGGAGGCCGGCGCGGAGATCCTGTTCGAGACGGCCCGCTTCTGGTCCAGCCGGGCGGAGCGCGATGCGGACGGCCGATGCCATGTCCGCCAGGTGATCGGCCCCGACGAGTATCACGAGACGATCGACGACAACGCCTTCACCAACGTCATGGCCCGCTGGAACATCAGGCGTGCCATCGAGGTCGCCGCGCTGCTGGGGACCCGATGGCCCGGATCGTGGACGCGTCTATCCGCCCGGATCGGTCTCGACGACGGGGAACTGGCTCGGTGGGCTGCCGTCGCCGACACGCTCGTGACCGGCCTCGACACCACGACGGGACTATTCGAGCAGTTCAGCGGCTTCTTCGCCCTCGATGACGTCGCCCTCGCCGACTACGCAGGGCGATCCGTCCCCATGGACGTCGTGCTGGGGCGGGAGCGGATGAAGACCGTGCAGGTCATCAAGCAGGCGGACGTGGTGGCCCTACTGGCGCTCTTGCCGGAAGAATTCACCGGCGCGGCACCGGACGCCAATTTCGATTACTACGAACCGCGCTGCAGCCATGGGAGTTCGCTCAGCGCCGCTCTGCACGGGCTCGCCGCCGCCAGGCTGGGAAGACCGGAGACGGCGCTGCGCTTCTTCCGGCAGGCCTCGGCAGTCGATCTCGCGGATATGCATGCCGCGCTCGACGGCGGCCTGCACATCGCTGCGCTCGGGGGCGTCTGGATGATGGCGGTCCTGGGCTTCGCCGGGCTTTCCCTTGAGGATGACGGCATCCGGCTCGATCCGAAACTGCCCGCCGGGTGGTCCGGTCTGACCTTCGCCCTGCAGTGGCGGGGACGCCACCTCTCGATCTGCGCGGACCCTGCCGGCTCCAAGATCTCCGCGACGCTGCGGTCCGGTAATCCCATGACCGTCGCGGTCGGGTGCGGGCGGTATCCCCTCGATCGGGAGGCGCCGCTCCAAATCCACGTCGATACCCTGATCCCGCCGTTCCAGCGGAAAGATGGCCCTACGGACCGGGCCGGGGTGGGTGCGGCGTGAGCGGGATCCAGTCGGACCACCACGAGCGTCCGAGCACGGTGGTGGAAGGGGACACCGACAGGCTGCATCCATCGGCGATCGCCCCCGGGACCGTAGGTGTTTTCCGATCCTCGCAAGAGGGCATCTCTATGCGATCTAAGTGTTGCAGTCAGTGACGGCGCGTCGCTGAAAACGGGCGCGTCGCGCTTCCTGCCCTGGTTTGGCCAAATACGGATTTTTATTTCTAAAAAATAAAACTATTACATAATTCAATAATGAATTTTACAACAATTGGTGCATCAGTTTACTGATGTATAACTGATAAATCGATCATATTTAATTCACTATATGTATCAAATGAGGAAAGACGAGATGATGGATATTTCGTTGTATCTGCTTCCCGCTATCGCCGTCCTGGCTCTCGTTCTGATCGGGATGGCCGTCAGGATCATCAGACAATATGAACGCGCCGTCGTGTTCACCCTGGGCAAGTTCGATCGCGTGAAGGGGCCGGGCCTCGTCCTGTTGATCCCCTTCGTCCAGGAGATGATCCGCGTCGATCTCCGCATCCAAGTGGTGGAGATCCCAAGCCAGGATGTGATCTCGCGGGACAACGTCTCGATGAAGGTCGATGCGGTACTCTATTTCAACGTCACCGATCCCGAGCGCGCCACCATTCAGGTTCAACGCTACCTGTCCGCCACGACGATGCTGGCACAGACGACACTCCGCGCAGTGCTGGGCCAGCACGATCTCGACGAGATGCTGTCCGAACGCAGAAAGTTGAGTACGGATGTTCAGAGCATCGTCGATACCCAGACCGAAGCCTGGGGTATCAAGGTCACCAACGTCGAGATCAGGACTGTCGAACTCACCGACAACATGGTGCGGGCCATCGCCAAACAGGCGGAGGCCGAGCGTGACCGGCGCGCTAAGGTCATCCACGCGGAAGCCGAATTCCAGGCCTCCCAGACGCTCGTCAACGCTGCCAAGATCCTGGCGAGTGTCCCGGCCGCCATGCAGCTGCGCTACCTACAGACCCTGACCGAGATCGGCGCTGAGCAGAACTCGACCGTCATCTTCCCAATGCCGATCGACATCATCAAGCCGTTCCTCGACATCGTAGACAAAGTCGCCAAGCCGGCCGCTACGAACGGCGCCCTGATCGGCTCGCCTCAGAGGGACACCGTGCTGGGTCTTCCGAACGGGAACGGGTGATATGTTTTCTGAAGGGACCCACTCGGTCGGCAACACGCTGCTGATCCTGGACGTCTGAGCTAAGGGACTGGGATCACAGAGGGTTTTAGGGCTGCATAGATGCCCTACCTTCTGGGCTCTTCTGGGTCCTTTGGGAGGTGGGTCATGGGTTTGCGGTGCAAGCGCTTTGGGAGCGAAGAGCATGTCAAGAATGGGCTGATGCGCTCCAAGCAGCGCTACCTGTGCAAGGCGTGCGGTTTGAACTTCACCGACACGCCCGCACGCGGCAAGCCATTGGCCATGAAAGCCACCGCGGTTTTGCTCTATGTCAGCGGCTTGTCGATGAACCGCACGGCCAAGTTGTTGGGTGTCTCGACCCCTACGATCCAGGCCTGGCTGGAGCAGTTCGCGGCCGCCTACGCACAGAAGCCTGAGCCAGAAGGCCGGGCGGTGGTGATCGAGCTTGATGAGATGTGGCACTACGTGAAAAAAAGTCCGAGCCGCTCTGGATCTGGAAGGCTTGGGATCGTGCTTCACGGCAGTTGGTGGACTGGGAATGCTGCGTTCGTGACAAGGCTACCTGCGAGCGCCTGATCCAGCGACTGCAGCGCCGGCGTAACGGACTCTACTGCACGGACAGCTACGCAGCCTACGACGTGCTCCTGCCCGTCGGGCAGCACTAAATGGGCAAGGACGAAACCCACGGCATCGAACGGGACAACGCGCGTCAGCGGCACTGGCTGGCCCGCTTTCGACGCCGCTCCATCGGTGCGCATCCGGCGAAGGCCGCCTTGCTCCGGGGTCTTCTGGCGTCCAGCTTTTTGGTCATCTGATCCGGCATTGGTGCCGGCATCGATGCTGGAGATGCTCGGGTGGACGATGCGACCTACGTCCGGCGCCGCCGCTGGAGTCCTCAGGAGAAGCGCGCTGTGGTGACCGAGTCGCTGGGCAGCGGCAACGTGATCGCGACAGCCAAGCGCCACGGCATCCAGGCGCAGCAGATCTATCGCTGGCGTGAACGGCTGGAGGCGCGGCCGGCCTGTGGCGCTTTCCTGGCTGTGGCGGTCGCGTCGGATCCAGGGCC
>NZ_JAAHTB010000061.1 GCF_010692745.1 Methylobacterium sp. BTF04
CGAACTCGCAGGCGCTGACCACCCGTCAGTCGCTCGGCATCTCGGCCCTCTCGCTGGCCAACCAGGCGCAGCAGGGCGTGCTCCAGCTCCTCCGCTAAGCGGCCTGATCCGACCAAGCAAAACCACGGCGGCCGGAGCATCGCTCCGGCCGTTTTCTTTTTTTAATCACGGCCGGTGGAGCTGTGTTTCAGCGTGCAGCTTTAGGTCGTCCGCGCTTTCGGTGCTGTCGGGTGGATCAGTGGCCGCCGCTATGATGGCGGAGACACAACCCCTGCACCTGGCCCCCTCGCAACGCGCTCGGAGCGAGGTCGACCGGCTTACGATGAGCGAGACGGTAGTCGCACCGCGACCTCGTTCCGGCGCAGGAAAGGCACCGAGAAGGGCGGATCATAGCCCATGAAGACGGGCTGATCCGCTGGCTTCCGTCCGGCGGCCTCCAGCACCGTCGTCAGGATCCGGGCCTGTTCATCCCTCGCCTCAGGCGACGCACCACCGGTGAAACGCAGAACGGCCAGCCGTTCGGAAGGAATTCGGACCAGACGGACACCGGGCTCGGTCGGTTCCGGCGCACCGGCTTCGGCGACCGCCCGCGGCAGGTAGAACCGCATCGTTCCCTGGCCGCCCTGCTCGACCGGGACCGTCATGGCGATGAGGCGGCCCTTGCTTTCGACGGGCGTGGTCATGGCGATGCGCTGGTCGCCGCCATTCGCTCCGGTGATGTACCGGAACAGCCGGCCGAACGCTTCCCCGTCCTGTTGTCCCCTGGCGTCCGTCTCGACGGCCATGCGCCCCTCGTAGGCCCGGATTTCGACCCCGCGGTCGAGACGCTCGACGATTGCGTAACGCGGCTCTTCGTAGGTGCCGCGGATGCCGACGACCGATAGGGCGGACTCAAGCAACGTGACGAGGTAGTAGAAGAACTTGTCCATGGCCTACCAGGGTGTTGAAGAAGTCGGCCAAGGGCGGGCGCCGAAGGGGATTGCGTCACCGCGGTGGATACGGAGTTCGCCTTGAAGTGAGCCGTCGGCCTGGAGCTTGGCCGATCCGGAGCCGCAGACCGCGTCCATCTCGTCGTTGCCGGTCCAGTCGAACGCGATGGTGACGTGATCCCCCCTGCGGCCGGCCCCGCCGGTGAAGGCCCCGGTGGTCGCATACAGCCCCGAAAACGCCCCGCTCAGTGCCGCCAGCGTCTCATCCGTGAGCGGCCGGATTGTTCGCAGCGGAGGAACTGCCCGGACCCGAGCCTCCAGGGCCCCATACAAGAACAACGTCTCCGAACGCTGATCCGAGCCCCGCATTTGCCTTTCCCGCCCGCTGCCAGGAGGGAGTGAATCATGCCAAGCCCCGGCACGCCACGGACTTTTTCAACAGAATGCGAGCGGGTACGGCCCGCAGAGGACGCCCCACCTCCATCAAGGACGACGGTTCGCGAGCTTGGTCGGTTACGCCTCGTCTTCCGGCGGCTCGCCGCGATACAGGGCCTCGAAGTCCCGTCCGCCATAGAACACGTTGGTGATCAGAACCCGGTCCTTCTCGACCTGGTAGGCGATGACGGCCGTGCGCTCGAACGGCACCGTCCGCAAGCCGGGCTCCAGGTCATCGCGGGGACGGCCAGCATGGGGCGCATCACCAACGCGTTCGCATCGGCCGATCAACCGATCCAGAAAACGGCGGGCGACGTGGGGCGCGCGACTCGCTTCGTAGACCCAGCGGTAGATCTGTCGGAGGTCGTGGTCGGCTTCCGCGCCAATCTCAACCTTAAGACGCCTCATGCCGGTGCGCCTTCACGGTTTCGTCGTGAAGGGCCTCGATGTTCCCCCTGGCCTCCTCGAGGCTGAGGGCTGGCCGAGGATCGTCCAGGGAGCGCCGGATGCGGGAGCGGATGACGTTCAGCCGTTCGGCGTCTTCCAGGCGCTGACGCTGCCAGACGCGCACGGCGTCGCGCATGACTTCGCTGGTGGAGGCGTACTCGCCAGCCTCGACGCTCTCACGCACAGCGCGGAGCAGGTCGGGGGTCATGGTGACGCTGATCTTTTCAGCCGGCTGCATGGTCGGTCGCTTTCCTCGGCATCTTATGACGGTAGCATAAAATCGCACCTGATAAATAGGAAGTTATGTGCTGCCCCATGCCCGGAAGACAAGGCTCCCGCTCAAACGGGCGGGGCAGGGGCCGTGGCACCCTGTTGGATGTACGATTGAACCACCGCCTGTCAGATCAGGCTTAAATGGCAGCGTACATGGCACTATATCAAATGGAGACCAGGGAGTTTCTGGATGCCCGTGGCGGCAGCCCGTTCGCCAGCTGGTTTGATGACTTGGACGCTCAGGCTGCGCCCCGGATTTGTCTTCCCCGCCCGCTGTCAGGAGGGAAGTGGATCCCGCCAAGCCCCAGTAGGCCACGGACTTTTTCAACAGCCTGCTAGGCATCCCTTAATCATGGGTTGAAAGTGGTCATCGGTCGAAAGCGCGAAGTCCGTGATCGGGTTTCGAACGTCGTGTGCGCCGGCGCGACCCTCGATTTTTCACACCATAAAAGATCTGCAACCAACCGGAACCGCGTCCAGACATCCACGTTTCACGCGTGCGAGGCCCGAATGGGCTCGCCCACGGCGCCGGACATGGTGTCCGGTGACCTTCGTCATCACGTTGCTCCGAGGAGAATGTGGTCATGAGGACCTTTGATTTCGCCCCGCTCTATCGCTCGTCCGTCGGCTTCGACCGACTTGTCGCCTTGCTCGACCAGTCCGCCCGGGTCGAGACATCCATGACCTGGCCGCCCTACAACATCGAGAAGGTGGCGGAGGATGCGTACCGCATCACCATGGCGGTCGCCGGCTTCTCCCAGGACGAGATCGACCTGACCCAGCACGCCACCACCCTTCAGGTCACGGGCCAGAAAGGGGATCCGAGCGGTGAGCGGGAGTACCTGCATCGCGGCCTCGCGGCGCGGGCCTTCCGCCAAACCTTCAATCTGGCCGACCATGTGACGGTCACCGGCGCGAGCCTGGAAAACGGGCTGCTGACCGTGGACCTCGAGCGTGAGGTGCCGGAGGCGCTCAAGCCACGTCGGATCGCCATCGGCGACGCGCAGGCCGCCATCGGTCAGGACAACGCCCAGGCGCAGGTGGAGAACCACGCCAAGGCCGCCTAGACCCGCGCCGGCCGAAAAACTGACGTCGACCCTCGGGGGCTGTCGGGCCCCCGAGGGGGCTCGTTTCGATCCCTTGCCTCGCATCCCCTCTTGCCTCGCATCCCCTTGAGAGGTTCAATCATGTCGAAGATGGAGACGCACGACTTACATTCCGGTCCGCTGAACCCAGCCAACCCACACCCGGCCTCCTTTGAGGCTTGGCAGGCCATCGTCGCCCCGGGAGACGTGTTTCGTCACCCGCGTGACGTGCTGGCGCATCCCGGCCTCACCGATGGGGAGAAACGGACGATCCTGGCATCTTGGGTATCGGATGCGCACGCTCTCGAGAACGCGCCCGGCCTGCGCTGCTTGAGTGGAAGCCGGGCCGAGCCGGTATCCGTCGACGCCTTGCTGGTCGCGCTAGCCGAACTTGACCGCGGTATCTCGGAAAAAGCCGCTGCCCAGACCCATCGGGCACCGCGTCGACGCAGGCGCCGGTTGGCGAACCTCGGCTGGCACATCCGCCGAGGTCGGCGAGACGATGACGACGATCCGCCCCCATGCCCGGCGACGATCCTGCCGCGCCCGAGGGCCCCGTCTGGTGCAGGTGCCACCGCCGTGCCGGCGTGACGTCAACCCGTGCCGCTCCGGGCCTTCTCCGGAGAAGGGCACGAGCGGGCAGGAACGGCTCGGATGCCGCCGCCAGGAAGGCGGCGGCATCGCCATGTCCCGCACAGTTTTCGGCGTTCCGTCCAAGAGTGCCGCGCCAGGCCAAGAGTGCCGCGCCAAGCCAAGAGTGCTGCGCCAGGCCAAGAGTGCTGCGTCAGGCCAAGAGTGCCGCGTCAGGCCAAGAGTGCCGCGCCAGGCATGGGTTCCCCACTGCCGGGTCGAAGGCCGACACTCTGGAAAGCGATCGTCTATTTGGGAAACGGGTCTGTCGGTCCGAGTGACGACCATGGCGCCCGCCTTAGTCTCACCTTGTCCAGCCGATCGAGGTCAAACCCGCGCCACCACATGCCGGGACCAGACATCTGACTTCGCACCTGCGCCACCGAATGGGGACCGGCCACGACACACGAAGATAATCTTCGATTTAGTTAATTAATCCTATCAGTTAAAGACCGCGCGATGCGAAATCTTGCTCACGGCTATAAAATAAGCCCGACAATAAAATAATCGCACAATGCATTCGCCAGAAATATAGTTTTTATATGTTGAAATAAATATTCACAGCACGTTTCGCACTCGTGCGAATAAATACATATACTTATAAATCAAATTAAGTACAGCTATCTATTTTTACAATTATAGCGCGTTTATTTGTTTCCGTGGCGATAGTCTATCGTCTAGATATAGCTATTTTATCTGCGGCAAATAAGCATGCACCGGTCGGGCGGAAGGTCCGTTCGGTGAAAATCAAGGCATGCCGCGAGGCAGGCGCCCGCTCCGCCGCGATACGAATTATCAAACTTTCGCAATCGGATAGCCGATTTTTCGCGCTTTAGGAAGTTTCGAAGCTAGAGCACATTTGTTAGTCCTACGCATCCCTGCCGCTTGCTGAGCTTATACTTTAATTAACAGCAGAGCGCTCACTATCCTGCCGAGGCCGACGACGTCCAGGCAAGCGCTTGTGTGTCGTGCAGGCGCGCGATCGATGTCCAACGGCTTGCACCTCGCAAGCAACCTGCCCTGGCAGGCAAAGCGGGCCGGCCCTACATTTTCAAGGTCCAGACATGATGACCCGTCGGATGCAGCTTCCAATACTTTCATTCCCGGCTCGGGTTAGCCTCACGAGCACCGTCCTGCTGATCCTGGCTGCATTGAGTGTTGCGGGCTTGATCCTGTTCGATCTCCGCAGCGAGATGTCTCGGCGTGCCGCTGACGCGCTCGACAGCAACCTGCGCTTGCTTCAGCGCTCTCTCACAGATCAGGGCGGGTCGACTGGCTTCGCTCTCGTCAACGGTCACCTGCAGGTCGGATCCCATGTCATTGGTGCAGCTGATGTAGCCGTTGATCGTGTCCGTGAGATCATCGGAGGAACGGCCACGGTCTTCCAGGGCGACACGCGGATTGCCACCAATGTGCTGAAGCCGGATGGTAGCCGCGGTGTCGGCACCAAGCTGGCGCCGGGACCTGTCTATGAGGCCGTCTTGACCCAGGGTCAGACCTACCGGGGTGAAGCCAACATACTTGGGGTGCCTTACCTGGCGACCTATGAACCGATCCGGGAGGCCTCGGGCCGAGTCATCGGTATTCTGTACGTCGGAGTGAAGAAGGCCGATTACTTTTCCACCCTGGATCGGATGATGGAGCGCGCCGCCAGCGCGACCCTCATCATCGCCCTTGCGAGCGCTGCCGTCCTCTGGTTCGCGCTCCGTCGCGCCATGAAGCCCCTGACGCTGCTCAACGGCACCATGCGGCAACTCGCTCAGGGGGACCTCGCCGCGGTTGTGCCCGGCACACGCCGTAAGGACGAGATCGGCGTGATGACGGCCTCCGTGCAGGTGTTCAAGGACGATCTGATCCGCAGCCGAGCGCTGGAGGCAGAGACGGCGCAAGCGCGGCTCGTCGCCGAGGAACAGCGTAAGATCGGGATGCGGCAGATGGCCGACGGTTTCGAGGCTGCAGTCGGTGGCATCATCGGCCGGGTGTCCTCGTCGGCTACCGAGTTGCAGGCAACCGCTCAGACAATGAACGCCACGGCCACGGAAACAGCCAGCCAGTCGACTACTGTCGCGGCCGCTGCGGAGGAAGCCGCTGCCAACGTCAACACCGTCGCGGCGGCGGCCGAGGAGTTGGGGTCGTCGGTGCAGGAGATCGGTCGACAGGTCGCCGGTTCCGCCGAGATGGCGCAACGTGCGGTGCACGAAGCCGACCAGACCGGAACGTTGGTTCAGGAACTCAGCACAGCGGTTTCCCGGATCGGCGACGTGGTGGGTTTGATCTCGGACATCGCTGGGCAGACCAACCTGCTCGCGCTCAACGCCACCATCGAGGCGGCACGGGCTGGCGAGGCCGGACGCGGCTTCGCGGTCGTCGCCGCTGAGGTGAAGGCCCTCGCCGGGCAGACCGCTAAGGCGACGAGCGAGATCTCGGGGCAGATCGCCCGGATCCAGGCATCGACGGGACAAGCGGTGACGTCGATCGGCGGCATCACTGGACGGATTCGACAGATCAGCGGCGTCGCGACCTCGATCGCGGCCGCCGTCGAGGAGCAGGGCGCCGCCACCCAGGAAATCGTCAGGAACGTCAGTCAGGCGGCGATCGGCACGGGTGAGGTCACCAGCAATATCGCCGGCGTGGCCGGTGCTGCTGAGGAAACCGGGGCGGCGGCGAGCCAAGTTTTAGGGGCGGCTTCGGACTTGTCGCGTCAGTCCGAACATCTGGCCGCCGAGGTTGGGCGCTTCCTCGAGACCGTGCGCGCAGCGTGATCCTGATCGGTCGGCTTTCGCGATCTTGAATACGCGCCGTCGCCTACTCCGACGCTTCGTTTGGATGCGCCCTCACGCCGTGTGGACGCCCCCTCGCGAGGCGTCCACACGGCGTGGTCGAAGAGGATAGACGCCGGGACGCGCAAGCCCCCCGTCACCGCGCCGACAGGACCTCCCGCACCGTGGTCCAGCGCATCCCCGGGTAGCGGTCGTTGTCGAGCGGCCCGAGCTTGCCATCGCCGCTGTACATGTCGCGCATGTACTGCATGCCTTGCCAGGGCGGAAACACGTCGTCCTTTCCCGGCGCCACCAGTCGGGTGAGCTTGATCATCCCCCCAAGCAAACCGATACCGCCGACCCGGAGCGTCTTGAAAGGTCGGCCGGCGACAGCGCCGGCAGATGCTGCCAAGTCCCGAGCCGAGGTGACTTCCCCGGCAATCCGCAGCGTCCGGGGCGGGGTCGGGTCCATCGCGACGGCCGCGGTGTAGGCGGCCGTATCGTCCATCGTCGTGAAATCGACGGGCTGATCGGCGTCGCCCCAATGAATGACGCGCCGCGGCCCGAACAGAATGAACGGCGCCTGCCCGGTCAGCATGTCCATGAAGGCGCCGTTGAGGATCGAGGTCGCCTGGATCGGCGCGCCATCGAGCCGCTCCTTGAACGCCCGTCGCAGGTCCATGTTGCGGTTCGATCCCGGCGGCGTCCGCGTGAAGTCCAAGGAGAAATCCGAGGGAATGAAGCGCGGTACACCGGCGGCCACCGCGGCATCCAGGAGCACCGACTGCGTGCCGAGGATCGTGTGCTGAAGCCCATTGAGGGCAGAGACCAAACAATCGACGCCGAGGCAGGCCGCGGTAACCTGCGCCACATCGTCGAGGTCCACGTCGCGGATCTCGACGCCCAACGCCGTCAAGGGCTCCACGCGGACCGGAGCGGTTCCCAGCCGGATCGCCGCCGTCACGCTGGCCCCGCGCTCTCGCAGCTCGCGTGCGATCCGCAGGCCGAGGCCGCCGGTCGCGCCTGCGAGGAGGATCCGATGAGGGATTGAGGTCGGGCTGTTCATGTCTTGGACTTCCCACCCTTCCTGCCGAGCTCGGCTTGCGCCGCTGAGGACGTACGCGGGTTGTCCTTGCCCTCCTTGGCCGCTTTGGCATTCGCCTTCTTTGCCGTCGCGCTGCCCTTGCCCTTCCCGTTGCCCTGGCCCTTCCCGTTGCCCTGGCCCTTGGTCTCCGTCATCGCATTCCTCCCCGTCGTCCAACGGCAATGGACGCGACCGGTCTCGGTTCCGACGCGGCCTCCCTTCAAGGCGCAGTGCCAGAGTTTTCGCGGTGCGACTGGCAAGATGGCGCCAGAGCCCGATCACGGCGAGGCCAGCGACGAGGGGTCGGGCAAACTCTTCGGCATCGTGCGGCCGTCTCGGAGAGCCCTCGTTTCCCGTGAAGCGCCTCGGCCCGGACCGGCAACGCCGAGCTCGCCCGAACGCCGACATCACGAAGTGTCGCATGCAATACGATAGGTTTCCGCGCTTTACGGTGGCTTCATAACCTCACGTGTAGCTAGTGGAGCAGAGTGAGAGGCGTTGTTCGATGAGCCGAGTTGGATGTCAGGGCTGCCGGGACGGCGAACGACTACCTTTTTCCTTCACGATGGCCTTTCACCCGATCGTCGACGCCGAGTCCAACAAGATCTGGGGCTATGAAGCCTTGGTCCGCGGCACCGAAGGGCAGGGGGCCGGCGACATCCTCGCGCAAGTCGACGAGGCCAATCGCTACAAGTTCGACCAGGCTTGTCGCGTGAAGGCGATCGAATTGGCCGGAAGCCTGTTCTCTGACCGTGCGACCCGGCTTTCGATTAACTTCATGCCAAATGCGGTCTACGAGCCCGCAGCCTGCATCCGGGCCACACTCGAAGCCGCCCATCGCGTCGGCTTTCCGCACGAACAGATCATGTTCGAATTCACCGAGAACGAGCGGATGGTGGACGTCGCGCATGTCAGACGGATTGTCGCGGAGTATCGCAAGCAGGGCTTCCTGACCGCGCTCGACGATTTCGGCGCCGGCTACGCCGGGCTCAACCTGCTCGCGAACCTGCAGCCCGATTTGATCAAGCTCGATATGGAGTTGATCCGTGGCATCGCGAACTCGCCAGCGCGCCAGACCATCATCGCCTGCGTCACCACCATGGCGCGTCAGCTCGGTGTGACGGTTCTGGCGGAAGGCGTCGAGACTGAGGCCGAGCTCTCGGCGTTGCGCTCGGCGGGGATACGCCTTTTCCAAGGCTATCTCTTCGCCAAGCCGGCGATCGAACGCCTGCCGGACGTTCGTTTCCCAGGGCTCGACGACCTGTCCGGCGAGACGGGATCTGGGTCCGTGACAGTGTCGTCTAAAGCCGCCTGATCTCATCAGCCTGTCGATCGAGTAGCGAACCATGCCGACTTTCGAGACCGTCACCCTCCCTGAACTCGTCGCCTTCGACGCGGATCAGTTCGACGCGCTCCCCTTCGGCGCGGTCGGCTTCACATCCGACGACATCGTCGAACTCTACAACGCCACCGAGTCCCGATTGGCGGGTTTGCCACGCGATTCCGTTGTCGGCGCCCCGTACTTCGCGGTGACGGCTCAGTGCATGAACAACTTCATGGTGGCCCAACGCTTCGCGGACGAGCCCGAGTTGGACGTGATCATCGACTACGTGCTGACGTTGCGGATGCGGCCGACCCGCGTCAGGCTCCGGCTCCTGAAGAAGTCCGATGTGTCCCTTCGATTTCTGTTGATCGAGCGCTGAGATCACCATGTTGACGGATCTTGAGGCTGAGAACACCGCCCTTCTGCAATTCCTCTATGCCTGTCCGACGGGCCTGATCGAGTTCGCCGCCGATGGCACCGTCGGCATGGCAAACCCGATTGCGATGCAACTGCTGCTTCCGATCTCGGGGGCCCCCTTCGTCACGAACCTGTTCGAGGCGCTCTCCTCCTGCGCACCCGACCTCCGGAACCTGCTCGACGCATTCGAGCCCGGGCACGGCACCGTGTGCGAGGGGCACCGGATCTTCGTCGGTGGCGGCAAGGGCCGTGCGACCGTCCTTGCGTGTACCATCGTCAAGATGTCGGCCGAGCGCTACATCGCGACGCTCGGCGATATCAGCAAGCAAGTCGTGCAAGAGCGTCGGCTGAAGGAAGCCGAGACTTGGTTCGCCTCCCTCCTCGACGGTATCGACGATGTCGCGGTGATGTCGCTGGATGAGGCCGGCCGGATCGACGCGGTCACCCCGTCCATCCTGCGTCAGACCGCTCTCGCGCCAGAAAATCTGATTGGTCTCCCCCTTGAAGCGATCGAGCGGCCCGACGCCGTCTCGTCGGCGCCATCGGTGGGCGAGGCTCTCGTCACGGCGCAGCGCGATGGGTGGCACCTGTACGAAGGGTGGCACGTCCACGGCACCTGCGAACGCTACTGGTGTCAGCGCCTCGTCACGGTCCGCCACGATCAGGATGGCGAAGGCGGTCAACTCGGATACACCGTGGTGCTGCGCGCTGTGACACGACAGGGACGCGATGCCACCGAGCTTCGCAACCTTTTGACCCGCGACCACCTGACCGGAGCCGGCAACCGGGCTCACTTCTTCGAAATGGCGGAGCGGGAGCTGGCCCGGTTTCGACGGTACGCGACGGGTTTTGCCATCGTCGCAATGGATATCGACCACTTCAAGCGTATCAACGACACCGAAGGCCATGCCGCCGGCGATGCGGTCCTTCAGGAACTCACGCGCCGCTGCAAGGCCGAGCTTCGGCCGCAGGACACCTTCGCGCGGCTCGGTGGCGAAGAATTCGGCATCCTGCTTCCGGGCGGTTCGCTCGACGAAGCGGTACGGATCGCCGAACGGGTTCGACGCGTCGTGTCCGAAGTCCCGTTCGCATTTGGCGGCAAGGGCCTGTCCGTCACCGCAAGTTTCGGCTGCGTCGCCCCTGAGACATCCGGGCAGGCCCTGGCCAACCTCATGGCTTCGGCCGACGAGGCGCTGTACCGTGCCAAACATGGCGGACGCGATCAGGTCGCTATCGCAGGTCGCAACCGGGCCGCAGCCTGAGAGAGTCGATGATGCTTTCGCGCCCTGCGATCGCCCGTGTCGTGCAAAGCCTTGTCTCGGCCGAACTGACAGCGACGCGTGGGCGTCGCGGTCAGGACTTTCCAAAGCCTCTGCGACAGCCCTGGCCAGAAAATCTTCGGCTCGGAGAGTCGCAAGGGACCGGCGAGACACTCGGCTGCGACTCGCTCGAACGCCTTTGGCTGGCGTCGGCGGTCAATGAAATGTTCCATTTGCACGAGTTGGCCGACGACACCGGCCTGCTTGCCGAAGTGACCTTCGGCGCCTGGGTCGACCGGGTGACGGCATCTTTGAACGGCGGTGTCGAGCGGATCACTTTTTCGACCTCCGGCTCCACCGGACGTCCGAAACGCGTCAGCCATACGTTCGTGTTCTTGCACGCGGAAATCCGCGCGCTGTCGTCTCGGTGGGATCGGCGCCGGCGGGTCGTCGCGCTGCTTCCGTCGCATCACATCTACGGCTTCCTCTTCACCGTTTGGCTGCCCGAGGCGCTCGGCATCGAAACCCTCGACGCCGCGAACTTTGGGCCCGGCGAACTGTCTCGGCAATTGCGGCCGGGCGATCTCGTGGTCACCTTCCCGGAGCGATGGAGCTGGCTTCAGCGCAGCCTCCCTCACTGGCCCGCAGACGTTGAGGGCGTGGTCTCGACGGCGCCATGTTCCGCGGAACTGATCGATGCGCTACGCGCGGATGGCCTGGACAGCATGACCGAGGTCTACGGTTCGACGGAGACCGCGGGCATCGCGATGCGTGAAGAGCCCAACGAGGCGTATCGGCTGATGCCACAATGGAGCTTTGCCGCCCCCCTGGACGAGGCTGCGCCAACGCTCATCCATCGGTCCGGTCTGGAGGTCGCCTTGATGGATACGATTCAAAGGGCGGGACCCGACAGTTTCCGGCTGGCAGGCCGGAAAGACGGGATGGTGCAAGTCGGTGGGGTGAACGTCTCGCCGGACCGCATTGCTGCGCAACTCAGCGTCAGGCCGGGCGTCACCGAGGCGGCAGTCAGACTGATGCGACCCGAGGAAGGCACGCGCCTAAAAGCATTCGTCATTCCGGATTCGGGGCAAGACCCGGAGGTTCTCAGACGTAACCTGGAGGATTGGGCTGCCACTCAGCTGCCAGCGTCCGAGCGTCCAAAATCATTTACGATGGGCGATGCTCTGCCGAAAAATAGCTTAGGTAAAAATATCGATTGGTAGGTATCAGCTGCCGGTGGTTGCTATATTTATCCTAGTAGATTTTATGATAATATCAATTTAAATATAAATAAGACTCGTCTCTTAATAACATAACGAATGCCTGCTTTCGAGGACTACGTCGATCAGCTGCGATGGCGAGTTCGGTTCGATCGCAGCGGATGCTCACCATCAGCAAACCGGTCGTTTGCCCAAACTCATGTGAGGCTTGGCCTGAGCAAACGCCCCTGACTCCCGCGGGAAGGAGCAGTTCGGCGGCATGGCTATACCGGAGATCCCGGCGGCTCACGCAGCGGGAGGACGAGACCGGTCTCAGACACCGTCGAACAGGGGTTCATCCGCATTTTCGGTGCTATTCGGCGTTCAAGGCGTCGTTTACTCCAGTTGCAGCTTCTCCTGGCCGTTGATCATGCTGCTTGGAGCACCCGCTACGGCGGCCACGACATCGGTGATGGTCTTCGCGAATGGGGTCAGGGTTACGCCCGCCTCATCCGCGTTTCCCGTCCTGCACGGCGTCGATGGTGTCCTCGTTCGGCAATACGAAGACCTGACCGGGATAGATCAGGTCCGGGTCGCGGATCTGGTCCTGGTTTGCGTCGTAAATCGCCGTGTACCGGTCGCCCTCGCCGTAGGTCCGCCGGCTGATCGACCAGAGGCTGTCGCCGCGCTCGATCCGCGCGGTTCTGACCTCGGGGACGAAGACTGCGGCAGGATCCGGCTCGGTAACGGGCGTGGCCTCCCTGGATGCCGTCGCCGGGGACATCGAAGACGAATCCTGCGGCATGTCCGATGCGCCCATAGGCCGGCCCTGTTGTGCAATGGGCGCCGGGACGGAGGCCGTCGGGCTCATTGCGTTCGGCAGCCCCTGCCTGTCCCCGTCCTTGTTCTGGGCCACCCTCGATCGGTCCGCGACCGATCCGTCCGTCGGGGCGGTGCGAGCGACCTCCGGAACGGAGAACGGCACTTCCACGCGGCTACGGACCTTGCCCGAGGCCGGGTCGACCTGATCGAGCCGGACCTTGTACTCCCCCGATTGGATGCCGCGGCCGATGCTGAAGGTTACGGTGCCGTCGCGTCCGATCCTGGCGGGAGCGATCAGGGTGTCGTTGAGGTAGAGCCGCACCGTGGCCCCGGCGGTCCCCTGACCTGTGACGAACAGCCGTCCGCCATCCTGCGCATCCACGCTGACGATCTTGGTGGGCGCTCCCTCCGCGCCTTCGGCGACCGCTCCCCTGGAAGGCGGGATCGCCGGCCCATCCATAGAGCCGGACCTGGGACTGGCGGGCATGGCGTCGGGCGTACCGCCGCCCAAGCCGCCCGCGACGGCGCTGTCGCCGCTCTTCGTCAGGCTTCGAGGCGAGGCGTCGCTCGCGGCAACTCCCCTCGGCGCGCCATCGCTCGACGCGTCGTCACCGGAACCGTGTCGGGGCGGCGCGCTTGCGCCGGCCATCGGCTGTCGGCCCGGTGAAGCCTGTTGTACCGGGCGGTAAGCCGTCTTCGGTGCGTCCGGTTGCGACAGGACCACGGTCGGCTTGTCGGGCGAGGACAAGGCCACCAGCGGCTTGGCATCGCGAGACGGCGACACGGCCACCGCGACGCTGTCCCGCGATTGCCGTACCGAGCCCCGACCATCGGTCACGCGAAGACCGACCTCGCTGTTCCCGGTCGGGAGCGCCGGGGGAACGATGGCGAACTGTCCGTTCGCATCGGCGACCACACTGGCCACAGGCTTGCCATCGACGAGCAGCTCCACTGTGCCGTTCGGGACCGCTCGTCCGGCGACGACCAGTTCGCCGTTCGGCTCGACGCGCACCGTGTCGAAGGTCGGCGCAATGCTGTCCGGTGTTCCGGCAGCCGTCGCTCCGCTTCGTTCGCCGAGTCCACCCTTCGCGCCCGGGGAGACCTTCGCGCCCGGGGAGACCATCGCGCCCGGGGAGATGGCTTCCGAGGTCTTCGCCTGGCGGGCGTCGGCATCCGAACGCGGCAGGGCCGCAGCCGGTTTGCTGCTGTCTCTGTCCGAGGCTGGGAGAGCCGACACCAGTCGCCTGAGGGCGCCCTCGCCGTCGAATACGACCAGGATCAGCCCGATCCCGAGGAGGAGGCCGACGAGAGCGATCGCGGACCCGCGACGATGCACGAGACGCACGGGCGTCCCGAGCGTTTTCGGCACCGGCATCGTGGCGCCTTTTCGGGTTCCGCGTCGGCTACGGAAGAGGGCGGCGAGCACGCTCACGACGATGAGCAGGATGGCAGGAAACACCCTGACGAGGGCGCGGCTCAGGCGGCTCAGCATATTGTTTTCGTTTCCCTCTGCCGCTGCGACTGCCGTCCGGTTTTCCGCGTCGTCGGGCAGCCAAACGCGGCGAGGCCGAGCAGAGCGAACGTGCAGTTGTCGTCGGCGTCGCGCACGGCGCGCTTCCCATCGGCAGTGCACCGCTGCAGGTGTCGTGGGCGCGATGCCGCCCGTCCTTGATTCGGCTGGGGCGCACACGGTGTCCTGGCATGGCCGCAAAGGTTCTCCGCGGCGCCCTGCGCCTTGCCGCCAAGGTCCCTGTCAAGGCCCGTGATGCGATCCGTATCAACCATGGGGCTCGTCTTGTTATTATCGCGGACAGTGTCAGCGGATGCGGCGTTGGACGGAATTCATAGCTTGGGAGTTGGTCTTCGGTCTCACACCGGACCCCGGCAACTTCCGATGAGACTTACCCTCGGCTTCGAGCTTGGGGTCGCCGACCAAATTTCCGATAGCCTCCTTCACCGAGCCTGGGAGCTTTTCCGAGGTATCGGTCGTCCTTTGCGCGCTCACGGGGTGCTCCGATGCCGGGGCACCAACGCACCCCTCAAGTGGACCGCTATTTCCGACGAGCAATGATGCGGATGCACCAGTAGAGGGGTTTTTATTCGCCAGTCACAGAAAGCGGGAACCCGCTGTCTCGGCTCCAAACGATGGCGTCGTCTCCGAGACCCCGGCGGATCAGGTCCAGGTTTCGGTGTGAAGACGCAACAACTCCGACGAATCAAGCGTCAGGTCATCGACGCGCAACCCATCGGACACTGCAGGTCCCGACGGGTGCGAGATCGGCGTTTGACGCCTCCTCGGTGGTGGCGAAGATCAACGCCCAAAAGCCCGACCCGACTCCGTCAGCACTGGAAGTGCGGATGAATCACGTTCTGATCGTTCATATTATGAAGGTTGTTATGCATCGCGGCCTTTCGCGAGGCCGCATGCTCGACGAGCGTCAAGCGTTTGAAATGGCTTAGGAGAAAATTGGTGGGCCCGACAGGACTCGATTTTCCACCAGCATACCGCAACAAATGCAAAGACTTAGCCGCCCGTCGGCAGTGCCGTGTTATGCACCTATGCCTGCATTCACAAGCTGTTTTTTTCATACCGCCGCATCAGGTACCGATCCGCGGTGTGCCGGTGATGGACTAGTGCATTGACGCGGTCGGAGGATTCACGAGGCGGGTGATGCATGCGAGTCTGAGAGCCCGTCCGATAAGTCCGCGATGGGTTGAGTGGCCGGGATGGCAGAGCTTCCAAGAGGGTGCTGAAGCCTGACCTGGAAGCGCCATGTGGACCCCGACCACCCGCCGGCATCATAGCCGTGCCAGACTGCGCTATGAAACCGATCTGACCGATGGTGAGTGGGCGGTGATCGCACCGCTGATGGATCAGCCGTAATCGCCGCCTCTGGAAAGATCCCGAGGCGACCCTCGCCTCAGCCCAGGCTTTCCTCTACGCAGCCGCCGTCATGATCCTCGTCCGAAGGCTGGGCCGAACAGAATGACTTATCGGACGGACTCTGAGCGAATCAACAATGATCTTGGATACAGCCCAGATAACTGCCGATGAGCAACTCAGGCCGAGCAAGCAAATAACAAAAGCAATACACGTTTCATAATAATCGAAGATAGTAATATTTCGCTTGGAAACGCATCTCGTAAGTATGGGATCGACGTTCGGAAGGTACGCCGTCGCGTTTAATGACGGCTGGACGCCAAGAGAGGCCGTTGGCCTTTATACTCGACAGCCCTCTAGTCGCGCCGAGACTTCTGCCACCGCCGACAATCCATCGAAGGGATCGTTGACATGACCTGTCGGACAACGACCGTCGACCGAGAGATCGGGCGCCTCATCGCC
>NZ_JAAHTB010000062.1 GCF_010692745.1 Methylobacterium sp. BTF04
GGGTCTCCTCCCGCTGCCCCCGCTCTGGAAAACATAGAAACTGATAGATGGTCAGTGTTCCGGGTTTACGCATCTACGCGCATCACAAGAATGGCAGACGTCTTCGGCGGGTAAATGCCCATTCGCGATCTCGAAGGAGATACGATGAGCTAGCTTGGTATTTCCACCGTCTCGGAATGCACCATACCCACTCGCGAAAAGCGCGCCGGTCCACAGCCAGCATTCATCGCGAGCGCGGCGATCTACATGAGGCCAGAAGCGATCCTCTATTAGGCGAGGCTTGGGGCCGGACTTCATCTTACGAAGCCTTTATGCTGACGGTCTGGCCGCCGTTGTTCAGGGAGGCGCCGGGGACGACGCGGCCACCCTTCAGCGCGTCCAGCACCGCCTTGCGGTCGAGCTTCGGTGGGGACGGCACCCAAAACTCGGATGGAATCTCTGAGGCGTCCTCCTCGATGAGCTTTGGCGGCACGGGGCGCAGCGACACGGTGCCGGCCGGCGTCTCGATGCTCGGCCGTCCCGCGATCTCAAGCGTCTTGACCAGCAAAGAGCGCTTGTGCCCGGCGCGGTCGGTGAACCGCTTGAGGCGGGCCTCCAGGCCTTCGCGATAGTCCTTCAGGCCGGCAGCCAGGGACTCGTCCTCGGCGATGCTCGCGACGAGCTTGCCGACGAGCCGGTCGAGATCGATTTCGCCCTCCATGCTGTCTCGGATGAAGTCCTCGTCGCCGCCGGCCAAATCGGAAAGCTGGTCGCGGAGTACCTGGGCTGCTTCCAGTTCGAGGGCGGCATTGCGGACGAGGCCGAACGCACGCTTGGGCTTTGCCTTGTGGGTAGTCGCGCCTTCGTCAGCGGTGATCTGCGGCTGCGCGGCGCTCATGACCAGACGCTCGCCAGGAACAGCGCGGTCACGACGAGGGCGATGATCAGGCCAGGCCCAAAAGCCATGAGCGTCAGGTTGGTAAGGTCGCGCGGACTGCGGTTGTCGTTGCAGGGGCGGATGGGAATGCTGCGGGCGCTCATTGGTCGGACTCGGGGCTGCGAGGGTTGCGATGATCCCGCTCGTCACGCTGGAAGGCGTCGTAGAGCGAGGTGAGGACGATGCCGGTGAGGCTGCCGAGGGCGGCCACGATGAGGAGGAGCGCGACAGCCATGGCGGTGGTCTCGTCAGGCTGCGGCTGGACTGACGACCGCCGGCAGGATCGACGAGACTGACGATCCCCGGCCCTGAGCCTCGGCGGCATCGACCCGACGCATTGCGGTGAGGAGCGGGCTGGCCGGTCGGATGCCGGCGGCGATGTCGTTCTCGGCAAGCCGATCGCGGAGGGCGAGTACCAGCGAAGCGACCGAGCCGTTGGCGGCTCCGGGGGTGCGCAGGGCCTCGGCGAACATCGTCCGAACGTCCTGGACGGTGCCCTCGAAGGTGGCGCGAAGCCCCTCGATCTCACGGCCCGCGTGGTGGTCGTCGAAGTCCCTGCTCGTCGCACCCTCGAAGGCGAGCTTGCGGACGGCCTCCATCAGACGGTGGGCGGCAACGGTCAGAACGTGGACCTGAAAGGCGAGGTCGTCAGCGGTCAGGCTTGGGTCGGCACTGCGAAACGGCGCGGGCATGGCGGCCTCAATCGTCGAATGGGGAAGGATTTGCGCCGTCAGCCCCGGCGCGTGGGCGAAGGCCGCTCAAGCGGCGCGACGGCGATCCAGGCAGTCGGACGGTCCGAGCCGGTGTTCCTCGTGATCGAGGTAAGCGAGCCGGTCGGCTTCGACCCAAGCCATGGGCTGGGGAATGCCGTGCTGGGAAAAGGCGGCGTCGAGGCTCGTTGGCAACTCGATGGCGGCGGCTTCGACGTAGGCGGCTACGTCCTTGAGGATCGACGCGGTGACGTTGGAAATCCGCTCGTCACCATCCGTCAGATCGGCCGCATAGACCGCCGTCAGGACGTGGCGGTTCAACTGATCGGTGCTGAGATACTTGACCACGGCCTCAGCGGTGTCGCCAACGCGGGTCTCGGAGAGGATCTGCTCGTCTTCCGATCCACAGCGGGGGATCGTGAAGCGGATGATGTGGGTGAGAGACATTTGCTGATCCATCTGCCGGGGCCGATGGATCGAATATATTCGCATACGAATTAGAATGGCAAGAAGAAAATTCGCTCTCGCATATTATTTGAGATAGCGAGCGGCCCGGTCGAGAACGAAGCTGGCTACCACGACCCCGGTTATACGAACTTCTTCAATGTCATCGGGCTGCTTTGATCCGACTCGTACCGGCGTCTGATGCCTCGGGTCGTTCGACCTGGGCCAAAGTACGAGCTCACCTTCCGAGTCCAATCCAAGCTCTTTCAGTGTCACCTCGAAAAGCTGCCGATTGTCTCGGCGTTCGACAATGACACGGTCGCCAGGACCAGGCCGTATCCTGTTTTTGATAACTGGAACGGCAAAAACGACACTTCCATCGGGATATATATTATTCATAGAATTTCCGCGGACTAGAAAGCCCTGAATGTCCAAGTCGGGCCACTCTTTTGGAGTTGGTATTTGGACTTGAAAGTGTTGGAATGAGTCCCATTCAACGGCCTCGACCCACTCACCTGCTTGGACGCTTCCAGAAATAGTAACGGTTATACCGAAATCCGACCTTCTAAAATCGTGATCATCGTCCTCAAGCAGGTCGCCGATTTCAATTCCGCTGATTTCCGACAAATTTAGCAGCGACTGGGTATCGGGAGACTGCGTCCCACTCTCCCATTTCGATACCGTCGATTGCGTGACGCCCATCCGCTTAGCGAACGTAGCTTGGTTCTCCGCCAAGCGCTTGCGAATTTCTCGAATGGTTCTGCTGATCTCGGCCATGTGAATTCGCATACCGAAGAGCGAGCCTCCAACCAAATTCGAATGCGAATAAAATTCTTGCGCGCTAATTCGCATTCGCATATATTCGCGACATGAAGCCGCTCGCGCACATTCGTAAGAACGTCCTCGACCTGTCGCAGGCAGAGTTTGCCCGGATCGCAGGCGTCTCTCAGGGGACGGTGTCCCGCTGGGAAAAGGGGGAGTTGTCGCCAAGTCTTCCTGAGCTTTTACTCATTCGCGCCGCGGCAAAAGCCCGGTCTCCCAACTGGGATGATTGCTGGCTGTTCGACGCCCCTTCTCAGCAAGACATGAGCGCTCACGCATGAGTGCCTCTTCGAACGAAGAATTTCTGAGCGCTGCTGATCTTACGAAGATCATCTCCCGCGAGGCGCAATCCGCCCGCGAACAAAACCTCTTCGGCCCTGACACTTCGGTGCGGGAACAAAAGACGGCCCGTGCCGGAGCAACGGGCCGTGAGGATTTTGCAATGTTGGATATAGCACAGCCCCGCTTGCGGGCGAAGGAAATTACACACGGCATCGGCGACGACGCTGTTGTGACGGACCTGTCTGCTCTCCTGCTCGACAAATCGGCAAGCCTTCAGTCTGACGCCGAGGCCCGGTCTGGCTACCGGCACGTCGGCCGCATTGAGATGTCGATCACCGAGTGGTCGTCCGTTGCCGATAACCCACGCCAGCGCGACACCGAGCTTCATGCTCGCAAGGCAAAGCACCTCAAAGAATACGATCCGATCCATCGCTTCGTCAGCATGGCGGTTCTTCCCGATGGCCGGCGGATCAAGCTCGACGGCCACACACGCGTCTTCCTGTGGTCGCGCGGCGAAGCTCTCGGACCGCAGACCGTTTTCGTCGAGGTCTACTCCTGCCGCGACGCGGCTTCTGCTGAGGCTCTGTACTCGAAGTTCGACAGCCAGGCCGCCGTCGAGACCGGTGCAGATAAGGTGGCCGGCGCCGCACGCAGGCATGGTCTTGAGTTTAAGACCGGAATGCTTCGGGCCGGTCGATATGGTTCGGCCGTCAAGCGGCTTTACGCATACTCGACGAAGACCTGGAACGCCTCGTGGCAGGACCATGACTTCGTCTATGACGCGGTCGGCCACTACGCGAAGGAACTTCGACTCCTTGACCTGACGGAGCCTTCGCCGAGCCAGTTCCCCTCCGGCATCGTCATGGCTGCCCTCGCCACCATGAAGCGCCGCGGGGAAGCCGCCCTTCCGTTCTGGAAGGAATACGCTGTTGGGGGCGGTACGAAGGTTGGGTCTACGATGGACGGTGTCCAGGCGTTGATCGACGCTGTCGTCAAGGCAAAGCAGGCAGCCAGAGGGAAGGGTTCGGACGGCGGGGCCGGGCAGCAGCTTGCGTTGCTCGGCAAGGGCATCCTCACCTTCGAGGCCAAACGCGCGAGCCAGCCGTACAAGGTCGGCAAGCATGGCGGCGTTCGCTCGATGGATGAGGACGTGCTGCTCCAATACCTCCGTTACACGGCGGGGGCTTAAGCCATGAGCGACGCCCTGACAGTCCCGGCGGGCGACCGTCTTGAAGAGATTGCTGTCGAGATCGAGACGATCCAGGGCGTCGCTTTGCTCAAGATTGGCGAGCGATTGTCTGAGGCTCGCGATATCTTCAAATACGACAGAAACGAGGGGGGCTTTACGGGATGGATTGACGCCCGTCTCAAGTTCGGATCGTCGACTGCTTATAAGCTGATCGACGTGTTTACTGCTTTCGGCAACGAAAGTTTCCACAAAATGGAAACATTGCCCAAGTCGGTTCTCTACGCCCTCGCTGCCCCATCGACGCCCGAGCCCGTTCGTGAGGAAGCCATACGGCGCGTTGAGGCTGGCCAGCCGGTGGACCTTGATCTGGTTGCCGACCTTAAGCGCCAGCTTCTCGACGCCAAGCAACTCGCGAAAGACGCGAAGCGGGATGAGAAGGTCCAGAAGGACCTTGCTCGGCAGGCGCAGGAGGACCGCGCCAAGATGCTTCGCGACTACGAATGGGCGAAGTCTGAAGTCGAGACCAAGGCTCGTGAGATCGAGCGGCTGAAGCAGGATGGCGTAATTCATGTCTATCCTGCTGAGCCTAAGCCTGTTGCTGAGATAAAGGCTGCCCCGGTTTCTCCGAAACCCGGATCGTGCCTTCCGGCGATGGCGGCGATCATCGCGGACGGGTGCCGCCGCGACGTCGCTGAGCTTGTCGCGATGGCCCGCGAGGAGGGACTCTTTAGTCTGGCGGCTGAATTAGAGGCGCTCGTCTCCTCAGAAGCGAGCGCTGCCTGATGATCGCCTACGCCGCCTTGTTCGGGTCGACCTGTCGCGTCTCCGCATGCGCGCACCGCGTGCATGCCAACGAGTGCTGCTGCAGGCCCATATCGCCGAAGGTTGGATCGGCCGTCACAGCCGTTGTCCGCATCGGTGCTTGGCAGATCGGGCAGGCCGGGCCGGCGACCGCAGCCGGCTTCGCCTCTAGCGCCGCAACCCGGTCCTCCAGTTCCTTCAACCGCTTCGGGAGGCCCATCACGGCCTTCCAGCCCGGCACTTGATCGAGGACCTTCAGGATGTCCGAAACCGATACGCCAATCATTTCGCGCCCTCACGTCTTGGCCAGGGATGCCCAGGGCGTCACCGCGTGGCGCCCCGTCCTGACAACCCTAAGTGTGCATGGCGTTGTGACGGACCACAACGCCCGGCACATCGTCGTGCGTGAGGACGGGATCGAGCGATACCGCTTTCGCCTCGACGCCGAGCTTGCTGCCCACATCGCTAGCCTCCTCGTGTCGGGCGATCCTGCGGCTGCAGAACAGTTGCGGGGCGCAGCATGAGCGCCCCCGACATCAAGACCTCCTACGATCGCGAGATCGTCCGCTTGGTCGCTGAGGGATTTGGTGCGAGCCAGATTTCCCGTCAGATCGGCAGGCACTACGAGGCCGTCCTCGGGCGGCTTCGGGCCCTTCGCCTTGATGCGCAGGCTCACAAGAACACGCAGGCGCAGCGTGCGGCTCGCCGCCCTGTGGTCGCCCGCCGTGGCTACCGTTTTCGCCGTGGCGCCCTTGCTGCCGCTATTGTCGGCAGCCCGCGCTTCGACACCGCCGCGTCCGACCTCGCGCGTCGCCTCAAGCGCGAGCGGGCCGTACTGGATGCGGTCGACTTCGACCCTTCGCACCTCATCGCTTGCTTCCATGCGGCTGGCCTGACCCTCGACGACATCGAGGAGTGCGTCGGGGTCTCCCCGGCGATGGCCGCATCCGCAATCCGTCGCGCTCATCAAATCGACCTGTCGTGATGGGCGCCGTCGGTAGCCGCCCGGTCGGCATCTATGTTCAGCATTGCCGGCCGGGCGCTCATGCATGCAGCCTGACCACATTGGGCGCGCTGTCCGCCTCGCGGGCGACCACCCCGCAGGCCGCCTGGGCAGCCCCGAGCAGGTCCGGATACGCCCGGACCAACCGTGCCATCCGCGCTTCGGTGAAGGCCAGCAGCGCGTCCTTCGCTGCCGGGTCTCTCTGCAACTCCCTTTCGGTCAACCACGCCATGGCGGTGTGGATCGCCAGGAGGGTGGCCGCACCGTTCGTGTCTTCGCCTTCGGCCATTCGTCGTCCTTCCGTTTCTGACTGCCCGCGCGCCCGCCTCTGCCGCCAAGCCCGTGGCGGTCGCGCGTCTGTTTCGAGTGCTGCGTATCCCTGCAACCCCCACCGCCGTGAACCCTCGCTCCCTGCGTGTGAGATCAGTTCTCACACGGGGACGTGGAAGCAATGCTTCACCGGCGGTGCACAAAATCTACAGAGGATCGTCGCCCCATGAGCGCGGTTTCGCTCTGCAAAGGCTACGCGCGTCGGCTCGTTGACGCCGAGGTCAGGAAGACCGGGAGGCCGGTGAAGGACTGCATCGGCGCCGTCGCGCGCCGGCTGCGCGAGCCCCATGGTTCAATCCTGGCGCTGCTCTATCGTGAACCGAAGGACGTGCGCTCGCGCCTCGCCGCGGTGCTTGCTGAGGAAGTCGAGCGCACCGTCCGCGCTGAAATCGCGGGGCTGGAAAATGAGCTTTTGGCAGTCCGTCACGGCGTTGTTCGTCGCGATGCGAGAGAGATGGCGGAGATCGAGGCGGGCATCCAGGGACTGAAGGCCCGCCTGCGTCCGTCCGCCCAACGCGGAGGCGCAGCATGACCGAGCACGACCCCATCGACCACGGCCACTACGGCGACGTGATCCGCCACCTGCGCCTCGGCGAGACCCGCACCCCGACCCACGTTATCGTCCGTCCGGTCGAGGCCTATCGCATCGTCGCCACCGACATGCTCGCCGATGGCCTCATCACCGTCATCCAGGACGGCGAGGTCGTCACGGCCGACGTGCCGCGCGGATTCTTCTGGGTCTCCACGCCGATCCCCGGTGACTACCTGACGGTCGATCCAGATGGGACGGTCGGCCATCGCGCCAAGGCGCTGTTCGAGGCCGAGGCCCAGCCCACCGGCAGTCGCGGCGCGCAACTCAATCCCGGCCAGCAGATCTCCAGCGTCCACGACGTCCGACCTTCCGGCACCGCCCTCGTCGTCAACGCCGATGGCGACACGAAGGTGATCCTGGTCCCGGCTGCCGGCCTGCCGATGGTCCCGCGCTTTCAAATGGCCGACGCCGTCTGAGCTTCACCGCCGGCGGGCGGACCCCGTCGCTCATTCAATCACGGAGATCATCCCCATGACTCAACCCGGCCCCACCGTGTCGTTCGGAGGCGAGCAGATCGAGGTCGGCAGCCTTGAGATCGGCGAAGCCTATCGCGCACCGCTCGACGAAATCCTGATGATGACCACGGGCATCGTGGTTGCCTACCTCGGGAGCAATCACGTCACGATCTCGGATCTGCCGACCCTGATCCGGACCGTCTACCGCGGCCTGAGCAGCGTCGCGGATATCCCCGCGCATCCGGCAGAAGCCGCACCCCTCGCACCGGCCGTGCCGATCAAGAAGTCGATCACGCCCGACTATCTCGTCTGCCTGGAAGACGGGAAGCGATTCAAGTCGCTGAAGCGCCACCTGCGCGCGCAGTACGACATGAGCCCCGATCAGTATCGCGCCAAGTGGAACCTGCCGGAAGACTACCCGATGGTCGCCCCGAACTACTCGGTCGCACGCTCCAAAATCGCGAAGACCTTGGGCCTCGGCCAGCCGCGCCGGAAGTCGCCCGCCGAACCCATGCAGGCCGCCGCCTGACTCACCCCTGAAACACGAAACGCCCGGGCCTCATCCGCAAAGCGAGGCACCGGGCGTCAGGTCAACCCTTGGAAAGCTGACAGGACTCATCATGACCACACACTCCGCCGCCGCACAAGCACCTGCCGTCGACGCCTCGTCGGTCGCCGCTGACCAGCTCAAGAGTATCGTGGAGCGCATCGAAACTCTGGAGAGCGAGAAAGCCGGCATCACGGAGGACATCAAGGGCGTCTACGCCGAGGCGAAGGGTTCTGGATACGACGGAAAAGCCATTCGTCAGATCGTTCGCTTGCGGAAGCAAGACCATGCGGAGCGCCAAGAGGCTGACGCCATCTTAGATCTCTACATGAACGCGCTGGGCATGGTCTGAGCGCCATGGAGACCGCACCCCCCTCATCACAGCGCCGTAGCGCGCGACAGACGGCGATCTATCGTCGCCCCGACCAGCGCCCTTGCTACACGCAGCGGCCTATCGTCGGCTCGGTCACGGTCGAGTTCCCGATACCGCCGAGCGCGAACAAGCTCTACGCGAACCGGGGCACGCAGGGTCGGATCAAGACGACGGCCTATCGGGCATGGCGCAACAGCGCCGTGCTCATGGCGAGCGTGAAGCGCCCTGGCCGCATCTCCGGCCCGTGCGATGTCGTGATCCATCTCCCGCCGTTCCAGGGCGATACCGACAACCGCATCAAGCCGTGTCTCGATGCGGCGAAGGAGCTCGGTGTCATCGCCGACGACGGCAAGGCGTACGTGCGCAACGTCAGCGCGATCCGTGAGCCAGCCGGGACCAGCGTCCGCATGGTCTTCACCATGGTCGCCATCGACGAGGCCACCCGCGCCGAGGTCGAGGTACGGGCCATAGAGCACCAGCGTCACGACTACATCGCGTCTGCGATGAACCTGACCGAAGCCCAGGTCGCCGCTGTGCTCGCGGGGGCCCGGCCATGAATGCGCATCGGACCGTTCGACCCTCCGATCTCTCAGAAGAGATCAAACTGAAGATCGCCGACCAGTGGAGGGAGGGCCACCACTCCGCAGAGATCGCGATCGTCCTCAAGCTGCGCGAGCGCGCCGTCTGCAAGGTTCTCGCCGAGCAGCAAGACGCTCGTCACGCGGTTCGTCAGCGGGAGGCGCGCAGCGCATGAGCGTCGAAACCTTCCTGAATGGCCGTGTGACCCTTCACGCTGGCGACTGCCTCGACCGCATCAAAGACATCGCCGACGCGTCGATCGACAGCGTCGTGACCGATCCTCCGTACGCGCTCGTCTCCATCACGAAGCGCTTCGGCAAACCGGGATCAGCGCCATGCGTCGTGCCAGAAGGCCGGTCAGGCGCCTACGCGCGGGCCTCTGCCGGCTTCATGGGCAAGGCCTGGGATGTGGGCGACCGCGCCTTCGCCGTCGAGTTCTGGGCCGAGGTCTATCGCGTCTTGAAACCGGGCGGGCACGTGCTTGCCTTCGGCGGTACGCGGACCGTTCACCGGCTTGTCTCTGCGATCGAGGACGCTGGGTTCGAGATCCGGGACCAAGTTGGATGGGCGTTTGGCTCAGGATTTCCGAAATCGCACGACGCCGGCAACGGCTGGGGCACCGCGCTCAAGCCGGCGTGGGAGCCGATCACAATGGCGCGGAAGCCAATCGTTGGCACGGTGCGGGAGAATATGCTGGCTCATGGGGTCGGTGCGCTCAACGTAGACGCATGTCGCATTCCGTTCGCCGATTCAGGCGACCGCGCCAAATCTGAGGGAAAGAATAGGCACGCTGATTTTGGGTCCGGAGCGCGTGAGAACGCAGTTTACGGTGCTGACAATCGCACTCGCGCAGATGCTGGAAACTGGGCGCCCACAGGGCGCTGGCCCGCCAACATTTTGCATGATGGCTCAAAGGAAGTCGTCGCTGCTTTTCCAGCGCATGCCGGGGGTGGGGACGGTCGCGGTTTTAGCAAGGGAACTCGCCCGGGTGGGTTCGGCGATGTGGGCGCAAGCTTGGGGGACGGCAAGCCCTGCGCTGCGGTCTACGCAGATGCAGGGTCTGCATCACGATTCTTCTATAGCGCCAAGGCCGATAGCGACGACCGGATCGGGTCAAAGCACCCGACCGTGAAGCCGGTCGACCTCATGCGCTACCTCGTCCGCTTGGTGACGCCGCCAGGCGGCACGGTGCTTGATCCGTTCGCCGGCACTGGCACGACAGGCGAGGCCGCCTACCGCGAGGGCTTCAGCGCGATCCTGATTGAACGCGAAGATGAGTACCGCGCCGACATCGCTCGTCGCATGGGCCTGATCCTGGCCGGACCGGACGAGCGACGGCGCGCCATCATCAAAGCGAAGGGAAGCCCGGACGACTTCACGGGAACGCTGTTCGCGACGCCGGAGGCTGCAGAATGAGACTGGTCATCATCGAGTCTCCGTATGCCGGCGATACGGCCCGGAATGTCGCTTACGCCAAAGCCGCCATGCGCGACTGCCTCGAGCGTGGAGAAGCGCCCTATGCCTCGCACCTCCTGTTCACGCAGGCCGGCATCCTCGACGACACCAACCCGGCCCAGCGTGCTCTTGGCATTGAGGCTGGTCTCGCCTGGGGCGCTAAGGCAGACGCCACGGTGGTCTATCGCGATCTCGGCGTCACCGCCGGCATGCAGGAGGGGATCAGCCGCGCCCTAAGCGAAGGCCGGAAGGTCGAGTATCGCGAGATCCGCGCGTGGGCTGGCCGTGGGTCATCTCAGTCATGAGCGAGCGAGGTGTCTTCGCCGTAGACCGTGGCATCTGGTCGGACCCTGATTTTGCCGATGAGGCGTTCAGCGAGCGCGAGGCCTTCCTCTGGCTCGTCAGCGAGGCTGCTTGGCGCCCCACCCGGGTCCGGATCGGGAGCGCGGCTGTCGAACTAGCCCGCGGTCAGTGCGCCTTTTCAACCCGCTTCATGGCGCAGAAGTGGAAGTGGTCCGAAGCGCGCGTCCGGCGTTACCTTGGTCGATTGAAGAAGTCCGAGATTATCGACGCACATGCCGACGCACATGCGACGCACATAACTATTTGCAAATACGATCGTTTTCAGCGCGTCAGCCTTCCAAGCGACGCAGGTAACGACGCGCGGCCGACGCAGTCGCGACGCACTGACGACGCACCTGCGACGCAGCCGCGACGCAAAGAAGAAGACAGGGAATCCAGGGAAGACAAGGAAGGGGTTTCTTCGAAACTCCGCGCGGAACCGCGAACGGTCCGCAAGCGTCCGGCCCGAACCGGAGTCGACCGGGATTGGCAGATCGGAGCGGATGAGCTTCGGGACGCCGAGAAAGCCGGCCTGGATGCTGGCAAGGCCGCCGCGGAGTGGCCCGGCTTCATCGACCACCACCTCAAGGTCGGTTCGCAGTTCATCGACTGGCCTGCCGCATGGCGCCAGTGGGCCCGCAACGCGGTGAAGTTTGGCCGGGACGCACAGCGCCGCGGCACTCGCCCAACATCCCGCCAGTCTTCCGCCGACCTCTGGGCCGCAGACGCCACCGATGCCAATCAAACCCGCCAGCGAGGCAGCCATGACACGCTCCCTTTCGACCATAGCGCTACCGGAGCGCCGACTTCCGGCCTTTCGGGATGGCATTCCGCCGAGCCCGCAGCGTACGGCCGCGCTGACGGCCTACCTCCACAACAATCTCGAGACGATGCCCGGCAACTTCCGCCGCTACGCCTTGTCGGCCGCCCATGAGCCGAGTGCGGAGCATCGCGCCATGCTGATGGAGCGTCGGGCCGAGATTGACGACGGGCTGGTCGGTGCTGACGACATCACCATTCGGGAGCGCGTCGGCGCCCTTCGTGCCGTGATGGCATCCGCATCGGCCGGCGCTGAGACAGTGGCGATCGCTCGACAGGCTTTCATCGCGGTGCTGCAGCGCTATCCCGCATGGGCCGTCACCGAAGCATGCACGCGCTTCCTCGACGGCCGGTCCGGCAACAAGGTCTACGCGCCGACGCCGGCCGAGATCGCGGAGGTATGCCGGACCCTGGTCGCAGAACCGCTGACCGAGCGTGCGCGCATCAACGCCATCCTCGATGCCGAGGTCTATCAGGCGCCGACAGAGGCCGATCGCGCCGAGGTCGCCCGGCGGCATCAGGCATTCGTCGAAGAGACGGCGCGCGCGGCCGCCATGCGACGCACCCAGGAGGGAGACACGCGGCCGCGTGGAGACGCTGCGGATCGGGAAGCGGCCAAGCGCGATCTCGCTCGGCGCAGGTCCGAAGTTGAGGCGGAAACCGCGGCCGCTGCTGCGGAAGCCAGAGAATCCGTCGCGCCCACGGCTCCATGACCACCGGCGGCGAGGCCAAAGCCTGCAAGCACCAAGCCTCGCCGCCTTCTCCGGACCGTTGGAGCCCCCTCCCGGTCCAGCGACCACCACGAAACTGGAGGGTTTCGAGATGACCGAAGCGACGCATAGCACTGAGGGCGGAATGGGAGCGAGAGGCGGCGTGCCGGCGCTCCTCTATCGAGGGGAGGTCATCCATACCCGCAGCGAGAAGCTGTCGCTTACGGATATGTGGCGGGCGGCCGGTTCGGATCCGGCCCGCCAGCCGGCGGAGTGGCTCCGATCAGCCGATGCCGTCCGCTTTATTGGCTTCCTAGCTGAAGCTCTCAACCTGGGAAATTCCCAGGATGAGCTTGTGCGGTCCGTTCGCGGCGGCCGGGCACCTGGAACGTGGGCGCACTGGCAGATCGGCCTCGCCTACGCAAAGTACCTAAATCCCGAGTTCCACATGTGGTGCAACACAGTGGTTCGCGATCGGATGACTGGCCACATTGAGCCCTCGACCTTCGACATGAAGGCGGTCGGCGGCATGGTGAAGGGCATCCTGGCCAAGCAGCTGGGCGAGCTCCTGCCGATGATGGTGCGAGAGCAGGTAGCGGAGCAGCAGCACTCGGTCGTTCGCGGCGTCAGCGCCGGACAGGTGCTTGCGATGGCCGGCCTCGGCGCACGCAAGGGCACGCGAGGTATGGCGTCATGGGTCTCCCACCGCCTGCGCCGGTTCCATGCGATCCGTGGCGTCGCCGTTCGGATGGGCTCGCTGGGAAGCAGTACCGCCTTCGTCTTCGATCCGCTCGTCGCGCGGGAATGGCTGGAGAGCGGCGGCAAGGCTGAGATCGAGCAGAAGGCATCAGAGCGCCGCGGCCAGGGCGCGCTTCGCCTCGTGCCGAGCCCGCAGTCATGATGGCGGCCTTCGCAGCCTCTAAGCCGCCGCGCATCCATCCCGGCTCGCCTGAGTGGCGGGCCGCGCTGTTCGGTCAGGCCATCGCCTACGCAGCGCATCTGACGGGGCCGATCTGCCCTCATGCGCTAGGCCGGCACCTCTGGGCCTTCGTCGGCCAAGCCGAAGTGGAATGCGGCGGCGAATGTCTGGATGCCGTCCTCATACTGATTCAGACCGGTCTCTTCACCGCCAACACGATGGACGAGGACACCGGGGCCATCACGTTCTGCAGTGAGACGAAGCTCACCGTGGCGCCGATGCTGACGGCTTACGTCTACGGCGGACCGGTCGAGTGCGCGGAGGACGAGGCATGAACTCGGAAATCCACATCACCGACCACGCCCTGCTTATCTGGATGCAGGAGGTTCATGGGATCGACGTCGAGGGATGGCGGGACCTGATGCTGGTAGACCTGCAGGCCGCCTTGGATGTCTTCGACGGCGATCGCACGCCGGGACAGCCCGCCTTCATTGTCTCCCAGACCGGCGAAAGCGTCATCACCTTCGTCGCCGCAGGCCAAGAGCCGAGCCGGGTCCACCGGCGCACGATCGCCATCGCCCGGGCCGTCGCCTGAGCCTCCCCACCATCCTCTCATAGCGTATCGAGGATCGACACCATGACGAACAAGCAGCGCCGCGCTCAGCGCCGCGAAAGAGCTCGCCAGAAGCAGATGAAGGCGGTCAAGCGCTCGACTGCGGTGAACATGCAGACGGTGCGTGCCGGCGAGCACACCAAGGCGCGTGAGGAGATGCCGCGCTTCGAGGTCGACCATGCACGCCGGTGGTACGTCGTGCGGACGCTGCCCCGGTGGGCGACACATGCGGCCGAACAGATCAGAGAGGCCGGCATCCCGGTCTTCGAGGCGCGTGAGGCTGTGCGCCTGGTCTCCGACATCGGCAAGGTGCGGGTCGCCCAGGTGCCCGTCCTGCGGCGCCTCCTGTTCGTAGGCGTGCTCGACTGGCGCGAGCTGAAGCATGTGGAGAGCCACCCCGGTGTGTACGATGATGCGACAGGGTATCGGCATGGCGGGGTCGTGGAGAGGCCCGGCGGTGGTGTCATGGTCATCGCCCCCACAGAGCTGCAGAACTTCGCTGACTGCGTCACGGGCTACGGTGGCGACTTCGATGCAGCGCGCTCCTTCCTCTACGTGGTGGGGCAGGCCGTCCAGGTGGTCGATGGGCCATTCGCGAGCTTCGGCGGTGTTGTGGAGGAGGTCTACCCAGAGCGAGACCGTCTGAAGGTCGAGGTGAACATCTTCGGGCGCGGAACACCTGTGGAGCTAGGGACCAAACAGGTGAAGGTGGCTTGACTTCGCGCGCGCACGCGACATTGTCTCGGGCAGGATATCCCGAGGCGGCGATAGCGCAGTGCGCAGTCTAGCCCCTCTGGCGACCCGGCCCACGTCCATGAGGCGAGGCGTCGGGATTGATGTGCCCCGAGCGAGGGATCGCTGCGGGGCTTTTTCATGCCCGAAAACGAGATAGGACGCCGGCCCTAATACCGGGGGACCCTGGGGCCCTGAAACGTATACGGGTGGTCGGTGCCCCAGTTGTTTCTAGCGCTAGGGCCCTGGAACCCGGTAACGCGGTAACAGGTAACGGCGAGCATGACGGCAGCCAGCGGGTCGAAATTCCTCAGCCAGGCCGACTTCGCGCGCCATCGCGGCGTCTCGCGTAAAGCGGTAACTGGCTGGAAACAGAAAGACTTGCTGGTCTTTTCTGACGCAGGTCTCATCGACGTCGAGGCCTCGGAATGGAACCTCGACCAACGGCCATCGAACTATCGGGGTGGCGTTACCCATCGGCCTGTCCGATCTGCCCCAGGTAACACGGCCACCGCCGAGCCAAAGGCGCCGGCCAAGCCGAAACCGGACACCCTGCAGAAGCTCGGCGCCGCGATGCCGGAGCCCGGCGCGGGGCCCTCCGGAGACCCGGACGAGGATGGGCAGTTCGACCCGAACGGCGTCGACTTGCCAATACCGCTCGCGCTTCGGCGCAAGGAAAACTACCTGGGCCTTCAGCGTAAGCAGGAGGTCGAGAAGAACGACAAGAAGTTGGTCGACCGCGAGGCGGCCGAGAAGCTGTTCTTCGACACCGCCCGCGACTTCCGCGACGCCTGGTCCTCCTGGCCGGCGCGGGTCGCCGTCACGATGGCAGACGAGCTCAAGGTCGACCCCCGCGCGCTGACGACGATCCTGAACGCGTATGTCAAACAGCACCTCTCCGAGCTTGGCGATCCACCGGCCGAGTTCGGCTGACACCGGAAGCCTGTCGGCATCCTGGCGGAAGGGCGTCACGCCGACCCCGAACCTCAACGTGGTGGAGTGGGCTGAGCGCTACCGGCGCCTGAGCAAAGAATCGTCGAACGGCGGGCGCTTCATCGTCTCCCGGGTCGAGGTTGCCCGCGGCCCGATGCTGGCCGCAACGGAGCCAGGGGTCGGCACCATCACGCTGATGGCGTGCACCCAGCTTCTGA
>NZ_JAAHTB010000063.1 GCF_010692745.1 Methylobacterium sp. BTF04
CGCCGTCAGCCCAGAACACGCCGCAAGACACCGCCTGGTGAATAAGACGGGCTAGGTCGTTGAGCAGGGTGATGTGATCCAAACCGAGGTCGCGACACAAAGCCACCTCTTCCAGGTCCCAAGGCAAGTTCGTCAGGTGGGCGTGACCCGCGATTACCGGACCTGCCACGTCGAAGCAGGCAGAGGTGGGCCGTTCGCCGCTGCTGGCCACGAATGCCTCAACGATCGTCTGCAATCCGTTGAAGCTAGCGCTGTGGAACTCCTGCTCGGCCACGAAGTCGCGCGGTCCTGCATCCGCGGAGATTAAAGCCAGCCGAGTCGTGGTGGCGCCGATGTCGCCCGCAAGCAGCATCACAGTCCCTTCTTATTACAGAGTTTTTGGATACTCCGCATCTCAGGCTGCGAGCCCGTCTTTGATCGACTGCAACTCCCGCGCGCGCTCCGCGGTCACTTCGGGATAACTCATCCCGATCCCTTCCAAGGTATCGACGACGATCTGAGAGATGATCAGCCGAGCGTTTTCCTTATCGTCGGCTGGCACCACGTACCAGGGCGAAGCATCTGTGCTGGTCGCGTTCAAGCACTCCTCGTAGGCCGTCCTGTACTGCTTCCAGAATTTCCGCTCCTCGATGTCGGCCGGACTGATCTTCCAATTTTTATCCGGCTGGTCGATGCGCGCCAAGAAGCGTTGCCGCTGCTCCTCCTTCGACAGATGGAGAAAGATCTTGACTACCCTTGTCCCGTTGACGTGCAGGTGACGTTCGAGATCCACGATCGATCGATAACGGCCCTGCCAGAGTTTGCCATCTTCGTGAGGTGCATGCGGGATGTATTCACTGTGCAGGATGTCGCGATGGACGCGAACGACGAGCACTTCCTCGTAGTAGGAGCGGTTGAAGATGCCGATCCGCCCCCGTTCCGGCAGGTCCCGCGTCGTGCGCCAAAGAAAGTCGTGCTCCAGCTCGGTGGCGCTGGGGTGCTTGAAGCTGAAGACCTGACATCCTTGCGGGTTCACCCCGGACATCACGTGCCGGATCGCCCCGTCCTTGCCAGCCGCGTCCATCGCCTGGAAGATCAACAGGACGGCGTGGCGGCTGGACGCGTAATGGAGCTGTTGAAGCGCGCTCAACTTGGCGATGTGCTCGGCCAGGATCTGCTCGTAGCGGGACTTCGATCCGTACACGGGATCGACGGCCGTTGGCCGCTTCTTGAGGTCGACCTCCTCACCCTCGCGGACACGATAGTGTTTGGTGTGGATCTTCATCTCGTTCTCCATCGACCCTGAATCATGCTGCGGCTTTCGGGGTCGGCACCGCCCGTGGGGTGGCCTTATCCGCAGAAGCTCCGGTGCCCGTGTCCGACGACTCTGCATCGTCGATTGCCTGGGCGATGACATGCCCGGCGCCAGCGGAATCCTTCAGCACGATGTCCGGGAGGATGTCCCCAAGCTTAGTATCCATCAACGTCGCGACCTGCGCGTTGTCGACACCGGGCGACTGCCCTGGATCGCGCCTGGGTTTAGTGTCTGAGGCGGCATGGTGCTGTACGTCCGGGTTGGCAGCAGGTTTCGCGTCGGGCGGTACTGAGGCCACTGGCACAGTCTTTGGCGCGGTCTCCGGTTCAATGGCGGCAGCCTTGATGTCCGGGCGGACACGATCGAGCAGCCAGTAGGTGAGCAGCTTCGCCCGGTCGTTCACGAGGAACCACGCCAAGGCCCAGCCCCAGACGAGCAGAGCCCAGTACCAAGCCAGCGGCGTCACGAGGCCGAAACCGAAGATCGCAATGCAGGTCGCGATCACCTGCGTGCCCAGCACGGCGCCCCACAGGATGCGCGCGGGACGGATCGACCAAAACGGGCCGCGCGTGCGGGTCAGGAAGATCGTCAGATGCCCGGCCACCGATAACTTCAGGTACATCATGGTTTGGATGTGCGCGCGGTCGATGTGGAGAACGCGCTCGCCGAGATAGAACAGCCCGAACGCAGCGATGACGCCCGTCACGCCCAGCACCGTCGAGACGCCCAGAACGAGGCGCATGTTCCAGGCTTCGGGCACGTTCCGGTAATGGACGTTGTCGTAGGCGATCGACAGGATGGCGCCGTCGTTCAGCAGTGCGAGCATGACGATCATTACCGCCGTCAGCGGATAGAAGTTGAAGACCAGGATGGCCAGCGTCATAAAGAGCAGCACGCGCAGGGTCTCGGCGATGCGGTAGATCGCGTAGCTGTTCATCCGCTGGAAGATGCGCCGGCTCTCCTTCACCGCCTCGATGATCACCGACAGCCCGACCGTCATCAGCACGATCGACGCCGCCGCGCGTGCAGCATCGGTGGCGCCCGAGACGGCGATGCCGCAATCGGCCTTCTTCAGCGCCGGGGCGTCGTTCACGCCGTCGCCGGTCATGCCGACGATGTGACCGCGCGTCTGCAGGGTGTCGACGATGTGGAACTTGTGCTCGGGGAAGACCTGGGCGAAGCCGTCCGCCTGCTCGATGGACTTTGCTGTCGCATCGGTCTCGTCGTGCCGTGAGTCGCCCAGGCTCGCGCCGTCGAGGATATCTGCGCCCATGTCCAGGGTCTTGGCGGTCTCGCGCGCGATGGCCAGCGCATCGCCGGTGACCATTTTGATCTCGATGCCCATCCGGCGCGCTGTGGCTATCGTGGCCTTCGCGTCCTCCCGCGGCGGATCGAAGAGCGGTAGGACGCCGATGAATTGCCAGGTGCCGTCGGCGTCGGCCCGCGCCACCCCGAGTGCCCGGAAGCCGCGCATGGCGAAATTATCGACGGCCTTCGTCACCGCAGCCTTCGCGTCGCCAGTGCTCCCCACCAGTTCCAGGATGACCTGCGGCGCGCCCTTGCTGACTTTGAACACCGTGCCGTCCGCGGCCTCGACCCTCGCCTCCGTGCGTTTGTGGATGGGGTCGAACGGCTGGAAGTGCTGCGCAGTGTAGCCCTGCAGCGACTCCCGGTCCTTCACGCCGGCGAGCACGGCCAGGTCGATGGTGTCGTCGTTGTCCGCACGCGACGCCAGCGCGCCGAAGAGGACGACATCGGACGCGGACGCATCGCCGACGCAGAACGGGTCTCCCAGCGTGAGCTTGTTCTGCGTCAGGGTGCCGGTCTTGTCGGCGCACAGGATGTCCACGCCCGCCAATTCCTCGATGGCGACGAGCTTGCTGACGATCGCCTGCTTTTTGGCGAGCAGGCGTGCGCCGACCGCCATGGTGACGGACAGCACGGTGGGCATCGCCACCGGAATGGCGGCCACCGTCAGCACCAGGGCAAACTGCAGCGTGGTGAGGATAGGGTCGCCGCGATAGATGCCGACGCCGATGATGACGGCGACCAGCGCGACCGCGAGCACGATCAGGTAGTTGCCGATCTTGAGCACGGCCTTCTGGAAGTGGCTGGTGGTGTGGGCCATCTCGACGAGTTGGGCGGTCTTGCCGAAATAGGTCTTGCCGCCCGTGGCATAGACCACCGCGCCGATCTCGCCGCGCCGGATGATCGAGCCGGAGAACACGGGCTCGCCGGGCTTCTTTGCAGTGGGCAGCGACTCGCCGGTCAGCGCCGATTGGTCAACGGAGATCTCGTCGCCCTCCAGCAGGCGCGCATCGGCCGGCACGATGTCGCCCAGGCGCAGGCGGATGACATCGCCGGGTACGAGCTCCTTGGCAGGTGGCGTGACCCACCGACCGTCGCGCTTCACCCTGGCCTTGATCGCCAGCCTGGCCTTCAGCGCCTCGATGGCGTTACCAGCTTGCCGCTCCTCCCAGAAGCCGATCGTGGCGTTGGCAACCAGCAGCAGCAGGATGATGATGAAGTCCGGCCAATGCCGGACAACCCCCGAGAGGATCACCGCCGCTTCGATCATCCAGGGGATCGGTCCCCAGAAATACGAAAGGAATTTCAGGATCGCGTTGGTCTTCTTTTCGGAAATCTCGTTTGGACCGTACTTACCGAGCCGCTTCGTGGCCTCGGCCTGGCTCAACCCGTCGGGCGTCGTGCCCAGCCGCTTCTCGACTTCGGACAGCGGCAATGATTTGAAGTCATCCTCCCCATCCAGAGGAAAAACCGGCTTGCCGTCTGGTTCTCTGGCCTGCTCGGCAGTGGGCTTCGCCATGACGGCTGTTCCTTGCGGTTCTCTAGCAAGCATGGCCCCAGCTTCGACTGTCGGGGCAGCCCCACAACAACACTCCCGTCCGGGCGCTAGACAGTGCGCGGTCAGCGCGGGGAGAGTCGGAAACTACGCAGCAGTGAGCCGCTGATTCGGTACGCAACGGAGCACGGCGTCGAAGTCCACCGCCAGCAGGCTCGCACCGCCGATCAGCAGGCTACCTGGGACAACGGGGTCGCCGGGACAAAGATCAGCACGTCCGCTACAAACGGCTTGGCATAAACGGATGCGGAGATGCTCGCGATTTCATTGAGCTGAGCCGCCAACCCATTGAACTTCCAGTTCCCGACGATCAGCGGCCGCCCGGCGTTCATCCTCCGGACGTCCTTTCCTGGCTCGTCGGAAGGACCGGCACCGTAGGAGCCGTCGCGGTCGGCCCGGAAGCCGGCATCGGCCGCTCGACCGGGACGGCGCCGTCGGTCGCGGACTTGTGCATCAGCAGCACGTTCAGCAACATCCAGATGACGATACTGCACCAAGTGAACCAGTTCGGCGTTCCCCCTGCTGGCTTCGCACCGCCAGCCCGTGCCGGGACAACATCCAGCGGCATGCCTGGCAGGAGCTGGACCAACCGGGCGGCAATGTCGCGGCTCCCGGCAAGCGCGGCCGGCATGAGAGGCATCTGGGCGATGCTTTGCGAAAGATCGTCGATGGCGGCAGCCCTCGGCAGTTCAGCCCAGTCTGCCGCTCGCTTCCACGGATCCTGGCCAAGCCGGGCAAGCACCGAGAGGATCGTGAGCGTCGATCCGTTCAGCTCCATGCCGACCTCTGCATACAGGAACGCATCGAAACCTGAGTTCTTCAACGCGAAGGCTCGGAGATGTGTGGCCTGCATCGTTCTTCTCCGTTCTTTATCGGGCCGCCCAACCCCTCACCAGTCATAGCCGGGCCAGTCGTAGTGGCCATGCAGCCGCCGCTCGTATGCGTCGTTGATGGCTTGCGCCGGGTTCCAAGGCGGGCTGGACTTGACCTGCCCCCTCTCGATGTCCAGCCGGACGTGACGATCGGACCATTCCACGCTCTTCACCGCGTAGGGCGAGACCAGCACGTGCTGCCCGAACCACCAGTTCGAGGTGTCGATGATGAAATAGCGGACGACCCAGCTTGCGCTGTCGACGAGGACGTCCTGGATGTGCCCGATATCGCCGTCCGTCGCATGCACGTGGTAACCGGTGACCTCGGCGATGCTGCGAAGGTGGGGGTCGCCCTCATTAAGATTGGTCTCGCCCCGTTCGGCCTCCAGCACGGCCTCCCTCCCGAAGTATGCGGGTGCCGACAAGGGGGAAGCGATCGCACCGATTCGGCCGCCGTACATGGACCCGCCATAAATCCCGGCGCCGGACATCCCTCCCCCCCAGAGTGGATCCCAGCCATAGTAGCCGTAGAGATCATTCTGCATCTGTTGAGAGATCGGTCTGTCCCGCGCGATGTCGGGACTCTCCTCGACCTGGGCTTTCGTCAGCGCGACGTTCAGTTCCCTTGCCCCATACTCGGCGGAAACCACAGCCGAAGGATGGACCAGGACCTTGCGCCCGGTCAGCCAGCGTCCGGTATCGACGACCATCCAGCGCACCTTCCAGGTGCTGTCATCAAATAGGAAATCACTGACGGTCCCAAGGCTGCCATCCTTGGCCCGGATTCCAAACCCTTTGAGCGACGAGACGGCGTTCAGCATGGCGGTTCCCTGCAGTTATGGGCGTGTCCACGATCCCGGTGGGGGTGAACCGCATGGCGCCGGAGCATTGGCACAAGACACGATGCCCCTGGACGGGCCTGAAATCACAGACTCGGAAATTACTTACGCAAGACAAACCTCGAACGGGGTCATGGCAGCCTTGATCCCGAGCGGGTCATGGACAGGGTGAGGATTTGGATATCGGACGACCTGCATATCGCTTCGAAAGTAAGAGCGTGCCTTCGCCATGAGTTGATCGGGGACTGGGATTGCCCTGATCTGGTGGTTCTCCGGCATTGTGCATGGAAAGGTCACCCCGCCCCGAATTCCAGTACGATCCGCGAGGCCACATCGCCGTGCTCCAGCCGGTTGAACACCGTGTTGATCGCCGAGAGGGGCTGGATCTCGATGTCGGCCTTCACCTTTCCGGCGGCGGCAAAGGCGAGCGCTTCGGCCATGTCCTCACGGGTGCCGACGAATGAGCCGCGGATGGTGATGCAGTTGGCGACCACGTCGAAGAGCGGCACCGGGAAGTCGCCCGGCGGCAGCCCGACCAGGACGCAGGTGCCGCGCTTGCGCGCCATGCCGATGCCCTGCTTGAAGGCCCCGAGCGAGGGCGCGGTGATGAGCACGCCGTGCGCGCCGCCGTCGGTGCCGCGTCTCACGGTCTCGACCGCATCGTCGGCTTTGGCGTTGACAACGAGGTCGGCGCCGAGACGTGCCGCGTGGGCGAGCTTGCCGTCGTCGATGTCGATGGCGCAGACCTGAAGCCCCATCGCCTTGGCGTATTGAATCGCCAGATGCCCGAGGCCGCCGGCCCCGGAGATGGCGACCCATTCACCGGGCCGCACGTCAGCGACCTTGATTCCCTTGTAGGTGGTGATGCCGGCACAGATCAGCGGCGCGGCTTCGGCGGGCGAGAGGCCGGCCGGGATGTGGGCGACGTAGTCTGGGTCGGCGAGGATGTATTCGGCAAAGCCGCCATTCTTGGTGTAGCCGCCGAACTCCGCCTCACCGCAGACGGTCTCCCAGGCGGACAGGCAATGCTCGCAATGTCCGCAGGCGGAGTAGAGCCAGGGTACGCCCACCCGGTCGCCTTCCCTGACGATAGTGACGCCAGCGCCGACGGCGACGACGCGGCCGATGCCCTCGTGGCCGGGAATGAAGGGCAGGTTCGGCTTCACGGGCCAGTCGCCGTTAGCCGCATGGAGATCGGTGTGGCAGACGCCGCAAGCCTCGGTCTTGACCAGGATCTGACCGGGGCCCGGGGTCGGGATCGCCACGTCTTGGAACACCAGGGGCTTGCCGAACTGTTCGACGACGGCCGCATGCATCGTGGTGGCCATGGAGCGGCTCCGGTCTTGAGGGAAGGATGTTGAATCAGGCAGCGGCGGCGAAGCCGAGGCCGCGAACGGCTTCGATCATCTTGATCAGCACCGCCTGGGCGTCGCCGTATACCATGTCGCAATTGTCGTCGTAGAACAGCGCGTTCTGAATGCCGGCATAGCCTTTGCCCTGCCCGCGCTTCACCACGTAGACCGTCTTCGCCTTGTCGGCGTTCAGGATTGGCATGCCGAAGATCGGCGATAACTTGTCGGTCCGCGCGGCCGGGTTGACTACGTCGTTGGCGCCGATGACGAGGGCGACGTCGGTGGTGGCGAAGGCATCGTTAATGTCTTCGAGCTGGAAGATGAGGTCGTAGGGCACGCCGGCCTCGGCCAGGAGCACGTCCATCTGGCCGGGCATGCGCCCGGCCACCGGATGCACCGCGAACCGGACGGAGACGCCGGCCGCCTGCAAGATTTTCACGAACTCGTAGAGCTTCTGCTGTCCCTGCGCGACGGCCAGCCCGTAGCCGGGCACGATGATGACAGAGGCGGCGTAGCGCATGGCGATGCCGGCATCGGCGGCGTCCACGGGCTTCAAGCTGCCCGTCATCGCGCCCTGAGTCTGCTTCGGCACCGCGCCGAAATTCGTGAACAGGACGTTGGCGACAGAGCGGTTCATCGCCTTGGCCATGATCAGCGTCAGCAGGAGCCCCGCTGCGCCCACCACCATGCCGGCGATCATCAGGGCCGGGTTCTGGAGCACGAAGCCTTCCAATCCGACGGCGAGCCCGGTGAAGGCGTTGAAGATCGAGATCACCACCGGCATGTCGGCACCGCCGATCGGCAGTGTCATCAGGATGCCGAAGGCGAGCGCTAAGCCGAAGAACAAGCCGATGAGGTGCGGCATCGGGATCAGCGGTGCGGCGCCGGATTCTCCGACGAAGACCATGTAGCCGCCGACGGCGAGGGTCGCGGCGAGCACGAGGGCGTTCAGGATCTGCTGGCCCTTCACGCGCAGCGGCTTCTTGATCACGCCTTGGAGCTTGGCCCAGGCGATCAGCGAACCCGAGAACGAGACGGCGCCGATCAGCGCGCCCAACAGGGTGACGACCAACCGTGTCGCACCGGGCGCGGCGTTGCCGAACAGCTCGACCGCGGCGATGGCGCCGGCTGCGCCGGCGCCCATGCTGTTGTAGAGCGCCACCATCTGCGGCATCGCCGTCATGGCGACCGTTCGGCCGGCCCACCAGGCGAGGCCGCCGCCGATGGCGAGCGCCGTGACGGCGAGCCCGACATTGACCATCAGATAGGGCTTGGCGGCGTCGCCGACGGCGAAGACGTAGAGGAAGCTCGCCAGGACGGCTACCAACATGCCGATCCCGGCGACGAAGATGCCGGACGGCGCCGTCACCGGCGACGACATCCGCTTCAGCCCGAACAGGAACAGGAAGGCCGCCGCGAGATCGGCTGCGCCGATGGCAAGTTGGGGCACGAGTAGGGGCATGACGGCTCCTCAGCTCTTCTTCTGCGACGCAATGGGTGCCGGCGCGCTCGGCTTGAACATCGCCAGCATCCTGTCGGTGACGGCGTAACCGCCGGCTGCGTTGCCCGCCCCCATGAGGACGGCGAAGAACCCGATCGCCTGCTCAAGCACCGAGCTCGCGTTCAGCAGGGCGAACAGGCCGCCGACCACGACGATGCCGTGGACGAAGTTGGAGCCCGACATCAGCGGCGTGTGAAGAATCGCCGGCACCCGGCCGATGATGACCCAGCCGGCGAAGGCGGCGAGCATGAAGATGTACAGGGCGACGAAGCCGGTGATGGCCATCAGAAGGGTTCCTTGTGCGCGGCGTCGGTTTACGCGGCCTTGACGGCTACGAGGCCGGGCTCGGCCTCCGCCTTGGCGGCGACGATCTTCACCTGGCCCGCATGAGTGAGGACGGTCCTGGCCAGAACCTCGTCGTCCCAATCGATGGTGATGATGTTGTCCTTCATCATTAGCGCGATGAGATTGTACTGGTTCTTGGCGTAGAGTTCGCTCGCATCCTCGGCGAGGAGCGACGGCACGTTGAGCGGCGCGACGATGGTCACCGGCCCGATCCGCGCGGTCTCGCCTGGCAGCGTGTCCTCGCAATTGCCGCCGCCCTCGGCCGAGAGGTCGACGATCACCGCGCCCGGCTTCATGCCCGCAACCTGAGCTTTGCTGATGAGCTTTGGCGACGGGCGCCCGGGGATCGCGGCCGTGGTGATGACCAAGTCCGAGCGCTGGATGTGCTTGGTCAGCGCGGCGGCGACCTTGGCCGTCTCCTCGGCGTCGAGGGCGCGGGCATAGCCGCCCTCGCCGCCGGCATCGACCCCGGTCTCCACAAACGTCGCGCCGAGCGAGAGGGCCTGCTCCCTGGTTTCCGGGCGCACGTCGTAGCCCTCGACCACCGCGCCGAGCCGATGCGCGGTTGCGATTGCCTCCAGGCCTGCCACGCCGAGGCCCATCACCAGCACCTTGGCAGGCCCGATGGCGCCGGCCGCCGTGGTGATCTTGGGCAGGATGCGGGCGAGGTGGGTGGCGCCAAGCGCCACCGCGCAATAGCCGGCGAGCGCCGACTGGCTCGACAGCGCATCCATCGCCTGCGCCCGCGTGATGCGCGGGATCCGCTCCATGGCGAAGCAGGTGATCCGGCGTTCGAGCAGGCGCTGCACCAGCGCCGGCTCCTTCTCGGCGTAGATGAAGGAGATCAGGACGGCGCCGTCCTTCATCGCGTCGATCACCTCCGGGGCTGGCGGCTGCACCGCCAGCACCAAGTCGGCATCGGCCACGAGGGTCAGGGGATCGTCGACGAAGACGACATGCGCGTAGGCGCCATCGGCCAGCATGATCCCGTCGCCCGCGCCCGACTGCATGTGCAGCTTCGCCCCAAGCGCGATTAGCTTGGCCGTGACGGAGGGAACCAGCGCAACCCGTCGCTCGTGCGGCCGGGTTTCCTTGAGGATCGCGACGTTAACGTACATGGACTGTCCCGTTCCGTTCGGTCGGCCGGAGGTTCGGACGAGCGTTGTCTGTCTGCGCGCGGGAGATGAGGCGATTTCCGCCGGGCGCGTACCTGAGCAGGCCGCGATCAGGCCGGCGCCGAGACGTCGGTGTATCGGACGAGTTTCTTGTTCACGAATTCTTGGATGCCCATGTCGCCGAGCTCGCGCCCGAAGCCGGAATCCTTGATGCCGCCGAACGGCAGTTCGGCATCGGACCAGGAGATGTTGTTCACGAACATCATCCCGGTCTCGACGCGGCTCGCCACCCGCTTGCCGCGTGCGATGTCCCTCGTGAACACGGAACCGCCCAGGCCAAAATCGGAATCGTTGGCGAGGGCGATGGCCGCATCCTCGTCCTTGACCCGGAAGACCATCGCCACGGGCCCGAAGAATTCGTCGCGGAAGGCCGGGTTCGTGGGCTCGACCCCGGTCAGGATCGTCGGCTCCATGTAGCATCCCGGACGATCGATGCGCCTGCCGCCCATGACCAGCCTGGCGCCCTCCGAGACCGCGCGACCGACCTGATCGAGGAGTTGCAGCAGGGCCGGCTCGGAGGAGAGCGGGCCCAGCGTCGTGGCCTCATCCAGGGGATCACCGGCCTTCAGGACGCGGAGCGCCGCGCCGAACCGCTCCAGGAAGGCGTCCGCCAGCGGCTCGACCACGATGAAGCGCTTCGCCGCGCAGCAGGTCTGACCGGCATTGTACATCCGGCCCCAGACGGCCCACGGGACGGTGTGGTCGAGGTCGGCGTCCTCCAGCACGATGAACGCGTCGCTGCCCCCGAGTTCCATCGAGGATGGCTTGAGGTTCCGGCCCGCCCGCGCGGCGATGCTCCGGCCGGCCGGGACGCTTCCTGTCAGCGCGACGCCCTTGATCCGCGGATCGTCGATGACCGTGTCGGACTGTTCGTGCGAGATCAGCAAGTTGGTGTAGAGGCCGGGCGGCGCACCCGCCTCGGTCCAAAGCGCCTCGAAGGCGATCGCGCATTGCGGCACGCAGGCCGCGTGCTTCACCATCAGGACATTGCCCGCCATCAGGTGCGGGCCGGCAACTCGCGCGAGCTGGTAATAGGGGAAGTTCCAGGGCTCGACGCCGAAGATCACGCCGATGGGGCTGCTCTCCATATGGGCCTCCCCGATGGCCGGGTGGAGTTTCTGCGGAGCGAGGAAGCGTTCGGCGTTCCTGGCATAGTAGTCGAGGATATCCGCGCTGAACCCGACTTCCCCACGGGCCTCGGAAATCCGCTTGCCCATTTCGAGAGTCATCGTTCGCGCGAGAGCCTCTGCCTGTTCGCGCATCAATGCCGCCGCCCTGGCGACGATGACACCGCGCTCGGCATAGGTCTTGAGACGCCAGGCAGCGAAACAGGTCGCAGCAACCGCCAGCTTGGTCTCTAGCTCACGGTCGGTCAGTTCCTCGAAGGTCTTGAGGATTGTTCCATCAGATGGGTTGATGCTCGAATAGGCCATAACGCTACTGCCCTTAAATACAGATTGTTTTTATTCCATGACACGCTTTTGAGCATGCCAACATTGATCTAGATCAATTCTGATGAGCCATCTCACCTGCGTTCGTCGTACCCGCAGACAGCACTCGCCGACGAGTTTCTGTCGCTATTCGTCAGAGGAAGCACACACGTGTAATAACCGATGAAACGCATAAAGGATCGATCCGATAGAGCGTCAATTTTGAATTGCGACTATGCGATAACGAAGCGGTCCGCTGGTTGTAGAGGTCAAGAGACCATATTCTACGTGGAGAGATGGGTATTTTTGCATTCCCGGTCGTCATTTTTAGATCGCTCGATTTTTCGTGTCTTGGACTTAGACTTCGCGATTCGAGGCCACGGGGACGTCTACGGACCGCAGCTGGATGGCCGCCACGCATGCACCCCGGTGCGCCGAAGAGCAGGTTGTGAAAGGCTGGGATAGCAATGGGCGGTTTCGAGTCGAACCTGAACGTGCTGCTGACACCGCAGGAGATGGCACTTGCCGACCGTGCCTCGATCGCTGCTGGGATCAGCGGCATCGCCTTGATGGAGGCAGCAGGAAGGGCGGTCGCGGACGCCGTTCGCAAACGCTGGGGCGCGCAGCCGATCCTGGTTCTATGCGGTCCCGGCAACAATGGTGGTGATGGCTTCGCCGCCGCGCGTCACCTGATGACAGGCGGCTGGCCGGTTCGGCTCGCGTTGCTCGGTTCTCGCGCCGATCTCGGAGGAGATGCCGCGCACCACGCCGCTCTTTGGACGGGGCCAGTCGAACCGTTCTCGGGAGAGCTGCTGAATCATTGCCATCTCGTCGTCGATGCGATCTTCGGAGCCGGCCTGTCGCGGCCTGTCGACGGCATCGCGCGCGACATGATCGAGACGCTCATCGCCCGTAAGACTGCGCTATGCGCGATCGACGTGCCGAGCGGGCTTGATGGGGCGACGGGCACGGTGCTCGGCATCGCAGCCCAGGCGGTCGTCACGGTTACCTTTTTCCGCAGGAAACCTGGGCATCTTCTGTTTCCCGGCCGCCGCCTCTGCGGAGAGGTCATCCTCGCCGATATCGGCACCCCTCCCACGGCGCTGGAGTGTATAGCCCCTCTGGCCTTCGAGAATGGACCGGCATTATGGAGCCCCGCATATCCTCGGCCGGACCCCGAGGGAAACAAGTATCAGCGCGGGCACGTGCTCGTGCTGGGCGGACGGGACGTCACCGGCGCCAGCCGACTGACGGCTCGGGCCGCCATGCGGGTCGGGGCAGGGCTGGTGACACTGGGGGCGCCGGCCGAGGTCTGGGCAGTCTATGCCACCTCGCTGACGGGCGTGATGGTCCTTCCGATTCACGACATCGGCGACTTCGAGGCCTTGCTCTCCGATCCCCGTCGCAACGCGTTCGCGATCGGGCCGGGCGCTGGCGTCGGTGACGAGACGAGAAGGGCCGTACTGGCAGCGCTCGCGACCAAGCGCCCCGTCGTCATCGATGCCGATGCCATCACGTCGTTCGCTTCCGATCCGGAGACGCTTTTCGGAGCGATCGCGGGGCCGTGCGTGATTACCCCGCATGACGGCGAGTTCGCGAGGATCTTCGACCCGTCGGGGGATAAGCTCTGCAGGGTGCGCCGCGCGGCCGAACGAAGCCGGGCCGTGGTGGTGCTGAAGGGTGGCGATACCGTTATTGCGGATCCGGCGGGGCGGGCCGTCATCAACGCAAACGCCCCGGCGAATCTGGCGACCGGAGGAAGCGGAGACGTTCTGACGGGGCTAGTCGCGGGACTGCTCGCGCAGGGACTAGATCCATTTCGAGCCGCGTCGGCGGCAGTTTGGCTACACGGCGAAACTGCGACGGCTGTCGGCCCAGGTCTCATCGCCGAGGACCTTCCGGAAGCGCTCCCCGGTGTGCTCCGGCACCTGAGTGAAATCGCCGTGTCCGCCTAAAGCCTTTAGGTTCACGGAACCAGAACGGCGGCACCTTCGAAGCGGCCCGCCCTTAGGTCCGCGAGGGCCTGGTTGGCTTGCCGGAGGGGATAGAGCGTCGTCTTGACGGCGAGGTTCATCTTCAAAGCGCGGCTCAAAAAGTCGAGCCCGTCCTGGCGCGTCAGGTTGGCGACGGACACGAGCTGTCTCTCCTCCCAGAGTAATTGATAGGGAAAGCTCGGCACGTCGCTCATGTGGATGCCGGCGCAGACAACCCGGCCGCCTTTGCGCACAGTCTTCAACGCCAGCGGGACGAGGTCCCCGACGGGGGCGAATATGATAGCCGCGTCAAGCGGCTCCGGCGGTATCTCATCAGACCCGCCGGACCAAACGGCGCCGAGGCTCCGTGCGAAAGCCTGTGTGGCGACGTCGCCCGGACGTGTGAAAGCGAAGACCGCTCGCCCTTCGTCGTGCGCGACCTGCGCGATGATGTGGGCGGCAGCGCCGAAGCCGTAGAGGCCGAGCCTCTTGCCGGCGCCCGCGATCCCCAGCGACCGCCAGCCGATCAGGCCGGCACAGAGCAGTGGGGCGAGTTCCGCGTCGCCTCCGGTCTCTCCAAGCGGGAACGCGAAACGTGCATCGGCGATCACGGCCGTCGCGAATCCGCCATCGCGCGTGTAGCCAGTGAAAAGGGGATCGTCGCACAGGTTCTCATGGCCGCTCTCGCAGTAGGGACAGATGCCGCAGGTGTGCCCGAGCCAGGGTATTCCGACCCGCTCGCCCATGCGGAGGCCGGCAACCCCGGTACCGATGGCATCGATCCGCCCGACGATCTCATGGCCCGGTATGATCGGCACGATCGGATCGGGCAGTTCGCCATCGACCACATGCAAGTCTGTCCGACAGACTCCGCACGCCGCGATTTGGACGCGGATTTGGCCAGTACCGGGCATGCGATCCGGCAGTTCGGTCCATTCGAGCGGAGCCCGAAGGCTATTTAACACCATCGCGTACATTGTCTTGTCACCGATCACCAACCGGGCATCACATGCCCCGAGCTTACTGCCATTATAATTTCACGGCATGCCGTTTTTCAGAATACTTTGATAAAATCAAGTATACCATTGTGTTTTTATAATGCCTAGCTAAATTTTCAAATTTAATCTCATATCTAAATCACCGATCATAATATATTGCAAGAAGCTAAGCTTTTTTAATTCCAGTCAGATTTTTTGATGCCATTCCATTCATCAGATCATACCTTTCATCACAACCGAACCGTTCGCAGCCGCAGGGCATTCCCGATCACGCTGACGGAGGAGAGCGACATCGCCGCCGCCGCAATGATGGGGGACAGCAGAAGTCCGAAGCTCGGGTAAAGCACCCCGGCCGCAATGGGGATGCCGGCGGCGTTGTAGGCGAAGGCGAAGAACAGGTTCTGCCGGATGTTGCCCATGACGGCGCGCGACAGCCGGCGCGCCCGCACGATGCCCGTCAGGTCCCCCTTGAGCAGGGTGATGCCGGCGCTCTCGATGGCGACGTCCGTGCCGGTCCCCATGGCGATGCCGACGTCCGCCGAGGCCAGCGCGGGCGCGTCGTTGACCCCGTCCCCCGCCATGGCGACGACCTGGCCCGCCGCTTTGTGGCGCTCGACCACCGCGGCCTTCCGGTCGGGCAGCACGTCGGCCTCGACCTCGTCGATCCCGAGTTGCCGGGCGACGGCTTCCGCGGTGGTGCGGTTGTCGCCGGTCAGCATGACCACGCGGATGCGTTCCTCCTTGAGGCCTGCCAGCGCCTCGGCGGTCGTCGCCTTGACCGGGTCGGCGATGGCGATGACGCCCGCGATACGCCCGTCGATGGCGGCGTAGATCGCGGTGGCCCCGTCCCGGCGCAGTTCGTCGGCCATGGCATCAAGGTCCGCCGTGGCAACGTTCTCCCCGGCGAGGAATTTCGCGTTACCGAGAAGGACGCGGCGACCCTCAACGGTCCCAAGAGC